>ONSJ01000005.1:0-117464 GCA_900320515.1 uncultured Methanobrevibacter sp. | reverse complement strand
TCCTGCGACATCAAAAATAAATCCATTAGGATAATATCTAAATGCAATTTTGCCACTAGAAATTTTAGACCAACTTAATGACTCATGAAAATAAAATTGGGAATTTCTTAAAACGGATTTTTTAAAGTTTCTTAATTCTTCACCATCATTTTTCCAGTTTATAATATGCTCTTGGTTTCCCCACCATTTTCTAAAAGATCCTCCCTTATTATACGGAAACCATTTCTTATTAGAGTTTTTTGAATCTGCACAGTTTATTGAAGAAAACCCAATATTATTAAAATCAACTTCCCACCAATATCTTAAGAATTTAGTGTTTTCACCAGTTTGTAATCCAACTTTAATATCTCCTAAAGAATTCAAGTTTGTATTATTAAGTTACAATTTTTTTAGCAGATTAATTTTTTTAGATTTTTTACCTTCTTTTGTAATTTTAATATTCTGGAATTTTGCATAATTAACTTTTACACCATCATCCAAGTCTATTTCAATATTTTGATTTGCAATATGTGCCAATGCTTCATCATATTCAATTGTTTCTTTTAATTGCTTTTGAAGTTTAGCTTTATCTTTATTTGCTTTGGATATTTCGGTATTTGATGTGGAGTGATTTATAATATTATCACAGTTTGCAATTGCTTGTTCAATAGCTTTTTGTGTTTTATGTAGATAATCTGTTCTTATCCTTGCAACTAATGAAGGTTCATATCTGTGCATATAAACAAGACAATTAAATCCATTTTCTTTACCACTTGAAAATTGCCAGTATATTGGACATTTCTTATATGTCTTTTTGTGATCATTGAAAAAGTTTTTGAGAAGATAATCTCGGATTTTTTCTCTTGAATGTTTTTTATTTTTAGCTAGTGCATTAGCTATAAAATCAAGGTTTTTTTCTAATGTTTCTTCTCCAAAACAAACTTTTACAAATTCCACGAATCTTCCAACAATATCATCTTCAAAATATTCAGAATCCAAAACTGGAATAATATTATTATTAAATTCTCCTCCTGCAAATTGCAATCCATCATTATCTAAAGAATAACGTCCAAACATACAACCAATAGCATAAGAAATAAATGATTTAATATCTATTTCATAGTTTGCTAATTGCAATGTAATTTCATCAGGAGAAGTTTCATAATTTAATTCATGCAACTCATATATATCGATGAAGAGTTTATTGAGTGCCTCCTCATATTTTTTAATTTCATTAAATTTATTTAATGTATGTTCACTCCATTTTTCAAAAGATTTTTCTAATAATATTTCATTGTTGATTAATGGATGTTTTTTAAAGTAATATGATGTTTCAAAGGAATTCCAATTTTCTTCAACAATTTTAATATTTTTAAAAGTTATATCTTCAATTGTTTTCTTATTTTTTATATCAATTATTATAGGTAATGAATTCACATTATATGATAAGATATTTATTGTAGGATTCAAAACATTTAGATAATAATTTGCTACTTTTGAGTTTAAAAATCCCATACAATATAATAAATTATCATTTAACTTTATTATGGAAGGTCCACCATTACTAAATAAAGAGTTTTTTGGAAGTAACCTAAATCCAGTTCCTTTTGATGAAATTGTTGTATATGTAATTCCTTCTTCAAAACAATATTTTTCAGGCATCGAACTTGAAGATTTATTATTCTTGTAAAAATCTTTAGCTTCTTTAGACCAATTTATTACCATATCAATATTTCCATAATATTTCTTATAATTCCCTCCTTTAGCACATAAAAACCATTTATAGTCAATTTTGTTAAAATCAACTTCCCAAAACATTCTTAGATATTGATCATTATCCCCAGTTACTATTCCTTTTTTAGCAACTCCTAAATCTTTTAATTGAGAATATTTAATTTGGTTATTATTGGAATTGGTAATTTCATGTTTATCAAAAGTTTTGATAAAATTATCTGAAACCCAGTAAGCAATTAGATTTCCGGGAATATTTTTTATTTTATTTTGAGTAATTACAAACTTGTTTTTATCATTATGAAATTCTTTTTCTTTTTGTTTTTCTGAAGAAAAATCAGTTAATCTATGAAATGTGGAATTATAGTTTTCAATAAAATTATTCCTATTAATAAATGAAGTTGCTTGTACAACCTCACCACCAATTTCATCAAAGGCACGTGCTCCCAAATGAGCCATATTTATTATTGTGTAGTTATTGATTAATTCTTCTCTTAAATTTTCAAATGTTGATAAAAACATGAATGATTGTTGAGTAATCATTGCAACAAAACCATTTTCATTACAAAAATTATGGCATTTTTCAATAAACACTGCAAATAGATCTGCTTTCGAATTTGGATAATTTCTCTTTAAAAAATCTTTTAAATTTGGATTCATGCCACTATTTCCCATGTATGGTGGGTTTGTAACAACAATATCATAGTTTTTAGCAAGTAATTTTGATTGATGAATTATACTTTTCATTAATTGAATTTCATTTTGGAATTTATATTTATTTAGATTATTTTTATTTGATTCATAATCACATATATTATCAAATAGTTCATTAAAGTTAATATTTTTAATATCTAAAATACTACCATATTCCTTTGCATCTTTAAATGTATTATAAAGATACATCCAATATTTTTCATTGGATTTGTCTTGTGAAATTAATTCATCTATGAACTTTTCAGAAATTGAATTTGTTTCTTCAATTGAATATAATAATGGTGAAATATCCTTTGTTAAAATTCTACGATTATATTTTCTAGCTTTCATTAGAACTGCAAAGTAAGCTAGTTGATATGCTCTTTTATCAATATCCAAACCATAAATATTGTTTTTTAAGATTGATTCACAAGCATCTTTCTCTGTGAATCCTTCTGAAACATATATGTCCATGAGAACTTCAAAAATATATACTAAAATATGACCTGAACCCATACAGGGATCAATGACCGTGATATCTTCTGGTTTCACTATTTCATATTCTTTTCTAATTGCAATTAATTGTTGTTGAATTTCTGAATCTTGATCTGCATCATCAACATAATATTTCCATTTTGATTTTAATTCTTCGTTTGGATGGCCTTCTAACCAAAGTCTCCCAACAGAATTTTCAACCATATATTTTACAATCCAATCTGGTGTGAATAATTGTGTAGCTGCAGGTATTCTTTCTTTAGAAATTTTTATTCTTTTTTTAAGATTTGCAAAAGTTTCATCTTTTAATTCAGTGTTATAAAATTGATATAACCATCCAATTATTTCAACTTGACTTCCAAAATCTTCTTCTTGAATAGTATCAATTAATTGTCTTACAACTCCATCTTCGTTGGTAAATGAAATGTTTAATAATAGTTCCAAATAGTCATCGGTTTTTTCAAACAAACCAGGTAGAATTTCATTTAACTTGTTGCACTGTTTTATGAATAAAAATCTAAATAATTCTTCTAATTTATTTTCATCTTTGAGTTTAAAAATTAATTCTTTATCTTCTTGAGTGTAATCTAAATCAATATCAAATGCTTCAGTAATTATATCAGGTTCTATTTTACCTTCAGTTTCAGATGATAAAACTCTAGTTTTAGTTGGTAGAAAATTATTAATTTCCATAAATCGAATAGCTATAATCCTATTAAACCAAGTATATGCTACTTCTTCAACAACATTTTCAAAACCTTTTTGTTCAACTTCTTTGACTAATCTTTCTCTTTTTGAAATTTCTTCATCATATATGCTATTGGTTGAACTACCAATTTGATAAGTTTCTATTCCTTCAGCAGCACTAATTGGTTCATTTATTTTACCTTTATTGATTCCAATTAAACTCATTTTATATTCAACATCTTCCATTAATCTTTTACGGGAATTAATAGCAAATGTTTTAATAGCAGTTTTATCCATAATTTCACCATCAAATATACAACTAATACTATTTATTATAATTTTATAATAAGTACATACTGGTTTCATCTTGTGTATTAATGATGAAAATAAAATAAATTTTAATATTTCGAATTTTTCTAAAATTCCTGGAAGTACACTTGCTTATTGGGCATCTAATGAAATAATTGAAAACTTTGGCAATGATTCTATTGAAGATGTTGCAAATCCTCGTCAGGGTTTGGCTACTGGAAATAATGATAAATATTTGAAATATTGGTTTGAAATCAATTTTAATGAAATTGGTTTTAATTACAATTCTAATGAAGATTTTTTACAGTCAAAAAAAGTTTATGCGCCTCATAATAAAGGAGGGAACTATCGAAAATGGTATGGGAATTATGAGTATGTTATAAAATTTAATCAAAAAGCATATAATGAATTACTTAACTTGGGAAATCATTTACCTTCACGAGAATTATATTTCAAACCTTCCGTTTCATGGTCAAAGGTTGCTTCAAATAGATTTTCCACAAGATATATTGTAAAAGGTTGTGTTTTTGATGGAGCAGGATCTTCGTTATTTGCAAACGAGGAATTATTATATTGGTTACTTGGATTGACAAATAGTAAAATTACTCAAATTTATAAAAATGTTATAAATCCAACATTAGGTTTTCAAGTTGGAGACATGAGAAAAATTCCTGTTATTTATAAAGATAATTATAAAAAAGAGATTTTGGATTTAGTTAAAGAAAATATTTCAATATGTAAAACAGATTGGGATAATTATGAAACAAGTTGGGATTTTAAATCACATTTTTTAATTAATTTTAATAATAATCAATTAAAACAAATTTATAAAGAGTGGGTAGTATTTTCTGAAAGTCAGTTTAATAAGTTAAAACTCAATGAAGAAAAATTAAATAGGTTATTTTCAAATATATATAAAGTTCCTTTTGATTTGTATGTTTGGACGTTATTCTTTAGATAATGATGGATTGCAATTTGCAGGAGGAGAATTTAATATTAACAATTATCATAAATTCATCCCTGATGATGACAACATCATACCTGTTTTAGATACTGCATATTTTGATGATGATATTGTAGGTTACTTCACAAAATTTGTTGAAATCTGCTTTGGTGAAGAAACCTTAGAACAAAACTTAGATTTCATTGCGGGGGCTTTATCAAAATCAAACAAACCTTCAAGAGAAATTATAAGACAATACTTACTTAAAAATTTCTTCAATGATCATAAAAAGATTTATAAGAAGTGTCCTATTTATTGGCAGTTCAGCAGTGGAAAAGAAAACGGATTCAACTGTCTTGTTTACATGCATCGTTACGAACCAAGTCTTGTTGCAAGAATAAGAACAGATTATCTTCACAAAACTCAAAAAGCTATTGAACAAGCAATTGTAAATTGTGACAATATTATTAATCATTCCTCATCAAATACCGAAATATCCAAAGCAAATAAAGATAAATCTAAGCTTCAAAAGCAATTAAAAGAAACACAAGAATACGATGAAGCATTAGCACATATTGCAAATCAAAATATTCAAATAGACTTGAATGATGGCGTTAAAGTTAACTATGCAAAATTCCAAAATATTATAGTTTCAAAAGAAGGTAAAAAATCTAAAAAAATTAATCTTTTAAAGAAACTTTAATTTAATGTTTTCTAAGCAATATTTCAAAACTTTTATTATTATATTTATCACATATTAATAATAGTGGTTAGATTATGAAATATAGTGCTGGAATTATGAGTCATTCATTTTGGTATATTGAAACAAAAAATACTGCAGAATATTTGGCTGAAGATATTTCAAAAAAAGAATTAATGGAATTATCTTTAACTGAAAATATTTATCAGGTTGATAGTGAACGTAGAGCGCGTGAATTGGTTAATGTATGTTATCGTAGATTAAAAGGATTTTCTAATGATTTACTTAAATATTTATCTACTTGTGATCAAAATTCAGGTAAATTATTAGTTTTAATTTCTATCTTAACAGACGATATTCTATTTTTTGAATTTATGCACGAAGTTTTTAGAGAGCATATTCTTTTAGGTAATTTCACTATTAAAAATTCAGATTTAGATATTTTTTTCATGAATAAAGCTAATCAAAGTGAAATTATTGAAAAATGGAAAGACACTACTCTTAAAAAAGTTAAAGCTAATTATAAGAAGTATTTGATTGAAGCAGGACTTTTAAAAAAAAGTGATGATGAATACAATATTATTTTACCATTTATTGATTATAGATTAAAGGAATTAATTGTTCAAAATGAATTAACACCTTATTTAAATGCAATAACAGGTGATAATTAATGAATATCGATTTAAAATTAAGTAAAATAGAATCTAAAATTAAAGAACCTGCATTTCTAGAAAATAAGGGTTTAAGTAATGAAGTAGGTTATTATATTTTTGATTATGACCCTAAATATGAACTTAAAGTTAGAAATGAAGTTTCTAGACTAAAAAATAAATATTCTTTTGATTCAAAGTACCCATTTTCAATTGTTGAATTTGATTTATATGAAATAATTATTGAAATTATAAAAGATGAAGAGTTATTATTTGAAGTATTTTCTTTAGAACAAGAAGAAGGACTTAATGAAACTATTGATGCTATTATTGATTTGTTACAATTAAATTCTGAAGACAATTTAATTGTAAATTATATTTTAGATAAAACTCCAAATAACTGTGTTGTTTTTTTAACTGGAGTTGGTAAAGCATATCCAATACTTAGATCACATAATGTTTTAAATAATTTACATCAAAAGTTGGATAAAGTACCTGTTGTTTTATTTTTCCCAGGCAAATATTCTGGTACTGATTTAGTGTTATTCAATACAATCGAAAGTGTTAATTATTATAGAGCTTTTCCATTGATTTTATAAAGGAGCAGTATTATGCAAATCGAAAACATGTTTCAAAAAGATATTAATAGAAAAATTAAAGGTGTTATCACTGTTGATAAAAGTGAAGATTTAATTTACCAAGAATTAGAAGAATATGTAGTAACAAATGAATTATTTAAACATTTTACAAAATTTTTCTCAAATTATGCTGAAGGAATTAGAAATCCCACTGTTGACATGGGTGTTTGGATTTCAGGATTCTTCGGTAGTGGTAAATCACATTTTTTAAAGATTTTATCCTATCTTTTAGATAGTAACTTAGTTGTAAAAGGTAAAAAACCAATAGATTTTTTTAAAGAAGATGAAAAAATTAAAGACCCTGTTGTAATGGGAAATATGGAAAGTGCAACTAAAGTTGATACAGACATTATATTATTTAATATAGATTCAAAATCTGCTATTAAATCAAATTCTGATAAAGATTCAATTTTAAATGTTTTTGTTAAAGTATTCAATGAAATGAGAGGTTATTGTGTTGATAAACCGTATTTAGCAGATTTTGAAAAAAGATTGGATGAGGAGGGTAAATACGAATCATTTAAAGAAGAATATTTTTCTTTGACTAATAAATCTTGGGAGAAAAAAGGAAGATCTTTATTCGGTATTAAAAAAACAGATTTCATTCAAACTGTTGTTAATATTGGTTATATGAATTATGATGATGCCAAATATTGGGCATATAATGCAAAAAATGAATTTACATTTTCTATTGAAGATTTTGCAGAAGAAGTTAAAGATTATTGCGCCAAAAAAGGAAATAATCATCATGTTGTATTTTTAGTAGATGAAGTTGGACAATACATTGCAGATGATACCCAATTGATGCTTAATTTACAAACAATTGTCGAAGAACTGGGCATGAAATGTCATGGAAAAGCATGGGTAATTATTACTAGTCAACAGAATATTGATGATATTGCAAAAGATATAAAAGGACAAGATTTGGATAAAATTCAAGGAAGATTTAAAACACGTTTATCCTTATCATCATCAAATGTTGATGAAGTTATAAGAAGGAGAATATTAGCAAAAAATGATGTGGCACAACAAACCTTGGAATCAAAATACCCAATAATAGAACCGATTTTAAAAAATATTTTTACTTTTGAAAAATCTGCTGAAATGAAAAATTATGAAAATGCTAAGAACTTTGCAGATATCTATCCATTTGTTCCTTATCAGTTTAATTTAGTACAAAACGTATTAACTTCAATTCGTGAACATTCCGCTTCTGGAAAACACATGGCAGATGGTGAAAGATCAATGCTTGCACTTTTCCAAGAATCTGCAATTGCAGTTAAAAATTATGAAGAAGGGCATTTAGTGCCATTTAATATATTCTATGATGCAGTCGACCAATTTATTGACCATACTCATAGTCAAGTAATCAATAAAGCTAAGGATAATTCATTTTTAAATGATTTTGATGTTGAAGTTTTAAAAGTACTATTTTTAGTTAAATATGTTAAAGAAATTAAAGCCACCTCTAAAAATATCACTACATTAATGATTTCAAGTATTGATGAAGATAGAATTGAACTTAATAAAAAAGTTGACAAATCTCTTTTAAGATTATTGGAACAAACATTAATTCAAAAAAACGGGGATGTTTATTCATTTTTAACTAATGAAGAACAAGATATCAATCGTGAAATTAAAAATCAAATTGTTGATCCTGGTGAAGTTTTAGATAATGCTGCAAATAGAATTTTTTCAGAAATTTATCCTAAAAAGAAATATAGATTTAGTAATCGTTATAATTTTCAATTTAATCAAGCAATTGATGATAAAAAAATTAGCAATAAAGATTTCGATATTGGAATGCGAATAATTACTCCATTTTATAGTTTTAATCTGGAGGATTCAGCACAATCTTCGTTTGAAGGAAATAACATGCATAATATTTTGAAAGGATTATCAGAATCAAATAATGAAGTTGTAGTGCATCTTTTAAGTGATTTGACTGTGTTTGATGAGATTCGTGAATGTTTACAAATTCAAAAATTTTTAACTAAAAAAAGTGCTGAGTTAAAACCTGATTTGAGAGCACGTAAACAAGAAGAATATAATGACAAAGTTGAAAGAATTAGATTATTTTTAGAATCATCAATTAAAGATGCCACAATATATGTAAAAGGCGATAAAGTAGACATTTCAGAAAAAAATGTTGAATCTAGACTTGATGAAGCAATGGGAAAACTTGTGGATAAAGTTTATAATAAATTAAGTTATATGGATTTTGCACCAGATAAAAGTGATATTAAAACTGCACTTGGTGAAGATCATCAAACAACTTTCGCATCTCATGAAACTAAAGCAATGAATGCCGTAAATGATTTAGAAAATTATATTTCTGATCAATCAAAATTACATAATACTATCACATTAAAAGGATTACTTCAAAGATATTCTAAAGCACCATATGGTTTTAGTAATCTAGATATTCAATGGTTAGTTGCAACTTTATTTTCACAAAAAAGAATTTCGTTTACTATGAATAGTAACGAAATAACCATTAGAGAAATAGGAATTGATAAAATTTTAGATTATTTAACAAAAGCCGAATATTCTGAAAAATTATTAATTGGAAAACTAGTTGGACCTGGAACTGGTGAAATTAAAATAGTTAAATCAATTTTAAGAGAAGTATATGATTTAAATATTCAAAGTGATGATTATGAAATCATTATGGATGAATTCAAAAAAGCAAACAAATCTAAATTAGATATTGTTGAAAATTGTTTATTTGAGTTTAAAGTTTCAGATATGTATCCAGGTAAACAGATTTTAGAAGAAGCGAAAGAATTATTTAATGATGTAAATAATAAAAAAGGAGTTTCTCAATTTTTCCAATTTGTTCCAAAAATGGAAGATGAATTTTTAGACATTAATGAAGATTTAGAATCTGTATTAGCATTTTTCCAAGGCAGTCAGAAGGAAATATTTGATAATGCATGTAATGTTAATACAATTTATGAAAATAATAAGAATTTTATTGATGATTCAAATATTTCACAGGTGGCATTAGAAATTAATAAGATAATTAATATGCCAAGTCCATATTCAAATATTCCTCGTTTACCGGAATTAATTAAAACATTTAATTCTAAATTTGATGAAATTTTAGAGGATAAACGGAAAATTATTATTAATGGTATTGAAAATGATTTGAATAGCATACTTCTAAAATTAAGTGATGATGAACTTAAAGAAAAATTTGAAGAAAGAGTTACTTCTACATTTAATTCACTTATAAATCAATTGAGATTTGAGAAAAATATTGCTGTGATAAATGGATATATTACTCAATCTGATAATGTAAAAAATAGTTTCATCCAAGAGATTGATGAATATATTAAAGGAAGAGGTGGTGACATTACCCCACCTAATGTAGTAACTATTGATATTATAAATATTGCATCTACTCCTAATATTAATTTTGAAACTGATGCTCAAATTGATGAATTCTTAGAAAAAATAAAAAATGAACTTAAAAATAAATTACAAGATGCAGATATAGTTAATTTAAAATTATGAGGTTATTACTATGGCTGAAACAATAACTAAATGTTTAAATGAATGGAATGCAACAATTGAAGCGCTAGGTCAAGGTAAACAATCAATTCTGATTAGAAAATATGGAACTAATGTAACTGACTTTCTTTTATATCCAACAGTAAGTTATGCATTAAAAGATGATTATTTAGATAGTTTTCAAGAGGATTATAAAGATTTTGTAAAAAATAATACTTATCCAAATAAGAAAGATTCTAAACTTGAAGTAAAATATTATGCTAAGGTTGAGAAAGTTGTTGAAAAATCATCTTCAAGAATAGGTACTTTAAATAATTATCATATTTGGACAAGGGATCATGTTAAATCATATTTGGGGAATTCAAAAGCTCAAATTTGGATTTTAAGAGTATATGAACTTGATGAACCTCAATATCTTACAAGAACACGCGGTATGAAGTATGCTAATGTTGATAAAGAAATTTCAATTGAAAATTTAAAACCAGTATTGTCAGATGATGATTTTGAAAAAATTATTAAAGGGATTTAAATGAATCTTGAAGAAATTGAAAATAGGATAAATTCAATATTTAATGAATCATCTTATCGTCAAATTATATTTTGGTATGATGAAAATCAAGAGTTTAGCGAAGATATTAATAATATTCATTTAAATAATGCAAAATTATATATCCTAAAGGATAATAATTTAATTCAAACTAAATATCAGATTGAATATGAAGATAAAGAATCTAATTATTTAATTTATGCTCCTTTTAGTCAACCAGATGATAATGATAATTATTTAGCAGATTTAACACATTATGCAGTTCCATTTTCTGCAGATAAAATTGCTATGACTGCACAAAGTTTAAATATTCCTCCAAAATTCTATAGTTTACTAAAAAAATATTCTTCATTTTGGAATGCGCAATCAAGAGTTAATGCATTCATTGATTTGAATATTTCTTATACGGAATTTAATATTAAACAGGCCATTTTAGCTGTTTTGGCTAATCAAAAAACATTAAATTTTGATTATATTGTTCGTGAAGTTATTATTAATAATTTCGATGAAGAAAACAAAATTATTAAAAATTTTGAGAAATTCAATATTTTAGATGATTTTTGGGAATTAATTAATATGAAATTTTCTTACAACGAAGAAACCCCAAATGTTTCTAGATTGGTAAGATTCTTAATTTTAAATTACACTGCAAGTTTATATCACGGATCAACTCCAAAATCATGGGGAGAATACTTATGTGCTGATAAAAATAATGCAACAATTTTTATTAGTGAATTTATGAATAATTCAAATTATTCTGAATATTATGATAGAATAGCTAGAATTTTAGAACCTAAACTAAATATTACAAGTTTAACAAAATCAAATATTGACTCTTACGTGAAATGCGATTCATTTGAAAGATTTGATGAAAATATAATAAATTATTATGCTGAACTTTTATATGAAAATCAAGTGGATTTAGGTTTAGAATTTAATAATATTTTAGAATATAGGAAGAAGACACATTTCTATTCAAAATATGAAAATAATTATGAAGTATTGAATTATGCTAACTTATTTATTTCATTAATTAACGAATTCTTGAGATCAAAGTTACCTGAAGAAATTGAGGGTATCATAAAAGTTTATGCAGATAAATGGGTTTATTTAGATTCTTATTACAGAAAATTTTATTATTTTTATGATAAGTTAGAAGATACAGAAAATCTTGAAAACTTAAAGCAATTAATTGAAAATTTATATGTTAATAAATTTTTAGGTATAATAAATCCTAAATTCACCAAAAAACTTGTTGAAAAACCAATTTCAGAAATTGAAATTCCAAAACAATGGAAATTTTATAAACAGAATATTCCACCATCTATGAGAAAACATAAAACAGCAGTGATTATTTCAGATGCCTTTAGATATGGTTGTGCTGTTGAATTATTTGCAGAACTTGAAAAAGATCCAACAAGAGTCCCTAAGATTCAACCAATGTTATCTGCTGTTCCATCTTACACTGCTTTAGGAATGGCATCACTTTTACCTAATAAAGAAATTGTTTATGATGGAGATGCAATTTTAGTTGATGGAATGAATTGTAGGGATATTAATGAAAGGAATAATATTTTAAATTCAAATGTTAACAATGTTTTGACCATAAAATATGAAGATATTGATAAACTTAAATCCAGAGACCTAAAAGAATTAATGAAGGGTTGTAATTTAGTTTATGTGTATCATGATAAAATTGATGCAATTGGTGACCATCCACCTTCAGAAAATGATGTGTTTAATGCAGCACAAGAAACAATTTCTGATTTAGAATCTTTAATAAAGACCCTGAGAGATCATGGAAACTTTGCTAAATTTTATATTACTGCAGATCATGGATTTATTTATAAAAGAGATAAACTAGAAGAACATGCTAAAGTAAATTTAGATTCATTTTCGGAAAAGAGACATAAACGATTTATTTTATCTGATAAACCTTTAGATATTGAAGGTGCCATATCATTATCTATGGAATATTTAGGTATTGATAAATATGTTAATGTTCCTATTGGTACAGATATCTTTAAAGCTCCTGGTGCAGGTATAAATTATGTTCATGGTGGAGCTAGTTTAGAAGAATGTATTGTTCCATTATTAGAAGTTAAAGCTGATAAAGGTGCAAAAAATCAGAAAACTGTTGAATTGCAGTTGATTTCAACAAGAAATATTATAACTAATTATGATAAAATCTTAACATTCTTCCAAAAAGAAAATATTTCACAAGATATTTTACCATTGAAAGCATCAATTTACTTTGTTGATGAAAATAATAATAAAATTTCAAACGAAGCAATTATTTTTGCAGATAAAAATTCTGATTCATCAAAAGATCGTGAATTTAAGGGACATTTTAAATTACAACAAATACCATATGATAAATCTAAAGATTACTATTTGATTATTCGAAATTTAAATGAGGATATTGAAGTTGAGAGAATTCCATTTACTATTGATATTCCTTTCCAAGATGGATTTGATTTCTTTTAGGAGTGATATTCAATGACTGAATATGATTTACAAGATGATTTGAATATAAAGTTAAAACACTACTTTGATGGCAAAATTGTACGAAAAGATTTGACTAAAAGAGTTAAAGAAGGAGCTAATGTACCGGTTTATGTTTTAGAATATTTGTTAGGAAAATATTGCTCACAAGATGATGCATTAGTTGAACAAGGTGTGCAAACAGTTAAAGATATTCTTGCAAATAATTATGTAAGGCCTGATGAAGCACAAAAAATATTATCAAAAGTAAAAGAGTTGGGTTCTTATTCTATTATTGATGTTGTTACTGTAAATTTAAATTATAAAAAAGATATTTACGAAGCAACATTTTCTAATTTAGGAATTAAAGAAATTCCTATAGCACCAGAATTTCCGCAAAGATATGAAAGGCTTTTAGGTGGAAACTTATGGTGTATGGTTAACTTAGAATATGAATTTGATGAAGCCGATTATTCAAGAAATCCAATTAAAATACGTAATTTACAACCAATACAATTGCCTAATATTGATTTGGATGAAATATTAATCAATAGAAGAAATTTCACTAAAGATGAATGGATTGATATTCTTTTAAGGTCTTGTGGTATGGAGCCAACACAATTTGATAATCGTGTTAAATGGTTACTAATTGCAAGACTAATTCCTTTAGTTGAAAATAACTTTAACTTATGTGAACTTGGTCCTAGGGGAACTGGTAAATCACATATCTATAAAGAAATTTCCCCCAACTCTATTTTAGTTTCAGGAGGCCAAACTACTGTGGCTAATCTATTTTATAATATGAATACTAAACAAATAGGGCTTGTTGGTATGTGGGATTGTGTTGCTTTTGATGAAGTAGCTGGAATTAAATTCAAAGACCAAGATGGAATAGCTATTATGAAAGACTTCATGGCATCCGGTTCTTTTTCAAGAGGTAAAGAAGAAAAAAATGCGAATGCATCTATGGTATTTGTTGGAAATATTAACCAAAGTGTTGAATCATTATTAAAGACTTCAAGTTTATTTGATCCATTCCCTTCAGAGATGGGAACTGATACTGCGTTCTTTGATCGGATGCATTGTTATATTCCTGGTTGGGAAATACCAAAATATAGGCCAGAATTCTTTACAGATGACTTTGGATTCATAACAGATTATCTATCAGAATTCTTCCGTGAAATGAGAAAACGTTCTTTTTCAGATGCATATCAGGAATACTTTAGATTAGGTCGTGATTTAAATCAAAGGGACACAATAGCAGTTAATAGGATGGTTTCAGGTTTGGTTAAACTAGTGTATCCTGATGGTAATTTTGATAAAGAAGACATTCGCGAAATATTAAAATTAGCTTTAGAATCTAGAAGAAGAGTTAAAGAACAACTTAAAAAAATTGGTGGAATGGAGTTCTATGATGTAAACTTTTCATATATTGATTTAGATGAAAATATAGATTGTCCTGTAGGTGTTGAAGAGCAAGCAAGCAGTACTTTAATTCCGGAAGGTGATTTAAAACCAGGTCATTTATATTCTATTGGTCCATCAGCAGAAAGTGGGAAATTAGGAGTTTACAAATTTGAAACTGAAATGATGAAGGGTAATGGTAAGTTCACACCAAATGGAATAGGTTCTAAAAAACCAATTACTGAATCAGTTAAAATTGCTTATCAATATTTCAAGTCAAATGCAAGTTCAATTAGTGGACAGATTTCTTACAAGGATAAAGATTATGTAATGCAG
The DNA here is from genome assembly GCA_900320515.1 of uncultured Methanobrevibacter sp. Taxonomy (GTDB): domain Archaea; phylum Methanobacteriota; class Methanobacteria; order Methanobacteriales; family Methanobacteriaceae; genus Methanocatella. The sequence continues at coordinate 102,352 of ONSJ01000005.1, read as the reverse complement.
GTCAAAGATTTGCATGGTGTTGGCATGACAAATCAATTAACTTTAGCGACATTCATAGCATTATGTAGTGTTGCAACAAATCGTCAAGTTTTACCTTCACTAGCTATATTAGGTAACTTCTCTTTAGGTGGAACTGTCGAAAAAGTACAAAACTTGGCGGATGCACTTCAAGTATGTTTGGATAGTGGTGCTAAAAAAGTATTAATCCCTATGAGTTCTTATGCAGATATTGGTTTAGTGCCTCCAGAATTATTCTCTAAATTTACAACAATACCATACAATACTCCTGAAGAAGCTGTTATGAAAGCATTTGGTGTGGAATAATATTTTCTAAACTTTTTATTTTTTAGTTATTTATTGTTCGTATTTAAACGAACAATAATTATACATGTTAGTACTTATTTATTAACAGAGATGAAAGAGATTTTACCAATCAACCATACCAAAGGATATAGAAAAAGTAGAGTGAAAATTTAATTTGTAAATCAAATTAAAATTTGTTAATGGAGTAAGTAATCATGAAAGCTTTTATTAGTCATGACTCAAGGGATAAAGAAAGATTTGTAGACAATTTCGCTAGAAAATTAATGGAAAGCGGAATTGATGTTTGGTATGATAAGTGGGAACTTGGATTTGGCGATAGTTTAATGAAAATTTTTAAGGACTTGCCTGATTGTGATGTTTTTATAAGCATAATATCAGGCAACAGTATTGAATCTAAGTGGGTAAAAGAGGAATCTGATTCAGCATTTATAAGAAAAATTGAAAAAGAAATGAGGTTTATCCCAGTTATCTTAATGGAAGATGAAGTGGATATCCCTAATGAATTTAATCATATATTACAATGTAGAATTTCTAATGTTGATGATTATGAAGAGGAGTTTAAAAAATTGGTAGGTGATATATTTGAGGTCTCAACAAAACCTCCTATCGGTAGGCCTCCAAAATATATTTTAGAAACTCCTATTGATGGTTATGAGTTAATTGATTCAATTATTATTAAATCAATTGGCGATTATATATTAGAAAATGGAGAGATTTCACTAGATTTTGAAGACATTGTTGAATTGATGGATGATTTTGAGTTTTCAAAAGAAGATATTAATGATTCAATAGAAATTTTAGAATCTAAGTACATAATATCATTTACTCGATTTTTAGGAAATTATTATCCTGGAAATATCAAATTAACTTATTATGGTAAAGTTATTTATGCGAAAAATTATATGAGTAATTTTTCAGGTATAGTTAAAGATATTGTATCCATTATATTAAACATGGGTAGAGGAGCTAATCAAAATGATTTTAAAATTGTTGATGCACCAAGATCAATAATTGTGGCAATATTGGAATTATTTTCAAAAAATGGTTATTTTAAGTTGGATAAATATATTGAAGGTAGTTTTAGAATTTACATGCTCAATGGAAATGGAAAAAGAAGTTTAAGAAGGATTTTAGAGGAATAACTGGTGATATGATGGTTGATTATCCTAAAGTGTTTATTTGCCATTCTTCTGAAGATAAAGAAACCTTTGTTGAAATTTTTGCAAATAATTTATTTAAAAAAGGTATCGATGCATGGGTTGATAAATACGAAATTAAACTTGGTGAAAGTATTATAGAAAAGGTAAATGAAGGCTTGAAAAATTCCGATAAAGGAGTCATTATATTTTCTAAAAATTTAAATAAATCTTTATTTGCGCTGGCAGAAGTAGATAGTCTTATTTACCGAGGAATTTATGAAAAAAGTTATTTTGTTATTCCAATAATTATCGATGATGACGTTGAAATTCCCGAATTAATAAATCATGTATCTGGTGTTAAAATAAATAATCTGGAGGATTATGATGAGGAACTTGACAGAATCTGTGATATTATTTTTGGTAGATATGAGCTTTCTGTTATTGGTGAGCCGCCAAGTTACTATAGGTTAAATCAAATTCCTAATTGTACAAAACAGGATACCGAAATATTTAGGAAAATGGGCGAATATTGTTTACAAAATGGTTTTGAGGCAGAATTAGATTTTGTACTTTTAGATATTGGTTGGGAATATCTGGAGGATATTCGTGATAAGACCTCAATTAATCAAGAAGAAGTTGAAGATGCTCTTGTTGATACATTGGATGTTTTGGAGGAACATGGATATATTAAGAGTCATGGTGCAAATGTGGGATTGCCATTTGTTTCTAAAGGTTTTACATCTAAAGGGTTTTATTTTTATTTTAAACACTTTATTGATGATAGTGATAAAATTTGTAAGGGTGTAATATCTGCAATTTATAATGATAAGAAATTTGAGGTGGATGAGCTAGAAAGTAGTTGTAGTATAAGTTTAAATTTATTAAATGCAATCATACGATTATTTAAGGAAAAAGAATTTATTATATGTGATAATCGATATAATATTTTGAAAATCACTCCAAAAGGTAAAAGATATTTTAATAATTTATTAAATGGCAATAATTAAACAGAAACTATGGTTAAGTTTATTGACAAATATGAGGGATTAGATTATGACAAAACATAAATTATTTATTAGTTATTATCATAAGGATGAAGAGTATAGGGATAAGTTTGAAGAATTATTTGGAGATTTGTTTATAAATAAATCAGTGAAACTTGGGGATATAGATGATGATTTAAGTACTGAATATATTAAAAGATTAATTAGAGAAGAATATATTTCAGATGCATCTGTTGTGGTAGTTTTAGTTGGAAAAAACACATATTGTCGCAAACACGTTGATTGGGAAATTTCAGCCGGTTTACTTAATAATGCTGGTTTAATTGGTTTGGCATTGCCGTCTCATAGTTCGTATAATAAAAAGAACTATTCCGAAGTTAATGTTCCAGAAAGGTTGGTGGACAATTTAAAATCAGGATATGCATCATTGTATGATTGGACTGAGAATAGAGCAACTATGGTTGGTTTGATTGATAAAGCATTTCAAAAGAAATCAAAAATGAAAAAGAATAAAGTAAATTCAAGAGAACAAATGAAAAATGATAGGTGTAGTTAATGGATCTTTTCACATTAGAACTTAATTGTCTAAATTTAACATTAAATATTCATATTTTAATTATCATTGCAATAATTTTAATTTTAATATTTTTCTTTACTCCAGTTAGAAATGTTTTTCACAGATTTAACTTTTTAAGGAAAACAATGTTGAAATACAGGGAGGGGATATTGGAATTGGCAATAATATTATAAGATTTAAACCAAATAAAAAGGATAAGGAAATCGCATATCAATTATGGGTGGAGTTATCTACAAGGAAATTGGGAATACCTCTAGATATGGATAATGATGTGATTTATGAGGTTTATAATTCATGGTATGAATTTTTTAAAATTACTAGGGAATCTTTAAAAGAATTTCCAGTGTCTAAATTAGAAAATGAGGTTTTTACTGAAATTATCGACATTGCCATAGGTGTTTTAAATGGAGAATTGAGAAAACACTTGACAAAATGGCAAGCCAAATTTAGGCATTGGTATGATATTGAAAAGGATAAAAAAGAAAATGAGGGATTGTCTCCTCAAGAAATTCAAAAAAAGTTTCCAGAATATGATGAGTTAGTTAAAGATTTAATGAATGTTAACAAATGTCTTATTAATTATAGTAATATATTATATGGCATCGTATTTAGTAAAAACGGAAAGAAACAGTAATTTTTTCCTTTTAACATGTGATAATATGGATGAAGAAAAAATAAGAACTTACGATGAACTTGAAGATGATGAAAAAGAAGTACTTGATGCTCTCAGACAAATGAAACTAATGTCTGATTACAACAGATTCAAATTATACAAATTCAAAGTTGAAGATTTAATCAACGATTACGAACAGCTAAAACAGCTCAGACAAGATATCCAAGAAAAATATTTCTCAGTTTATGAAGAATTAGTCAATGAAGAGTTAATCGAAGGCGAACTGGATGCCAGTATCTGGGAATCACAAGAAATCATGAAAACGAAACTTGGGATGCTGAACTAAGATTAATGAGCGATATTAAAACTAATTTTGACATTGCTATTAAAATGATTGAAAGTGGGGAAGCATACCAATCAATTATTGGTGCTGAAAATAATTTTTAGAATAACTAACTAAAAATTAGTTATATACAAAAATATCTTAACTAAAATAATTATGGACATAATAGAAAAAGAGGTTTGCAGTTGAACACGTTTAATTAATTCATATGTCATAACATTACAATATTCCATTGTTTTTCTAGAATTTCATTTCAAATAGTATTCATCTAGTTTTATTAGTAATTTATATTGTCCATTTTTTTAAAAAATGTGTTAAAAATTTCAATTAACACAACTTTAATATATTTTCTCAATCATAATTTTAATCAAACATTAAGAACGGTGATAATCATGCCAATTCCAAAATTTGATGAATTATTTAATGATGTATTAGAATTCCTTTCAGATAAAAAGGAATATAAAACTCGTGATGTTAAAGAAAAGATTTCAAATAAACTGGATTTAACTGATGAGGAACGCCAACAACTTTTACCTTCAGGTCAAGAAACAATTATTAAAAACCGTATTGGTTGGTCAATTTCTTCCCTTAAAAAAGCAGGATATGTGGAATCTCAAAATTGGGGTTCAGTTAATATCACTGATTTTGGTTTAAAGGAATATGGAAAAAATCATAATATCACAATTGATGATTTAATTAAAGTTCCAGAATATTTAGAGTGGATTAATGGAACTTCAGGTAGTACTGAAAAGGAATCTGAGAGTGGTGAGTCAACTCCTGAAGAAGAAATTAATAATGCATTTATTCAGATTAATAAGAAGCTAGCTGATGATTTATTAGAAAACATTTTAGATATGAATCCATTTGACTTTGAAAATTTAGTATTGGATTTACTTTTAAAAATGGGTTATGGTGGATTTAGAGAAGATGCTGGTTTTACAACTCAAAAAAGTATTGATGAAGGAATTGATGGAATAATAAATGAGGATGTGTTGGGTCTTGATAAAATTGCAATTCAAGCTAAAAGATATTCATCAACTAAAATTGGAAGTCAGTTAGTTCAAGGTTTTGCAGGCGCATTAGTCGGAAAAGGATTAAATAAAGGTGTTTTTATAACAACTTCTTCATTCACTCCCAAAGCAATTGAGTTTGTTAACAATCAATCTAATTTGACTATTATTTTAATTGATGGTAAAAAATTGGCTAATTTGATGATTAAATATGATTTAGGGACATCAACTACCCAAACTTATGAATTGAAACGTATCGATAGTGATTATTTCAATAATGTTGATTAAAAGGAGATATTATGGCAAAAATTGCTTTAATTGGCTGCACGTCAAGAAAACAAGATTATAAGTGTCCTGCAATTGAAATGTATTCAAAATCCAATTATTTTAATTTAAAACTGGATTATTGCAGAAAAATTAATGTGGATAAAATTTACATTTTATCTGCTAAATATGGTCTTTTAGAGCCAGAAGATATTATTGAACCATATAATATTCATTTAAAAGAAACTTCTAAAGATTATAGATTAACTTGGTCAGAAAATGTTTTAAAAGATTTAAAAGATAAAACAGATTTGGAAAGTGATGAATTTATTATTTTAGCAGGCAATGATTATATGAAGTATTTATTGAAACATATTCCTAATAATTTCAATCCTGTAAAAGGTTTAGGAATCGGTCAGCAAATGAAGTTTTTTAAAGAATTTGGTGATTAAATGATGATGAATGTTGTTGATTTAAGGGGAAATACCAAAAATCTAGAAAAGAAGCAGGGCTATGTTAAGTGGTGGGCTAAAAGAAGTGAATTTGATTTAATTTTAAAAAAATTAAATGTAAATTTTGATGATATTAAAGATGCATTAGATATTAAGGATGATTTATATTGTATTTATATAGGAAGATCCACAAATCGTGAAATTGAAGGATATTTAAATATGCAACTTAATGGAAATCACAATGAAAAGTTGTTTGTTACTGGAGTATCCGCTTTTAGAAAAACTATTGCCAGTATTGTTTGTAATAATTGGGCATGTGGAGAAGAGACTGATAAATTCCTAGATAAATTAAAAGTTGAAATTTCATATGTTGATTATGAAGTAAAATCTAAACAAGCAAAAGATGAACTTAAACGTATTGTGGAAAGTTGTTTTGAAAAAAATTTGTATGTTTTAAATAGGCAAAATAATAATCATCCATTAGCAAAAAATATTAAGAAAAATTTGAAAAATCTTAGGGATGAATCTGAAAAAAATGCTAGGAAGTATTTCTCATTAGATGATGATGTTTCAAAAAAAGATGATGATAAAACGATTAGTTTTTACTCAATTAAAAGAAACATAATCTACTTTGGAGCTCCAGGCACTGGAAAATCTTACAACTTAAATCAAGATAAAGATATTCTTCTTGAAAATTATCCAGAAAACTACGAGAGAGTAACATTCCATCCAGATTATTCTTATGCTAATTTTGTTGGAACTTACAAACCTGTTCCTGAAAATAAATCAATAACATACAAATATGTTTCAGGACCATTTATGAGAATTCTCAAAAAGGCAATCGAAAATCCAAATGAACCTTATTTATTAATCATAGAAGAAATCAACCGTGCTAATGTTGCGGCCGTTTTTGGAGATGTTTTCCAATTATTAGACCGTGATAAAAATAATGAATCTGAATATGATATTGAAACTTCACAGGATATGAGAAGATACATTGATGAAGATAAAATTAAATTGCCATCCAATTTGTTCATTTGGGCAACAATGAACTCAGCAGATCAGGGAGTTTTCCCAATGGACACTGCTTTTAAACGTAGATGGGATTTCAAGTATTTCTCAATTAACAGTGGTGAATATTTAATTGAAGATACTAAAACGATAATAAATGATGTTCCGATTAGCTGGAACACTTTAAGAAAAGCAATAAACAAGGAATTATTGTCCTATAAAATCAATGAAGATAAACTTATGGGACCGTTTTTTGCTTTTAATGAATTCATGAATGAAAACATTGATGAAGATGTCTTCAAAGACATATTCAAGAATAAAATCGTTATGTACCTCTTTGAAGATGCTGCAAGATCTAGAAGAAATGAACTGTTTTCGGGTGTTGGCAAGACTAATGTGACTTATTCTCAAATTTGTGAAAGCTTTGATGAAAAAGGCATTGAAATTTTCACGGATTCAATAAAAGATATGTTTATCAAAGATGGGGATGATTAAATGATGTTTGAAGTATCCAAACTCAGAAACAGTAATCAATATAGTCAATTTGAGGGTAAAAAAGGTTATATTAAATGGTGGGCTCGAAAAGATGAATTGAATATAATCCTTGATGAATTGGATGTAAAATATGAAGATATAAAAGAGTTTTTAGAAACTAAAGATGACTTATATTGTATTTTCATTGGTCAGCCTAAAACTCAAGAACTTCCAGCATATTTAAAACAGGAAATTATTCTAAAATCTACTCGAATTGTAGATGGAATATTATATTTTAGAAAGTCCATTTCCAGTTTAAAAAGATCTATTTACAGCATATTTTTAAATAATCCATCTCTTGGATGTAAAACCAGGGAATTTTTAGATAAGTTATTCATTGAAGTTATTGTAATCGATAATATTGGTGATGTTCAAAATATTAGAAAAGAAACTGATCCGATTGTGGATGATTTATTTAGAAAGTATTTTTATATTTTTAATATGGATTCTAAATATCATCCTGAAATGGAGTGGATTGTGAATAATCTATCAAGCATTCGTGATAATGCTAAAGCAAATGCAAAAAAGAATTCTTCAAAAATAGATAAATTACTTAAACTTGGTGGAGGTGAAGTCACACTTTTTAAATCAAATGGAAACATTATATATTTTGGAGCTCCGGGAACTGGCAAATCCTATAATTTAAACAAAGATAAAGATATTCTACTTAAAGATTATCCACAAAACTATGAAAGGGTAACATTCCATCCGGATTATTCATACGCTAACTTTGTTGGGACATATAAACCCGTTCCTGAAGAGGAGTCAATCACATATGCATATGTTCCGGGTCCTTTTATGAGAATTCTTAAAAAGGCAATCAACTCTCCTGATGAACCATTTTTATTAATCATTGAAGAAATCAATCGTGCAAATGTTGCTGCAGTTTTCGGTGATGTTTTCCAGATTTTGGATAGGAACAAAAATAACGAGTCTGTTTATCCTATTGATGCATCTGAAGATATGAAATCTTATTTGGACCAGGATAAAATTATATTGCCTAAAAATCTATTCATATGGGCAACAATGAACTCAGCAGATCAGGGTGTATTTCCAATGGATACTGCATTTAAAAGAAGATGGGATTTCAAATATTTCTCAATCAATCACGATGAAAATCTAATTGAGGATACTCATGTAATGATTAATGGCGAACCTATTTATTGGAACGGCCTCAGAAAACAAATAAACGATGAATTATTATCATACAAAGTTAACGAAGATAAACTTATGGGACCGTTCTTTGCATTTAATGAATTCATGAATCAAGAAGTACCAACTGAAACATTTAAAGATATATTCAAAAATAAAATTATCATGTATTTGTTTGAAGATGCCGCCCGCTCCCGAAGAGATGTTTTATTCAGCGGTGCTAAAACAGATAATTATGTAACATACTCTGAAATCTGTGATGCATTCGACCAGATTGGCATAGGAATATTCTGTGATAGTATTAATAAGGAATTATCAGATGAAGATTAAAGAACCAATTCACATAAAAGAGTTAAAAAATTACTCTAAATCAGAAATTTTAGAGATAGTTAGTGAAAAAGACTTTGATAAACTTCTAAAATACGCAATACTTTCTAAAAAAGAGGACAGGCAAACCTATCAGTTCAATTATGTTGGAGTAATCATCATTGATGATTTGGTAATTAACTGTTATCCAAAATACTTTTCTGAAAAAAATGAAAAAGAATTTAAACAGGTTATTAAAGTTATCAAGAAATATGATTCGCTACATGATGATTTTAACTATCAAAACGATGAGCTGGAAGACATTTCATTTAACCTGCTTTCAATGATGATATTCTTCCTGGAGGATTATTATGAATTTGGAGTTTATTCAAATATCCAAAATATTCTGGAAGTCAATGGTAACGGTGAAATAGACTGGAACCGCACTATCAACTACACAGATCCAATTATAAAAGATAACAAACCATATTATGTTGAATTATATACCAAATATAAAATTGATGATTTGTATGATTACTTTAGACAATTACATGAATATGTTATCACAATTTGTTCTAAAAGATTGGAAAACTTGGGTTTACTTGAACTGTTTGACTTAACTCCAGTTGAACTGTCAGATAAAGAGCAGGATGACTTTGGTGAGTTACGCGTAATTTTAGAAAAACTTGAAAAAGAGTTGCATATTGAGTTTAACACTCACAAGCAGAAACTTTTAAAGTCAATGCATACATTTATCAGCGAAAAAAACTCATTTTCAAACGAAAACTACTTGACACTTTATGGTACTTCAACTTATCATGTTATCTGGGAAGAAATGTGTAAAAAAGTATTTAAAGATAAATTGGATAAAACACTTAAAGAATTAGGATTTAAAAACTCAAAAACTAAATTGATTGAAGTTATTAAAAAGCCACAGTGGATTTATAGGGATATTAAAACTCATGAGGCTGATGGTACATTTATTCCAGATATTGTAACCTTTCATGATAATGAATTCATCATTTTGGATGCCAAATATTATAAATTAAGGTTTGATGAAAAGAAATTATCCGGCCAACCTGGTCTTGGAAGTATTACAAAACAATATTTATATGAGTTGGCTTACAGGGAATTTATTGAAGAAAATAAGTTTACTGGAGTTAAAAATGCATTTTTACTGCCAAAATACACTGGTGAAATTGAAAATATTGGAATTGCAAAACTTGAAATACTTTCCAATTTAGGTATGGAGGACATTCAAGTTATTATGATTCCTGCAGATAAAATAAATCAATATTATCTGGATAATAAGAAAATGAGTATTAAAATGTTAAATTTAATTAAGAAAGATAATGGAATTTTATTATGAATAATAAGTCACTATTAGCAATAATTTTTGTTTTGCTTATTGGAATTGGAGGTTATGTATATTTAACTACTCCTTCAATTGATATTGATGATTTTTCTGTTGAAAAATATATGATAACTACAAAATATGAAAGCGGTAAAACTGATAAAGATTATTATATTGATTACAGTTTTAATGTGAAGGATACTAAGGCTTTAGATTATATTTCGGGCACTGTATTTATTTATGATAAAAAAGGAAATTATCTTTGTAAATCTTCTTTTGATTCATATAATGATGGTCAATATACTTATGATTATACATTAAATGTTGATAAATCAATTTATAAAAAAATTGATAGTGTTAGGTTAGTTTTATCCACATCTGATGGAAATGTATTAAATTATACGACTACCTATGATATTAAAAAGGGTGAGAATAGTAAAGATTATATTGATGATGTGATTGATTACACTCCTAAATCAAAAACCTCTTCATCATCTTCATCTTCAAGTTATGGTCATGATTCTTCTTCATATGATACAAATAACGATGTTTATGGAGATTATGTAGGTAATTCTAATACTCATAAATTTCATCAATCCTTTTGTAGTTGGGCAGATAATATCAAATCAGGTAATCAAGTTAGCTTTTCATCAAGACAAGAAGCGATTGATAGTGGTTATTCCCCTTGCGGACATTGTAATCCATAATTACTTTATTCATTTTTAAGGGTTACTTGGATTTAGTAATTCTTTTATGTAATTAATAATATATATACTAACAAGTTAAATACAATAATATTTTTAGGTTGAGAGTAATGTCATATATAATCAAAAAACAAAAATTTTTAAAATCATTAGATAAAATTAGGGAAGTTTGTGATTCAAATAATTTGGATGTACCCTTCCTTATAGATAATTATCCAATTCCAGAAAATTTAGAATTTGATAGACAAGATACTGATAATGAATTAAAAGAATTTTTAAATAATTTTCCCGAATTTTCAGATATTGCAATTGATTTAAACAAAGACCAGGAAGAAATTGTAACATATTCTGGAAATAAGTTCTTAAGCGTTGAAGCAGGTCCTGGTGCTGGTAAAACCAGAGTTTTAATTGAAAAAGTCAATTATATGGTAAATGAACTTGGAGTAAATCCGGAATCATTGTTAATCATTACATTTTCTACAAAAGCAGCTGAAGAGCTTCAGGAAAGATTGGCTGAAGGGGATTTGCTTAAAAGTGATGTTCAAAAAATGCACATCTCAACAATTCATGCATTCTGTGGTAGAATCTTAGAGGAAAATGGTCAAGTTGGTTTAAATTTAATTTCGGACGATGCAGGTGAGAAAAACCTTTTATTTATCGGAAAACATATGGAAGAGTTAGGATTTGTCAAAGAAGCCTACATGTCAAAAAGTGAAATAAATGTCATTGCAGACAAATACAATGAATATTGTTCTTTTGATGTTGATAGTGATAAATTAATTAATTATATTGAGCAAAACAGACCAATCAGTGAGGAATATGTAACCTTTGTCAGAAATTATATGGAAGCAAATGATGGAAAATATCCTTATGATGAAGTAAAAGAAGATGATGAGTATAAAAAATCAAGATATAATGCTAAATACTTGCAGATTGCAAAATCTTATCCAATTTATGAGGAAATATTAAAACGTGAAAAGGCTATTGATTATGCTCATATGCAAAAGAATGCCTTGGAAATTGCCCAAAAAGAAGGTTTTAAAACACAATTCACTAATATTTTAATTGATGAGTTTCAGGATACTGATCCAATGCAGATGGCATTATTTGAAGAGTTGATGAAAACAGCCAAAACATTTACTGTTGTAGGTGATATCAATCAAAGTATTTATGGTTTTAGAGGTTCAAATACAAATCCATTCACTTATCTTGCAAAACACTACAAAGATGAATTCGAATTCAAAAGCTTACCTACCAATTATCGTTCAACTCATGAAATCATTGACATTTCAGAAGACTTTATTAAACATCAAAGACCTGAGGAATCTGCATTAGGCAAAGCTAAATGTGGCCGCCAAATCCATAATAATACTTATTATTTAGTGAATAATTACAATACTGCAAGAGGTAAGGGAAAGGAATCCGTTGCAGTCGAAGCGGAAAATATTTTAAAAATTATCCAATATTTAATTGATAAAAAGAAAATTAACAGATTATCTGATATTGGTATTCTCTTCCGGTCAGTTAAATCAAGCAGTTCTAGATGTATTGGGCCCTTACTTGAAAAATTAGAGGAAAATGATATCGATGTTGAAATAAATACTAATGATTTGCTTGAAAAAGATGAGATTAAATCTGTTTTAACATTGTTTTATCATTTGGTATCAGATGATAATCCTCACAAAACTTTCTTTAACAGATGGGAAAAGGATTGGTTGAATTTAAGAGCATATGCAGACCAAATTTTATTCAAATTATCTGATGAAACTAAAAAAATTCTATACGATTTACAAGATAACTTTGAGGATGAAGTTGTAAAAGCTGAAAATCGCATATGGTTAAGAGATCATAAATCTGGAGGTAAAAAAACATTTGCGAAAGTATTGGAACGTCCGGAGGAAATGTTAATTGAAATATTTGATTCAGTAACAAGACCCGTTCTTGCAAATGAAAACTTGCTTGAATATGGAATTACAAACGAAGATGATTTGGAATTCTTTAGAAAGTTAAATGAACTAAAAGATTCACTATATGCTGAGGATGTTAAGTATTATGAAAGACCAACAGTTTCAGAAGTTTATTTAAAATTATTAACTGACATTACTGGATTTTTAACTGAAGATGAAGTTTTAAGCAATGAAGAGGAGATAAATAATCTCTCACAAATCACCAGTTCCCTTCAGACTTTTGTAGATGTCAGATATGAACGTGATATTAGAGGAGCGTTCTGGTTTATTTACCGGGTAATTGGTAATCATTCAGCATTTAAAGAGGATAAAAAGGACGCTATTCAGATAATGACCATTCATGGTTCAAAAGGATTGGAATTTCCTATAGTTATCATGCCATCCTTCAAAAAGGATACTTTCCCTAAAAAGTTCACAGATCCGGAAGAAAAGGACTGGATTAACATGGGTCCGGTTTATTTCACACCATATGACTGTTTATCTTATCCGAAATATGATGAGGAATTCGGTCCGGAATTATCTCATGACATGGAAGAGGAAAGAGTTATTTATGTTGGAATGACTCGTGCAGAGGATGTTTTAATCTTATCTTCACTAGTTGATAATGTTAATCCTGCGTTAGGCTCTGCAATTGAAAGTAAAGAATATGAAAACCTTCCAAAAGGACCAGAAAGACTTGAAAGTGCAATTAATGAAAACTTGGATAACTGCAAATTCATTGATATAGATGACATTCATATTGATATAACTCCAAGAAAGCCGGATGATGAAGATGATTCATACTGTATTGATTTAAGCTTTACTGCACTGGAAAACTACAATAACTGTCCGTTCAGGTATAAATTAGCAAATCAAATTGGTTTTAGCATCACCGAAAAGCAGGAAATTGATGAAGGAATTTTTGTTCACAAGGCATTGGAAGTAATCAACAAAGAAATCATAAACAATGATAATGTGTTCATTGGTAATGATAAAGTTGTTGAAATTATAACTGACTTATTTGAAAAATCAAATGAGGAATTGCATGAAGAAGACCCTGTTGAGTATGATAAACAGCTAAATGAAATCATAGGTAATGTTATTTATTACTATGAAAATTATGGTAATGATTTAAACATACTTGACAGCGAGTATCCATTCTACTTGAAAGATAAAAATTATGCTCTTAAAGGTGTTGTTGATTTAATCTATGAAATGGATGGTAAATTAGGTATAATTGATTATAAAAATACTCGATTAGAAACTAAATATAAAGACAAGTTTAAAAAACAACTTCACCTGTATGTTTTAGCCTTAAGAGATCAAAATCAAGAGTATGAAGGAAAAGAAATTTCTGAGCTTCAAGTATATGCAATTAAATCCAAAAAAATGATTGGCTTTGATATCGATGAAGAATATATTGAAGAGTTAAAATGTGAATTAGAGCGTGTTGCAAAAAATATTCATGAAGGAGTGTTTGAATCCTGTAAATGTGATGATTGTAAATATTGTAAATACAAAAACATCTGTAAACAACAATTCTAATTTTCATTATTTTATTTATTTTATCTAATTGATTAAATAATTCTTTTATTAAAATGGTGAGTATATGGATGATTTTTATCAAACTTTAAGAAAAATTCAAAAATATGAACGTACCAACGGAGATTTAGCTAAACTTGATGAAACTTTCTATAAAGAGTTGTATAATAGTTTAGAAGAATTAGAACAACAATCTGAATATGATTCCTCTTCGAAGTCTCAAACATTTAATGAACAATTCAAGAGTATTGGAATGGAAATTTGTCAAAGACGTGAGAAGAAAATTAATGATATGGCACTTTTAAATTTTCATAGGCAATACACAATTTTTCTTGAAGAATCTGAAACAGATTCAATAGCAGTAACGCCTCAAAATTTAACATTTTCCGAGAAAAAATTATATTCTTCATTAATTAATTTGTTTAAACAATATCGTGAGGATTTAATTTCAAATGATTATAATCCGGATAATTTTAATATTGAATTATCAAATCAATTAAATGAGGATATTTGGAAAAAATTGACAAAAAATTGTGTAGATGAAATTGAACATACAAACACAGAATTGATTGAAACAAGTCATGATTGTAGTTCATTAGTTAATAATCTTGAAAAAATTGCTAAATTATATGAAAATGGATTTTTAACTGATGATGAGTTTATATTAATGAAACAAAAACTTTTTGGGAAAAATTAAAAGAATTAATAAATATTTGATGAAATATGGTATGTCCTCAAATTTTTAATATGAATAAATATAATCTAATAATAAGCAGTAACTGGTGTCATAATGTCTGAAAAAATATGTCCTAATTGTTCTTTTAGATATGAACAAGAAGATGAATTTTGCCAAAAATGTGGTTCTCCACTTGATTTATCGCAATATATTAAATCAAAAAAGTTAGATAAAAATATTCCTGAAAAAATCCGGTCATTATTTGGAAATAGACGTATTGATAAAATTAATGATGAAATTGAGGAATTTATTTATTATTCATTAAGTTTCAATAATTTTATGGATGATTTTGGTATGCTTATTGCAGGTAAGTATAATCAAACTGACTTTAAAAAAAAGTATGAAAAACTAAACAAGTTAAATGATTTCAAATATTTAGACATTATAAAAGAAGATTCAGATTTAAATAATAAGCATCTATTTTTACTTAAAACACAATCATTCATTGATAAATTTGATTATGGTATGTTGGATAATGTTGATAATTTTTTCAAGGATTTGGATAATCTAAAAAAATCTAATTTTTATGTAACTTACATTGAAAAAGATAATCTTAAAGAGAAATATGAAGATACTTTTGATTTTGTTAGCCAAATCAGTGAAGAAATTGATTTAGATGGTAACTTTAAAAACTTCCACGATGATTTTCAGAATTTAGATTCAATAATAAAAAAGAGAAATGAAAAATATGTTGATGATGAATTAACCGAACATAAAGATTTTTTTGATAATATTGATGGAAAATCCTTAGATAAAAATCAGAGGATTGCAGTTGTAACTAATGAACAAAACTCACAGATTATTGCAGGTGCTGGTTGCGGTAAAACTTTAACAGTTAATGCAAAAGTCAGATATTTAATTGAGAAAAAAGGAGTTGATCCAAGCGAAATTTTATGTTTGTCTTTTTCAAATGCATCAGTTGCTGATTTAAAGGAAAAATTACCAAATGATGTTGAAATATCTACTTTTCATAAGTTAGGAGGTTCAATTCTTAAAGCTAATGACTTACCTTCAAGACCGGATTCAGATTCTTTGGATAATTTCATAAGAGAATATTTTAAAAACAATGTAGTTGACAATGAGAAATTATGTGAAGAAATTTTTGAATTTTATGCATATTATTTTTATAATTTGGTAAAAGAAGGTGATGTGGATAGTATTGGAGAATTATATGATATAGAAGAAGGAAGGGATTTCAGAACTTTAAGAGACCTTTATGGTGGAGATAATGAAAAAAGAACTTATGATAATAAAGTCGTTAAAAGTTTTGAGGAATTGGTTATTGCTAATTATTTATTTGCCCACCAAATTGATTATGAATATGAGAAAGTCTTTGAATGTACCAATAAATATTATAATTCACAAAAAGAATTTATTTATAACTTAGTTTTTTCTACAATCACGGAATTAACAGATAATCCTATCAAAGAGGAATTATTAGGGAACTTCTATGATTTATGTGAAATCAAGGAACATATTATTGTTAAAGATCATGTTCCTGATTTTTATATAAAAGAAAACGAGATTTATTTGGAGCATTTTGGAGTTAACAAAAATTGTGAAGCTTTATGGTTGGATGAAAAAGGTTCTGATAAATACCGCAAAGGCATTGAATGGAAACGTGAATTGCATAAAAAATATGGTTCTACTTTAATTGAGACTTATTCCTATTATATGGCAGAAGACCGTTTGTTGCCGAAATTGGAAGAAAAACTTAAAAATACAGGTGTGGAAATAAAAGAAATCGATTATGAGTATTTATTTTCAAAGATTATAGAACGGGATACTGTTAATAAATTTGTAAATTTCATGAATTTGATTACTAGTTTCATTCAATTATTTAAAGGAAATGATTATAGTATTGATAAATTTAGCGAGTTTAAAAAAGAAAATGAGTCAAATGATGATGAATTTGACAAAAAAAGGACCAATCTATTTTTAAACATTGTTGAAGAATTTTATAGAGCATATGAAAATCACTTGAAAGAAAATATAAAAATCGATTTTAATGACATGATTAATAATGCAACCCGTGAAGTTGAAAAAGGCAATCTCAATAAGACTTATCGATATATACTGGTTGATGAATATCAGGATACTTCATATACTAGATATAATTTAGTTAAAGCGATACAGGATAAAACAGGTGCTAAAGTATGTGTAGTGGGAGATGATTGGCAGTCAATTTACAGATTCACAGGGTGTGATGTGGCACTATTTTCAAAATTTGAAAATTACTTCAAAAACCCTGAAAAATTATCCATAGAAACAACTTACAGGAATAGTCAGGATTTAATTGATATTTCAGGAAGATTCATTAAGAAAAATCCAAACCAAATTAATAAAACATTGAAATCTAAAAAAGATTCCACTCACAAACCCGTAAAAATTGCATATTATAATAAATCAAGCAGTGAAGATAAAATTAAAACAATGGAATATCTTATAAATAAGATTTCAAGGGAATCAAATGATATTATGATACTTGGAAGAAATAATTTTGATATTAATGATTTTATTGAAGCCGGATTATTTAAAAGAAAGCGCAGTGATGATTCCAAACTAATTTATGATAAAAATAATGATTTGAATATTAATTTTATTTCTGTTCATAAATCTAAAGGTCTGGAAGAAGACAATGTCATCTTGATTAATTTAGAAAATAGTATTGCTGGTTTTCCAAATCAGATGGTCGATGATCCATTAATGAATTTTGTAATAAATGATTCAGATCAATTTCCTAATGGTGAAGAGCGAAGATTATTCTATGTTGCACTTACAAGAACTAAAAATAATGTATATCTTCTTGTTCCAGAAACAGATAAATCAGAATTTGTCATAGAACTAGAAAATCACATTGATGATTTAGAAATTATTTCACGAGACTCCCGTCAGGAAGAAAACTATGATGATTTAGATACTTTTATGGAAAATAAAAATGTATATTCCCTAAAAACAAAATTAAAATGTCCGGTTTGTAAAACTGGTGATGTAATATTAAAAATTATTAAAACAAAAGATGGAAAAGATATATTTAAATTCTTAGAATGTTCTCACAGAAGATGTGAATGGAAAGGTGGATCTTATTTTTCAAGATTGGATTTATTGGATGAAATTGAAACATGCTATGAATGTGGAAATGTTAGATATGTTGCAGATGGAAGATATGGACCTTATTTAAAATGTCTCAGTGGATGTAAAACACCTAAACTTCAAGGTAAAAGGCTTAAAAGAATTAAAAAAATTCTTAATAAGAATATTGATTTTGAATACATTAAAAGCGATTTAAACTGTCCAGAATGTAGATATGGGAAAATTTCTTTAAAAATAAATCCCAAAACTAAAAAACAAGAATTTGCTTGTTCTAACAATGAATGTGATTTTGATGGAGGTTTTACAAATATTGATAAATCTCAATTAAGTAAAATAAAAATATGTCCTAGATGCGGAGGAATTTTAGTTTTAAGAAATGGAAAATATGGCGAGTTTTATAGCTGTAATTCACGTTATTGTAAATATACAGAAAATATTTCATCTAAAAAACCAAAAACTGATAATTTCAAAGAAATTCGAATTGATTTGAAATGTCCTGAATGTAATAATGGAAATATCATTATTAAAAAGAATAAAAAAACAAATAGTGGTAAATTTGTTTGTTCTAATTGTAGTTGGGATGGTGGAACTTTTGATAAAACCGGAAAAATAGATTCAATAGAATATTGCAAATCATCTAATTGCAATGGGGTTACTTATCTGAGGGATGGACGTTTTGGCGAATTTAGATCCTGCAGTAATTACTTTAAAACAAAATGTGATGGTGGAATAAAATCAAAAAAATCAAGAAAAACACAAAAGAAGAAAAAAATATCAAAGTGGAAAAAGATTGATACAAGTTTAAATTGCCCATTATGTTCGGGAAATGTTATTCTACTCAAAAATAAAGAAGATGGCCATGGATTTTTCAGATGTGATAATGATTTATGTGATTGGAAAGGAGGTTCATTTAATAAATCTGAAGAAGTATTAAATACTTTATCATATTGCCCTGAACCTAATTGTGATGGGTTAACATATGAAATAGAAGGAAAATATGGTCCATTTAGGGTTTGCACTAATTTTTCAAAAACAGGTTGTAATGCAGGTAGAAAAAAATAATTATTGGAGAGTTCTCATGGATAATCTAAATTTAGAAATAAATGATTTTGGACAAATCAATAACGCTAAAATCAATATTAAAAAGATTAATGTGGTTGGAGGAGTCAACTCCAGCGGCAAATCAACAGTATCAAAAATATTATATTGCTATTTAAAATCAGAAATTGATGACGAATCAATAGATTTCCTGCTTGACAGTGAAGATTTATCAGATTTAAATGATTCAAATATTAAATTTGAAACAAATTTTATCCCTTCTGATATTTTTTATCTTGATAATATTTCTGTTTTGGATTTAAAGGATTTGGAAATACTGAGATTGGATCATATAGTTCACATTAAGGAAGCTTTAGAAGATGATATTGTCAATAATGATTCTGAAATTCTCTCAAAAATCCAGAACATTATTAAAAGCGATTGTCCGATGTCTCAGGAAAATTCATCCGGAATCAAGGAAATTGGAATTATACAAGTTCTACTTCAAAACAATAAATTAAAGGAAAACTCATTTTTAATCATTGATGAGCCAGAAGCAAGCCTTCATCCTCAATGGGAAATCAAATTTGCAGAGATTCTAGTTTTACTTGCAAAAGAATTAAACATTCATATATATCTAAACTCCCATAGTCCGATGTTTATCGAGGCAATTTCATTATATTCACAGTATTATGATTTATTAAATGAAACTAATTTCTATTTAACACAAAAACAGGATAATGGTAAATATAACTTTAAAATAATCAACCCTAAAAATATGGGTGAAGTTTATGAGAATCTAACAAGTCCTTATGATGAGTTAGACAAACTCAAGGCTAAGATATTGTTTAAGGAGTAAAAATGACATTAACAAATGATGAAACTCTATTTGTAGAATTTCTCAAATCTTTCCCGCAATTTTACAAAAAAGCTCATGAAATAGCTGAAAACACAAATGGAATATCAATTCTTCCTGTGGAAAATGGAGAAAATGACTTTAAAATGTATGCCTTAGATGATATCTGCCATTCATGTAATATTTTTATAGATGGAAATTTACGAATAACTCCAAAAACAACCGATGCAATCTGGTATAAAAAAATAGGGGAAAATTTTTTTATTTTCCTAATTGAGTTTAAAGGAGATTTATTATGCCGAAACTCCAGTAAATGCACTCTGGTGGAAGTTGTTGATAACTTAAAAAATAAAAACTATAATGATGTATTGGAGCATGAACTTTTCCTATTAGATAAAGTCCTTTCAAAATACTCAGACAGAATGTTAAATGGACTTGCAACTAAACCACTAGAAACAGTAACAATTGCTATACCTTTGATTTATGAAGAATATTATGAGAAAAACAAGGAAAATGTGGAATACTTGGATATCAGAAATTTTTTAAAAAATTCAAGAATTGTTTATAGGGTAGTTTCAATTTCAGAAGATTATGAGCCAAATAGGCAAAGAACTCGCTCAAGATCTTATAGATGTTCCAATATAATTCCATCATCATGTAAAAAGCTTGCACGTGAAAGACACGACAGAGAATTGCAATCATCCTATGAATCAAGCCTGCAGACTTATTATAGAAGATATGAAAGAGCAGGAATTGTTTATAGTGCAGGTTTTGTTGATAATGTTTCTTTTAATAATTTCATTGAAAATTATTTAAAATAGGTGATGAGGTAAAAAAATCTAATTTTTTATATACTATTGTTGATATATTGTTAATTAATATGATAAAACTGGGTGTAATTAAATGACCCTAAAAGATTATGTTGAAAGGATTGAAAAAAATCATTTATAAACAGATGATTTGTTATCTCAATTGTATGCAAGGTTTAAGCAGCAAGATTCTTAATTGAAATTTTATCTAAAGAAAATAACTTTTTAAAAGAAGATATTCAAAAACACAAGAATTTAACAAGGGATATTCGATGATTTTATAGATGATGATGTCTAGGAGAAATAATAACTATTTATAACTAAATTATATGATAAATGGAGATTGATTATGAAATTAAGTCAAATATTAATAATTATTTTAAGTATATTTCTAATTGCTGTGGCTATTAATACAGTTGATGCTGCTCAGGTAGATAATTGCTCTGAAAATAATATTGCTTCTAGTGATGTGGTTGTTATTGCGTCTTGTGATAATAATGTCATTGCTTCTAGTGATGCTAATGACTATACATTATCTGGAAAAACTCACACATATAAAGCAACTGGTAAAAGTGTTTATATTAAAGATTATAATCCAAAATATAAATTATCTAAAAAAGCTAAAAAACAAATAAAAAATGTTAAAAAAGCTCCTAAAAAAACTTATAAACTAACTATAGATGATGATACATATAAAAGTTTAAAATATGCTAAAAAAACAAAAACATCTGATTTTTACACATTCAATACTAATAATAAATGTAAAGTGCTTAAACCAGTATTAAAAACTAAAACTATTAAAAAAACAATTATTAATAAGAAATACACTGATCGTCAAAAATATTATAATGACTACAGTAAATATTTTACTAAATACAATTCTGGTAAATATAATATGAAAGTTAAATTTCATTATTATAAAGGAACTTATAATATTAAATATGTATCTATAAAAGTAACAAAAAAAGTAAAAAAAACTATAATAACTAAATTTAAAACAACTTATACAAAAGTTAAAGCTGAAATTGGTTATAAAGCGTCTAATGGAGAATTAAGTAAAGGAAGTCATCTGCTCTTTTATGGCAATACTTTTGGGTATGATTTTACTCATTATGTAGCGAGTAAACATAATTTTATTTAGAATGTAATTAAATAAATGATGATTTACTTCCTTAACATTTTTTTAACCATTTATCGGATGCACGCCATAGAAAGTAGTAATTTTATAAGGGAAGTATGATTTGAATGGATAAAAATAAAACAATTATAATAATACTTTTAGTAATAATTATTGTTCTTGTAGCGGTTATTGGATTTACAGTTTTAAATCCAACAAATGCAAAAGAACCAACAAAAGTTAAAATAACAAGTGATAAGACACAATATGAAGATAAAGGAAAATTATCGATACAATTAACAGATTTAAATAAAACCCCAATATCAAAAGAAATAGTTAATATCACCATTACCAACAAAAAGGGTAAAGTGGTTGTAGATGATGTTGTTAAAACCAACTCCAAAGGAAAGGCTAATCTTGATTTGAACTTAAAAAAGGGGAAATACAAAGTTAAGGTATCCTATTGTGGAAATGAGAACTATACTGGGAATAATACAACACAAAAATTAACTATTAAAGAAAAGGTTGTTAAAGCAGAGGCATCTCAATCAGATAACAATAATGACCAAAGACCTTCATATTATGATAAAATTCATGTAGAAGTAGATCCTGTTAGTGGAGGCAGTATTACTGATTTGAGTCAATTAAGTCAAGATGAATATGCACAATATTTAGGTTATTCTGATGCAGAGGAGATGGAACGAGAAACAGAACGAAAAAGACAAGAATCCTATGAAAAATACTACAAGTAATTAGATGTAATGGGATAGTAAAATTGTCTGAACTTTATCTGTGATGTTGTCGTTTAAATTGATTATAGAAATTAAAAAGTAGGTGTAACACGCATCTACATCTTCTATTTTTTTACATTCATCATCATGAGTGTATCTATTTTTTTGTGAGAATATTTTTTAATTTTTTTATTGGCTAAAAAATATATACTTTAATATTAAATGCAACATTGTTCATTATAATGAAAACACTGAAAATCTTGCTAAAAACTGCATAAAAATACATATATATTAATTTCAAATATATTATTATAGTTTGAAGTTAGAGATTTTTTAAAAAAATCAATGAAGATTTTAAAGATTATGGAGGAGAAATCATGAACAAGAAATTGTTGATTCTATTGATAGCGCTTGTAAGTGTTTTAATTTGCCTATCTGTTGTTACAGCATCTGACAATAATGATTTGAAAGTTAAATCACTTAAAATTAATAAGGTTAAAAAGATACACACGGACAGTAATGGAAATACAAAAAAAAGTTCAAAATATTATGCTAAATTCAATGTAACATCAAAATCAGGTTCTATGAAAAAATATGATGTTGAAATACAATGTCTTGATAAGAAAGGGAAGGTCATTAAAACTATTAAGTCACATATAGATCGTGAAGGAAAAAACAAGATTCCCCTTAAATGCGTTTCTGGTGTCAAAAGCATTAAAATTAAAATAAAGGATGATTCCGGTAAGGTGGTTTTCGAAGGCAATACCTCTAAAATCAAAACAACTGAAAAGGTAACTGAAGACCAACCTGCAAAATCAGAATCCAGCAGTTCTTCTGCTACTTATTGGGCCAGTTCCAATTCAAACAAGTTCCACAACCCAAGTTGTGAATGGGCTCAAAAGATTTCCGGTAGAAATAAGGTTGTTTTCCATTCACGTAATGAAGCTTTAAATTCAGGTTATCAACCTTGTCAAGTATGTAGTCCTTAATTGGATTACACTTATTTTTTTTAACTAATTTTATTACTAACTTAAAACAATATTGTAATTATATAACAATATTTAGGTAGGTGAGTAATTTGGCTAAGTGCCCTAAATGTGGTGAAGTTTTAACTGGAGAAGAATTAGTATGTCCTACTTGCGGTGAACCAGTATCTAAAAGCGAAGCAAAGGATACCTCTTCTAAAAAACCGTCATCCAACATTATAATTGCAGTGATTGCCGTTGTTGTGATTATTGCCATTGTTGGTGTTTTGGCAAGCGGAATGCTTTCAGGTGATACTTCAACAGCAAACGATACAAAACATAATGATACTGTTAATCCTATTGTTGAAAAGGGTGATTCATCAGGTTCCAATGCCACTGAGTATTGGGCCAGCGCTAAAGCGGAGAAGTTTCATTTGCCGACCTGCGAATGGGCTGAAAAGATAAGTGATGATAATAAAATCATTTATCAAACACGTGATGATGCCATAGAGGATGGAAAAGTGCCTTGCGGCGCATGCAATCCATAGGAAGTGTGATTTGATGCAATCGGAAAGTCAACTTCAGGAATCATTCATTGACTTATTAAAAGATAATGGATATGAATATGTTGAAATAACTAGTGAAGATGATTTATTGGCTAATTTCAAAAAACAATTAAAATCTTTTAATAAGTGTGATTTTAACTTTAATGAGGTTTTAAATTATTTATATTCTGGAGATAAAAACTCCAAATTTGATAAGTTAAGAAAATCATTTAAGGGGATTAGATTTGTTGATTTTTCTGATTTTTCATCTAACATCTTTCAGGTTGCCGAAGAAGTCAGTATGGTTGGTGATTTTCAAAACAGGTATGATGTAACGATTTTGATAAATGGACTTCCATTGATTCAAATTGAACTTAAAAAGTCAGGTGTTGAGCTAATGGCTGCTTTTGGCCAAATTCAGCGCTATTTAAACCATTCCTATTCGGGATTATTTGACCTAACACAACTTTTTGTTATTTCAAATAAGGTCAATACCAAATATTTTTTCAATGATTTTTACTTGGACTATAATTTTACGTATAATTGGAAGGACAATCATGATTTGGAAAGTTTTACCAAGTCATTTTTTGATAAAGAAACATTGATGACGGTTTTATCAGATTATATTTTCAAGGATCACTTCACTAAAAATTATATTTTACTTAGGGATTATCAAATTGAGGCTTTAAATTCTGTTTTAGATAAAATTAAATCAAATGAAAATGGATATGTTTGGTTAAGTTCAAATACTGGAAAATCAACTGTTTCTCTTAGATTATCCGAACTTTTAAGTGATAAATATCAGGTAATCTATGTTACAAATGATGAGTTATCCACATATCCAGAAGAAGTAACGGCTAAAAGTATAAAGGAATTTTTAGCTTTGATTGGCAATAATTTAATTATAACGAATATAAGATATATTTTGGCCTTAAAAGAAGATTTGGATTTGATAAGCGATAGGGAATTTATTTTTATATTTAATGACTATGATAAGCATTCCATGAGATATAATCCGCAGAATATAGTAAATAAATTTAAAAATTCATTGTTTTATTGTTTTACTTCTGCTCCCATATTTGATGAAAATATTGTGGGTGATAAGACAACAAAATCCGTTTTTACAAATAGAATTTATGATTATTCCTTTAAAGATGCACTTGAAGATAAAACAAACCTGCCTATAAGTATTGATTATGTAAATGACAGGGAAGTTTCAGAGGATTATGATTTATCTTCAAATCTAAGGATAGAAAAGATTTCCAAGTATGTTTTAAGTAGTTCTTCAAAAGCAATTTTAATTGTTAAGGACAATAATGATCTAATCAGATATTATAATTTTTTAAAGGAATCTCATTTTAATATTGTTCCGGTTTTAAGGCATGATGCTAATGATATTTTTGAATCAGAGCCTGTCAGAGATTACTTTGAAATGTTTATTGAGGAGTATAATATTAATTTTAACTCTCAGATTACAAATAGGAAAGTTATTAATACAAGACATATCTCTATTGAATTTGAAAGGGATGTTATAAAAAGATTCAACAACGGTGAAATTGACCTGTTGATTATAGATGAAGCAATGTTTACATATCCCTTCAGGCAAAACATTTTAGGAAATTTAAATAATTCTTTATTAAATACAGTATATTTGGATTGCAATTTAGAATATGACTTGTTGTTTGAAGCATTAACATTGTCTAATCAACCGGATGATAATGGAAAATTGCAGGGAAATGTTGTGACATTCAGGGATTTGCGCCGAAACATTGATGAGGCAGTGAAATTATTTTCAGATAACAATGCAAGTGAAAATATCGTATTTAGAGATTACGATTATTATTCAAATAAATACAATGACTGTTTAAGTGAAATTGCCGATTTTGAAAAAATAAAATATTACTATGATATTTTAACTACATTTGACGAATTTGATTTTGATAAATCTCAAATAGATGAGTTTAACAGTTTAAAGGATAAATTTGAAAATCAAAAATTCACAGATAATTTAAATAAAAGAGTCATCACAGATTTTAATCCAGAAACAATAGATCACTTTACAATTGATTTAAATTATTTAACAAAAGATAATGGTCAAACAGAAGAAGATGAATCACAGGAAATTTATACAAATAGTTTTTTCATTGACAATTCAACCAAAAACGAGAATTTTTTAAGTTTAACAAACGTTGATAATTCCAAACAGTTAAATGTTTTAAATAACAATCAGGATTTGTCAAAGACTGTTTATGTTACAAATGAATTTCATATTCACATGGATGGGGATAGTATTAATAGCAATAACCTTGATTTGAAAAATCTAATTGAAACAAAAGTCATAACAGATAATGAGGACGAATATGTTAAGATTTGTCCGAGATGCCGTGAAAAATACATTGAGAGATTTAATTTCTGTCCTAAACATGAAGACGGAATAAATTTGGTGTTTATCAGTGAACTGATTAAGAAATGCAGCTGCTGCGGATTGACATATCCAAAAAATTATAACTATTGTCCCAAATGTGGATGTGGAAAGCCATTGACAATTGATGTAAGGCGCATCAACACTCATCCGAATAAATATTATGGATTTAATGACTATTCTAACGATTTTGATGAAATTACCAATCTATTAACTGAAAACAATATCCATAATTTAAAAAATTTCAATTTTTCCCAAATGCAATTTGACACAATAATAAATAACATTAAAAAAACCTACAAAACAATATTCGATTATCTAATCGAAGAATATAATATTGATTTAGATACACTCACAACAATCAATAAAATTTTATTGTTCTCCAAATCATTTGTTATAACAGATTTCAAAGAAGGGGGAGGAGATTTTGGTCATTTTGAATTTAATGAAATTTACATTGATGACAGGGCAAGCGATGCCCTGCAGATTACAACATTAATCCATGAACTTTCACATTTTCTTCTGGCTGAAATATTGGAGCAAATCGTATCGGAATTATTAAATACCAATAAAACTGATGCCGTTGAAGCATTTGTATGTTATCTGCTTGTTAAGAATAACTTAAATGCATTAATTGATGAGTATTGTGCACATACAGTTGAGGGAAGATTTGCGCCGTTGGGATATCAGGATTATGGGTCATATGAAAAGTGCCTATCTGATTGTTTGAATGAATACACAGAAGAACATATTGAAATTGCAAATATGATAGGAAATACCTTTGCTCATTATATTAAGGATATAATGAGTTCATTTATTGATGAAAAGATTAGAGATGAAATCAAGGATGAATTCAATAAAATCAATGACCTTCCAAAGTATTCTGGTTTAAAATATGAAACCGATGGCCTTTTGGAGTGGGAAGGTTTTTCAAGTGCGATTAAGATAATGCTCACTGGTAATTTGTATGATTTTAAAGATAATCCTCAGGATATGGAAAAATTAGAATTATATGCGGTTAAGTTTAAAGAAGTGAATAAGGGGTAATTATTATGGACAGCAAGGGATTTTTAGAGGAATTACTTTTAAAATTCAATATCAAAAATATATCGTATATTGGGTTTGGAGATATGAACAATGAGATTTTTGAGTTAGCGGATGTGATTGATGAAAAAATGATAATCTGTTTGTCTTCAAGTAATTTCAGTAAAAATATGGATGCTTTTGCTTCTTTAAAAAACAAAAATTATCTGGAATCTGTCATTTCGCTTCCAATATATGAAGAAGATTCTAATTTACTCATTTTAATATTCAATCCATCAAAAACAGGTAATAATTGCTTGTATATTGATGAATCTGATTCATTGATTCACAAAAATGACTCAGTTGACTGGTCATATGCTGGAGAAGAGTTGGTAGATAGTATTATCGGTTCATACAACGATTTTTCCCAATCTGATAATGCAGTGATGTTAAATATCGATGATATTTTTGCAGATGTCCCTAAAAGCAGACTGCATGATGAGTTACTGTCAATCAAATCCACTCAAGTTAAATCCCCTGCAAGAAAAAATCGTGTAATGGCCAGTGATGTTAGTGATGAGCTTTTAAGTATTAAATTTGAATCAACAAACCCTTCTAAGAAACGTAGGGTAATACACAATGAAATAGCTGATGGCTTGCTGGAGCTAAAACAGCAGCAATCAGTGCGTAGCGAAATATCAAAACATGATGTTAAATCATCTGATATTCATCAAAATACAACTTTACCAATCTTAAATGAAGCAATGTATTACAGAAAAAGGCAAAACCCTGAAAATTTACTTTATAAAGATGATAAACCATTATTTGATGTTGATGTTCCATTTAGAAAATTGGGTAAAATTTGTGATTTGGAAAACATATATGTAAAAAACAATAAGGATACAATACTGATAGCGACTTGTAAAGCATGCAAACCAAAATTAGTTTATTATAATAAAAATATCGCAGATTTTGAAGGCGAAGTATACATAGAATTAACAAACATAAATGAAAATGTGTCTATGGAGTATCTATATGAATATCTAAATTCTTTTAACGGTATTGATGAACTATTGTACTTTTCTAAGGGAAATACTCATATTGCTCCACATGAGATTAAAAATGCAAAAATTCCAATCCCTCCGCTGGAAATACAAAAGGAAATCGTCAAGGTTGCTCGTGAAAGCAGAGAATTTTTTAAAACCATAGAACTACTTAAAAAAGAATTCAATTCAAATATCTTGGATTATAAGCATATGCAGAAATCACTTGATGAATTCAAAGGAGACATTACTTTTAACAGCCAGAATGAAGTAACTTCACTTTCAAGGAACTGGAGACATGCCTATAAGGGATTAATCTGGCCGCTTGCGATTTCATATTTGTCCGCAACAAAAGGCGGATTTGAAACAGTTGAGAAAAAGGATAACTATTTGGTATTGTTTGAATTTATTGCTGCTTTTAACTGTATTGTTTTATTGAGTGGGCTTCCTGATGATGTTTATCAAAATAATTTTAAAAGAATATGGAATTCAAGAAATCGAAACGAATATAACTTAATGACCTTTGCAAATTGGGTATATTTATCTAAAAACCTTGCAGGAGTTTATAAATATAATAATTTCATAACACAACTTGAGGAAGAATTATTTGAAAAAATCGCTAATGATGAAATATTAGATATCTTGGAAGATGTTAAAGATTTAAGAAATAGCGAGTCACATGGATCTCATTCAAATGCCTATGAAGCAGAACAACTAATCAAAAAATTAGATGTTTATTTAGAAGATATGTTTGATATTTTGGAGGTATATTCAGATTATAAATTAATTTATGTTACCGGAGAGAATAAACCATTTAAACAAGCTTTTAATCACAGAGTAATTTTACTTAATGGGCCTTGTGCTCAGCCAATTTATGACAATATTATTTTTGATACAATACTTCAAAGTGAATCTTTATATTTATATAATCCGAAAAATAATAAAAAATTACTTTTAAAAGATAATTTAATTAAATTTTCACCAATTGATGATTATAGAAAAAGGTGGGGTTTGTTTATTTATTATTCATATGATAGAAATAAATCCACTGCTTCTTATAGATGTTTCCAGTCAAATGAAGAAGATATAAAAGTAAACATATCTTCATTAAAAGAGGATATTTTAGGAAAAAAATATTAACTTTTTAGTTAGAACAGGATGATACACAACAATACATTTAATGTATTATGATTGGAAATTGAATTTTGTTTATATAATTTTAAATTTTTATATTTTTTATTCTAAATTTTATTATCTTTTTTTAGATTATGTTTTGTATTATTGAAAAATAAGAATGATTATATAATAGTTTAAACACAATTAATTATCATAAGATATATAATTTTAGGAGGTTTATATGTTGTTTAATAAAAAGTTTATATTACTTACAATATTTTTTGTTAGTTTATTAACAATTTCTGTTGTTAGTGCTGAGGACAACAGTACTGATGATATTGTTGGTATTGAACAAAAAACAATTGATGAAAATTTAGTCGAATCTATAGAAAATCAAGACTCAATCGGGACAGATGACAAGGATTCTCTTTTAAGTGTCTCAAATGAGGATACTTTAACTGCATCACAGGGCACCTTTAAGGACTTATCAAATTTGATAAATAATGCTCCTTCAAATAGTGTTTTAATATTAGATAAAGATTATAAATATGAGGATACTGGTGTAGGAACTGGTATTGATGTTGCAAAAGTTATCACTATTGACGGTAAGGGTCATATTATTGACGGCGCTTCTCTTTCACGGGGATTTAACATCAATGCTGAAAAGGTTACTTTAAAAAATATTATTTTTAAGAACTGTTTTTCAACTGGCAGTGGAGGTTCAATTTATTGGAATGCAAATAATGGGGTTTTAACAAATTGTAAATTTATGAATTCTGTTGTGAAATCATCATCTTCATCTACTTATGGTGGAGCAGTGTACTGGTCTGGTGCAAAAGGAGTAATGAGTGAGTGTGTATTTGATAATTGTTATTCGAATAGGTATGGATCAAGTTCTAGTTATGCCTATTCTGGGGCTGTTTATTGGTCTGGTGATAATGGGGCAATGAATAATTGTAAATTCACAAATTGCATATCCCGAGCTGAATCTTATGAGTATTATAGTAGCAGTAGCTATGCATACTCTTATGGTGGAGCATTATATTGGAGAGGTTCTAATGGCGCTATGGTGGGATGTGATTTCACTAAATGTTATGCTGAGGCCATTGAGAAATATAATTCAGGTAGCAATATTGGAGATGGATATGGTGCAGCAGTTTATTGGAATGGATATAATGGTTTTATAGATAAATGTAGTTTCATTGATAACTCTAAAAATGAAGATGGAGTTGTTTATATTGCTGGAAATAATGTTGAAATTATTTCATCTGTGGTGTTGGATAATCAGCGCAACGGAATTTATTGGACTGGAAGTGGTGGAAAAATCAGTAATTCTATTTTAAGAAGCAGTTCCACTTATTATGTAATTTATTCCAGTACCTATGATGTTAATGCAAATTATAATTGGTGGGGCAATACAATTGAGGATTATAAGGTTAAAAAAAATTTGCCGTCTAAAATACAATTTACAAATTGGTTATATTTGGATGTAATTGTTGATAAAACATCACTTGAAGTTGGTCAAACTGCCAAAATTAAAGTTAATTTCAATAATTTAGTCAGCAATGATGTTGTCAGCCAATATAAAAATTCTAAATTAGCAACTGCAAAATTCACAATCTCTGATGAAACTGGAGTTAGAACTGCTTCAATTTATAATGGAGTTGGTGAAATA
Source organism: uncultured Methanobrevibacter sp. (assembly GCA_900320515.1). GTDB lineage: Archaea > Methanobacteriota > Methanobacteria > Methanobacteriales > Methanobacteriaceae > Methanocatella. The sequence goes on along the minus strand of ONSJ01000005.1, from coordinate 70,908 downwards.
GGTTATGTGGCAAAATCCACTCCGTCTGATTGGGCAATTTTAGAATTTTCTCAATTTAAAAAGACATTTAATTTTGATGTTAAGAAAGGACATTCAAATATAGTTGCATCTAATCTTAAAACTGTTTATAATGGAGGCAAGTATTTAACAATCACTTTAAAAGATAATTATGGTCATGTGATAAAAGGTGCTAAAGTTTCTGTTAAAATAAAAGGAAAAGCTAAAACCTACATTACTGATCTTAATGGTAAAATTAAGGTAAGCACTGATGGTTTAAATCCTAAAACATATAAGGCTGTTATAAAATTTGGTGGAGATGCAAACTATTTTAAAGCATCAGATAAAAAAGTAAAAATCACAGTTAAAAAAGCAAAACCAAAAATTAAGGTTAAACCAAAGGTATTTAATGTAAAATCAAAAAATAAAATACTGAAAATTACTTTAAAAGACAAAAAAGGAGTAATTAAAAAACAAAAATTAACTTTAACCATTAATGGTAAAAAATACAGTGCTAAAACTAATAAAAAAGGTATTGCTAAATTTAACATTAAAAAAATAAAAAAAGTTGGAAAATACAAAGCAACAATTCAATTTAAAGGAAACAAAAAATACAAACCATTAACAAAAAATGTTAAAATTAAAGTAAAGAAATTTAAAAAGCCTAAATACAAAGTCATTACTGCAAATGCAAGAGAATATGATATTACAACAAAATCTGGTAAATATAAAGTCTATACAAGAATTTGGGACATGTTCATGATGACTGTGGGCAAATTTAAATATATTGACACAACATTATTTAAAAAGGGTAAAATTGTTAAAAATACTAAATACTCAGTAAAATATTATTATAATGGAAAATGGACCGGTTGGAAAAAAGATGGAATCGTTTCAACTGCACATCATAGACACTTTGCACCAGATAATGTTAATGTTGCAAAAGTCAAAGTAAAGTTTAAAGTTTAGATGAAAGTTTTAAACTTTCATTTCTTTTTTTTAATTTTCAAATGAATTCATTACATTTAATGAAAAATTTTTAAAGCCCAATATAGGCCAAAATACTTTCAATCTCTTCATCACTCAGTATTTCAAGGGATTTCACTTCACATTCACTGATAATCTCTTCAATATCTGGAGAGCTGATTTTTGCAATAAACTCATATCCGTGAACGTCTGCAACCATCTTCAGGACATGACTGGACAGGTAAATGTCGTCAATGTATCCGTATGGGCCGTAGGTCTGCTCGGGAATAACGTCAACTGGTGTTACATAGTATCCTATTGCAGCGCTTATAACAAGCCTCAGTGATTTGTCGACATCATTATTCAATAAATCACACAGAACCTTAAACAGCTTGGGACCGTAATCGATGAATGATTCATATTCACCGGCATAAGTTTCCAAATTCTCAATTAAAGTATCGTAGAAATCCTTAAAAGTAGTTTCCATAATACTATTTTAATCCCAATCATATTTAAATATTATTTAAACACAATATTAATACAGAGGTGTAAAAGTGTCTAATTTTGATTTTTTAAAGGACTTTGATAATACATTATGGAAACTGGGAAACCGTATTGAAAAACAGGTTAATACGTCTCCTTCCGGTGTTAAAGCAGATGCTACTACATTTCTAGAACATATTTTAAAGAAGCTACTCACCATGGCTGGGTTAAAGTACAACTCTAGAAAACCATTCACCGACCAGGTTGATGCGGTCTTCAGGTCCAATCTGAAGATGTCAAACGCATACCGGGAGCGTATTAAAAGTGCATACAATTACAGAAACAAGATTCACGATGAATTCGATGACATTGAAAAGCATGAGTTTGAGGATGCGGTACAGCTGCATGAAAAGCTCTTCTACATTGCCAGAAAATTCTACCGTGACTACAATGATGACTATGACGAGTATAAGGGAGTTCCGGATTTTAAACCTTTAAAATTTGATTTCTCAACCGATGAGGTTGAAATGGTCAAGGTCAAGGACTTCAATGAGATAGTCGATGTCAAGTATGACTATTGCGTTGTCTGCGGCGAGCCGAATCACCTGAACTACTCAATCTACTGTCACAAGTGCTCACGAAAGCTTGACAATGCAAACAACTTCATTTCAGTGAGAAACGCATTCGGAAAGGATGCAAGATTCACAAAAGAGGATCTGATTGAGTACGGCATGCCCGAGGGATATGTCAACCAGTTCATCAATTCAATGGTGAGGGAAAACATGTTAAAGGTCGCAGGCAGATTCATCACCTTCAACAACATGTATCTTGAAGATTACTTGAAAAGAATCGACAGCTACATTTCCGTCGGAGAGCTCATCACCCGATTCAAGGAGGATAAGATTTCACCGGAGGAAATAAAAAAGTCTAAGGAGTACAAATTGGGCAAAAACAGACAGGAGCCATTCTATCAGTTCTACAAGATCACCAACCGTGAAATAATAAAGAAGTTCGAGAAGGATTTGCTTGCAACTGAAGACATATGGAGAAGCATAGACTACACTGCCGTTACCCAACACCAGCTTGAAAGGTGGTACAATATAAGGCTGGGTAATTACCGAAGAGGCAATGTTAATGAATCCTTCGTGATATTTAATAAGTTGCTGATAAAAGATTATCTTAAGTTGAAAAGCGAAGGTATACTGGAAGCCGAAATCAGGAAAACTTTGAACGTTTCAGATGAGGTTTATGAATTCTGGTGTGATTTTGACAGGTACTTCGAAAAGAATCTAAAGCAAATCAAGCTTGACCTGATTGTTGATGGAATTGACAGGCATATGACAAAAGGCGAGATAATAGAATATGCCGGACTCACCGCAAAGGAATATGATGACATCTTCAAGGTTGCCGACAGAAAGGGCGAGGACATTGCGCAAATCAGAAACCGGGAAATCGAATCCCGTAAAAGGCAGTTCGTGAAATACCTTTTAAACTTCGATTTGAAAATCGCCTGCAGCAAAGCTCTCTTTACACTGGATGACTTTTATGAATACTATGATTCAGCTGACGTCAATTCGGAGTTTTATGTCAAATCCACCAGGATTTTGATGGACAAATATCTGACACAGAGAAGGTTTGGAAAAACCAAAACACAAGCAATCGAAAAAGTGGGAATCAAGGAAAAATACCTCGACCGATGGCTTAAAAGATCAGTTTATGCCGATTTCAAGGATGAGGATTTGCGCGTCACAGTAGATTTGATTTTAAGCGGATTCAAAAAGAATAAACCGCTTTCAGACATTGCACAGACTACGGGAGTAACCGTCAATGCGATAAAGTCATATGTAAAACTGGGAGGCAGAGGTTCGGCCATCTACAAACCCCTGTATGACTATTACGAAGCTGAAATCATTCCTCAAAAATTGGACAAGTTCCTAAACGGCAATGAAACAAAATCCATTAAAAAAGCAATGGAATCAGCCGATTTGACTGAAGATGAACTTGACAAATATTATGAATTGGGCAAAAACGGCGATGAGAGATTTGAGGAATTCTATAAGGAATTCTATGACATCAAAAAGGGAACCTATGTTTACCACAGGAACAAGGGAAAATCCCATAACATTGCAATGCGAGAATCACGCCTGAGTGATGAGGAATATGATGAATCAAAAGCGGACGTCGAAAAATTGCTTAAAATGATTAAAATCAACATAGTCCTTGAAACTGTTGCCTCGGATAAGACATCCAATGTGGCCGCAAGCAAGGCTGGATGCACAGTGGATGAAATCTATGAATGGTACTTCAAGGGCCGCAGCGGAGATGAGGACTATAAGGAATTCTACGAGTCATTCCATAAGGCATATGTCAGGCCGAGTGCAGTGCCGCTTCAGGAAAAGCTTGACAATGAAAATGCAAATCTTGATCATCTAATCAAATCAAACAAGGACAAGTTCACCAAAAAGGATGTTGACATCTGGCTTAAGCACGGCATAATACATCTTGGCGTCATTCATCTTGACGAGGAAAAGGATGATGAGGACGAGGATGATGAAGAGGAAAAGGTAAAGAAATTCAATCTTGATAAAAGAATAGGTCGTGTCAATCCGAGATCATCTCTCGGTGGAGTTCAGGACAATGATGATATTGAAGAGCTCAAAAGGCAAATCCTTAAAAAATAACATTTTTAACATTTAAATTCAAACTTAATATCATGGACAATATAAAAAACACACGACTGGTGGATTTGGTCAATGAAATCCTGGATGATTCTGGCGACAGCATTCCCGTGAACCTGCGCCAGCCCTTGATGGACAGTCTTGCAGAGTCAACATTGATTTGTCCAACCAGAGATGATGAGATGATTTATCTGCAATTGGGTCCGAACACATTTCTTCCGGCTTCATGTGACATTGAGGATTTCAGAAGGATTTTCAAAAGCGAAACTCCAAGGGTCTTTGAATTCAAAGAGCTTTCAGGATACCTCAAAAGCGACACTGATGGAATCATTCTAAACCCCGGAAGTTTCGGATTCATCATACGCTCCAGCCTTGCAGGGATGATTTTCCAAAGATTCGGCCTGTCTTTGGAGAAGGGCTACGACGTTAAGGTAAGGCTTGATGATTTCAGGCCACTTCACTGGAGAAATCTGATAATTCCTGCCGGAATCACTTTCAGGGACCTGGACAATATCCTTAAAATCCTGTGGGACTTTTCCGGATACCATCTCTCAAGGTTCACCTTCAAGGACAGCTTTGATGTCATAACCAATGATGTTGAAGGAATCGGCTTGGATATGGGAGAGCTGAACTCTGAAGATGTCATAATCGATGAGTATTTTGAAGCCAACAGGAAAATCTGCTGGGAATATGACTATGGGGACGGATGGTCATTCACCATAGAGGTCAAAAAGGCTGTCGACTACGACAGGGATTATCCGACAGTCAAGAGATTCAAGGGTGAATACAATCTGATGGATGATATCGGAGGAGTCTGGGGATTGAATGACATTATTGAGATGGGTTCTGATGAATTGACAAAATTCGATATTGATGATGCCCAGTCCGCCCTGAAGGATTTCAGAAACAATATCTTTTAAAACAGCTAACAGTATCAGTTAACCTCCGATAAGGTTGAATTTCACTTTATCCTTTCCGGAGGTTAATTCAAAAACTTTTTATATAATAAGAAACTCACATTATTATACCAATAAAAAATCATCAGCCTTTATACAAACGCCACATATATTAGGAAATCACCATTATGAATGAATTTAAAAGAGATTTAATTAGTGCACATGAACTTAAGACTGTCGGAAAAAACAGAAAAGCTTTAAAGCTTTATGAAAAATGCTACAAAAAGCATCCGGAAGAGTTTTCATTCAATCAAATTAATGATTACGCCTGGACTATTTATAAAACCAGAATCGCATTCTTTAAAGATGAGGATGAGCTTTTTGAAAATGTGGAATTCATTACACAACTTGTTGAGCAGAGAAACTTCAACAAATGCGGGTCCTGCGTTTACACATCCTCCATTTTCAAGGTACTGAACCATTTCAAAAGCCAGAATGACTTCGCGTCAATGATACCGTGGCTTCGAAAGCTCGATCCTGATTTGCTGGATGAAAAGCTTTACAGAAAACATGGCCGGTTCAACAAGTCCCACAGGGAATTATACTATGACTGGGCTTCAAGGGCATACTACCAGAATATGGAATATGAAAAATGCATTGAAGTGTCCAGAACAGCTCTCAATTCATTGAAAAGATTCGTCGATGAGGGCGACACATGGCTTAGATGGAGAATTGCAAAGTCCCTCACCGAACTGGGCCGCCTCAAAGAGGCACTTGAATATTACGAAAAGGTCATTGAAGTTAAACACAACTGGTACATTTACAGAGACATTGCCGAAATCTATCTGAGACTTAAAAAGCCATGGATTGCACTGGATTATCTCTGCCCTGCAGTGCTCTGTGATGAACCGAACAGTGTCAAGGCAGGCATATACTATACCTGCTATAAGGCCCTCAAATCCAATCCCGAGATGGCCTTAAAGCATGCGCAATTGTATTATCTGCTGAGAAGACAGAGCGATTATCCTGTCGCCCGTGAAATAGAAATGCTTGACATTGATGAAAGCAGGTTAAATAAAAGGGAGCTTGAAAAGGAAATCAGGGATTTGTGGATTCAATACAAATACAAAAACCGGAAAATCCGCCACGGCACAATAATCAGTTTCAAAAAGGATGAAAGCTGCGGCTTCATAAAGACAGAAAACGGCGATGAAATATTTTTCCATGAAAAAGAATTTGAAGGCACCGACATCTTCATAGGTCAAGTGGTGTCATTTTATACTGAAGAAAAAAACATGAAATCAATTAAGGCAGTTAATGTGAGAGGTGATAACAATGCTTTGTGATTCTAACTATGTGCATGACCACAGCAGGCATCTGAAGGCTGTGCTCAGCGAAATCAGGGAAAACGGACTGAGGGATGACCTCATCCATTCCCTTCTAATCGAGCTCAAGTTCGCACTTGTAAACAGCATCAACCACGACGGAAGCCCCCTTTATCTAAAAAGGGATGATAAGTTCTATCTGATGCTTTACACAATCCATGACGAGGCGATGAACCGCTTTCCGGACTGGCCACATTCCCACTATTCCTTCAAATGGTATCTGGAAATCATACATGCTCCGGTCTACTTTTATCTTGAAGATGACGGCCAAAGCATCAGTCCGTGCGGGGATTTAAGACTGGCAGACGGCATAATCTTTGATCCCGAAGACATGGGCCTTGTGATTGAAGCAGAACTTCTTGAAAAAATCATGGAATTTTTCAAAATCAACAGATTCACCGCCCTTGAGCTTAAGGAAATCTTCGACAATGTTGACAACAAAAGACTTGAAACTCTTCTTTCCAGAAACCCGAAGGACTGGGATGAAATAATACCCGAAATCGGAAAGTCAACAATGCTCTATTCGATTGACGTAACTGAAACCGAAGAATTTGACGTGTTTGACGAGGTATTCAATCTCTTCAGGCTAAGCCCCTACGGATACGGCAAGGAGATAACCCTATCAACCGCAAAGGACCATGAAGGCGGCCAGTATGCAGCAGTCGTCAACTTCAAGGATGCAGTCGACCATGTCCTCAAGTTCGGACTTATGGGACTTACTATAAATACATCAGGGGGCGAGGCATACATGTCAAGAGCCCTTTTGGTGGACAAGTATGAGCTCATCGAGGCTCACTGCGATGATGAAAGATTAAGGACTTCACACGAATCAATATTCAAACTTTAGAGGTGTAAAAATGAGGAAATATTTTGTAAATCACGATAACTTGAGAAGGCACTTGCAGGAATTCGAGTCAATGGGGGAGGACGTTTCGGACGAAACCCTCACCATGCTTATGGGCGAGCTCCAGCATTCCTGCCTTATAATTGCGGGCAACGTTTCAACCCTCCATCAGATGGTGGTGTTTGACCATGACGGGCGAAGGATGGGATTGCTTTTCACCGACATGGACGAGTTCAGGAAATTCGACCGCACGGGTGAATGCCCGTCTGAGGCATGCGATTTTGAGGTCTACAAGACAATGGTGGAGTCAGGGGACCTAGACGGATTCGTCATAAACCCCCAAAGCGAGGGCTTCATCATCATAAGGGAGATTTTCGAGTCAATCAGGCATCTTCCGCAGCATGACTATCCTTCAGAGGGTGCATACACTTCATTTGAGCTTAAGGGTTTAAGGGATTCCATGGACAACGCAGAGCTTGAGGATTTCCTTAATGACTCCTCAAACATCGGCAGGTATGAGGAGCTCTTTGCCAGGATTTCCGACTCAACCCTTCTCACCCTCATGGTTTCAAGGCAGGATCTATCCGAATTTGCCGAGGACGGCATCATTAACATGGAGGATGAGCCGATGGGATTTCTCTACCTTGACGATATCGGAGGAAAGTACGCCACAGTATACACATCGGAAGGCAAAATCTCAAATGTCACAACCGACCTCAACAAGTACTCACAGATTGTAAACTTCTCACAGCTTACAAACTATGCCCTAAACGACGGGCTTGACGGGATAATAATCAATCCCAATGCGGAAAACGTCATGATTTCCCGTGACGTGCTTTTGGAGTACTGGCCGGTTCTTGAAGAGTTCTGCAACGACCAGAAACTGAACACTGCAATAAAGCACATGTTCTTGATTAAGGAGGAAGCATAATGACTAAAAAAATCAAACTTACAATACAGGAAATAGTCTGCGACTTTGAAAGGATGATAAGGCACCACGAGCGCCTAGACGTTCATTTCGACTTTGAAAAGGCCGACGAGAAAGAAATCGATGAGTTCCATGATGAAATGCTTGGGCTGATGGAGAAGTATCTTCCAGACTACCAAAAGCATGTTCCTGAGGATTACCTCAAAGAGGAGACTCCGACCTTTGACAAGGCCCTGATTCTCTACGGCGAGCTCTACAGGAACTTCAAGGAAATCTTTTTTCAGCTGGTGTAAGCATGAGATGTGCAAAATGCGGCGGTCTGATTCATCTTGACGAGGACTGTCCGGAATGCGGAATCGGCTATAGGGAAATGCTTGAGGGCATTTCCCATGAGGAGATGAGAAGACTGTTTAAAAAAATCGATGAGCTTGAATGCGAATGCAGATGCATCGACCTTGAGGCGTCCCTCATGGCCTGCGAGCTTGAAAACTCATCGCTGATTCTTCCGGCAAGCATGGATGAGGACAACATGGGATTCGTCCAGCTTCCGGGACCGAACAACAGGCAGTACATTGCCCTGTGCACAGATATGGATGAGTTCAGGAAATGCTTTGATGAGCTCACGCCCCTTACCAACTCATGGAAGCAGCAGCTCACCCTCCTTGAGGGCGGCGCCGACGGATTTGTCATAAATCCCATGGGCGAGGTGTGCTTTCTTGAGATGGAATTTCTAAGGCAGTATTTTCTGGATGATGAATAACATTTATTAATAGTTTAATAACAAAGTTCTAATCAGGTGATGATATGCATACATGTCCCGACTGCGGATCGATGATTATGGAAGGAGACCCATACTGTAGCCACTGCGGAGCCCATCTTTCATGGGAAGGGCTTGAGGAGGATTCAGGCAATCGCAATTACAGCAATGATGAGCTGGACGACATACTGGAGTCAATGTTCATAACCCCCGTCCAAAGGCAGGCTCTCAGGGCAAAGCTTGAAGGCTTTCTCAAGGCCAGGGACTGCACAAGGATGGAGGCAAGGTCTGCACTTGACGAGTACGTTTTCGCCGTCACACGTGAAAACGAATACGTGAGGACGGTGGATGAGTTCTGCTTCAGCCCGAAAGATAAAAACATCGAAAGGGTATTCTGCGACAGCTCCAGCTACTACAACCATGACGGTCTTTTGAAAAGCCCCGAGTTTCAGGAGCTTGTAAGAAAAACCGGACTTGAGTTCATAGAATGCAGATACGGACACAAGACGGAGTACCGGACATGGCCTCCCGAATATAGGCTGATTGACGAGATTGACGTGATAGTCTATTTCAGGGTTTCAGACAACCGTGAAAGGTTCTACCATCTTGACCTTGAAAACATGGCTTTGAAGCCGGATTATCACGAATATGATGTGTAAAAAGGTGATAAAATGATAACATGCGACGTTTGCGGACACTTGAACAGTCCCACAAGGGTGACATGCGAGGAATGCGGTTCAGACCTCTCAGACAGCCCGGACTGGGGAATATATGACGACGATGAGTTTGACGAGGACAACCTCAACTTCGACGAAGCCGAAGAGCTGGGCTATGTCGACCCGGACTTCTATGAGTGAGGTGAAAACATGTGGGAATGCCCTAACTGCGGAGAGTTAAACGACGATTATTGTGAAGAATGCGAATACTGCGGCTGCTCACCGGATGTCAACTACGGATGGGTAGGCGAAAACTACGGATAGGTGATGATATGAAGACATGTCCAAGATGCGGATCTGTACTGTCCGATTTCGAACCGTACTGCGAAAACTGCGGATTCGACCCGGACTTTGACTTTGACGAATGGGAAGAATGAAGTTGAGGTCGGTGCTGTTGGAATGTCCAAATTTGGGATTGGAATTTCCGCTTCATCTGAACCAACTTTTTTTTAAATAAATTTTACATTTGAAATTTAACTTTTTATCTTTTATTTTTAAAAAACAAATAGTTTTAACCTATATTGGTTGATTTAAACTCATATATTCTTTTTTTATATTTTTAAGGATTGGAAAATTTTATATACTATTAATTTCATAATATTATTTGAGTAATTATTGGATATTTAGGTTTCATTTCAATTGTAAATGAACTTCAAATCTCATGATTGGTAATTCAATAAGTTTAATAACCTCCATAGATTAAATTAATTAATGATTATGAGGTGTTAAGATGTCTGATAAAAAAACTGTTATTGGTGATGAAATGATAGAGGCACAATTAAAAGAAAAATCTGATATATTAAACATCTCTGTTGAAGAGCTGATTGATAGGTATCTTAGAAGGGAACTGTTCACTGATAATTATTTCGAACCTCCTGAATACACCAAAGAAGAATTGCTTGAAATGAGTAGAAAAGCTTTAGAAAAGGATAGGAAAAATGGAATTCCAATTAAAAAACATGATTTCAGTGTTTTTATAGATAGGTGGAGTGATTCTGATGAATAGTTGGGAGGTTTATTCATGATTTTTTTGGATAGTGGTTATTTCATCGGTTTGATGGATAAAAAAGATGATAATCATGAAGATGCTATAGAAATTGAGAATTATCTCAATTATGCTGATGAATCGACTGTGGTAAATACGACCGTTCTTGTTGAAACATTAAATCGGTCTGTTGGAAAAAAGGATGATGTAAAACAACTTTGGGATGATTTACATGTAAACAATATAGTCATCCAATTATCTGATGAAGATTATTTGAAATCTTTGGAGATTAATGGTTGGTTCAATAATTCCATTAATTACAGTGATTGCACTATTATTCAGACAATGATGAGTATGGGTATCAATAGGATTGTTTCATTTGATGGCGGTTTTAAAAAAATTGGAAAATATGATGTTATTTCAGCAATTTAGGGGTGGGATAATATGCTTGTTGATTATGAAATTAAAAATGAAAAACTTAAAAAAATGCTTGAAAAGAAGGCCCAGGAATTGCATATCTCATTAAACAGGTTAATGTGGAATTATATTAATCGTGGATTGATGGGAGATAATGTTGATGAGGAAAAATTCAGAAGATATCATTCTGAAGAGTATTTAAAGGAAGTGAATGAGGCATTGGGTCTTGATTAATTCAGGTGAGAATAATGGATGAATGGCATGTGGGAGACCCCGCCGACTGGGGAGACCATGTAGGTGTCCCGGACATTCCGTACATGGGATACCTTCAGGATGAGGAGGAAGAGCAAAAGCCCAACAGGGTTTCAAAAGCCCATCAATTGAGGGCGGAGGCATGGGCTCTTCGAGAAAACGGCCAGTATCAGGATGCCCTTAATGTGATAAACAGGGCCCTTGAATACTCTAAGCACTGGAAAGTCCTCAACGTCAAGGCAATCATCCTTGAGGATATGGGCAGGTATGATGAGGCCCTCAGGTATTATGATTTGGCCCTTGGCAATACGGACGCCCAGTATATAAAAGACAACAAGGCAAGGCTTCTTGAAAGGATGGCCTGGCAGGACAAGTATTCACAGGACTATCAATCAGCCCTGGATAAGCTAAACCAGGCTCTGAAGCTGACCGGGGATGAGGATGACAGATGTGAATTCTTCAGAACAAAGGCCCGCATCCTTGCGCTGATGGGAAAAAAGCGCGAAACCTACATCTGCAACATGCTTGCAAACCGGCAGTACGATAAGGTGGATGAGTTTGAAAGCCAGTCTAAAATCATTGATGAGACAAGAAACCCTCTTGTGTGCATTGCCGGGCGCAACCACTACGGCTACTTGGCACCGACTGAAAAGGGAGCAATAGTTGATTTGGTAAAGGAGCCCGATAATGAGCATGACAGCAATGCCATACGGGTCGAGTTCAACGCAAAAACCGTGGGATACGTTGCAAACAGCACATACACCATGATTGATGAGGCAAAATCAGCAAGTGAAATCTGGGGCACGTTTGGGGAAAGGACAAGGGCTAGGATACTCTTTGTCTTCATGCAGGATTATCTCATTGCCGAAGTGATTTCATGAAATAAAATTTATTAATCTCGCCTTACATACTATTATCATGGAGCTTAAAAACATTTTCAAGAATTCCTCATTCGACACCCTTGACAGGAACAAGGAGCTTCTGGAGGAGCATGACCTTCTCAACATCATGGGTTCTCCAAACAAGGTATTCTTAAAGTTTTTGAAGGCAAAAAACATAGACATCAATGAGGATGAAATCACTGAAGAGCTCATTGAAGAGTTTGAAGGTTCCGTTGACTCCATAAACCACAGGCTTGCATCAATCAGAAGGCAAAAGGAAATCATATTCACCGAGCGCAAGGTATGGATCAACATCAGGGAGGATGACAAGACCATCGGCACCGACCTCATACTTCACCATGACCGAATCACAATAGATAAGACAGATTTGGAAATTCCCTACTCCGAGATGATTGAAATAGAAATAGATGAGGGAAGCTGGTCCAAAAAAACATTCAAAATCACCACCGCAGATGATGATGAAATCATCTTTGAAATAAACGAGAACAATGCGGTGCCCCTTAAGGAAATCCTTGAGGACAACATCGAAAACCAGGACTATGATGAGATTGACGCCCTTCTGGAACTGCAGAATCTCTTTGAGCAGGGTGAAATTTCAGCCGAGGAGCTTGAGGCAAGAAAGGCAGTCATATACAGCGATGACGTCTACTGCACAAACTGCGGAGCAAAAATAGATCCTGATTCCGTTTTCTGTCCGGACTGCGGACGTGAGGTTCTTGACTAGTCTTCGGGATTGAAGCTGGTTTTCTCAAGTGTTTCAATAATCATTAAACCCAATTCGGTGCACTGGTAAATCCTGCCCTTTGCGGCCTCTTCGTTCATGCATCTGACAATCCTTTTCTTTTTCATGTCCTTGAGGGCCACTGAAACTTGGGCGGAAGTCAGCCTTGTCCTTTTGGAAATTTCTGTCGGCATGAGGTTTTCTCTGCTGAGGCATTTGAGGGTCTTGTAGCGTGACTGCGAAATCTTGATGTATCCGATATTTCCCCATATCTCGTCTTCTGTGGGCTTGATTTTCATGTTATTTCTTTTTATTTGCTATTTAAGACTTGGATTTTTTCGACGTTCTTTCGAGTTTCTTTTCACTTTATTGCGTTTATTAACAAAAATATTTTTAAATACTTAAAGCGATATAATAAGTATAATGACTGTTACAAACAAGTATCTCAAATCATCGATTTCAGAGATTAGCAATTTTTACAAAAACAACACAAAGCCTCCCGAGGACATGTACCTCAACCTTTTGATGGAGCTTAAGGTTTGTGAGTTGCTGATTCCGGTTGTTTTTGACGGGGAGAAGTTGAGCTTTCCCAATATAGAGGTTGATGACGGAACAAGTCTGATTCCCTTGTTTACAAGCAATGATGAGCTGAAGAAGTATTCCGATGAATTCGAATCATTTCCAAATGAGATTGCATACTACATCAAGATGGTCAACGATTTCGGCTTTGACGGAATTCTCATTGACGTTGGAAGCGATGAGTTCTGCATAGACAATGTTGTTCTAAACAAGATTCCGCTGACCCGCAAGGTTGAAAGCGACAATGCCTTTGACGGAATTAAACTTAGAGACATTGCCCTAAGCGAGAAAAACGAAAAATTGAAAAGATTCATCTCCAAGGATTCCAACTTCAACAAGTTCGATAAGCTCTCCAAGATTCTTCTTGACTCAGTCCTTCTAAACGTCGTTGTAAGCGAGAAGGACCTGAGCGAGTTTTCACATGACGGTGTCATCGACAGAAACGAGGCGGACACGTTCACATTATTCACCAAAAACAGCGGAAGGGACCACTACGGAACCGTCTACACGGACACCGATGCGATAGTGAGCTTTCATGAGGACCTGGAGTTCTTCTACTATGTGCAGGTGACAAACAAGTATTCAGTATTCCACTTCCTACTTTCAAACGACCTTGACGGAATAATCATAAATCCCGGAACCGACGACTATTACGTTCCAAGACAGGTCATACTGCGACTTCTAAACGATGATCTGGTCAACACCGATTTTGCCGAAGCCACCAGATATGCATTTCCGATAGAATAATCACAACTTATATAATCCTTCAGGTCAATAACTATTTTTAGGTATATTATGTTGGAGTGGACTATTTGCACAAAATGCGGTAAGGTTTTGGACAACTCAAAGATGACCTGTCCAAACTGCAATTCAAAAACCGAAAAGCTTGGGGTTGACTATCTCAAAAGCCATCTTTCAGGTGTGCTGTTTTTAATCAGGACATTGGATATAGATTTGCTGAAAGAGCACTGTCCGAAAATCAGCCAGCAGAACGCGCCCCTTGAGGTCGTCGTTCTCGATGACCTTTTCAGGTACTTCAGCTTCCTTGGCCTTGGAGACGGCGTCATTACAGACAACGAGCTCAACTTCATAAACGAGCTTCTGATTTCCTATTATACAAAGGAGGACATCATGAAGCTTGCAGATGCCGAAATCGACGAGATGCCGGCATCATTCGAGTGCCTTCATGAGCTTGACCTTTTTGCAAGGCAGTTCGACATGACAGGGGTTCGCTCATGCAACGAGCTTTTCGACTCATACAGGTTTCTTGGAAACTTCTTTTTGACCGTTGACGGCGAGCTCAATCCCGAAGTCTATGAAAAGTACTGCGATTATATCGAGAGGCTCGAAAATCGCCTCGGCGACTACCTCATTGAGGATGACGGTGCCGAATGCAGGATACCGAAGGGCCTTGACGCTCCCAGTGAGGAAGAGTCACACACCCTTGAGGAATATCTCGATGAGCTCAACAGGCTCATAGGCCTTGAAAAGGTGAAAAAGGATGTCAACTCACTGATAAACCTTGTTCAGATAAGAAAGCTGAGGGAGGAAAGGGGCATAAAGCAGCCTGCAATGAGCCTTCATCTGGTATTCAGCGGAAACCCCGGAACCGGAAAGACAACCGTTGCAAGGCTTTTATCAAAAATCTATCATGAGATTGGATTGCTGTCAAAGGGCCATCTCATCGAAACCGACAGGTCAGGCCTTGTTGGAGGATACGTCGGCCAGACCGCAATAAAGACAAAAGGAGTAATCGATGAGGCAATGGGAGGAATACTCTTTATCGACGAGGCATATTCCCTTGCGTCAACATCCGAAAACGACTACGGAAAGGAAGCCATCGACACTCTGCTTAAGGCCATGGAGGATAACCGTGACGATTTGATCGTCATCGTTGCAGGATATCCTGCGCTGATGGAGCGCTTCCTGCACTCAAATCCCGGTCTCGAGTCAAGGTTCAACAAGTTCATCTACTTCGAGGACTACACCGCAGAGGAGCTCTACGACATTTTCATGCTGATGTGCGACGAGGCCAACCTAACCCCCGACGATGCAGCCAAGGAATACCTGAGGCAGTACTTTGAAAGGATGTGCGAGCACAAATCGGACAACTTCGCAAACGGAAGGGCAGTGAGGAACTTCTTTGAAGAGGTGATAACCGCCCAGGCAAACAGGCTCGCTCCACAGACAGACATAACCGACGAGGAACTGAACACGCTAACATATGAGGATTTTTTAGTTGAGGAATAGATATGTCAAAGATATGTAACAACTGCGGAAATGAGGTTGACGACGGGGCAAACTTCTGCCCGTCATGCAAATGCAGCACTTTCACAAGGGCCACAGAGCTTGCAGCCCCCAAGGATGATGCGATTCATAAGCTTTTCTACTGGAACTATCCTCAGGGAAGCATGCTTTCAAAGTCAAAGCTTTCAGGAATTGCATTGTTTCTCTTCATCACACTCTTCTCCTTTGCCGCATCACCCCATCCGGTGGCATTGCTTTTGGGGACAGTATCCGGACTCATAACCTTCCTTCTTGGATTCATACTCCACAGATTCAAGGGAGACCCGCCAATCAACAAGATCAGATACAACGATTACGGACTTCTTGTGGACCTGAAGCATCTGATGTTTTTCTGGCAGACCCGAAACGGAGGTTATGTCCTTTCCAAGACAAAGATAATCTCATTTATCGTATTCCTTTTCGGACTGGCAGTGGGACTTGTGACATACAATACAATGGTCCTTTTCACCGCAATAATTCTGGGTCTTATCCTTGAGATTCCGACCCTTGCGATAGGCTTTGCACTCCACAAGCTTATTGGCAGAGACTCAGACGTCAAGCCTGAGCTTCCTAAAAAAAAGCCGAAAAAGGAAATAAAGGAAACTCCAAAGGTCGAAAGCGTTGCGCAAAGGCCCAACATCATTCCAGAATACCTTGACTACCAGCTCCAGCTGGATGACCTGAACAAGCGCTTCCAGTCAAAGCAGAAGTCAGCGCGTGACCTCATAGCCAAGCGCTTCGAGCCGCCGCAATTGACATACACCAGATTCATATCAGGCGTTGACAAGTCAGCAAAGCTCTTTGAAAAGCACAGGGATTCCGCATATACCATGATAAGCCTTGCCGATGAATACTCCGAGAGAATCGCCTCTGAAATCGAAGTGAAAATAAAGATTCTCAATGAAATCATAGACAAGATGGACCGCCTTTCAAGCGAGCTTATCGTAAGCGACAACATAACCACACAAGAGGATGTCGACGACCTTATAGGCGAGATGGATAATCTCATCGATTCCGTCAGGGACTATGATTAGTTTTCAAATGCTCTCTGGCAATATTTAAATACTATCCGCTGACAAGATTTAACCAATGTGGCAGTACAGCGAATATTCGAAAATCAGGCCGGAGGCCGAAAGGCATTTCCCCTTCAAAAGCCCGAGGCCGGACCAGCTTGAAACCATTTCTGAGATAGTCGATGCAGTCAGCCGGGGCTATCGATATATAGTCCTAGAGGCGGGAACGGGAACCGGAAAATCCGCCATCGCCGCCACGCTCTCATCAATATATGAGAATTCATATATACTGACCGTCACAAAGCAGCTGCAGGACCAGTACATCGAGGATTTCAGCAATATCTGCCTTGTGAAGGGAAGGGGAAACTTCCAGTGCCGAAAGGACATGGAGCTTACATGCGACGAGGGAAGATGCATAGCAGGAGAGGAGGCCTGCGAAAACCCGAAAACAGACTGCGACTACTACATCCAAAAGCACAGGGCACTCAATTCGAAAACCGTCATCTCAAACTACCATTACATGTTTCTGGAACTCAACTATGTCGGAGATTTTAAAAAGAGGCAACTCCTGATTTGCGATGAGGCCCACAACCTTGAAAATGTCATAATGAGCCAGCTGAAGCTTGAGTTTTCATTAAGTGACCTTTCAAATTATCTGAAATTGGACATTACGGACGCAATGCTTTATGAGCTTGAAAACGGGGACTATGACGTCTGGCTCATGTTCATTCAGGAGGTGCGGGAGAAATATCTCAAGGAGCTTGAAAGAATCAAGGATGTCAAAAAGCCCCATTTGGCGGAAAAGATCGCATTCATTAAAAGGGAGATAAGCGACTGCAACCGGTTCATAGAAAACATCGCCTATGACCCCTACAGCTGGGTTTTTGACTACAACAGTGACTATGAGATTCTCGAGTTCAAGCCCCTGAAGGTTGACAGGTATGCCAAAAACACCCTTCTTGAGTACGGTGAGGTCTGCATATTCATGAGCGCATCCGTCCTTGACTGGAAATTCTTTTCAAAATGCCTGGGGATAAGCGAGGATGAAATCTATCCGATAAGGCGAAAATCGCCATTTGACCTCAGTAGAAATCCCGTCAAATCCCTTGGAGAGTATGACATGTCCCGCAAATGCATAAACGACAATGCCCCAAAAACCCTTGACGCCATAAGGTCCATTTTGGAAAGGCATAAAAACGAAAAGGGAATCATACACACCGTAAGCAAATCCTGCAAGGACTACCTGATAGACAACCTCAATGACTCAAGGCTGATGGAGCACAACACCCAAAACCGTGCCGAGCAGCTTGAGAAATTCAAAGGCTCAACAGAACCTCTCGTCCTTGTTTCGCCTTCGATGAATGAGGGCGTTGACCTGCCGGGAGATTTGTGCAGATTTCAGATAATCTATAAATTGCCATATCCCGATTTGGGAGACAAGCAGATAATGATGAGGGCAAACGCCGACGGGGACTGGTATGACTACAAGACCTCCCTTGCCCTGGTTCAGACCTACGGAAGGGGAATGAGGTTTGAGGACGACTACTGCGTCACCTATTTCATAGATTCCAGAATTTCCGAGTTCGTGAAAAATGACAGGTTCCTGCCGGATTCATTTAAATATCTTTTCAGACAAAATAACTTTGATGACTAACCACAAACACCTAAGGACAGTAATAGAAGACATATATTCAAACGACAATAGGCTTACAAAGGATTTGACCCTGAGGCTCATTCATGAGTTTAGATACTCAAACCTGTATATTCCGGCAAAAAGGGATGAATTCGGTCTTAATTTCATAATCTATGAGGATGACAGCGGTCTGAAGCTGACTCCTCTTTTCACGGATGCTGATGAGTTCAGAAAGTTTTTCAAAGATGAGGATGACCTTGAGCTGATGCAGAACTCCTTCGAGCTCTATCAGAATGTATTGAAAACCAGCGACATTGAAGGATATGTCCTCAATCCCGCAACCGAAAAGTATGTGTTCACCAAGGAGTTCATTCTTGAAATAAAAAACATTCCAAAGACTAATTTCTACTCGACAAATGCCTATACCGTTGACGAGCTCAAGAAACTCAAGGACACCCGAAACGAGGAGCTTGAAAGGTTCATCGAAAACCCTCAAAACATCGGCGATTACGAGGCGCTCTTTGAAGTGATGTCAAAATCAAGGCTTCTTACGATGATGGTGAGCGATGTCGATCTCTCCCCAAAGGCAAAGGACGGAGTCATCTCGATGATGGACTCAGGGCCGCTGGCTCAGATGTATACCGACAATGTCGGAGGAACCTATGCGACAATATTTTCAGGCGAGGATAAAATCAAGAAAGTCGAGACGACCAAATTCAGGTATTCTCAGGTGGTAAACCTTGCCATGCTTGTAAATTTTGTGCTTTCAGAGGACATGGAAGGGATAATCCTGAATCCGCAAAGCGACAATGTCCTCATTCCAAGGGTCACCCTTCTTAAATATTCCATAGGATTTGAGAAGTTTGCCCATGACGAGAAGCTGTGCGATACAATCTATTACATGTTTTTGATATCCTGATTTCAAAATTGACTTCATTTGGTAAATTTATATTCAAATTGCAATATTGCACTGGCTTTATATGGCAAAATATATATGCTATGAGGTTCATATCATTATATGGGATTGTTGAGTGACAATCCCTATCTATTTGGTGATGGTTGAAGGGAACCTCATCGGCAGTTTTGTAGTGTACTGTTTTTTTTTCAAGGGTTTGATTTATGCCGGTGAGGCCCTTTCGAAAAATTTTAATAATCACCTTCTTTAAATAGAATATCATGTCTGAACTAGAGGAGCTAATAAGAATCAATAAGAATATCGAAAACCAGAACAGGGAAATCATTCGCCTTTTGAAAATCATCGCCGGAGAGGCCGACTTTGTTGACAGGTCAGGCTATGTGATTCCGGAATTCGAGGAACCCGAAGAGATCTATCCCGAAGCCGACGAATTCAGCTCACTTCTTGACGTGACATGCGATGTCGGCGAGGTATATTTCATAGACGGTGACATCTTCAAATTATCCATCGAAAATAATGAAAAAGTGATTGATAATCTGATGGGTGATGATGAAACTACTAATTTTAATATAGCGGAAATCGTATCTGATGAATCCGTCAACAGGAATCAAAATATTGATGACGCTACAGTAATACTGACTGACTCAAGTAAGGGAAAGTTGCCCCAAACTTTGGAGCTTTGCTACAATCAGGATGCCAAAAAGGTGTTCATTCCATGGGATCAGGCAATGGAACTTCTGGGAGCACCCGATACCCTGCAGAGAGTACTGAAGCTTAACTTTTATAAAAATGAAGAAGATTTGATTGAAAAATTGTTTGGTGAATAATTAGCAGTATGCTAATTATCCCTACACTATTGCAAATTCCATTTCGGGAATATTAAAATTATTTGCAATTTTTGAGTCGATTGTTTGCCTAAACTCGCTATCATGAATCTTAATGAAAAATGTCACGCAGATTTCTAAAATATCTTTTGTACTTTTGATATTCATATGGGCATTTGAATTTTTAATTTCATCTTTGCTCAAATTAAGCCTTTCTGAAATATCCAATATTTCAATTGAAATGGGCATGTCATTTGTGTCGAAATCCATTATTATTCCTTCCTCTATTTCCAGTGATTTCCCAAATTCAAAATTCTCACATGATGTGATTGTGTAGATGTTTAAATCATAATCAAATTCAGTTTTTGCCTTGAAAGTTTTTGAAATCATTTAATCCCCTCTCTTTTGGTTTTTGAATCTTCATAGGCAGTTACGCCAATAATTGTTTCATCTGATTCAATTGCGATTATAATTATCAAATCATTTTTGTCGCCATTGGTTTCGCTTGGAAAAAATATTTTAAAGCGATTTTTTCTGCTGGATAGAACGCCCAATGGTTCTTTTGTTAATAACATTTTTTCAAGATAATCTATATTAATCTTTCTTTTTTTAGCTTGATTTTCAATATGTTTAGTTCGAACATATTTTTTTTCTTTGTTTTTGGATTGAATTAATTTTTGGAGAACTTTATCTCCTTCACGAAAGCTGTAGTTTGTCATAATTCTCTTAAATTCATGTTTTTTCATTTTTTAATTGATTTTCTATTGAGCTTGATGAGATTATTTTTAATTTTTCATAAGTCTAAACTCAAATTTAAACCTATTATAATCTTATATTTTAATTATATATAAATATTTTTAAAATTAAACAATTATAATAAGTTTTAATTAAATTTTAAAAGCAATATTTACTTTAATTTGTAAAATAACTCTTATTTAACAATATTGCTTTCATTTCAAAAAATTGTCTCAAAAACTATTTAATCCATCATGTTCATATTTTAGAACATGACCAAATATTGTCCGGCATGCGGTGAGGAACTGATAGATGCGGCCAAATTCTGCAAAAACTGCGGGGCCGAGATTGATAATCCTCAAAAAACCACAAACACATATCAGGAAAACAGGCGACAGTATATCGAGCTCAGCGATAAGAACTATACCATAGCGATAGTTGTGGGATATGTAATGGCGATTCTTATTCCTCTAATCGGTTTGATTATAGGAATCTACCTTCTCACAAGGGATTCATCAAGGGCCAAGAAGCACGGAAAATTTGTGCTGATAGTTACAGTGGTGGTGTGGACCCTGTCAGTTATATCAGTGTTTCGCTAAAAAAAGAGATTATGATGATTTGTTAAAATCATCAATGGCTGAGTCAACTAATTTTATTACCGATTCTGCCAAATCAGGGTATGAGTCACTGATCGGCACCGGTATGTTGTCGCAGTAGACGACTTCAAGGCCGTGGGCAATGGCATCCTTTGTTGCAACGTCAACAGCAGCCGCCTTAAGTTCGGTCAGCATCACGTCAGCCTTGTCCATGTATTTCTGCATGTCTTCTCGAAGAAGGGGCCTGTTTGAAAGGTGTGATGTGGTTCCGACAACCTCGCAGCCGAAGTTCTCCTCCAGATATTCCACTAGTTTATCCTTCACCGCTTCAGGAGCTGTTGTTGCAAAGAGAACCTTCTTTCCTGTTATGTCGTCAAGGGCCTTCGGCCTGAACACGGTTGATATGACTGTTGCGTCGGGATTGACTTCAAAAACAAACTCCTCGATTTCTTTAATCTTTTCGGCAGAGCACATCGGCTCCTCGCACATTGTAAGGATGATGAGGTCTCCAAGCCCTATCCTGTATGGTCCGAAGTAGGTGGTGAGGTTTTCAATTGGCTGGTTTGCACCTATAAGTGCAATCCTTTTGTTTGTCCTGATAGGGGGTATTGCGGCACCGCTTCCCTCGAATATTGCGAATTTGGAGTCTACCTCATTTGCAAGCATTGCTCCCTTTTTCATGTTTGTCATGAACACTTCGCCTGCCATTCCGCCGCCGCAGCGTCTGCATCCGATGGTTAAAATCCTGCTCATAAGCGCATCTTCCCAGTGGTCGCTTGCAGCGTGAACCCCTTTTTCTGACTGCTCAAGCAAAAATTCGGCATTGATTTCAAGATTTTCGCCGTGGACGATTTCAGGCTCTTCAGGTCCTCCCCTTCCCATGGCGATTACGCAGGGTTCATATCCGTTCTTGTCAATCAGTCTTGCAACGAAACCTGACACTGCTGTTTTTCCGATCCTTTTTCCTGTTCCGAGAATTGTGATGGAAGGCTTTTCCATTATGTCGTACTGTGTTGTAGGATTGAACTTGAAGTCGGTTCCCTCATATGTTATTCCCTCGCCCAGGACTTTGCAGGCGATCTTGAACCTTTTTGAATAGTCAAGTATCGGCTCGTCGCTCAAGTCAAAGACGGTGTCGATGTCATGTTCTCTAATCATTTCCACAATGATGTCATAGGGAATGTCCTTGTCCTTTGCAAATTGGACAGGTATGCCGAGCTTTTGTGAGTATGATTCGGCTGAATCGTCCCTGAGCTTTTCTGTTCCTCCGATGAATACTGCTCCTTTGATATCAATGTGTTCCAAATTGTTAAGGGTATCTATTGCTTCCTGTGTGACTGGCAGATAGTGTTCACCGTCAACCAAACAGAGCATTTTAGTTAATGATTTCATAATAATAGTATAGTTTTAATAAATAAAAGTTTAATTATAATTATGGAGATAAACATTGCAGAAACCCACATCAGGCTGCAGACCGACATAATGAATCATGATTTGGAATCATACATACGCTCAATCAGGGCCGATTTAAAAAGATACATTGCCTCAAACCCCGATTTTCTTCACAGCTTCACTCCTCTGGAATCTGATGATGAGAATTTAACGCCGATAGTCTCAAAAATGTATGAGTCATCAAATCTGTGTGATGTCGGGCCAATGGCATGCGTTGCTGGAACGATTTCCGAAATGGCACTTGATTATCTGATGGCTTTGGGCTCAAAAAAATCTATTGTAGAAAATGGCGGGGACATCGCACTTGTAAATGACCGCACTGTGCTTTGCGGAATATATTCCGGAAACGAGATTTTGGGCAATGACATCGCCTTTAAAATCCCCAAAAGAAAGTCCTCACTCGGCATATGCACATCTTCGGGAAAAATCGGCCATTCCATAAGCTTAGGTGCCGCAGACAGCGTTACCGTAATTTCTGAATCCGCATCGCTTGCAGACGGCCTTGCAACACGGATTGCCAATGACGTCAAGGGAGCTGACAGCGAGGATAATGTAGTAAACGCCGCTGAAACCGCCGAGGAGTTCAGGGAACTTTTTGACGGAGCACTGATAATCTGCGCTGACAATGTCGCCACAGTCGGAAGGCTGCCCAAAATAGTCGAAACCGATAAGTTTGAAGTTAACAAAATTTAAAGGCTGTTTGACTATTTAAATATGGTAATACTATTTTGAATGCAATATTTAAATATGATAATCATATAATATTATTGTATATAATTAAGGAGTTAATTTTTAACTAACTGAAATTAGTTAAATAAGGGTTAGATATCTATGTATAAAGACGAAATGATACAAATGCACCAATTTTTAGTATATGTTTTAAAATATTTAGCAGAAGACGACCAAATCAAAAACGACTGTAGTGAATATATCACCCTGAAAATAAGCCCTCATCATATTCATAAGACAAAAGCCGAGCACAAGCATGCAATCTTTGTGCTGTGCAAGATTATTTCCCAAATCATCGCCGAAAGGGAAGACAACCCTATCCCTGAAAATGTCCGCAATTCACTTTCAGACCTGGTGAAAAGATCCGAAGCGGAACTTCATGCGGAATAATCCTTTTTCTTTTTTTCTATTTTAGCAAAGTGTAAATATTATATATGACAATATAACTAACAACATTTTAAAGTAATTAAATAACACGTGTGATATCTTGAAATCCTTTGAATTTTTATCCAAAAAAAGAGAAGAAAAGCCAAGAGAATGTGGAATAACAATGGTTCTGGACAAGGGACTGGGGCTTGAAACCGCCGAAAGCCTCATGAACATATCCGGAGAATACGTCGACTATCTCAAGTTCGGATGGGGAACATCCATCGTCCATGAGCAGGACATCATAAAGGCCAAGGTCAGAATGTATCTTGACCATGACATAACCCCATACACCGGAGGCACACTCTTCGAGCTTGCATACATGAACGATAAGCTTGATGAATTCTTCAAAGAAGCCCATAATCTGGGATTTCCGGCCATTGAAATATCAGACGGATCAACCAACATCAGTCATGATGATAAGCTTGACTGCATAAAGAGAGCAAAACGCGAAGGATTTGAGGTATTGTCCGAAGTCGGCAAGAAGAATCCCGAACTGGACAAGGAGCTTGCCCTTGAGGAGAGAATAGGATATATGCAGGATGAGCTTGATGCAGGCTCTTCACTTGTCATAGTCGAGGCAAGGGAAGGCGGAAAGAACATCGGCATCTTTGATGAGGCGGGAAACGCAAAGGAAGATGAGATAGATGTGATTTTGGACAGAATCAATCCAAAAAAGATATTATGGGAAGCTCCAAACAAGGACCAGCAGGTCTTTTTCATACTCAAGCTTGGAAACACTGTCAATCTGGGCAATGTTTCCAGTGATGACATAACCTCCCTTGAAACCCTCAGGCAGGGATTGAGGGGAGACACAGTTGGCAAACTATAAATTGTATTAACTCGGGCTAGGCAGTTAAACAATTAGGAGAGTAAAAAATTGACAACTAGAACAATCAGCCAAATCAATCATAGGATTGAGGACGGCGAAGCCAATATATACACGGCAGAAGAATTTAAAAAGCTCATAAAGGACGGTGATGCACCGGGCTTTGATGAGGTTGACGTGGTCACCTGCGGAACATGCGGAGTGATGAGCGGAACCGCAGCGATACTCAACTTCATAGTATCGGAGCCTGGAGTGTTCATAAGGGCAAATGAGGTATACCTCAACGGAGTATGGCTGGGATCGGTTGACGTGATACTTCACGGAACGGCACACTCAATATATGACGAGTCATACGGAGGAGGATTCCTGCTTAAGGAAATACTTGAAGGCAATCCTATTGACGTCAGGGTCGAAAGCGCAGAGGGAAAAACCATAGAAAACACCATTACAAAAGACGATATCACAAGGGCTCAGATAATCGGTGCGCGTATGGCATTCAAGAACTACACAGCTTTCACAAATCCCGGAAGCGATGAGGTGAAATCCATATTTGCCGCAATTCCCCTTGAGGGAAACCTCTCAGGCCTGACATTTTCAGGATGCGGAGACCTCAATCCCCTTCAAAACGACATACCACACAATGTCATAAGGCAGGGAAGCAAGGTTCTTTTGAACGGTGCAGTTGGATATGTATTGGGAGATGGAACACGTTCAAGTGCTGAAAAGCCTAATCTGATGCTTTCAGCTGACCTGACTCAAATGGATCCATACTATCTCGGCGGATTCAAGACATCACAGGGAGGGGAGGTATACGATACCGTGGCGATACCTATACCTGTGCTGACAGAGGAAATCTACAACAACCTCCTTGTCACCGATGACATGATTGACCTGCCGGTTGCAGACATCAGGGGACGCCACCTGCCGCTTGACAATACCAATTACGCCAGGATGTGGGCCGGCCATGACCTGAGGCCAAGGTATAAAAGGGAATTGTGCTCAGGATGTGATGACTGTACTGTGGAAAGAATCTGTCCGACAAATGCATTCTCAGATAAGAAAATCAATCTCGCATACTGTTTCGGCTGTGCAATGTGTTCACACTACTGCAGAAACGATGCATTCGACATGAATGCAGGAAGCGTTGATTTGCACATCAACGATGAGGATGTGACAGTCCCAATCATATTGAGGCAGTCAGACAGGCTTAGGGCAAACAAGCTGTCATTGAAATTGAAGCAGATGATTGAAAAAAGAGAGTTTATATTATGACCACCCAAAAGATTAGCGATTCTCCAATAGATTTTGCGGAAAAAATCATAAGGGACGTCAAGAACTCAAAGGAAGATGGGGTTTTGAAGTGCGTGCAGTGCGGAATGTGCACATCAACATGTCCCGCAGCAAGGCACTCCGACTACAATCCCCGTGACATCATAGAAAGGGTTCTTGAAGGTGATGAGACCATCATTGAAGATGACTGCATATGGAACTGCTTCTACTGCTACACATGCCACAGCGTGTGTCCTGTGGGAAACAGCGTATGTGAAGTCAACCAGATTCTAAAGCAGATTGCAATTGAAAGCGGCATCGGATATGACAAGCTCTATGAATATATGGGCTTTGCGGACTCATACTTCACCGCCGCAATCGGAGCAATACCTGAAAGGTTTTTTGCAGACATTGACCGTGACGTGCCCGGATGGTGGGACTTCAGGCAGAACCTTGACGAGATCAGAAAGGAATTGGATTTGGACCCGCCGCTGATGCCCTCAAGGGAAGTCATCGATGAGGTAAGCACAATATTGACGATTACAGGATTCAAGGATAAGATTGAAAGAATAAGGCAAAGCGAGGAGGATGAGAATGAAGAACGTACCGACTAAGGACATCCTTCTGTTTAGAAGCTGTCTTGTAAGCGTGGAGTATCCGGGCGTCGAGGCATCAACAAAATATGTCTTCGACAGGCTTGGAGTGGATTATGAGATATCACCAAAACAGACCTGCTGCACAGGGCTGGGACATTATTCCGATGTATTCGACCAGATTGACACATCAGCAATCGGAGCAAGGAACTTTAGGATTGCAAAGGATGAGGGAAGGCCGAATCTGGTGATGATGTGTGCAACATGCTATGCGATAAACAAGAAATCGGTCAAGCTTTTAAACAAAAAGGACGATTTGAGAAATCACATTAATCAGTTATTCGATGAAAACGGTCTTTCTCATCTGAAATATGAAAAGGATGACTTGAAGCCGACAGAAAACATATTCCATGTGGTGGACATACTCTATGCCAAAAAGGATGAAATCAAAAAGCATATCAAATATGACCTGAGCGACTATAAGATTGCAACCCACCACGGATGCCACTACTGCAAGGTCCACTATGAGGACACCATCGGAGGCGTGAGGGACCCGAACATCATGGATGAGATAATAGAGGAATGCGGATGCAGAACCATCGGATGGTATGACCACAAGAGGGCAACATGCGGAACGGGATTCAGGCAGAGGTATTCAAATCCCGACCTGTCGTTCACAGCAACTGCCGACAAGATGAATGCCATCGATGATGAGGACGTTGACATACTTGTCCATCTGTGTCCGAACTGCCATATACAGTTTGACAGGTATCAGCATCTGATAGCGGAAAGGGAAGGAAGAAAGTTCAGGGCAATACATTTGAACATTGCCCAGTTCATTGCATTGGCAATGGGAGGAGATTTTGATAAGGTGATAGGCGTTAAGGCCCATACGGTACCAATAGATTCAGTAATCAAGGATTTAAAGGAGGTTGGCAAATGAGAGATGATTTGAAAGTTGGCGTGTTTTTATGTGAGTGCGGAGGAAATATATCGGACATTATAGACCTGGATAAGGTTCGCGAAGAGTTGGATGTGGATTTCATAGGACAGTTTGAGAATTTATGTTCTCTAAATGGCCGTAAGATCATTCGTGATGCGATATTTGACCATGACCTTGACCGTGTTGTTGTAGCCGCATGCTCACCGATATCTCATGAAAAGACATTCCAGGACTACGTCAAGCCCTTAAACCCATATCTTATGGACATGGCAAACATACGTGAGCAGTGCTCATGGGTTCATGACGACCATGACCTGGCAACCCAAAAGGCGCTGACTCTGATTAACGCTTCAATCGAAAAGGTAAAGCAGTCGGATGCTGTAGATCCGATATACTGCCAGACTCCCGAGGAGGTTGCAGTCATCGGAGGGGGAATAGCCGGAATGAACGCCGCATTGTCACTTGCAAAGCAGGGAACAAAGGTGACCCTCATCGAGCAGTCACCCTCAATCGGCGGACACATGGCAAAGATCGGTAAGGTTTTCTCCCCCGTAAAGATTGCAGAGGAATGCGGAATGTGCCTTTTGAATCCTATACTGAACGAGCTTGTGTGGAATGAAAACATTGAGGTTCTCACAAACACTAAGGTGATAGAGGCCGAAAGGCGCGCCGGAACATATAACCTGATACTTGAGAAATCCCCAAGGTATGTCGACACCGAAAGGTGCATTGCCTGCGGAAAATGTGCCGAGGCATGTGAGGTTGAGGTTCCAAATGACTGGAACGACAACCTGTCAATGCGAAAGGCAATCTACAGGCCATTCGGACAGTCATATCCCGAAGCCTATGTGATTGACATGGACAACTGCACAAAATGCAGCAACTGTGTCAAGGCATGTACCATGAAAGCCATTAAGTTAAGGGGAAGAGCTGAAAGGATACCTCTTCAGGTCGGTTCGGTCGTTGTTGCAACAGGACACAAGCTTTTTGACATGGAAAAGCGTCCGGAATACGGATACACCAGATATGATGACGTGATAACACAGTCCGAGCTTGGCCGTATCACAGGCGTAAACGGACCTACAAAGGGCAAGCTGTTGAAATCCAATGGTGAGGTTCCAAAGCGTGTCGTCATGATACAGTGCGTAGGCTCAAGGGACGAGAAGCCCGACGGGCACAGGTACTGCTCAAAGATATGCTGCACCGTTGCGCTTAAGAATGCAAACATCATAAAGCACAAGTATCCGGACACCGACGTTCTGATATGCTATACCGATGTCAGGACTCCCGGAATGTTTGAGAAGTACTACAAGCACACCCAGGAAAATGAGGTGAGGTTCTTAAGGGGAAGGCCAGGTGAGGTCGTTAGGAAAGGAGACAACTTCATAGTAAGAACAGAGGATACTCTGAAGGGTGAGTTTGTTGAAATAGAGGCTGACATGGTAGTGCTGTCCACTGCAATGGAGCCTTCAGAAGGTACAAAAGAGATTGCTGAAATCCTGAATGTGGGAATTACCGAAGATGGATTCATCAAGGAATCACATCCTAAAATCAAGCCGGTTGCAACCGATGTTCAGGGAATATTCGTCTGCGGAACAGCCCATGAGCCGAAAGATATTACGGACTCAATCATGCAGGCAACGGCCGCTGCGGCCAAGGTGAACGAATACAACTACGGCGGCGTTGAAATAGAGCCGTTCATAGCGGAAATCGACACCGAAAAGTGCATTGTCTGCGGAGACTGCATCAACAGGTGCAAATACAAGTCAATGAGCATACAGAATGACCAGATATACATTGATCCTATGAGCTGTACAGGATGCGGAAAATGTCTGGTCGGATGCAAGCAGAGGGCAATCACAGTAAACGGAAACATCGATGAAAAGATTCTCTCAACAATCAAGGGAGTGCTGTCCAAAAAGCGTCCGGGCCAGCGCATGATACTCGTATTTTTAGACAACATCGGTTATACTGCCGCCGACAATATAGGAGTCAACAGGCTGTCGTATCCCGAGTCAATTCATATCATCAAGGTCATCTCTGTAAACCGTGTGACTCCAAAGCATATCCACTATGCCCTGGATAACGGTGCCGATGGGGTATTCATCGGTGAATTCCCAGGCGATTTGATGTATGATGAGGTCGAGCGCAAAATCCAAAGGGTCAAGGACAGGATTGTTGAAATGGGACAGAACCCCGACAGAATCACATTCTCAAAGGTGTATATCCCATACTTCTCAGGGCTTGCCCGCAAGTTCACAGAATTCGATGCTGAGATTTCACAGCTCGACGGCAAATAGTTTGGGGACATCGCTCCTCAAATTTTCTTCTTTTTTTGAATCTATAAGATTTTATCTGTTTATTTGATTTTAACTAATTTTCACTCCGATTTTTAAAATACTATTTCTTGCAGCAAGTCGGTATGCTGTTAAACCTTTTAATGCCCGGGAAATACATGATTTATAATTTTAGATGAAAATTAATAATTCATAATTCATTATCCAATGAATTCACAAAATTGGTTGTTGAGGTTTCCCAAATGGGCCTAATTTTACGGTCTCCTTTTTAGATATTGTAGTTAATTTAATTAGTTAGTAATGGCAAAAATATAAATCATATAATATAGTTGGATGTATAATTCATGAATTATAAGAAAGGAATAATTGCAATTTCAATATTGATTTGCGTTTTTTTCCTATTGTCAAGTGTTTCGGCGGCAAATGATATTGAAAGCGATATGAATCAGACATTAAGTGATGGTGGAAATCAGGTTATCCTCAAGGAGGACACATCAGCAGATGGATCTTTGGCTGTACAAGAAAATGATGATGTATTGGGAGAGTCTGTAATTTATTTTGATGCATCTGCCTTATTTGATGGTGATGGGTCACAATCCAAGCCGTATAAGTATTATGACACCGACAAGATATCTTTCGGTTCAACAGCTCATTTTGCAGCAGGAGTATATGAGGTTGACAGCACATTGTCCATCAGTTCCTCACTGAACTATAAGACAACATTCATAGGTGCCGGCAGCCAGAACACCATTTTCAAATCCTCAAATTCCCTTCTCGGATTCAAGATAAGGGACAATGCCAATTTTGCAGTAAACGGCATCACATTTGACAGTGTGCGCATAAACAATAACGGAAATCTTGATGCCACAGATGTTGTCTTTAAAAACAACAATAACCGATTCAGTTCCATCTATTCAGTCAGTAACACCGTTAATCCAACTTTAAAGTTGACAAACTGTGCTTTCATGGATAATTTCGCAAGCGATTTGGGAGGTTCCGTCACTGTCTACAACGGGCATGTCGATATCATAAACACTATCTTCAATAACACCCGCTCAAGCATCTTCGGAGGTGCTGTTGAGGTTAGAAATTCAGTCTTAAACATTCAAAATTCAAGATTCGGTTTTGGCGAGTCACAGCACGGCGGAGCGGTATATGCCTACAATTCAAACCTTACCGTAACGGATTCCATATTCAGTCACTGCAAATCAGAAAGTTTCGGAGGGGCAATTGCCTGCGATTACACAAAGCTGATTGTTGGCGCATGTAACTTTACAAATTATCAATCATCCGCAGACGGTGGAGGGGCTATATATTCAGTTGACAGTGATGCGCATGTGTCAGATTCATCATTCATCGACGGTTCAGCCTATTTCGGCGGTGCAATCTGTAACCTTCATTCAGATTTGGAGGTCATATCATGCAGTTTCACCAACAACTATGCCCAATATTACGGGGGAAGCATCTATAACATGTACAGTACCGTCACCCTTACAGGAAATGATTTCTATAACTCAAGGGCATCCAGCCGTGGAGGAGCAATCATTACCAGATATGCAGACTCATTCACATTCAATTCAAACACATTCATCAAAACATTTGCTCCTGAAGGTCCTGTAATATTCGTTGACGGGGATGAGGAGCCTGTCAGTTACAGCAATAATGATTTGAAAGAGGTGTATAAGCTTCAGGCGATTTATGAAGGGTCCCTCAACGGAGGAAAGGTCAGGGTTGCAAGCAACATTTTGACTTTCTCAATTTCAACCGACGGTAGTTATCTTCCGGCTCAGGGCGATGGATACCGTCCGCAAAGCCATTATCTTGATTTCAATATCGCTTCAGGCGCTTCAGCCGTAATCAACACTCCTTTAAATCAGAAAAATATGATCATATTCAACATTGTGAAAAAGGATTCAAACCTTATTAACGAAAACCTCGAAATCCGCCTTATTGACGAGGTCGGAAACAACGTTTCCCTTGGGGAATATCTTCTGGATAATGTCGGCTATTCAAATGCAAATCTCATGAATGTCACATTCGGAGACTATCTTTTGAATCTGGAATATGACAACATGTATTCAAACCGTCCAATTACTGCTGTGCCTGTACTAAACTACACATTGTCAACATCATCAGGTTCCCTTCCTGCTTCATATGATTCAAGGGATTATGGATATATCACTCCTGTTAAAAACCAGGCTTCAGGAGGCAACTGCTGGGCATTCGGAGGATTGGCGACATTGGAAGCCTGTCTTAAAAAGGCAACCGGAATCACATTTGACTTTTCAGAGGAAAACGTCAAAAACCTGATGGCCGAATTTTCCTTGTTCGGCTGGGCTCCTAATAGTGGAGGAAATGACCAGCTGGTCTGGGCTTATCTTGCAAGCTGGTTCGGTCCTGTAAATGACGGATATGATCCGTATGATGAATATTCAGTATTGTCCGTGCTTTACAATCCTGCCATGCATATTCAGAATATCCGTACTCTTCCAAACATAAATGGCAGCGATGATGATGATATAAATTTGGTAAAAAGGGCAATTATGGACTATGGGGCAGTTACTATGACTACTGCATGGGCCACTGGGGAGAATCACTGTATGAGCCTTGTCGGATGGGACGACAACTTCAACGGCTATGATCACTTTGGAAACTATGCAAATAAGGCATGGATAGTCAAGAACAGCTACGGCCCTAACTGGGAATATAACGGTTATCTCTACATTTCATTCAACAGGGTGATTTATGACCTATACACATTCATTTTCGCACCAAGGGAGTATGAATATTCAGGAATCTATCAGTATGACTACGGTGGACTGGACAATTATCTGCCTGTGTCTAATTATTTTTATAAGAATAAATTCACATCTAAAAATGGGGATATCTTAACTGCAGTCTCAACATATTTTGATAAATCAACTAGTTACACTGTCAAGGTTTATCATAATGGAAGGGTCATGACTCAAAACGGAAATGCCCTATCAGGATATAATGTTATTCCTTTAGATGAGGAAATTCAATTATCTGAAGGTGACGTGTTTGAAGTTGAATTTACTTCAGATTCAGGAATTCCACTCTGCAAAGCAAATTATAACAATAAGGAAACTTTTAATTCAGGTTTGTCATTTTGGAGCAGATATGGACAGGACTGGATTGATTTATATGACAAGGACAATCCTCGTGTGGCATGTATCAAAGCATTCACAAGGCCTGCAAGCCTTGAGGAAATTGAAGTCAGCTTTAGATATAATTACACCGAGGTTGAAATCAACACTGAAGTTCCGTTCACAGTCAACCTTCCTGCTGACGTGGAGGGACTTGTCACATTTACAATCAACGGAGAAAATTATTATGTTCCTGCCAGCAATGGAAAGGCCACTTTAAACATTGCATTTGACAATCCTGGCACATATAATGTATCAGTACACTACAAGTCCAGTCTGGTGCAATCAAATGACATCTCATTTATCTTGTCAGTGAAATCTGAAATTCAGCATATAATATCCATTTCAGCTGCTGATGTCACCAAATATTACGGCGGTGCTGAGAGATTCACAGCGGTGCTTCTGGATAATGGAATTCCACTTGCCGGAAAAGGCGTTACCGTTGGAGTTGAAGGTCAAAGCTACACTGCAACAACTGATTCAAGTGGAGAATTCAGTCTGGATTTGAATTTGAATCCTGGCGTTTATACCATACGCTCTTTTTATGAATCAAAAATATTTTCATCTAAATTCACAGTCAAATCAACAATCGGTGCTGTTGATTCAAGAGGGGAATTTTCAAACACAGTCGTCAATGCAACATTCCTCGATTCAAACGGTAACCTTGTTCAGGGCGGAAAGGCAATTTTCAAGGTAAACGGTAAGGAATTTTTAGGAAGCATCGTCAATGGTTTCGCATCAGCAATCATCAATCTGAATGCCGGAAACTACACATTACATATCATAAATCCAAGCACCGGCGAGCAGGTTGAGAAAAAGCTCTTTATAGACAAGTCAAGTCCCGGATTCTTCCAGATTTCAGTCTATCAGGACGGATATATTGTATCCATTTATGCAGACATTCCTCTGGATGCGACAGGTTATGTCACCCTGGCATGTGAGGACAAAAACACATTCGCCCCTATTGACATGAATCGGGAGTATGTGGACAATAAGGGTTATACGAAGCTTCAAATCAATAACCTTGATGTCGGAAACCATATTCTGACCGCATATTATGAGGGGGACGACAACTATAAGAGTGCAAGATACGAGAACAATTTTACGGTCGATGAGACAAACATTGTCATTACCG
Source organism: uncultured Methanobrevibacter sp. (assembly GCA_900320515.1). GTDB lineage: Archaea > Methanobacteriota > Methanobacteria > Methanobacteriales > Methanobacteriaceae > Methanocatella. The sequence continues at coordinate 36,559 of ONSJ01000005.1, read as the reverse complement.
CCGAGGATTCCTCATTCTACTATGGCAGTCACGATAACAAATACACTGTCAACGTCAAGAATAACGGAATGCCTGTTGAAAGGGACATTAGCTTTACAATAGACGGATGGTCATATATCGCTCCATGTACCAACGGTTACTCATACATAAATGTAGGTGACAGGCCAGGAACATATGCGGTTGTCATAGGATACGGTGGAGTGAATGTAACACGCATAATTACCGTCAAATCGACAATCCTTTCAAATGATACATTTGACTGTGAATATACCAACTCAAGCATCTCTGCAACATTCCTGGATGTGGAGGGAAATCATTTAAGAAACCATGATGTGCACGTACTCATCGGCAGTGACCTGTACAATGCAACCACTGACGGAAACGGATACATGAGCATGGAAATTCCGTTGGATGTGGGATCATATGAGGCTTTCATCATCAATCCTGTAAACGGAGACGAATTCAAGACAATAGTCAACGTCAATAAGATAGCGCCTAAAATCGAACTTGAAGCAATTGAGAATTCCGATTCATATTCACTCAGGGCAACACTGTCACAAGCTGCAGTCGGAGGCAGTCTTGTTTACACCTTTGAAGGTAAGGAGTATACAGTGAGATATAAGAAAGGATTTTCAGATTTAATAATTCATACGGACCATGCAGGCAACTATAATATTGGCGTAAGGTTCACAGGAGATGCCAACCTGAATGCAACATCCTATTCATTTACAGAATATCTCAAAAACAAGGCAGACACCATAACTGCAAACAATGTCGTTGCAGGATACGGCCAGAACAACTTCGTCACAATCACATTAAGGGATGCCGGCGGAAATGCAAAGGCAAACTCTCCAATTACTGTCACAGTCAACGGGGCAAGCACATCCCTTACAACCAATTCATATGGTCAGGCAAATTATGTGATAAACCTGAATGCCGGAACATACACCATTCAGTTTAGAAGCAACAATTACGGATATAAGACAATCAGTGCTGTCGTCAAGAAAAGCACACCTGTCCTGAAGGCATCCAAAAAGACATTCAAGCTTAAGGTCAAAACCAAAAAGTACAAGGTGACTTTCAACTTGCCTAAACGCTATTTAAGCGGTTATAAACTTACATTGAAGGTCAAGGGCAAAACCTATAAGGCAACCACCAATTCAAGAGGTCAGGCCACATTCAAGATCAATAAGCTTAAGAAAAAGGGAACATTCAAGGCAACCATTAAGTTCGCAGGTGATGCAAACCTCAACAGGGTCACCAAAACCGTAAAAATCAAGGTCAAATAGTTCATGAGGATTTCGGATTTGTTTAGGGGCGGTTGCAGTTCCAGAGATAAGCATGCAGCTGATGATGTGAAGTCACTAAAGGAGATTGCCAAAAATGACCCTGACTATAGGGTTCGCCTTGAGGCTGTCGGGGAAATTCATGACAGCGACTTTTTAAATGAAATTGTCCTTAATGATTCAAACAGGAATGTCAAGATTGCCGCAGTCAATAACATCACCGATCAGAATTATCTAATAGGAATAGCCAGGAAGCATTCAAGCTGCCATGTGAGGATTGCAGCAATCAAAAAACTGAATGACATTAAAGCACTGCAGGAGATTGCAGAAAACGATTCAAACAGGACAGTTAAAAAAATAGCTTTTAAAAAAATAAAGGAAATTATGTAACGAAAATGTTACATAATATGTTTTTCTTCTTCAGGCGGCTTATCACCTTTGTATATGTCCAAATCGATTGCCTTGTTTCTGAATGAAACGATTATTGTACAGATCGCATCGCCTGTAACGTTAATCGCTGTTCTGAACATGTCAAGGATATGGTCTATTCCAAAGATAACGCCTATTGCTTGTACCGGCAGTCCCACTGAATTGAATACCATAGTCAAAGTCACAAGTCCAACGGAAGGGACTCCTGCTGTACCGACGGATGCCATTACTGCAGTGAATATTACAGTCAAAAGCGCTGAGGTACCCAAATCGATACCGTATGCCTGGGCCGCAAACATTACCGCCACACCCTGCATGATTGCTGTTCCGTCCATGTTGATTGTGGCACCCAATGGAATGGTGAATGAACTGACATCACGTGAAACGCCCATTTCATGAAGTTTTTCCATGTTCAGAGGTATTGTCGCATTTGAAGTTGAAGATGAGAATGCGAAAAACATGACTGAGAAAAACCTTTTGAAGAATTTTATAGGGTTCAGACGTGTGAATAGGACAAGCAATGACGGATAGACAACAAATCCCTGTATCGCAAGACCGATGAGCACGCAGACAAAATATTTTCCAAGAGGCAGTATTCCATCAAATCCAAGTCCTCCGAACGTTTTTGCCATAAGACAGAATACGCCGATAGGTGCGAATTTCATGACGATTGATGTCATCTCCATCATGATTTTGTTTCCTTCGGTGAAAATCTTGTTGAAGGTTTCTGTCTCTTCCCTTAGCTTGGCCAATATGATACCGATGAGCAGTCCGAATATGATAACAGGCAGCATGTCCCCGGTTGCAAGTGAACTGAAGGGGTTGTCGGGAACCAAATTCAGGATGGTGTCTGTCATTGTCTGATTCATGGTTAAATTTGATGCTCCGCCAATGTCTGACATGTGCAGGCCTGCACCCGGCTGAATGTACATGCCGATTATCAGTGCAATTGTAACTGCCAGTGCAGTTGTTATCAGATAAATCAGAATTGTAGTTCCGCCGATTGAACCGATTGTTCGTATATCGGATATTGATGCAACGCCAACAACGATTGAAAAGAAAACGAGCGGCACAACAAGCATCTTCATTAGCTTGATGAATAAGTTGCCTCCCAAATAGAATACGTTGTTCATAAGGACAATGTCCTTGATGAATGGGTCGGTCACATAGAAATTCAACAGCAAACCCACTATCAAACCCAGTAGCATTCCAATAAGTATCCAATTTCCTAGGCTTATTTTTTTTAGTTTACTTAACATTTTTATCCTCATATATAATTTGTAAAAAATTGTTAATAAAATTTGTCAAGTATATACTTGTGATTGTAAAAGTTAAATTTCCAATACATGCTTTAATGATATTGCATATCCAAGCAATTATTCGATACCTTAGAAAAATAAGCGCTAAATTATCAATCGTAAAATTAATTAAAAAGATAAGAAGTTAGAGATGCTCTAGGATTTCATGGCCAAGCTCGGTGCACCTATACAGCCGGCCCTTTTTTGCATCCTCATTAAGACATACCACCAGATTTTTCTTTTTCAAATCAATCAGGGCAGTGGAAACCTGGCTTGTCTTGAATTCGGTTTCACGTGCGATTTCAGTGGGCATCTTATAGGTATGTCCTATTGTCTTTAAGGTATCTGTCCTGTATTTTGAAACTTTAACAAAACCCAATATTGAATATAGCTCTTTTTCATTCATGTTAATAATTGTTTAAATTGATAAACAAATGTTTATATACGAGTTTGATTGGATTTATGTCTGTTTAACATTATTTTAAACACACCTTAAACAAAAATTTAATATAACTAAAATCAAATAGTTACATGTGGTGACATTATGGGCGAAGCATCATATGAGGAAATGATTTTAGACATACTGTATGTCGACGGAAGGATTTCAAAAGCCAAGCTGATTGGCGTATTGGTTGGCGTGGTGATTTTTGTAGCAAATCTGATTTTTCTTGTTCCAACTTCCCTTAGAGGTGGCGTTCTGCCCTTTTTCATTACCGTATTCATCTGCTTTTTAGAGATTGTTATCTATTACTCTATATGCAGAGGTGTAGGGTATTTAATTAGAAAATTTTCTAATTAAATGGAGCTCATGAACCTTTCCTTGATGGTGATAGGATCCAAATCGATTATTGGGGCATCTGAATTGCCCGGTTCTGTTTTATATACGATGAAACTCGCATCATCGCTTCTTATGACATCCTTGAGATTGATGTCTGCAAACTCGAAGCTGTTCTTGAATCCCACTGCCTTTGCAATATCCACAAGATCTGTTTTTTGCGCATATGTGTCCTGGTTTCCGGTTGAGCCGTAGGCGCCGTTGTCAATGACAATCCATGTCAGGTTTGAAGGGTTGTTTGCAAATATTGTAACCAGTGAACCCATATTCATAAGAAGGGAACCGTCCCCGTCGATGACGACAACATCCTTATGCGGCTTTGCCATTGCAAGCCCGAATCCGATTGAGGATGCAAGGCCCATTGACCCTATCATGTAGAAGTTTTTTGGCCTGTCGTCTATCTCATAAAGCTCCCTTGATGGAAATCCGATGTTGCAGATTACCAGTTCCTCTTCAATGCTTTCCATTATTTCCTGTATCGCTTCATATCTTGCCATGTTATCACCAGTATTTGATCTCCAAGAGAATGCTCACCGGCTTTCCCTCATCCTCTGACATCTCCCATGAAAGCCTTACGTTGTCATAGGCCTCTTCGGATGTGGCCGGAGTGAAGAAGCTGAAGTCCATTCCTTCAAGAATCCCTGGGGTGGACTCGCCCATCGGCACCTGGCCGCAGATGTTTTCTCCTTCTGTTCCCCTGTGGCTCATAATCATTAAAAGAGGAAACTCATACAGTTCCATCAGTGACTTGAGTGCATTTATTGAGTTTCCAAGACCTGAATTCTGCATGAGAATTGCTGTCCTTTTTCCGCCGAGATATGCTCCGGCGCATATTCCGATTCCTTCCTCTTCACGGGTAACCGGAATGTGTGTAATTTCCGGGTCTTCATCAATCATGTTCAGTAGTTTTGACAGGTTGACGCATGGAACGCTGACGATGAAGTCAATTTCCGCATCCTTGAGCCCGTCATAAATAGCTTGCGTACTATCCATTTTATCACTTCATTTCTATTGATAATAATTTTATATCTAATTACATAAAAATGTATTTTTACGGATATTTTTTCATATTTTAATTTAATTGCAGTTCCCATCCAATATTGCATAATATTACATTACATGAGTTTAAATCCTATTATTAAATATATTCACTTTTAAATTAAAACAAACATTTATATATGATTTTTTTTAAACTATTATACAGATTCACAATCAGGTTTTCATGTTAATTTAATTTATCATCGTCTATTTCTTGTTTAAAGAATTCAATGTAGAGTTTGAAAATTAAACATAACATTTAAATATTACTTATTATTAAAATAGTAATACCACTATGCTTTATTTTTCAGAAAAAAGAAGGTGAAAAAATGATAAATGAAGTTATTAAACCAGATATTCCATATATATTAAGTGAAACTACACAAATTGCTTATAGTAAGTTTAAAGCTTTAATCCAGAAAATATTTTCTCTTTTAAAAAGAAACAAAAAAGAAAAAAATATTAAAGAGGAATTCTATGACTCCTATATGGATTTTGCTCGTAAATTAGATGAGGAAGGATTTAAAAATGAATCATATGATTATATGGCCATATGTGCGATGTATTATGATTTGATGGACAGGCCTGCTGAATTGATAAATCATGAAGGATTCTTCAATGATCTTTTCAAGGCTTTTGATGAACTGTTATCTGCAAAAATTAATAATCTGAAAGAATATGATTCAAAATATGATGAATTTTTGTTGTACTGTGGAAAGATGCAGCAATATTATTATACACATATAGCCATTCCCAGTGAATATTATGATAGGGATGTTTTGAATGAAATTACAAATCACTTGTTAGGTGATTAAGATGGATAAAGCATTTTTTGACACTTGCCTTCTTATTGCTTATGTATTCTCTATTAATTCACTTCATCTAAAATCTGAAAGTGCTTTTAATCATTATTCTGAATATTTTTGGTCAAGTAATGTTGTTGAAGAATTTGATAGGCGTTTTTATAAAAAACAAAAAAATGTAAGAAGTTTTTTCAATGATTTGGAAAGATATTTGGAAAGTCCAAATCAGGAATTTTACAGGCCTCACGATTTGATCAATTTTGCCCTTAAAAATTACACCGATAGAAAAAAGGATGATGCAAAAAGTTCTGTTGAACCGTTTTGGAATAGATATGTGGGATTTGAATCACAAATTTTGTTTGACGCTATGAAAAATGCAATTTCCCTTTGTTTAAAAGATTTGTCAATCGATTCAAATAGAAATAAATCATTTTTGGAAAGCATCATGCAGACAACACCACAAAGAACAGATGATTATCCTGATATTGACTTAATGCTAAAAAGTCAGGGAGTCAAAGATGCCGATAGAAGCATTACTTTGGATGGCCATGATTTCGCATGCAATTGTAAAAGCCCAATAGATTTTGTAAGTTTTGATGATGAATGTTATATCGGTGCAAAGAATGTTGAATTATTATGTTTTAATTCAATCAAGGGAAAATATGACTTTAATGCATCTTAATTCAGTAAAATTTAATTTTGTTAACTAAAACATTAATTTTAATCTTATTGACAGTCAAAAGTAATAGTAACCTTTTTATTTATTCAAATCCAATATAAAATCATGTTTGATAAACTACCCGTTTCCTCTAAAACAGAAAAGATTCTGACAAAATCCCTTGATGAGGAGATTTCCGTTGAAGAGGCAAACCACTTGATGAATATAAAAGGGCACGACCTGTACCCTTTACTTGCAACTGCTGATTTTTTAAGACACCAAATCGTTGGAGACAACGTAACATTCATTAACAACTGTAACATCAACTTTACAAATGTCTGTACGGTCAGATGCGGCTTTTGTGCATTCGGTAAGGATGCCGACGACCCTGATGCATATATCCTGAATGACGAGCAGATACTTGAAAAGGCCGAAGGCGCTGTTTTAAACGGTGCACGGGAATTCACTCTGATGGGCGGAGTTCATCCGGATGCCGACATCGACTATTACCTGCATCTGCTCACGCTTCTAAAGGACAATTATCCTGACGTCACAATTCATGGTTTTTCACCGACAATGGTTAGGGACGCATGTCTGGCTTCAGGAATGGACATGGCGGAAGGCTTTGAAGTACTCAAGGATGCGGGTCTTGACACTCTTCCGGGAACTGCAGCTGAAATACTCACCGACAGGTCAAGGGAAATAATATGCCCTGAAAAGGTAAGCGTGGCCGAATGGGTTGATGCGGTCAAGACAGCTCAGGAGGTCGGAATCAAGGGCTCAGCGACAATAATGTATGGGCATGTGGAGACATTAGAGGAAAGGGTAGAGCATATTGATATAATTAGACAAATCCAACAGGACACACACGGGTTTACCGAGTTCATTCCAATGACATTCATGCATGAGTATTCACCTATATTCATGGAGGGCCAGACAAATCTGGGAGCCACCGGAACACAGGACCTGAAGCTCTATGCCGTCTCAAGGCTGATGCTTAGGGACATTATTCCAAACATTCAGGTTTCATGGGTTAAGATGGGATTCAGGTTCGCACAGGTTTCACTTATTGCAGGCACTAATGACCTTGGAGGCACATTGGGCGGTGATGAGCTTTCTGAAGCTTCAGGTGCGCCTGATGGAGTCGATGCGTCAATCAATACATTTGCCCGCATGGTCAGGGATTTGGGCAGACATCCGATAGAGAGGAATTCAACTTATACGGAGTTTTACGAAATAGAATAGAGGGCACTTTATGAGGAAATTTATTGTCATCGACGGATTGGACGGTTCGGGAAAGGACACGCAGGTAAACCTCTTGGCCAAGGCCTATGAAAACAGGGGCCGCAAGGTCACCGTGAGATCCCATCCGTGCAGCGACAATAAGTTCGGCCGAAAGTCAAAGCAGGCATTGTTGAAAACCGGCAAATACAATAAGATTAAGGCGACAGTCTATTTCGGCCTTGATGCGATAAGGTCCGTTCATATGTACTGCAGAAATGATGATGTGGATGTGCTGATTTTTTCAAGATATATCCTGGCGGTGATGTATCTTCCGAATGTCGTAAATACGATCGTATACAAGATTGTGGCGTTCGTCCTTCCCACATCCGACTGCATGTTCTTTTTGGACATAACTCCTGAGGAGTCCCTCAGAAGAATCGGGGCCCGTGATGAGGAAACCGAAATGTTTGAAAATATCGAATCATTACGGGAAAACCGTGAAAAGTCCCAAAAGTTCACATACAACTGGAATGTGGTTTCCGCAGATGACTCTCCCGATGTGATTTCAGAAAAAATAGTTGACAAGTGCTTCAGCACCGACTAGCTTACAACACTTCTTTTATTCCGTCTGATGTGATGATCATTAGTGAATTCAGGTTTTCAAGAACAAGTGAAACGATCGGATGGGTCTGAATGTCCTTGTGCATGAATATTATCTCATTGCCCACAAGGTCAATCCAGTTCACGTGATAGACTACAACGCCGTTTACGATAAGTCCCAGATATTCGGGAACGAATCTGTTTTCATTTATCTCTTCAAAGTATGGGTTTTTTCTTAAAATCTCTCTTAAAACTTTATCCATTTTATACACCTTTTCTTTCATAAACGAATTTCGGAACCGCCTTGTCGAAGGGATCAAAGCTTTCTCTGTTTTTGACTTCCATGCACTTCATGCTCACCTTTGAGTGAAGTGATGAAGGCAGTCTCAAAATCCTTTTCAAATCGATTGACACCTTGGCGTCGATTGTTGCGAGGTTGACCCTTGCCATTGCCTCCACAAGGTTCTTGTATCTTCTGGGGCCGATGTCCTTTTTGAAAAGTCCCCAGTTGTCATTGTCCAGATGGTGTCTTGAGGCGATTATGTCCTTCATGAGCTTCGCATTGATTCCGTCAAGCTTTTCGTTTCCCACCATATGCTGGATGTTGAACTTCACCCTGTCTGTGAATATCTTCTGGTATCCCACAGGTATTGTGAAATGCTCGAAGTTGAAGCTCTGGCTTGAAACCTCTGAATTCATGAACTGTGACTTTGGAACCTCTGCTCCTGCGGCGTATTTCAGCACTTCAGAGCGAAGCTCGCTTCCCGCAGTCATCATCTCATCATCCATTATCCTTATGTGATATCCCCTTCCGGAGTATATCAGATGGATGTTTTTAAGTCCCAGATCGCCTTCTAGAGTATCAATCAGGTTGTTGACTATTTCCAAAGCCTCGCCAAGACATATTTCACATACCCCGTCGCAGTGGCAGGACCTGATTGGAATGTCCTTGGCGTCAACATCGAAAATGTATTCCGCCTTAAGCCAGTCCTCCCTTCTTCGGGGGTTGTTGTAGAATGCAACTGAAATGTATGCCGCAAAGGGTGCCTTGTATCTGAGGAATTTTCTAAGGGACTCTGTTCCTCCGAAGACCTTGTACCTGTCGTTTGGTCCGCGTCCGTTGTGGTCAAATCCGAACTCCCTTTTCTTGATGTCCTTTGATATGAAGCCGGGCAGGTCCTTGGGGTCCCATTCCTCACGGTAGTATTGCCTTCGCTCCTTTATTGTAGCTTTGGAAAACATGATAATAGTTATATTCCATAAAGTATTTATTTATTCGCCAAGTGAGCTTTTGTGATTTTGCACACATTATATTAATCAGGACGGATAAAATATCTTCATGGAAGAATTTGTTGAAGTCATTGGAGTTGAGCACTTAAAGACTGTGCTTTCAGGCCTGACGCCTGAGGAAATCGTAAAGCCCGCATATGACAACTGGATGGGCGGAGTTAAAACCGGCCATACAGTACTGAACCTTGAAACAGGTAATGTCTATGGATTGGGCATTGATTTTAATCAGCTTCCATTGGCGGATGAAATATATATAGAGCTCTTTACCATTGAGTCCCATGAAACTCCAGTCAGCGAGGAGGACTTCTTTTCAAAACATGAATATGAGGAGTTTCTGGAGTTCAGCAGTGTCGATCCATGCGAATACATTCCGGATATCATAACCGATTTCTGTGAAATGAAGGGAATCGATGAGTATGAAAGAACCATCGGCATTCTTGCCTATAACTTCGAGAAAAAAGAGCAGTCAAACTATAACATGTGGGAATCAAGGATTCTAAACAAATATTATGATGCAATTTATGAAAACCACAATCCTTTCGAGTTTTCCCAGTCAAGCCTGTAGGTCATATCATGTTGAGCTTTGAAAAGAGGGATTTTCCCTTTTACGATGAAAATCCGAGGATGTCAAAAATAGGATGGCTCGTATTGCTCGTCAGCGTGCCTGTTGCTTTATTTTCATTTCGTTATGTCGATTTTTATACAAATGAGTTTGTGGCAAGCATATTTTTCCTTTTGATAATGCTTATTCCCCTGCTTTATTTTTCCGATTGGGACTATTCGCTGTTTTTTAGAAAGCCAACAAAGGACGAACTCATACTTGCCGTCGTGATGTTTTTGGCATTTTTCATCTACTCATTTATAATGTCCAATCTTTTGGATGCAAGCGGTCTTGCAAGCATCGCAAGCGGTGAAGAGAACATTATTTCTATCATCTCATTGGTATTTTCAATGATGGCTGAAGAGTTGATGAAGTTCATTCCCCTAATGTTTCTGTTGAGGGTTTTCTTTAAATACACTTCCAACCGCAGATTATCAATTATGCTGTCGTCTGCAGTTACACTAGTCTTTTTTGCTTTGATTCATTTGGAACCTGGCGTTTCTTTACTGTCAGTGCTTCTGATTCAGGGATTGGGTTCAATATTCCATTTGTATGTATATCTTAAAAGCAAAAATCTCTTTGCATCATACCTGTCACATCTGATGACTGATGCATTTGTTTTAATAATGGCGATGCTCGGAATCTTTGGGGCTTAAGTTATTCTTCCTTGGGAGCTTCCTTGTCCAATTGGAATTTCTTTCGTCCGTAGCATGACAGCGGGTTGTTTATTCCCTTGCATGACTTGTCGGGATGGCAAAGGTTAGGAAGGTGTATCTTTATTTTTTCACAGCTCATCGGAGTGTACCACTTGGTTTCCCCCTCATGGTTGATGTCGACCCTTTCATGCATTCCGAAGCCCAGTTTTGATATGATGTTTATCTTTTCCTGAGGCTGGTCATCAAAAAGAGGAGGCGTACAGTTGTCCGCAGCGTCAAAAATCAGAGGCAATATCTCATTTTCGGTGATTGACAAATCAGGATCCATGTCTGAAACCTTAACTGTCTCATCGGATGCGAAAATCCTCGGATAGAGCCTTGCATATGATGCAAATGATGTTAATAACAATACGATAGCATCGTTACGTCCTCCTGATGATACTCCTTCGACGGTTGCCTTGATGCATGGCGGAAAGGCATCAGGGTTAAGCTTTCCGGCCTCGACGGAACCATAGATTCCTCCGCTTCCGGCATAGTACTGGTTGTATTTGCTGATTTCAGCAGGTATGAAATCCTTCAGATCTTCCCCAATCTTCACGATAGCGGGATGCATCTCCACTCTGGCGGACATTTCCTTGATGCGCGCAATGTATTCCTCGGTTTTCTGCATCATCAGTCTTGAAAGAATCTGTTCCTTGACGCTGTCTCCTATAAGTATATTATACATTCTCTCAGGGCTTCTGTCTGTAAACTTGTCACCGAAACGGTACAGGAAGTCATCCTGCTGAAGCACGATGTCCCCATCATCGATCAACAGGTCGGTAAGCTTCAGTTTTTTAGTGGCGATCACTTCGCTTAGGGACTTCCAGCCGATTGCCCCGTCGACCTTTACCTCATCAAGCACCTCGTCGATGATTTCGGCCCTTGACATTGGAGGTATCTTTGCAAGACGCTCTAAAATAAGTGCTCCCTGGGATTCGATGAAGAGTCTTGTTTCACGTGAGCCGAGGTTGAACTGTATGGCTATGGCCTGGCACAGTATATGGAATGTCACCACATCCTGGGCGTAGAGGTCCTGATTGGTGAGGTATTCGAATTCGGCCTGGGTGAAGTTGGTGTTGTTCTTTTTCTCGATTGCCCATAGAATTCGTTTCATGCATAAATCATAGAGTGATTTTGGAATCAGGGAGTCGTCTGAAAACTTCTGGTTGGTTGTGCGGATGCATATGTCCATCAGTGATTCGTCTTCATCAAATATCTGACTCAAGTCCCCGTATTCCCGGATAATCAGTCTTCCTTCATCGGATAGTGGATTTATGAATGAAACTTCTGCCATGCTTTTAACTCTTTATTTTATGTTTTAAATAGCTAACTCATATGAAAAATCAATGTTGATTTAACCTTGAATTTTTTTTGTTTTGTCTTGAAAATCATTGAAGATTTCAAAAAATGTCTCATAGTGAAAATTGTTAAAATGCTTTAATATTTAATTAACTTCGTTAAATTGCTTTAATTTATAACTGCTTGATTTATATATTGTTTAAATCTAATATACTCTTGTGTATGTCGACATGCCATGATTAAATAAACATGGTGATAAAAATGTATGTGCCTTTTGAGAAAGATACGTTGCAAAAGCTGTCTCTCATCGCTTTTGCACAGGCGATATTGGCTGTGATGGGCGATACAAGGCAGGTTGTTGGGTTCTATCCGACCGAATTGATAATTCCGACATTCAGAAAACGTTTCATGGATGGTGTATTGGAGCTTGATGATGGGACATTATTGAATATAGAGTTCCAAAGTGGAAATCTAACGGAGAAATTTCTATTGAGATGTGCCCAATATGCGATTAATTTGAGGGTCATTAGTGGCAAATGTGTTGAAACAAACATATTTTCAACTGGATTGAGAGTTAAATCTAAAACAATTGCATTCATCTCAAGATTTTTCCGCTTTAGGCCAAAATTATTTTTCTATTCAGAATTGGACGGATCCGAAAGATTAATAAATGTTAAAAACAAAATTGATAATCATGAGAAACTGACATTGATGGACAGGTATAATTTGGTGTTCATTCCATTGATGGGAAATGTTGATACGGTTAAAGTCGCATTTGAAGTCTTTAAAATAGCCAATAATAAAATGCTATTCACTGAAGACCAACAAGAGGAAATTAAAAAATGTCAATATATTGTAGCACAGATTATTGCCGAAGATGATGATGAATTGTTAAATGAGTTTTGGGAGATTATACATATGAACAATGATTTTTTAGCCAGATATGAAAAGGATTTGATTGATAAGAATACTAAGAGAGTTACTGAGCATGTCACTAAAACAGTCACTGAGCAAGTCACTAAAACAGTAACTAAAACAGTCACTGATAATGTAACTAGAAAAATTGCAAAAAACTTGAAAGATATTCTTCCAGATGTGGAAATCGCCAAACGCACAGGATTACCTATCAAGGAAGTTCAAAAACTATAAGTTTTAATGTTAAAGGAGTTAATCAGATGATTAATGATTTTTTAGCCAGATATGAAAAGGATTTGATTGATAAGAATACTAAGAGAGTTACTGAGCAAGTTACTGAGCAAGTCACTAAAACAGTCACTGATAATGTAACTAGAAAAATTGCAAAAAACTTGAAAGATATCCTTCCCGATGTTGAAATCGCCAAACGCACTGGCTTGCCTATTCAGGAAGTTCAAAAACTTTAATCTATAAATGGTTTTGTTGGGAATTATTTTCCAATAAAATTATTATTTTTTTCTATTTTCTGATACTGATTCATTATATTTTTAAGTTTAAATCATATTTTCATATTGAATAACAGTGTTAAAAAATAACTATTATAATATATGAGCAACATAATTATATCATGTTTAAAATAGATAAGGGGATTAGATAAATGTCAAAGATTTTTATTTCATGCGCACTTCCTTATGCAAACGGACCATGTCATTTGGGCCATATCCGCTCAACATACCTGCCGGCGGATATCTATGCAAGATACAACAGGATGATCGGCAATGATGTCCTGATGGTATGTGCAACCGATGAACATGGAACTCCAATTGCCGTAAAGGCCGATAAGGAAAACAAAAAACCGATAGATATTTCAAAAAGATATCATGATATGATTGTAAAAGACGTGGAGTCAATGAACATATCACTGGACAATTTCACAAGAACCACTGATGAGGCTCACTATGATATTGCCAAACACTTCTTCAAATCATTATATGACAAGGATTTGATTTACAGGGAAGATATCCAGCAGTTGTATTGTCCGAACTGCAACAAGTTCCTTCCGGACCGTTATGTTGAAGGGTTATGTCCTGTCTGCGGTTCCGAAGCGAGAGGTGACCACTGCGAGAAATGCGGAAAGGCACTTGACCCGACCGAGCTTGACGAGCCGCACTGCATTACCTGTGGAACAACTCCTGTAATCAAGGACACATTCCAGTACGCTTTTAAGCTTTCAGAGTTCGAGGATGACTTGAAGGATTATATTGCCAACAACGACAACCTTCCTGCAAACGTCAAAAACTATGCGACAAACTGGCTTGAGGAAGGATTGAACGACTGGATTTTGACCCGTGATATGGATTGGGGAATACCTGTACCGCTTGAAGAAGCCAAAGGCAAGGTATTGTACGTATGGATTGAAGCATTCCTGGGTTATATCTCATCAGCGTCACAATGGTCAAAGGTCTCCGGCAGGAAATGGGAGGAGTACTGGAACGACTATGTGGTTCATTTCATCGGAAAGGACATCATATACCACCATTCAATATTCTGGCCGGGGCTTTTGAAGGCATACGGCTGCAAGCTGCCTGACATGATTTATGCAGGCGAGTTCCTCTCACTTGAAGGGGAAAAGATGTCTACAAGCAAGAATTGGGTAATATGGATTGCCGATTTTGTAAAGGATTATGATCCTGACCTTTTAAGATATTACCTGACAATGAACGCTCCTTTGAATAAGGATTCAGACTTTTCATGGGATGATTTCCAGAGAAGAAACAACGATGAGCTTGCAGATGTGATTGGAAACTTCCTGCACCGTACATTCGTATTCACCAAAAAGTCATTTGACAGCAAGATCCCTGAATATGAAAACCCTACAGAAGAGGATGAGGAGTTCAGAAAAGCAATCGAAAATCTTCCCGATATTGCAGGAGCCCATATAGCCAATTATGAATTCAGGGAAGCATTGGTTGAAATATTCAGAGTGGCCAAAATGGGAAACAAATATTTCAATGATGCCGAACCATGGAAAGCAGTAAAAGAAGACACACAAAAGGCTGCAAACTGCCTGTACCTTTCCAACCAGTTGGCAAAAACATTGGCATACACATTAAAGCCGTTCCTTCCCACCAAAGCTGACAGAATAGCTGAAATCATGAACATAGATTCACTTGACCATTGGGAAGATGCAAAGGTCCCATTGCCTGCGGGACATGAAATAAACAAGGCAAAACCGTTATTCAAAAAGATTGAAGATGAAGAAATTGAAGCCCAAAAGGCAAAACTGAAAGAGAACCTAACCGAAAAAGAGGATGATAACATGAGTGACCTTATAACAATTGATCAATTTGACGAAGTAGTAATCAAAATAGGACAAGTAAAAGAAGCTGAAAAAATCGAAAAATCAGACAAGTTATTGAAGCTTCAGGTTGACATCGGAGAGGAAAAGCCAAGACAGATTGTTGCAGGCCTTGCAAAATTCTACTCTCCGGAAGAGCTCGTCGACAGGAAAGTATGCGTAGTTGCAAACCTCCAGCCTGCAAAGCTCTTCGGAACATTATCTGAAGGAATGATATTGGCTACCGGTGAATCCGGCGCTTTGCTTGCACCGGACGTCAATGCCCAAATCGGTGAAAGAATTCAATAGATAGATTAAAATGTCAGAGTCTGCTCTAGTAAACAAGGCCGAGACCTTCCTGGAGGAAATTTCAAATGATCCTATCAGCCTTGAGGACATTGAGGATTTTGAAGTTTTCAAGGACCTTTACTTCAAGCTAGACAGCAGACTAAACCATCTGCAGAAACTTAAAGATGACATGGATTTGCAGGGATACACCACTCCCTTTACATCCATCACTAAATATGGAACAAAAACAGTATCAGAGGTGGCTGCAGATGAGATAAGGGAAACCAGTCGCCATAACCAGATATTCAGAATGTCGGCAAATGCCAAAAAGAACATTCTTGACCGTGTAAAGTCAGCCATCGACTCACACAAGATTGCCATGGGAAACCTTGAGCAGTTCGGATATGTGAAGTGCAACTCATGCTATAAGAAATATGCCATGAATGAATTCAAGGGCATGGACGGCCAGTGCACCTGCAAAAGCACATCCTTTTCATTCAAGGTAAGCAGGGAACTGACACATCGCCTTGAGATAATACCATACCTGCCGCTGTCCGGAAACTATATGGTGCTTAGGAGTGAACTGTCACGATATTCAAATGAATCATTGAATCAGGTTTTAAATATCCTGAAACAGGAAAGGAGAGGTGTCGTCAAGACAATATCCCCTACAATCAAATTCAAGGATGAAAACAACCGGCTGATTCGCAAAACCATCACTTTGGACTCCGAATATATCGACAACTATGAAGAGGAAGTCAGAAAACGCTATGGCGCCAATGTGCGCATAGAGCGCCTGAGGTTTAACAAGACAAAACCTGCAATCATAGACGACCAGCATGCCAGAAAAGCACTGGCACTGGCTTATGTTGGCTATGCCAATGAGATAATCTCTGAGATTAAGGATGACATATTGAAGCGCAATCTGACAGATTTTAAAAGGATTAATAAGTACGATGAAATCCTTGAGGAATTTGAAAATAAAAAACCGGATTTCATTGATGAATATGACAAGGATGCAATTGAGGCATGGAGAAAGTCCGAAATAGATAAAAGATTCAGAAGCCTTAACTATCTGGACCGCTACGGCAAC
Source organism: uncultured Methanobrevibacter sp. (assembly GCA_900320515.1). Lineage (GTDB taxonomy): Archaea > Methanobacteriota > Methanobacteria > Methanobacteriales > Methanobacteriaceae > Methanocatella. Next base: position 19,866 of record ONSJ01000005.1, on the reverse strand, counting down.
ATGGCAAGGTCTCTTAAAAGGGACATCAAGATCAGGGAAAACATCTACAGGAACATATTCAAGAACATCGCATACACATTAATCATCTGGGACATGTTCAGATATTACTTCACCACCTCAAGCAATGCACGTAAAAAAAACCTGGGACCGTTTCCATACATACGCGTTGAGCTGGACCGTGAACAGAGAAGGGTATTCCAGACAACCTATGAGGAGGTCATTGAAATCCTCAAGGAATTCACCGACATCAGAATCATAAATATTGCCAAAATGGATCTGCTTTTATATGAGAAATTCAAGTTTGAAAAGGAAATGCGCAATTCCAATATAAAATTCAACCATGTTGCATTGGGTGCAGCATTAATCAATCAGAACTCAGACATAGACCTTGAAACCATCAGCTATGCATTCAACATCAACGAGTCAAGAATCAAAAAGGAAATCAAGAATATAGACCAGATTAAAAATCCGAAAACCGACAGGTCCAAAAAGTTCCTGGAATTAATCAAGAAGTGATAATATGGATAAGAAAGTCACATCTATTCATATTACAAAGGCGCTGTCATCTTCTATGATTATAGATTTGATTGATGAGTATCCCGACCTTGAAGAGATAACCTGCGCTCCCAGCGTATACAAGAGAACATCACAAACCTATATTGATGCCCTAAAGGAAGTGGGTATTGATGTTAAAAAAAAGTACAATTGGGGTGCCGAATCCAAAAGCAACGGGATAGAGTTTTATGTGGTGAAGCTGTCAAATGAAGGAATGACCGCAAAACAGATTTCACAGAAGCTTGACATTTCACTCAACCGTGTCTATTATCTGCTAAGAAAGGGCAAAGCTAATTTTGACAATCGCAAAAGAAAACATGACCATTCAGAGATAAAACGATTGAAAAGCGAAGGATGGTCTTTTAAGGAAATTGCGGATAAGTTGGATATGCCCCTGAGAAGTGTCTATTATATCCTCAATAAAAAATAATTCGTATGATTAATTATTTTAATCAGTAATAAGATATATAATCTTATGATGATTTTACCTCAACTACCATTATATGCAATAGCGATAATCTGCGGATTGCTGTCATTTGCGGTGACAAGACTGACCATGCCGAGGATTATTGCCAAACTCGAAGCGGCGGACATTGTCGGAAAAGACATACACAAGTCATGGAGACCCGTTGTTGCTGAAATGGGCGGGTTCGGAATACTTTTCGGATTCATAATCGGAATGTTTTCCGGAATATATATGCATGACCTTTTGACATTTCCGCTGGTAATCGTTCTGGTTGTCATTCTTCTTGTGGGAATCATCGGTATTGCCGATGACCTGCTTGCATTATCATCAAAGGAAAAGTTCTTCCTTCTGTTTTTGGCAGGCCTTCCGCTGATTTGGGCCGCACCGCCTAATGTGGGATTGCTCTATCTCATCACCATCCCTATAGCATTGTCAATAGGTGCCAATTTGACAAACATGCTTGCGGGCTTGAACGGTATCGAATCAGGTTTGGGGGTCATTTCAATGGCTTCTCTCACTGTTGCATGTATAATACTGGGCAAGTATGACGTGACCATCATTTCAATGAGCATGCTTGGAGCATTGATTGCGTTTCTCTACTTCAACAGATATCCGGCCAAGATCTTTCCGGGAGATACCGGAACATTAATCATCGGAGCGGCAATTGTCTGCATTGCATTCATAGGCCGTGTAAAGCTGATTGCATTTATCATCATGATGCCGAACATCATTGACGCCGCCCTGAAATTCTATTCAGCAGGCGTAATGAACAGACAGCAGCAGAATCCGACACAGCTCAATGATGAGGGAAAACTTGTACGTCCCGAACAGGGCTTCAAGTCCCTTATAAGACTTGTTTTGAGAAGGCCGATTTCAGAAAAGAATGCGGTTAAGATAATTTGGGCCATAGGTCTGGTGTTCGGATTGTTGGGTATTGCAGTTGCCCTGACAATGCCTGGCGTGATTGAAAATCAGACACTGATGAACTTTTTGCATATAAAAGAGATGTTCTATCATATTTAGGTGAAATCATGAGACCTTATGTAATATTGAATGCCGCAATGACCTTGGACGGTAAAATCGCAACCGCCACAGGAAGCTCAAACATTTCCGGAAAAAAGGACCTTGAAAGGGTGCATGAAATCAGAAAGGAATGTGACGCAATAATGGTTGGAATCGGAACTGTCATGGCCGATGACCCCAGGCTCACAGTGCACAAGATTGATGCAAGGCCTGAGGACAATCCGGTACGGGTGGTTGTAGACAGCAGATGCAGGACTCCCGCCGATGCAAGGATTACAAACGCTGATGCCAAAACCATAATTGCAGGGGCAAATGAATATAAGGAGGAGTTCATGAAGAGCGAAACCTTCAAGACATTGAAAAAGCGAGGGGTAAAGTTCTTCTTTTCAGGCGACAGGCGTGTTGATTTGAAGGCGCTTATGAACTATCTTCATGAGGAGGGCATTGACAAACTCATGCTTGAAGGCGGGGCGACACTGAACTTTTCCATGATAAGGTTGGGATTGATTGACGAAATCAGCATTTGTGTTGCGCCAATGGTAGTTGGCGGTGCTGATGCAAAGACATTTTTCGATGGCGATGGATTTAATACAATGGATGAATCAGTAAAGTTGGAGTTGATCGATTACTATCCATTAGATAAGGACTTCATTTTAAATTACAGGGTGTTGAATGACTGACCTGATATGATCTTATTCCATATGAAATCATCACCGGCATAGAGGCTTATGAGTACTGATGCAAGGGTGGTCAGGGCAAATATAATAAATGTGCCTGACGGTGTCAGGAAAAGGAACGCTGCCAACAATATGGCCTCGCCGATTATAAATATTTTTTGAGGATGGCCTGTTTTTATATAGCTTAAAAAACCAAGCAATACCGGAGTCAGGATAATGGCCAGTATGTATAGTATTGATTCATATAGGCCTGTGAGGTTTGAAACCGGCAAGGCAAGAATGACCATAAAAAGATACATCTCAAGAACGGTGAGGAAGAATCCCTGAACGCCTCCGCTGATGGCCTGGGCCAGTGTATGCTTTTTTAAAAGAACCCTTGACCAGATCAAAACCGGATATATCAGACCGAAAATTGCACCGAAGGGACCCAAAAGCAATATCAGGGCTGCAACAGGACCTGACAGTGCAGTCGTATGGACGCTAATTTTCCATTTTGTTGTAAAAAGCAATACGACACCTGTGTTTATTGAATAGCACAGAAGCAGGCATGTCAGGAAGTTGTCAAGTTTAAAGAAGTAGCATATTAAAAAGCCAATGAAATATGATATTATTCCAACAATAAGCGGCATGTACCTGTCGGACCTGTTGGAGATGTCGCTGTCGGTGTTGAGCCTTTTTACCCAGAACAGTATGATTGCCATAGGCAATATGGATGCGAACACCAGAGAGATGGCTTCCAGAACAATGAACTTGCCGAAATCAAATCCGTTCGGCGTAAATGATAATGCTGCACAGATTATGATAAATAAAGGTATGCAGATAATTGGCGGATTTGTTAGTGTTGAAATTGTCTTGGCTGTTTTAACTTTATTCATATTTATATTATATGATTTTATTATATATAATCATGAAAGTCAATGTTAAAAATCATACGATGATGTATCCGGCTCCGGCGGTTGTTGCAAGTGCATATGATGAGAACGGTAATGCCGATGCATGCACTCTTGCATTTGCCACAATGTGTTCTCACCATCCGCCTGCAGTCATGATTGCAATCAACTCCACTCTTAAAAGGAAAACCCTCAAAAGCATCCTGCATTCAGGGGAGTTCTGCCTGGCATTCGGAAGCGTTGAGCAGGTTTGTGAGGTGGATTATCTGGGAATCGAGTCAGGCTACAGCGAGGACAAGCTCTCAAAGATAGGTTTCACACACCAGAAGGGCCAGAAGGTCAATGCTCCAATCATCAATGAGTTCAGACTGTCCCTTGAATGTAAGGTGATGCACATTGCAAAGGTCGGCTCCCACACTCAGATTACCGGTGAAATCGTCAATGTCCAGGCTGAAGCTGACATTGTGGATGATAATGGCAGAATAATCTTTGAAAAGGTCAATCCAATTGCCTATGATGACATTACACACTCATATTTCAGCATGGGTGAAAAAATTGGTGATGCCTTTAAGGTTGGGCTTAAATTCAGAAAATAATTTAATTTTTTTTCATATTTTTAATTGTTGCAATGTCAATAGTTGTCAATGCAACAGTTTATATACTAGAAGATATTAATAATATGTTATGAAATCATTAGTAGCATATTATTCAAGAACAAATACAACAAAAAAACTTGCAGAAGCTATCGCAAATAACGTTAATGCAGACATTGAAGAAATCGTTCCGAAAGTAAACTATCAGGGCAAGCTGGGATATGCACGCGGAGGAAAGCATGGAATATCCGAAAAGATCATTGACCTTGAAGATTTGAAATTCGATCCTGCAGACTATGATGTCGTTTATATCGGAGCGCCGGTATGGGCCGGAAAGATAGCAACACCTGCCCTTTCATATATCAAGCAGAATGCAGAAAAGCTTGGTAATGTAAAGTTATTCATGACTGCAATGTCCGATGACTTTAATAAATCATTTGCACAGGCTGAAAAGTACTCTGTTAAGCCGGTCAAGACTCTGGGCCTGACCACAAAGCAGGTCAAAAGGAATGACTTCAGTTTGGATTCATTTTTAGAGTAGATAGGATGACTCTTGAGGAATTTAAGGAAATCGACTGCTCATCAATTCCAATCAGCAATCTGATTGCAATGATTGCAAGGGGCCAATCAATCTATCTTAACCACAGGTTAGGGGATTTGGGCATCAATGAAACCCAGCTGCATCTCCTCTTTGAAATATCCCATAATGAAAATCTCAACCAGGAGAGGATTGCATCAAGATGCAACATAAACAAGGGGGCGGTTGCAAGGTCCATCAAAAAATTGGAGGACAACGGATTTGTCGTAAGGACAATTGATGAAAACAACCGCAGGCAGAATAAGGTTTCACTAACGATTAAAGGCAGAAAAACCTTATCAGAGGCAATCAAGATTCTTAAGAATTGGGAAAATGAAATTATAAAGGAAAAAGGCTATGTTGACAGGGAACTGTTGCAGTTTGTTTTAAAGGAAATAGCCGTCAAGACTATGGAGTTAAACGAAAAAGAGGATTAAAATGGCAAAGGATAAAAGCAAGAATATTGAAATGATTACGGGAGACCCTAAAAAGGCTATCGTTAAATTGGCGTTGCCGATGATGCTTTCCATGCTGCTTATCATGCTTTACAATATAGCAGACAGCATATGGGTGGCCGGACTCGGTGCGGATGCGCTGGCGGCAATAGGATTCATCACACCGCTTTTTATGGTGCTGGTGGGACTGGGAAACGGTATCGGTGCAGGTGCAAACTCACTGATTGCAAGATACATCGGTGCAAACAACTACAAGCAGGCAAACAATGCGGCACTGCACGGAATTGTATTGTCCATAATAGTGTCCGTGATATTTACAGTGCTCATTGAAGTGCTCATGGTGCCTATTCTTCAGTTCATGGGTGCCGGAAACACAATCCAGTATGCGCTTGACTACAGCTACATCATCTTCGGATTTTTGTTCATATTCGTATATTCAGGTGTCGCTTCAGCGATATTCAGGTCTGAAGGGGACATGAGAAGGGCAACAATAGCTATTGCGGTAACAGCAATATTGAACATCGTCCTGGATCCGGTTTTCATCTACGTCCTCAACTTCGGAATAGCGGGTGCCGCATGGGCAACCGTGATATCAGCGACAATGTCCTGTTTGGTGATGAGCTATTGGATTTGGGGAAAAAGAGACCTCTACCTTGACCTGTCATGGAAGAACTTTAACTATCAGTCCTACATCATGCTTGATACCCTGCAGGTTGCAATCCCGTCAACACTCGAAAACATCGTATTTTCAGCACTTGCAATCATCATAAACTCAATGCTTGTAATGGCTGACGGAACAACTGCGGTGGCGGTATATACTGCATCCATGAGAATCGTCCAACTGGCCATGATTCCTTTGATCGGTATCGGAACAGCAGTCCTGACAGTTGCAGGTGTTGCATATGGTGCACACAACTACAAAAACCTGCAGACTGCACATTCATACTCCATAAAATTGGGTTTTGCCGTATCAATTGCTCTGGGAATTGTGATATACATATTCTCACCTCAAATCGCATCGATGTTTGCATACACCTCAGCAAGCTCAACCCTTGCTCCTGAAATCGCCAGGGCAATATCAGTGCTGACACTCTTTGTTCTTGCGATTCCTCACGGTATAATGTCATCCATGATGTTTCAGGGTGTCGGAAAAGGGGTATATTCCCTATTGATTACGCTTCTGAGATCCCTGATTCTTGAGAGCGTATTTGCATATATCTTTTGCTTCATCTTCGGATGGGGAGTTGTTGGAATATATGCAGGTGTGATTATGGGCTGTTTTGTAGGAGGAACAGTCGGATACATTTGGGCAAAGCTCTTCATCAGGGAATTCAAGAAAATTGCAATCAAGAAATATGCACCAAAGGAAGACTAGTTATTCCATAACTAGTTTTTTATACTTTTTTTAACAAATATCCAAACATGGAATTCATAGTCAACAACAAGAAATACGCCATCCTCAACCATGAGCTATACATCAATTATCTGATGGTCAACGAATATTTCAGGACATATGCCAAATATGACTATGACATTCACTTCGATTTTTTGGATTCGATTTTAAGCATGGACAGGATTGATTTTGACGATATCCTAGAAGGCACAAAGGACCTTGAGGAACTCATAGAAAAAGAGGAGATAAATTTCATTCCCCCGGGACTTAGAATCGATGTTCGCCTAAACGAGACTTTCAAAATCACCTATCAGGATTTGGAGTTTGAAGATGTCAATGTCGGGGAGGCAGTTCCCATGCTTATTGCTCTTTCAACGCTTCTCAATCACAGGCCGATCGTTTCCCTTTACCAGATAGGCGATGAGCTCAATCACTTTCTTGAGATGTTTCGGACATACAGGAAGGATTAGGGTCTGATTTTGCACGGCCTGATGTGGCATGTGCTTGTCTTTTTCCAGTAGCAGTTGTTGCAGGTCTTGCAGAAGCTTTCGCCGTTTCCTTCAATCTGCCAGTCCACAAGGAAACTCGGATCATGGACAAATGGCCTCTGCATGGATATGAAATCGATGTCTGTAGCGTTTAGGATATTGTTTATCTGGTTCTGGCTGGTTGCCCCTCCCCCAAGGATTACCGGAATGTCAACCCTTTTGATTATTTCCTGTGTTGCGTCAATCAGCGGGTTTTTATTCCTGTTTTCACGGGTGAAGAATTGAGGGGAACGTGGACGGGTAATCTGGAGGCTGTCTGCACCATGCTTTTCAAGCAGTTGGCATATATTGATGGTTTCCTCCAGGGTCATTCCGTTGGTGGTGCCGTCAAATGCGTTCAGACGGCAGTTTATATGAAGCTTTGTTGTTTTCTTTATGACTTTGATAATCTCTAGAACTATTCTAAGGCGGTTCAGGGTGCTTCCGCCGTACTTGTCTTCACGGCTGTTGAAGGTTGGGTTGATGAATCTTGCCAGGAAGTAGTAGTTTCCAAGTCCCAGCTGAATTCCGTCAAATCCTCCGTAGTCGAACTTTTGGGCGGCCATAATCATGTCGGCCTGGATCTTTCGCATATCATCGATGCTTACGTCTTCAATCTTGATGTTCTGTTCTGTTTTCTTGTTGAACTGAACCATACCCAGCTGGGCAAAGATAGGAACGTCATAGATATGTACAAGGTCTGTAAGGTCACGGGCCTCCCGCACAAAGCGGGAGTAATTGACGGTATTTGAATACTTTGAAAATACGTCCCTCGGATAAAGGGAGTAGAGTTCACTTATAATCAATCCCACGCCGCTTGCGGCAATGTTTTCATATCTGTTATATATTTCAGGAGTCATGTTTCCTGATTTTTCCCTTTGGGATTCCCAAAGTCCTGTTCTGACAATTCTGCTGTTGAGTGTCAAATCCCCGAATTTGCATACATCGAATAAGTCTTTCATGTTTATTGTTTTAATTTAAATTATATAAATAATTAACAAAAGGCAAAACCATGAAAAATTATTTGGCATTGGATGTGGATTTCAAAACGTTTCGATTTGTGTTTGTGATTTTAAGAGTGTGTATTCCCATAACCGTCTGTTTTGGTTAAAGTCAGATAACATCTTCAAATTTGATGCATTCAAAGCTATTGTCTGAGTTCGTAATATTGCTTTGACTTTGTAAAATTGCAGGGATTTAAAACTGCTTATTTTAAATATGAGGTATGCACAATACTTTAATTGGGAAATAACTTAACTGATATTTCCCACAACCGACCGTGCGAAAGAATAGGCAGGATTCAATCCTGCCTTTTCTCCTCCATTAGAAATTAATTATAAATAAAATAATATACATACATTTAGTCAATGTCTTTCAATCTGATTTCAACATTTCTGGTTGCCGTTGCCCTTGCAATGGATGCTTTCAGTGTATCCATGACCAAGGGATTTACGCAAAAGCAATTGACAACTTCACAGATATTGTACTATGGACTGTTTTTTGGCGGATTTCAGGCATTGATGCCCATATTGGGATACTTCTGCGGAAATGTGATTGCAGGCATCGTTGAATCCCTGGCGCCGATAATAGGATTCATACTTCTTCTTGCCATCGGATTGAATATGATTCGAGAAAGCATCACTGGAGATGATGAGGAAATAACTGATCATTTCTCATTCAGGGAGGTCACCCTTCTTGCAATAGCAACAAGCATTGATGCATTTGCAGTGGGAATTACAATAGCCCTTTTAAAAGACCCCATACTGATATCATCACTGATTATAGGTGTTGTGGCATTCGCCTTCAGCATTGCAGGGATATTCATCGGAAAGAAACTGGGAGACTATGTCGGGGACAAGTTCCAGATACTGGGCGGTGTCATCCTGATTTTGATTGGAATAAAGATACTCTTGGGATTTTGATTTGAGCTTATTTTTCAAAATAATGCCGGTCAACATGCAGCATCCAATTCCACAATTAACCTTTTTTTAAAAGAAAAATCTATAATATCTCATTTGTTTTTTAATTTATTGGTCCTTAATTATGGATTGTCTGAGTTCGCAATATTGCTTTGACCTTATAAAATTGTAAGCATTTAAAACTGCCTATTTTAAATATGAAATAAAACTAATAATTTATATGAAAAATGGCTTATTGTCATTTTTCTGATTGGTGTTTACAAACACCATAGTCGGTCCTAAAATTGAGGAGGGATTGATTTCCTTCTCAATTTTTCATTTTTAAAAACAGACTGACCGACGGTTCGCGGTATTTGCTTGTTTGCACCTCTGCAATTCATCTGCAAGGGGGTGAGACTATACTGTCAAAAACAGTAATGCTCAACTTAAATATTGATTTAATATTAATATTTTTAATATCTTTGTATTTGATTGTCGAGTTAAAAACAAGGAAATAAGATGAATCAATGATGAATGGGCTTTTAGAGAGTTTACTCTCGCCGTCTGTTTTTTCCCATTCTAGATTCATCTCCATTTTATAAAACACTAACAGTTTTATAAAATTAATAATAATTATATTTTTATAGTTTATATAGTTTTTGATAACTGTCCAATTCGCAATCATCTTAATTGGCAATTGGGATTATTAGACATTTAAAAAGGGATAATATGAGCAGGCGTCAAATTTCTAGAATCTATCCTGGAACAATTCACCTGAACAGAAAAGAGGAAAAATGGTTTGAAAAGATTTTAAGTAAAAACAACCGCTGCCAGGCATGCGGCACTAAAAATAATCTTCAGCCTCATCATATCATCCCCTGCCATGTATATGATAAACTCTATTTTGACGTTGAAAACGGTGCAGTATTGTGCCAGTCCTGCCATGACAGATATCATCAGACATGCTTTCCCATAAATGATGAGACATTCAGGGAATTTTGCCAAAAAAAGCATCGTCCAAAAAACAAAATAAAAAATAAGAAAAGATATAAAAGAAAGAAGTACGAGTCAAGTCCGTTATACTCAAAAATAAGGATCAATGATTTTACAAAACCAAAACCTAAGGCAAAGAAGAATAAAAGGAAACGGAAAAGATCGAAAAGAAGAAAAAGATTCAATCCAATATTTCTCACAAAAGATTGGGGAAGCGACGATTGGGAATATCTGCAAAAAGTTGAACTTGAAAAAGATGTATTGGGTGATTATTTATGAGAAGAGAAGAGATTATTGAGATTTTGCATAGGATTGAAAAGGCTGAAGACATTGAGATTCTATATGCCTGTGAGGCAGGAAGCAGAGTGTTGGGCTTTGCAAACGATGAATCAGATTATGATATCAGATTCATTTACAAAAAGCTTAATGTAAAGGATTACCTCGCACTGAATGAGCAGAGCGAGGTGATAGAATGCATAGGAGAGGATATTGATATTGTGGGATGGGACATCAAAAAGGCGCTGAAACTTCACTATAAAAACAATCCTAATCTGAGGGAATGGATCATATCAAGGGAGGTCTATATGGACAAGGGCATCGAATTCATATTTTCTGGCCTTGGCGGATTTGAAATTGGCGTTTTAAAAAATCATTATGCATCAACCGCCCACAGTCATTGGAAAAAATACTGCCCTTTGGAGTTTAACAGGAAGAAGAGGAAAAAATATCTCTATGTTATCAGGTCAATACTTTGCTGGAGACTTCTCAATAGGGACATTTACCCTCCGATAAATATAAACGAGCTTTTGGATCATGATTTCATTAATCTCACCGAGGATATTAGGGATGCGGTCATAAATCTGATTGATTTTCACAAGGGAAAAGGTGATTTGAGCGAAAGGACAGTGTTCATATTGAATAATTTCATCCTTGATTCACTTGCATCCATGAAAACAACTGAAACAAAATCATTTAAAACAGCTGAAGATTATGATGAAAGGTTTAGGGAACTGTTGCTTGTCTGCAGGTGAAATCATGATGGTTAATTTTCAGGAGATATATGAGATTGCGGTTCTTGTATCTGAGTTTGGCGAAACGCTTGTCATCAACAACATTTTGGTTGATGAATTCACGTTTGGGATATTCATTAGCAGTTTTTATGATGCATAAATTTTATTAAAATTTATTTTTTTAATGAAACTACCAAATATTAACCAAGACATATAGATGGTGCCATCACTATTTGGATGTTTTGTAATATGTTGACGTTTGTGTGAAAACTCAGAAATTAAAAAATTTTATAAATTTTATAAAATTTAATAAATTTCATTATCAAAAAGGTATTAGAGAAGTTCATATATCCTGATTCATAATTATGATTTGTTATGTTTGATAATTATGTTTCATATTATTTAAATCATTTAATAAATTAATGTATGTCTGCTATATTTAAAATAAATAGATATTATGCATTATTTTTACTGAAATTCCTGTTAGTATAATATTACCATAGTCGGAAAAGTATTTCCGTATAAAATACTTAAATATATACTGGTAGGTAAATATATAAAAGTAGTTATAATGGGTATTTACCTATATTATCCATATGTAGTAGTAATATATAATTACCTATAATACATAAAGTAGTACAATATGTATTCTCCATATTTCTGTATTTCCATATATACAGAAAGTAGGTATATATGTATTATCCTTATTTACAGAAAGTGGTATTTATACATATTTTACCACTACTACTCAAGTAATATTGAGAAAATGCTTTAAATCAATAGCTCCATATATATCAAGTTGGTGAAATAGACTATTTTCGTTAAATTTTTCTGTTTTTTAATAAATTTCATGAATTTTAATAAATTTCAGTGTCATTTTCTGTGTCGAATGGATTTCACTACTTTCAATACAAGGAAGAATAATAATGCAACGAAAAATACGAATCCAACGATAATCAATAATATATTTAGATTATTAAAACTTGAATTTGGATTGTCAAAAGTGATTGAACCAATCTTTTCATATTTTGGACCTAAAGGAAGCTTTGAACCCTCATATTTGGTATTATTGAAGAAAACATCGTCATTGCAGTCTTTTGTATCTGCCTCTGCTAATGATCCGTCATCATTTGAAAGGTAAATATCAGTTGTATTTCCAGTTTCATTAGTATGGAAATCATAAACAAATACATCACGTCTATTAAGACCAAACAAATCAGATTGGGCTAATTCAACCATTGATTTAACTTTATCAGTAGTATTTAAAGGAATTTTGCCTGATCTGGAATATTCATACTTGTTTGGCAGGGAAATGTATTCTCCAGGTTCGAGCTTATCTATTTTAAACTTTTCATCGGTGGCAAAACCATAATTTCCATTAGGTGCCTTGATAATGACATGTCCTTTTTTGTAGTCCTTTTTAATTTCTTGAATTTCTTTTAATTTAGATTCTGATATGCTATAATCGTTTGAAATCATTTTAGAGGTAATATTTTCACATCTTTGATTATCTTCACCGTCATCAACGCCTCCTAATCCGATTACCCAACCATCATTGGTTACGATAATGTGGTTAAAATAGCCGTGATCAGTTTTATACTGTTTGATTGCAGGATGGCCATGCCAATCAACTTGTTCAATGTGAATATCGGCGGTCAGATTGGCATCACGCCTGTAGGACATGATTGTGTCATTTCCTTCAAGTTGTAATACAACTGAACAACAGCCTGATTCATCGGTTTCATTCAAAAGTAGGGGCAATGCATCGCTATTATGGGGATTGCTCATAGCATAAATCCCACATATTGAAATAAAAATTATGAAAATACCCAATACAAAAATTTTTTTCTTTAAATTCATACATATCATTATTAAAATTGTTTTAATATTATATTTGATTAATGTAGTATTTAAATTAGATTAATTTTTGTATTGATTGTATGAAAAATTTATAAAAATTTATTGGAATTTGCCTTCAGTTTATGTTTCATTTGCTCACGGTCAATGTGTATGTACTTGTCTGTTGTTTGCGAGTTGGAATGCCCTGCAATTGACTGTACCTCTGCAACAGTAAGTATTTCGGCATAATGGGACAATGCGGTGTGTCTTAGAATATGCACACTGACATTTTTGGTGTAGTTTATCGGACAATCGAATCCCTGTGTGCTTATTCGCTCATCACATTCACGGGCATGCTTTTTGACAATATCCTGAACTGCACGCTTTCCAATGCGTTTTCCCTTGATGTTAGTGAAAAGCTCCTCGCGCACCCTTTCTTCATCAGCCTTTTTTCGCTGAATTATTGGCCTATACACTCCATTAGTGTTTTTTCTGAGTTTTGTGGTCCTTTCCCTCATCATGTCGTTTAAACTTTCAAGTGTGTCATAGGTAATGAAGGTGGTACGGTCCTTCAGCTCACCTTTGGTGGTTTCTGCACGCAGATAAACATCAATGAATTCGTTGGTGTCTTCAGGCATCACGTAAAGTCCGTCATCATTCAAAGGAACCTGAATATCGGTTTTGTTCAGTAGGACCAGTTCCTTCAGCCTCATCCCGGAATCAATGAATGTCCTGCAAATCGCATAATCTCTAACGTTGCCGCTCTGTTTGATGGTATCTAAAAAGAAATTGGATTGCTGCCATGTTAGAGAGATTTTTTCAATTCTTTTTTTGGCGGTTTCAGGATCTTCTGCCTTTACTTCAATGATATCCTTCATTTTGATGGTTTCATGCTGGATTTCTTCCTGAACGTCTTCTGAGTTTATGAATTCCAGAATGTTCATCATATATGTTTTAACAGTGGTCCTTTTGTTTCCTCTCTGCTTCAGGCAGTGTCTACGGTAATGTCTCAATTGCTTTTTGACATTTTTGTCATTCAATTCATCTATTCCGTTTGATTCCAAATATTCTATGAATTTGGATATGTTGAATGTTTGCTTTTCGATAGTTTCTTTTGTTAAGTTTTTTACCTCTTGCTTTTCTTCCAAGTATTCATCTAGGTAGTCGTTTAGCTCATTGACTTCGATCATAGGCTTTTTGCCCCCTAAATATATTTACTCAAACCCTGGTTATACTATTGATTTTTTTAGTATATAAAGACTTCGTATCTTTTCATTATTAACGTATATTATTACATAAAATATACGTTTTCTTTATATATTAAATTAGGACAATTTGGGAGTTTCAGGAGAAATGTTGAAAGTAAGGTAACACATATACATCAAGTGGTTTCAAAATGGTATTTTCTTCAATTTTAGGATTCATAATAATAATGTTGTAAAAAGTAATAAGAATTGCAGTTGAAACTTTTAATTGAAAATTTTATTTTTGATGAAATGAATTTTGCATTGAAATATTCAAAACTGGGATTCACTTCATGTAGAAAATATTTATTATAACACAAGTATAATATATTAAATCATGGCAGTCAAAAAAAATTATGCAATTACAAATCTGGAAACAGAAAAAATTCCGGATATTAACAATATCATACGTAAATATGCAACAGTGTCCTTTAGATCTTCATCACATATCTATTTTGATATGGAACCAGTTAAAAATGAAGTTATTGAGGATATGACCTTTTTCAAACTGGAAGCTGAAGATGAATCCAGTTTAGATGAAAAATTTAAAGAATTGGTCAATGAAATAGACCAGTTAATCAGCAACTATGCAATAAGAGACGAGAACACTGGGGAACTGCTTGTATATCTCAAATTCGTAGGTGAACTCAGCATAAAATTCGACAATATGAATTTTATAAAAGAGGGCACTTATGAAAAGATTGACGAATTGAAAAATTTGAAATCAGAATTTGGAATCTGCAGAGGATATAAGCCTAATTTCCGCCTCATGGAAGGTCAACACTATGAAAACCTTAATAATAAGCCTGAAGGTATTTATCTGCTCTGTCGCAGCCAAGAGAATCTAATGCAATTAAAAGAATTACTGTCCGAAAAGATTATGGAAATCGATCCTGATTTTGTGATAGAATTTATTCAATTTGACGATCCTAAGCCAGAGAACAATACAAAATTTAACCTCCTGGACCTTGAGAGGTCAGGACACATCTATTACGAAAACCAGGATAAAAAGTGAATTCAAATTCTCAAATTCCTTAGAATTATTTAAATACAATTTATCTTTAATTTGGCAAGGATACCTTCTCCTATTTGGGGTGAGGATGAATTGTCAACCTCCAATCTATTAACCAACATTTAATAGTTCTAAAAGACTAATCCCTTCAATCATACTAGTTATTTATAAAGACTACTATTTTTAATCTTAAATTTTTCAAATTTTGAAACTAAACAAATGGCCGCACTACACTAAAATATAATTGGAGCATATCTTTCACCATCAAGAGTTTCAATCAATACTTCATAAGTTAACTGTCAAATAAATGAAACAATTTAAAAATTGCAAAATGTAAGTTAACTCATGTATAGTAAGTCTTGAGTGCAAGTTCAAGACAAACAAATTAAAAATATTGAAGAAGTGCTTCAGCATTATGGACTCGTCAAACTTCAACATTCATTATCTGCCAAAGATTTGGAAAATAGTGAACATGAAACATTGACCGAAAACAGCCAATTTTCTGATAGTTCCAATCTGTCATGGTTGTTTTTTCAAAAAAGTATTTAAGTCTGAAAATAAATGAAGTAGTGCTAACGAATAGAGTAAATCAATCCACATTAACTAAAATAGGGCCATACATGAAAAAGATGAGAAATTTCAAAACAACACTTAAAAAAAGAAATATACTTTTAGGATGAGGAAATTTAATGCAATCTTAAAATTCCATCAACCTTATCAAAATCATCATCAAATGAGAGTATCTCATAAATCTGATTTTCTTTCATTGCATGAATTGCAGTACAATCTGCTAGGGACAAGGTTCCATCAAATTTAAGGTAATATCGTAATGATTCTTCCAGCAATGTTTCGGATTTAAAAATTGTGAAATTGTCTTTGATGTATTTAAAAGTCATATAACCGACCTTTCCACCATGACAGCTTCCAATAAGATTTATTGATTCAATTATCATTGCTTCCGTTATTATCTTCTCTTCTGATTTTAACCTTCCCAGCAATTTAATTGCATCTTCATGCCATTGGTCTTTTTCGATAATTAATGCAATGATATATGATGCGTCTACAAAAATCAAAATATCACCATTTTAAGCCTTTTGATCCTCTCTTTTTTATTTCAACACTATTATACGGCAATTCTTTTTTTATCATCCCAATTATATCTTCTTCAGTAACTTTTTTTTCAATTTTCAAGAGTATTCCCTCCTCAGTATTTGTCCAGGAGATTTCATCACCTGCAGATATGTCATAATATTTTCTAAAATCTGCGGGCACAACAACTTGATTGCTAGAACTAACTTTTGTAATTGCATACATTATAAATCACCTTTAATTATATAAAATAAAATATGTTATATAAAGTATTTATAATTTTATTTTAGATTATGCAAATATAAAGTGAATACTAACATATGAATTATTCTCCAGAGTCTATTTTAAATTATAATAACTATAATTCATTAATAATTATTAATTCTTATTGTATTCATCTTATTTAAACTTAATTAAATTGTAGTGACTCTGTTAAATTGTTATAACATTGTAAAATTGCTTTCACTGAAATATAATATTTATAGTTAACTGTCAAGAAAATGAAACAATTTAAACATTGCAAAATGTAAGTTAACTCATGTAATGACAGCAAGTCTTGACTGCAGTCAGGACAAACCAGAAAAATATTGAAGAAGTGCTTCAGCATTATGGATTTCGAAAGATTCAAGTCATTATATTTGATAAAAAATAGTAATGAAACAACTGGGAAAAACGTTAAATTCAGATGTTATATTTCAAAAATATTTATATATTCTTAATTTTAATGGCATTTATCATCATCTATGCGCTGACACTTCCGGGGGCATACATTGGAATAAATGCACTGCTGACACCTGAATGGGACCTGCTTTTTGATGTAAACATTTGGCTTGCAGCATTTTCACAGATTGTTTTCACGCTGAGTATGGGAGAGTCAATTTCACTGACATATGCAAGTTACCTGCCTGAAGGATCCAAATTGGCCGATAACGTTCTCATTGTTGTTTTTGCAAATTGTGCATTTGAACTGGTTATCGCATTTGGAATTTTTTCCATTCTAGGATACATGACCTATACTTCAGGAACACCATTGACCCCACTCGTCAGCGAAGGAACAGGACTGGTATTTGTAGTGCTTCCAAGGATTTTCGAAGCCATGGGTCCAATTGGACATGTACTTGCGCCAATGCTGTTCATATCAATACTATTTGCAGGAATAACTTCTTCAATGGCTGAGCTTGAAACTTTGATTAATTCACTATACCACAAAATAGGTTGGTCACGTAAAAAAATAGTAACCCTAATATCAATATTCGGATGCCTGCTATCCTTATTGTTCACAACAGCCATCAGCAGTTATCTAATCAATGTTGTAGACGGATTTCTAACCGAATTTTGGATTATCCTATTAATCATACTTCAGTGCATAATATTTACATGGTTCTATGATATTGAAAATGTAATTCCTATACTGAATGAGAACAACAGGTTGAAAGTTGGAAAAACATGGGTATGTATACTCAAATACATATTGCCGGTATTTTTATCATTCCTCTGGATTAATGGAGTATATAATTTAGCAATCAATTCCAATAATTTCGAAATAACAATTTACATCTTGATTACAGTTCTTATCCTGATTGTCAGCTACATATTCACGAATATTAATAAAATTCACGATAAATATCAATAGATTATTTGGGCATTGTTGTTATTTAAGTTTGAAACGGATTTTATCTAATTAAATATTCAAAACTGCCAAATATGTTTAATTTAAATAGAACCTCCAATATATATTCATATATCTTTTGATTAAAAACTGAATTTGAGGTTAATGTTTAATGGAGGGAATTAAAATGAAATTAAAAACGATAATGCTTGTAGCCTGTCTATTGGCTATTTTAACAATTGGTGCAGTTAGTGCTTCTGAAGATGTTGCCTCTGAAGATACACTGACGGTTGATAATGAGGAGGATAATTCCGTTAAAGAATCTCGTGTTATGGATGAAGATACTTCATTGACATCTGATAATGATGGAGAGGTACTTTCAGAGCCTTACGACTCCGCCACAGTTTATTTGGACTCCACTATTAATTCCAATAGGGGAAGCATCGGCTATGTTAAGGACACCCAGTATATAGACGGTAAGGTCTCCCTGTTGATAGATGCCGTAACATACTATTCAAAATCCGTAAGCGCAAGTGAAAAGACTACTCAATTGAATATTTATTCAGATAGCGTGAATTTGCCTGCCAGTCTTCAGACAGGCACCCATAATGTGGTGCTAAACTATTTAAAAAACGGGGCTTCAAATCCAAAATCTGCAAATAAGTTAGCGACTTTCAAATATTTGCCGAATATAATCGCCCCTGACGTTTCTGTAGGCGAAACCGCATATTTTGTGGTTCAGCACCTGCCTAAAAGTAGTGGTACCGTAACAGTATCTGAGAGAGTTAACGGAGTAACCAGTGTTCTTGCTACAACCTCCTTTTCAGGGGGCATGGCAAAAATTCCGATTTCCGGACTCTCAAAAGGCGCACATACCCTTGATTTTAAAATGATTATAAATGGCGTGACATATAATATGGATGAGGAAATTAATGTAAAGGACAACACTCCCGGATTTTCAGCAGGAATCAGTGCAGCAAAAATCACTGTTGGCAAAAGCGTAACAGTTACCCTTAAGGGACCTGCAACTTCTGATACTACTGGAAGCATTTATGTTGATGGAAAAAAGGTAAAGGAATTGCCTTTTACCGGCAATGTCATGAAGGATGTCATTTCTGGTTTGAAAGTGGGTAAGCATCAGGTTAAAGTCTTGTATTCTTATCACAACAAGTTCTTTTCAAAAACTTTCACTGTCAATGTTGTAAAACAGACCATATCCCTAAAGCTTGCCAAGGCAACCGTCAAGAAATCCGCTAAAAAGTTGGTTTTGAAGGCAACCCTTAAAATCGATAAGAAAGCCGCCAAAAGTAAAAAGGTAACATTCAAATTCAAAGGCAAAAAGTATGTTGCAAAAACTAATAAAAAGGGTGTTGCTAAAGTAACCGTTAAAAAGGCCGTCTTGAAAAAGCTTAAGGTTGGAAAGAAAGTTAAATACCAGGCAAGTTACGGTAAAAAAACCGTTAAAAAAACAGCCAAAGTGAAAAAATAGATGCTTTTCGCATCTATAACTTTTTTTTATTATTGTTCCTTTAATGGAGTATATCATTTAGCAATCAATTCCAATAATTTCGAAATAACAATTTACATCTTGATTACAGTTCTTATCCTGATTGTCAGCTACATATTCACGAATATTAATAGAATTCGCGATTAACTATTCAATATATTATTTTAGGTATTGCTGTTATTTTTTTAAGTGTTCCTGTTAAAAGCAATGTTTTAATTGGAATTAAAAAAGTTGTTTTTTAAGGATTTAAAAAATAAAAAAAGAATGATGATTTTCACATTATTCGAGTGTTGATGGGTCGATTGGTGTTAGGTTGTTTAACTTGTTGAACTCTTCTAATGCGTCATAGATCTTGTCAATAGAAACGTTGTCGTCATTATAGGCTTGAACCACCCCACCCTAAAAGAGGGTGGGGATTCCTGAATTTTTTTCACTTAATAATGGTTAATTTAAGTATTTTTTCAGGCTATCCCCGTTGAACCAGCGGTTTAGAATATTAATTGCTGCGT
>ONSJ01000026.1 GCA_900320515.1 uncultured Methanobrevibacter sp. | reverse complement strand
TAGTTAAAGTGACTGTTCCTGAAGATGCTACAGGTAATGTGACCGTTAAAATAGGAAATATCACTAAGACAGTTCCTGTATCTGGCGGCGAAAACGAAATCATCATATTGGATGTCCCACAAGGTGAGCACAATGTGACCGTAACTTACAACGGTGATGATAAATACGATCCTGTCACTGTAACTGATAAGATTACTGTGGCTCCTCAACCTCCTAAAGAAGGAGTTAATGTTGATGATTTAGGAAACGGAACCATTGTTGTAAATGTTCCTGATAACGCTACTGGAAACGTAACAATTAAGATTGGTGATCATACCTACAACGCTACTGTTGAAAATGGTACTGCAAGAATCGACCTTGTAGGTGAAGCTCCTGGAACTTACAACGCTACTGTAATATACACTGATAGCAACGGATTGAACTTGACATCCACCAAATTAGTGCACATTCCAAAATACGATACTCCTATAACCATTGAGGTTACTAATAGTGTTGTTGGAGACGTTACAACAATTACAGTAACTGTTCCTGAAAACGTTACAGGCATTGTGACTATTGAAATTGATGGTAAGAAATACAACAAGAACGCTACTGCCGGTCAGGCTGTATTCGATATTGAAGGCTTGACTGCCGGTGTAAAAACAGTTGTTGCAACCTATGCTGGTGATGACTCATATCTCTCTAACGGCACTACCAAACAGTTCAATGTGACTAAACGTGCTTCAAGCGTGAATGTGACTACCAGCCCAATCAGTGTTGGTGAAACTGCAACTATTGACATTGTTGGTCCTGCAGGATTTAATGGAACAGCAGTTGTTAAAGTTGCTGACGTCGAATATTATGTGCCTCTTGAAAACGGTGTCGGTCAACTCACTGTTGCTGGATTAACTGAAGGAACATATGATGTAAACGTAACATACCTTGAAAACGACAAGTATCTCTCAAGTGTCAACGACACCGCTAAGATAGTTGTGTCCAAAGTTGCATCCGAAGTCACAGTCAAATTCGACAATATCACTGCCGGTGAAATTGCAGTACTGAATATTACCGTGACTGATGGCGCTACAGGCAATGTGACCGTAAAAGTCGGTGATGACACATACACTGTCGGTCTTGTTTCAGGCAAAGCTCAATTGCTTGTTCCTAACTTGAAAGTTGGCGACTATGACATTACTGTAACATATAACGGTGATGATAGATACGAGCCTGATGTTGCAACCGCTAAACTTAATGTCGGCAAGGCTAAACTCAGCCCTGATGATGTTGTTGTAGAAGACTTAGGTAACGGCACTGTCAAAGTGACCGTTCCTGAAAACGCTACAGGTAATGTGACCGTAAAAGTCGGTGACAACACTTATGTTGTAAACATTACCAACGGAACCGCATACATCAATCTTGGAAATGAAACTCCTGGAGCTCATGAAGTATCTGTAATCTACTCCGGTGACGGCAACTACTCCAACATTACAGTTACCAAAGTTGTTACAATTCCTAAGAATCCAACTCCAATAAGCATTGAAGTTAATAATACTGTTGTTGGAAACGTTACAAGAATTGTAGTGACTGTTCCTGAGGACGTTACAGACATTGTGACTATTGAGATTGACGGTAAGAAATACAACAAGACTGCTGTTGACGGTAAAGCCGTATTTGAAATTGGAGGCTTGACTGCTGGTGTAAAAACAGTTGTTGCAACCTATGCTGGTGATGATTCATACCTATCTAACGGCACTACTGAACAGTTCAATGTGACTAAACGTGCTTCAAGCGTAAATGTAACTGGTGCTGAAATTAAAGTCGGCGAAGATGCGATTATTAATATTGCAGGTCCTTCAGGATACGATGGAATTGCACTTGTTGATATTGAGGGTGTCAAATACTTTGTAAACCTTACAGGTGGCGCAGGTCAACTCAGTGTCACTGGATTGACAAACGGTACTCATGATGTTAAAGTGACTTACCTTGAAAACGACAAGTATCTTTCAAGCACTAATAACTCTGCTAAAGTGATAGTCACTAAAGTTGCTGGTGCTGATGTCGATGTAACAGTTGGAAACATTACTGAAGGCGAACCTGCAATAGTTAAAGTGACTGTTCCTGAAGATGCCACTGGTAATGTGACAGTCACAATAGGAAATATCACTAAGACTTATCCTGTATCCGGCGGCGAAAACGAAATCCCAATATTCGATGTTCCTAAAGGTGAGCACAATGTGACCGTAACATACAACGGTGATGACAAATATGATCCAGTTACTGTTACTGATAAGATTAATGTTGCTCCTCAACCTCCTAAGGAAGGAGTCAATATTGATGAATTAGGAAACGGAACCATAATTGTAGCCGTTCCTGACAATGCTACCGGAAACGTAACTGTTCAAATTGGAAATAATACATACATTGCACCTGTTGAAAACGGCACTGCAAGAATCGATCTTGTTGGTGAACTTCCTGGAACCTACAACGCTACAGTGACATTCACCAATCAGGACGGATTGAACGTGACAACTACCAAGTTAATACACGTTCCTAAATATGCAACTCCAATGTCCATTGAAGTCAGAGACGCTAAAGTCGGAGATGTCGTCAATGTTGTTGTGAAAGTCGACGGAAATGTTACAGGCGATATAACCATTGAAATAAACGGCGCAAACTACACCGCTAAGATAGACGGCGGAAAAGCAACATTCAAAGTTGAAAACTTGAATGCCGGAAATAAAACTATTATCGCAACATACGCAGGTAACGACTACTATGAATTCAATTCAACTACTGAACAGTTTAAAGTATTCAAAAACAATGCTCCAATGTCTGTTTCAGCTGAGGTAAATGGTGCTGAAGTAACAATTACCGTATCTGACTTGCCAAGCGATGCAACCGGATATGTGATTGTCACTGTGGACGGTACCGAATACGGTATTAACATAACTAAAACCAAATCAGTAACATTTACAGTTTCACAGTCAGGCAAATTTGACGCGAATGCAACCTACTTAGGTGATGACAAATACCTGTCCAATGTTTCATCAACTTCATTCGAAGCACAAAAAATTGATGGTGATGTAAGCATTGATGTAGGAAACACCGTTGTAGGCAATGACGTGATTGTTAAAGTGACAGTTCCTGAAGATGCAAAAGGTAATGTGACCGTCAAAATAGGAAATACAACTAAAGTTGTAGATGTGACTGGTGGAGAAAACACCATTGCAATTCCTGGCGTAGGCGAAGGCACACACGATGTAGAGGTAGTCTACAGCGGAGACGACAAGTACGATTCAAAAACAATAACCAAGACAATTACTGTATTCAAGTCAATCAACAATGATGAACAAATGAGCAGAGGTTGGGACAGCCCATACGATTATCAGGCTGAATTCCTTGACAAGGAAGGCAACGTGCTCAAGAACACTGATGTGCAATTCATTGTTGACGGAAAAACCTACACTGTCAAAACAGATGATCAGGGTATTGGATACTTGACTAACTCACACTTGTCTGTCGGAACCCATGACATAACTGTTGTCAACCCAGTGACCGGCGAGCAAAGAACTGCAAAAGTCACAATCGTAAAACGTCTACTTGAAAACAAGGACATTACAATGGACTTTATGGACGGAACATACTATGTAGTATTGGCTATTGGTGATGACGGTAAACCTGTCGGTGAAGGAGAGTTTGTTGATGTCGTTGCAAATAACATCCACTATTCCGTAAGGACCGACAAGAACGGATATGCAAGACTCAAAATCAACTTGAATCCGAAAACATACACTGTTACTGCAGAATACAAAAACACTAAGGTCACTAACAAGCTTGTGGTAAAACAAACCCTTAAATTGGTCAAAAAGACAGTCAAAGTCAAAAAAGGTAAAAAATTAGTCCTTAAAGATTGTCTTCAAGTTCAAAGGCAAAAAATACAATGCTAAGACTAATTCAAAAGGTATTGCTAAAGTAACCATTAAGAAGAAAGTTACCAAAAAGCTCAAGAAGGGTAAAAAATACACTTACACTGCAAGTTACTACAAAAACACCGTAAAAGGTAAAGTGAAAGTGAAAAAATAGTTGATCAAAATTTGAATATGGAAGTTTAACCGCTTCCATTTTTATTACTTTTTTTAGAAATTCATTGATTTTTACAGATTCATATAGATTACCTGATTTTATTTTCGTAATTGCTACTATTGGATAATCTTTACTTAAAATTACAGTCAAGATTTTTCATACTTATGAGTTTTATTTTAATTTTATCAATCGAATTTTCATTTATTTCGATACTTTTTTCGGTCCGATTTTTCGGATGAATTTGGGATAAAAAATCTATTTATATCATTTAGAACATAACATTATTAAATAAAGAAATTGTGATAATTATGGTTGAGGCAGTAATGATAAATTGGGTTTACGTACTCCTTTTATTTATTTTGGGATTCATTACGTATTACAGGAAATCACTTGATCTGTTCGGATCAGCAGTCATGATTATAATGGGCATTGTAATCATCTTCTCTGCGGGAGTGAATTGGCTGCTTCTGATTGTGCTGTTCCTTGTGATGTCACTTCTCGCCACAAAGTATTCAAAGAAATACAAGAGGTCCCTCGGCCAGTTTGAAGGAAGAAGAACATCCAAGAACGTTATCTCAAACGGTGTTGTTGCCTGTTTCATGGCCGCATTTGGAGGATATTACCTGCCGTTTGTGGGAGGTTTCATCGGCGCAATTGCAACAGCGACAGCCGATACATTAGGCTCTGAAATAGGAGTGCTTGATCCTCATCCAAGGCTGATTACCACTTTTCAGAGTGTGGATCCCGGTACCAACGGTGCCGTCTCAGTTCTGGGAACTGTTGTCGGTATTGTCGGCGCAGCCATAATCGGTATAGTTGCATGGCTTCTCGGAATTGTTCCAAGCCCTCTGTCTGCAATTGCTGTTTCAGTAATATCCGGTTTTGTCGGATGCTTTACAGACAGTATTTTAGGAGCCCTATTTGAGAATAGGGGAATGATAACAAACGAGCACGTTAATCTGATGGCCACAATTGTCGGTGCAATTGTTGGAATTTTACTCATCTAACTTTTTTTTAAACAAATTATTTAACTATTGAATGCTAAAATTATTATTGAATATATTATTAGGTGATATTTAATGAAAGGTATTGTATTAATTATGGATGGTATGGGGGACCGTCCAATTAAGGAATTAGGAAATAAGACTCCTCTTGAAGCAGCAAACACTCCAAACATGGATAGGATGGCTGCAGAAGGAATTACTGGTATTATGGATTCAATCGCTCCGGGAATCATTCCTGGAAGTGACACCGCACATTTGTCAATATTGGGATATGACCCTTATGAGGTGTACACCGGAAGAGGTCCGTTTGAGGCCAACGGTGTGGGCGTGGAAGTCCTTCCCGGAGACATTGCATTCAGGTGCAATTTCTCAACAGCCGATGAGGATTTGATTGTTACCGACAGGCGTGCCGGAAGAATCAAGGAAGGGACCAAGGAAATTGTAGATGTCCTTAACACAATGGTTCTGGAGGACTATCCTGATGTAAAAATCATATTTAAGGAATCAACCGGCCATAGGGCAGTGCTGGTGCTTAGAGGCGAAGGGCTTTCCGATAAGGTAAGCGATGCCGACCCTAAAGTCGAAGGAAACAAACCTAAAGAAGTAAAAGCATTGGATGACACACCTGAAGCTGCAAAGACTGCAGATATTTTAAACAAACTTGTTGTAAAGACTTATGAAATGGTCAAGGACCATCCGGTTAACATTAAAAGAATTGAAGAGGGCGAACCTCCTGCAAACATAGTCATCCCTCGTGGTGCAGGTGAAGTGCCTGTTGTGGAATCACTGAATGAGAAATACGAAGTGAATTCCGCATGCATTGCCGAAACAGGTTTGATTATGGGAATCGGAAGATTTGCAGGAATGGACATCATTGAAATGGAGGATGTCACCGGCGGAATCGATACAAACCTTGACAATATACGCGACACAATAATAGACCAGGTCAAAAACTCAGACCATGACTTCTTTTTGATAAACATCGACGGAGCCGATGAGGCAGGTCACGACGGCCAGACCAAGGAGAAAAAGGAATTCATCGAAAAGGTGGACCAGGTGGTCATGAGCGAACTCATCAAGCTTGAAGATGTTTACATTTACCTGACAGCTGACCATTCAACCCCAATATCAGTGAAAAACCACTCAGGAGATCCTGTGCCTGTAATTATCAGAGGGCCTGAAGTGAGAACTGATGACGTGACTCAATTTTCCGAAAGGGCATGTGCAAAAGGAGGATTGAACAGAATCAGAGGCTCAGACGTAATGAACATCATGATGGACTTAATGAATTATGCCCACAAATTCGGTGCATAGGTGAGAAAATGGCGGCGGAGAAACTGTTCGGAACATCAGGAATCAGAGGTCTCATCGGCTCAGAGGTAACCTGTGAGCTGGCCTTGAATGTTGGAAAGTCATTGGGATATTATCTGGGCAATAAGGGTACAGTCGTAATCGGATATGATACCCGTACAACAAACCAGATGCTTGACCAGGCAATATGTGCAGGACTTTTGCGATGCAGGAATTATGCTTACCGCATCCCACAATCCCTCACAATATAACGGAATAAAGCTTTGGAATAAAAACGGAATGGCATACACCCAAGCTCAGGAACGCAAGATTGAAGAGATATATGCCAACAGGGATTACATTTCAGTAAGCTGGGAAAACATCGGCAAGCTGAGCGTGAATGAAGAAATCAAGGGCCAGTACATTGATGATCTGGTGGACATGGTTGACATCAAAAAAGGCCTGAAGGTTGTGGTTGACTGCGCATCCGGAGCCGGAAGCGAAATATCACCTTTAGTATTTAGAAAGGCAGGATGTGAAGTGACAACACTGAACTCACAGCCGGACGGTTTTTTCCCCGGACGAAACCCTGAGCCAAATGCCGAAAACCTGCAGACCCTGATGAAAACCGTCGTTGCCATTGGGGCAGATCTTGGAATAGCTCATGACGGCGATGCCGACAGGATGATAACAGTCGATGAAAAGGGCAACATTTCCCCATTCGATTCACTTCTGGCACTGATATCCAAGGAATTCGAAGGGGATATCGTAACCACTGTTGATGCGGGACTGTGCATGGACGAATCCGTTAAGGGCGAAGTGTTAAGAACTCCGGTTGGAGATGTCAATGTGGCGGAAGTCATAATTGAAAGGGATGCCGCATTCGGAGGTGAGCCTTCAGGAACATGGCTGCACCCGGACTTCTGCATGTGTCCGGATGGAATCCTTTCAGGATTGAGGATGGCTGAAATCGTTTCAAGGGACGGAAAGCTCTCAGAATTGCTTGCCCAAATTCCGCAGTATCCGAATATCCGTGCTCAAAAGAGGCAAAAGTCAAGGTAATGGAAAATATGGAGGATCTCCTCAGGGACGCTTTCGATGACATAGTTGACGTGAACTCCCTTGATGGAGTCCGATTGACATTTTCCGATGACAGCTGGGTGCTTGTAAGGCCGTCAGGAACCGAGGACTACATCAGAATAACTCTTGAATCCCGTGACAGCAAAAGGGCTGAAGAGATAAGGGATATCTGTGTAAAAATAATCAATGATAATTTATAAGATGATTCTTTCATCTTAAACTCTTTTTTTTATGATGATTTTGGTGTAAAAAATAAAAGTATAGAAGAAGCGCTTATTCTTCTTCTACGATAAATGCGTCAATACCTAAAGCTGCGCATTCTGGGCAAACCCAATCTTCCGGCATGTCTGCAGGAGTTTTTCCAGCAGGAATGTTGTAAGCAGGGTCGCCTTTTTCTGTATCAAATCTGTATTCGCAATGTAAACAAACATAAACAGTCATTTTATAATCTCCTAAAATTTTTGCTATTAGCATAGCTAATATGATTTTAGTTTATTATAACTATTATTTAATAATTTTCATTTGTCTATCCAAAATTTTTTTATAAGTAAAGGAACTAAAAATATAATATTATTAGATAATTTTAAGGGGATAATAAAAGTGAAAGCAATTATTTTAAGTGCCGGTGAAGGTTCAAGAATGAGGCCATTAACACTTACAAAGCCTAAAACCATGTTGCCGGTTGCCGGAAAACCTATCATTCAATACAATATCGAATCATTGAGAGATAATGGAATCACTGACATTTTGTTGATTGTCAGGTATAAGGAAGAGATGGTTCGGGAATATTTCGGTGATGGCAGTGACTTCGGGGTAAACATATATTACCAGACCCAGGAGGACTTTTTGGGAACCGCCAATGCAATCAGCTACGGTAAGGATTTCATCAATGACAGCCTGATTGTGCTTAACGGGGACATCATTCTGGACAATGATGTCATCAACGAATTCATTCACGAATATGAAAATTCAAATCCGGATACTCTGATGCTTTTGACTGAAGTTGAGAACCCTTCCGCTTTTGGAGTGGTTGAAATTGAGGATGGAAACATCAAAAGCATTGTGGAAAAACCTAAACGTGAAGAGGCTCCAAGCAACCTTGTAAATGCAGGTATCTACATTTTCAATAGGGACATTTTCGACAAGATTGAAAAGACAGAGATTTCCGAACGTGGAGAGTATGAGATTACCGATTCCGTTTCCCTGCAGATTGCTGACGGCAAAAAGGTGATGGGACACAAAACAGACAAGGATTGGATTGATGTCGGAAGGCCATGGGAACTGATTGAAGTCAACGAAGAATTGATCGGACAGCTCAAAACCGAAATCAGGGGAAAAATAGAGGATGGCGCCCACGTCCATGGGGAAATATTTTTGGATGAGGGAAGCATTATCCGGGCCGGAGTCTACATTGAGGGAAATGTATACATTGGAAAGGACTGCGACATAGGCCCCAACTCCTATATCCGTGGAAATTCCTACCTGGGAGACAATGTCCATGTGGGAAACGCCGTTGAGATTAAGAATTCCATCATTATGGAAAACACCAATGTCAGCCACCTGAGCTATGTCGGAGACTCAGTAATCGGTTCAAACTGCAATATAGCTGCGGGAACCAACATTGCAAACCTGCGTTTCGACAACCGTTCGGTCAAGACCAAAATCAAAAATCAGATGATTGACAGTGGAAGGCGTAAGTTCGGATCCATCATTGGGGATGCCGTAAAGACAGGTATCAACTCAAGCTTTTCACCGGGCGTAAAGGTGGGCCACAATTCCACCATAGGTTCAGGGGTTTTGTTGTATGATGATGTACCCTCCGATACAAGAGTACTGGTAAAACAGAATCATATCATTCAGGATAAGAATAATAAACATAAATAATTTGGCGATATTATGGTAAATAAGAAAGAATCTGTTGTAATATGCTCAGGCGCACAGGTAATGGGCGATGTTGAATTAGGTGAAGACGTATCAATATGGTTTGGAGCTGTCGTTCGCGGAGACAGGGATTCCATAACCATCGGAAACAATTCCAACGTTCAGGACAATTGCGTAGTTCACTGTACCAAAGGATTTCCTGTTGAAATGGGG
This sequence comes from uncultured Methanobrevibacter sp., assembly GCA_900320515.1. Taxonomy (GTDB): domain Archaea; phylum Methanobacteriota; class Methanobacteria; order Methanobacteriales; family Methanobacteriaceae; genus Methanocatella. Next base: position 21,675 of record ONSJ01000026.1, on the reverse strand, counting down.
GAAAACGTTTCAGTGGGTCACGGTGCCGTTGTGCACGGATGCAAACTTGATGACAATGTTTTAATCGGAATGAACGCCACAGTATTGAACGGTGCACACATTTCCAAAAACTCAATTGTCGGAGCCGGGGCCGTTGTGAGTGAAGGAAAGGAATTCCCGGAAGGAAGCCTCATATTAGGCGTTCCGGCAAAGGCAGTAAAGGAAGTCACTCCAAAACAGATTGAAATGATTCAGAAGAATGCGGATAATTACGTAAAACTTTCCAAACAGTATAAGGAAGATTAAACTATGAAAGCAAGGCAGATTGTAGAAGAAATGGATTCATATGTTCCGGGAAGATCTCAGGATGAGATTGCAGCCGACTTCAACCTTAAAAAGGAGGACATCATCAAATTGGGTTCTAATGAAAATCCGTGGGGCCCGTCTCCAAAGGCCATGAAGGCGATTCAGGAGGAAATAGCATCAATCAACAGATATCCTGAATCCCAATTGCATGAGCTGGTATCTGAGATTGCCGATTATTCCGGGGTCAGGGACTCCCAGGTGATAATTGGAGGGGACGGTGCCGATGAAGTCATTGACGTGCTTGCAAAGACATTCATCGACGACGGGGATGAATTCATAGTTCCCTTGCCGTCATATATGTATTATGAATATCTGCTGAAGCAGTACGGCGCAAAACCCGTATATGCCAAATGGGATTTGGATGCAAATGAGCTGGACACAGAATCGATTTATGAGGCAATCACTCCCAAAACAAAGATGATTTTCCTCTGCAGTCCCAACAACCCTACAGGGACACTCATTGCAAAGGACGTGCTTGCAGATATCGCATCAAGGAATCCCGATATACTGATTGTCATAGATGAAGCTTATTTTGAATACTCAGAAGTTACAAACAAGGATCTGATCGATGAATTCGACAATATCTTTATCATACGTACCATGTCCAAGGTATTGGGCCTTGCGGGCATGAGGATAGGATATGGGCTTGCATGTGAACAGATAATTGAATACATGCACAGAATCAAGCCCGTGTTTTCCCTTACAAGATTGTCTTTCGTGGCGGCCCTCAATACCTTCAGGGACAAGGACTACATCTCAGATTCAATCGAAAAGGGAATCGAGTCAAGGCAATACCTCTATGATGAGGTCTCAAAAATCGAAGGATTGGATGTTTTCCCGTCCAAGTCAAACTTCATGCTGATTCGCGTTGAGGACACAGGATTCACAGCAAGCGAACTGGCACTGGAACTGATGAAAAGGGGAATCATCGTAAGGGATTGCACTTCATTTAAGGGTTTGGACGAATACTGGATTAGAATCAGCATTTGCACTCTTGAGGAAGATAAGAAATTTATTGAAATTTTAAAAGAGGTTTTAAACTAATGTATGTAGGCGGTAGCGTAATATCCTCTGTCGAATTCCATGGAAATATGAGCCTGGTTCTGTTCATGTCAAAATGTCCATTGGCATGCAGATACTGCCATAATGTGGAATTGCTGGAGGATAATACTGAAAAATCATTTGAGGAGATAACTCATGAAATCGATTCATCAGCTGATTTTTTAGATGCTATTGTGATTTCCGGTGGAGAACCTTTAGTTCAGACAGACGCAGTAATCGAAATATTAAAGTATGTTCGCCAAAAGGGCCTCAAGACAAAATTGGACACAAGCGGAATTTATCCGGACAAGCTTAAAGAGATTTTGGATTTGGATTTGCTGGATTATGTTTCACTTGACGTCAAAACAACATTTTCAAAATACAGAAAGATAACAGGAGCAAACATTGGTTTTCAGGTTAAAAAATCAATGGAATTGATTAACGAAGCCGGTGTTCACCTGGAGATTCGGACAACTTATGTTCCGACTTTGCACACTAAAAAGGATATTATGAATCTTGTTGATGAGATAGAGGCTGAAGTCTATACCATTCAGCAGTTCAGAAACAAAAACGTTCTCGACCCTGCCCTTGAAAAGGTGGAGGTTCCAAACCCTCATGAGCTGGCGGACCTTGCCCGTGAAATCAAGCCGTACTTCAACGGCATCGTAAAGGTCAAGTCAGGCGAATTTGGGGAACAGGTAATTTAGGAAGTGTTTAGTATGCCGATTTTGTCATTTTCAAGCAATGATATTGATGTAATCACAGGTAAGAAGACCCGCACCATACGCAAGGCATGGAAAACACCGCTTAAGGTTGGAGACAGATTATATTGCTATTGGAATCTGGTTTCAAAGGAAAAGATGAAGATTTTTGAAGCCTTTGTAACCGGAATTGAAACCGTTCCTTTTTCTGAAATCAGGGACAACGATGAGCTTGCCGTCGAGGAGGGATTTAAGAACTCCAAGGACATGCTTAAGGAATTCAAGAAAATGTATGGCGGCAGGATTGACCCGAATGATGAATTTCAGATAATCTATTTTGAAAAAATCGACATCGACGACTGGAGAGGGGACAAGATTGATGAGAAGGCCATGATTACAAAAAGGGCCGACATTCTATTTGACAGCGGAAAGTTCGACAAGTCAACAATGTGCTATGAGGCTGCCCTCAGATTGGATCCCCATGATGTGTATCTTCTAAACAAGCAGGGAGACAACCTCTCAAGGCTGGGAAAGTTCATTGAAGCCATCGAGTGTTATGACAAGGCCTTGGAATATGAGCCTGCCAACATTTATATCCTCAACAACAAGGCTATTGCGCTTTTGAATTCCGGCAATATCAATGAGGCATTGAAAGTGAGCAACATCGCTTATAACTATCGTCCAAGCAGCCCTATTGTTCTGTATTGGAGAGGGTTCATTCTGGAGATGCTTGGAAGGTATGACGATGCATTGAGGGTCTATGACAAGCTCATTGTCATTGACGGCGAAAACCCTGAGGTCTGGAATTCCCGGGGAAACCTTTTGAGCGATATGGGCATGCTTGAAGAGGCCATCGAGTCTTTTGACAAGGCGGTTGAAGTGTGTCTGGATGATTCCGAGGTCGATGCGGCCGCAATCAACAGGATGGGAAATGCATATATCGATTTGGGCAAATTCGATGAGGCGTTGGAATGTTTCAACAGGGCAATCGACCTAGAAAAGAACAATATCGACTTTCTGCTCAATAAGGGTGTGGTTCTGATGGAATTGGGCAAATTTGAAGAGGCCGTTGACAGTTTCAACAAGGTTCTGCTCAGAAGTCCTGACAATGAAGATGCGTTTTTCCTCAAAGAGGAATGTTTGGAATACTTTTAGATATCTACATGTAGATTATCGCTTTTCAATTTCTATTTTTTTACAAACAAGTTCATTATCTTAAAGATAGCTATCGCTAAATTAAAGTTATCATCAAAAAGTAGTATTTAATTAATCGTAATTTTCATTAAAATAAAAAGAAAAATTGGGTGAGAAATGGTTAATTATTTTTTGTATTTTTTGATTAAACCAAGTCCCCACTCTGTCATCTCATCAGCTTTCTTTTGTGAGTCTGACTCTGAAAAGCATCTGAAAATAGGTTCGGTTCCGGAAGGTCTGATGATTACCCATCCGTCCTCTTTCAGGATTTTGACTCCGTCAGTCCGGTCAAGCTTGAAGTCAGTGGTTGTCTGAATCTCTTCAGCGATGCTTGCCATGACGAATTCCTTTTCATCGTCTGGACATTCGATTTTTGTTTTGCTTGCATAATAAACCGGAAGCTCTGCCACAAGTTCGGACAGCGGCTTTTTCTCTTTTGCAACGATTTCAAGTATTTTGGCAACGGTCATCACTGCATCCCTTCCATAGACAAAATCAGGGAAAATCAAACCGCCGTTTTCCTCTCCGCCGAACAGTCCGTTTTCGTCCTTGAGCTTACGTGCAACAAGCAGGTCTCCAACGGCAGTAGCTATCACTTCACCGTTATATTCTTCGGCAACGTCATAGATTGCCTGGGATGTTGCAACGGTGGTGACGATGGTTCCGCCATTGTTTTCCTTAAGCATCTGCTTTTCAACGAGAGTGAATGTCTTGTCTCCCAAAACGAAGCTTCCGTTCTCATCGATGCAGATGGTCCTGTCGGCGTCTCCGTCATGTGCAAGGCCGATATCTGCATTGAGCTCTTTGACGACATGAATCAGTTCCTGCAGATTTTCCTCAATTGGCTCAGGGTTACGGCCAGGGAAAAATCCGTCCGGCTGTGAGTTAAGGGTTGTCACATCGCAGCCTAATTTTCTGATTAGGTACGGCGCTGTAAAGCATCCCGCACCGGATCCGCAGTCCACAACAACCTTCAGGTTGGCTTTGCGGATGGCTTCCACGTCCACCTTGGAGACTGCCTCGTCGACATACTCGTCAATCACTTTGTCATTCTGGTAAAGTTCGCCGATTTCATGGAACTCTACACGGTCCGGTTCGGCATCGAAGTACAGCCTTTCAATCTTAATGTCCATTTCGTCAGGTATTCCGATACCGTCTTCGTCCAGGAATTTGAGACCGTTGTATTGTGGAGGGTTATGTGAAGCGGTTATCATCACTCCGCCGTCATAATATTTGCGGACTGCATACTGAACGCCTGGAGTAGGCAGGATTCCCAAGTCCACCACGTCACATCCGCTTGACAAAAGGCCGGCAGTCACTGCCTGCTTTAACATCAAAGTGGAGGTTCTGGTGTCTCCGCCCACAGCAACGGTTCCTTTGACTAATGTGCCGTAACAGGCTGCAAGCCTTGATGCGAATTCAGGAGTAAGAACATCATTTGCGGTTCTTCTAACTCCAAAAGTTCCGAATAATCTTTTCTTATCAGACATATTTTAAATTCCTTTTAATTTATTCTATATTATTTTTGAAACTCAATCAATAAAAAGATATTGTTAGCTGACCATCCTCAGACTGTCCCCGCTCGATAAAATCAGTTCCATCTCTGAGTTGTACTGGGTGACCGTTCCAACAACCTCTACCTTATGTCCCCTGAAATCCTCAATGTCAATGTTTCTGGACTGTATTTCGCCGACCTGGCTTTCAAATATGATCAGCTGTATCTGCGCCTCTCCGTCATTGATGGTTAAAAAATAACTTGTCTTTGATTTTGACTGGGCGATGTCGCTGATTACCCCGTCAAGCCTTACCTCTTCATCAATCATTCCACGGTTTATGTCCTTGATATCAACTTCCTTGACTTCTATTGTCGGAGTGAATGCTATCAGACCTATTATTCCGACAAGTGAAGTTATGAGTGCGATTTTCAATAGTTTGTCATCTGTGATTTCCATGATTTCATGATTGGATTTTGAAATAAATATACTCGATAGGATTTTGACTTGTAAAATTTATGTAGGATTGGAAATATAGTATACTCATGTTTGAAGATTTGACAAAAACCGACTTGTATGCAATCATAGCGGGTGTTTTCACTGCTTGTCTGATTGTATCGAATATAATTGCGGGAAAGATGTTTTCCTTTTTTTCATTTGTCCTTCCCTGTGGTGTCATAATCTTTCCTGTGGTTTACATCATCAATGACCTTCTGGCTGAAGTGTACGGCTATGAAAAGGCACGAAGGGTAATCCTTTTAGGATTTTTCATGAATCTTGTTGCGGTAATCTGTTTTACCGTTACGATATGGCTGCCTGCACCTGAATTCTTTACAAATTCAGAGGCCTATGCCATAGTTTTGGGCTCAACATGGAGGCTGTTGACAGCTGGATTCATCGCATATCTCGTTGGAAGCCTTGTCAATGCAAAGGTGATGGTCTATCTAAAGAAGGTGGATGAGAAAAAATTGTTCGTGAGATGCATCGTTTCAACATTTTTCGGGGAGGGTATGGATGCGCTGATATACATCACAATCGCATTCTTTGGGACCATGCCTGCAGAGGCCCTGATTGCAATGATATTTGTTCAGGCAATCGTCAAGACAGTCTATGAAATCATCGTATATCCTTTGACCAAATATGTTATCGGCAGGGTCAAGGCTCTTCCGGACAACTAATTTTTTTAAATCATTTTTGCAGTGTCCTTGCAATATTGACTTTAAAGCGTTAAATTGCTTTCATTTGCAACAAAAACTATTTATTGTTCGCAGTTCAACTCTTAACTACGTAAATTTTCTCAGAAAAATTATTTGGAGATAATAAAATGATTGATAGATTATATGACAAAACATCCAAGATTCTCTTTTCCACTTACGGAGATGATTTTCTGAAATATTTCGGGGAATACAAAAATATCATCAGGGAACTGGGAACAGAGGTCCATACGCTGTACGGTGCCCATAGGAGATTGGACAGGCTGGCGCTGGTTGATGATAACACATTGCAGAACTGGGAATTTGAAGTTAAGGATATTAATGATGATACCTTAAGCAGGATTTGGGAGTATAACAATTTGAAATCTGCCGAGATAGGAGCCATTATGGACAGTTTCATCATTAGTTTTGCAAATCCCGATTCATGTAAGGAAACTGTTGAAATCGGACGGTCGATTGTATTTGCTCCCATAATCAAGTATCTCCAGAAGATGGGCTTGCCCAAAGAATTAAATACTATTGAAGATAAAGTTAATGATAATGAGAAAATCACCGTCCAGGATGAATTGACATTGATATTCGTCACTTTGTCTGTTAAGGACAGTTTCAAGGTGAAAATGCTTAAAAGGGTTTGCAGCGTTCTGAAAAAAATTGACTATATCGCTGAGTATAGGAGAGTTGTCATTGATTCGTTAATCTCTTTTCAGATAGAAAATTTCGTTAAGACAAAAGAAGAGCAAGATAAATTGAATGAGGTGGTAGGTATGCAGATGTCTGTTGAAGAATTGTTTGTTCAAACCGAACGGGAGTATGTGTTCGATTCCGGATACGATCAGGGTATTAAAGAAGGTGTTGAAAAAGGTGTTAAAAAAGGTGTTAAAAAAGGTAAGGGGGAAAGGGAGGATGAAATTATCATGAATATGTTGGAAAATTCTGCGGATGATGAATTTATTTTAAAAGTCACAAATTGTTCTAGAGAGCATCTTCAGGAACTTAAAAAGATCATATTCTAATTTCCGGTTTCATACATGGAAATCAGTCTTTCAACGGTATCCGCATCCAGTGGGCTTTTATCCTTTCTGATATTTTTGACGACGGGGAATCTCAGTGAGTATCCTGTTTCATATTCGGGGGATTCCACAATTTCCGAAAATGCGATTTCCAGAACTATTTTTGGCTCAACCTTGATTTCACGGCCCTTTGTTGAAATCTCAAGCTCCTTCATTCTGCCTGTGAGGTATTCGAGGGTTGCATCGTCAAGGCCGGTTCCGACCAGTGCTATGCTTTTGAAGTCATTGTTCTCATCCCTAAGCGCCACAAGGTATGATCCGACGAAGTCTCCCCTTTTTCCGATACCGTATGTTCCTCCGATGACAACCATATCCAGTGTTTCAGGCTCTGCCTTATATTTGAGCATCTTTTTGCCTCTGAGTCCTGGAATATACGGTTCTGAGCAGTCCTTGATCATGATTCCCTCATGGCCCTCGTTGATTGACCATTCGAACAGTCCCTGAATGTCTTCAATGTTGTCCGGGGTTCCAACTTTCATTGTGCTCAGGTTCATCTCGTCAACTGATGTGTCAACAATGCTTTCAAGGATTTTTCTTCTTTCCTTCAAAGGCTCGTCAATCATCGGAACCTTATAATACATCACGTCAAAGAGGTATAATTTTAAAGGCACATTTTCCATTGCTTCTTCCACATTATGCTTTCTTCTAACACGGTGAAGGACATTCTGGAAAGGCAAAGGCTTGCCGTTGCGTGTGGCAATGACTTCTCCTTCTACAATGTAGTCCTCATGAGGCAGGTGCTCATCGAAGAGTTCGACGATTTCAGGCAGTGCATTGGTAATGTTTTCCAGTCTTCGTGTGAATATGTTGATTTCATCACCTTTTCTGTGTACCTGAAGTCTTATGCCGTCATATTTTGTATCGCATAATGCCCTTCCCATTTCGGGAATGATTTCATCCAGTGGCGGTGCCAGCTGCGCAAGCATAGGCTTGACCGGTGTTCCAGGTGTCAGATTCAGTTTCTTAAGGCCTTCCTCACCTTCCTCCTTGGCGGTTCTTGCAACGACCGAAAAGTCATTGGTGAGCATCTGTGCCCTTTCAACCACTGCCTTGTCGATATCAAAAGCCTGAGCAATCGCATCACGAACTATTCCATCTCCAACGCCGATTCTTAACTCTTCTGTGATTGTACGGGTAAGATATTTCGCTTCGGTCGCGCTGGCCTGTGAGAGCAGCTCCAGAAGAACTGCAATCTTGCGGTTGGTGGACCTTGATCCTGAAATCTGGGACAATTTCCGAAGGCTGCTGAATACAAAGTCGATTGTGAGGGGCTGTGAGAAGAATGTCACCTGTGACTTTTTGGCATAGAGCTTCACGCATGCAAGGCCGATGTCTCCCTCATCACGGACTGCATCCTCGACTGCGGCAGTTGTTGTTCCGACAGCTTCTGCAACTGCCCTTTCGACCAATTTTCCTCCGATACCGATTTCCTCTGAGCTCCATGCAGGAAATACAGTACCCAAAATCAGAAGCCCCACCTTTTCTATGGTGTCTGAGTCAAGGGTTTTAAGGTAATCTGCAATGATGTCGGTTTTCTCCAGCCTTTTTGTGGTTGCCTCCAGACTTGAGTAGACATCCACCAGTTCCTGATATTTCATCTAAAAATCTCCTTTGGCTATTTTTACTGCGCAGTACTCTCCGCACATCGCACACATCTCATTGTCGTCAAGTTCACATTTGTCACGGTATTTTCTAGGCTTTGACTTGTCCAGGGCAAGGTCAAACTGCGCTTCCCAGTCAAATTCCCTTCTTGCCTTTGCCATCGCCTTTTCACGCTGCCATGCCTGTGGCAGACCTTTTGCAACATCTGCCGCTTCGGCTGCAATCTTGGATGCGACAATTCCTTCCTTGACGTCTTCAAGGCTTGGCAGGGATAAATGCTCTGCAGGTGTCACGTAGCACAGAAAGCTTGCCCCTGCTGTTGCCGCTATGGCTCCGCCGATTGCTCCGGTAATGTGGTCATAGCCCGGTGCAAGGTCGGTGACCAAAGGTCCCAGCACGTAAAAAGGAGCGCCGTGGCATATTGTCTTCTGGATTTCCATGTTTGCCTTGATTTGATTTAATGGCATGTGGCCCGGGCCTTCCACCATCACCTGCACGTTGGCGTCCTGCGCCCTTTTGACAAGGGTTCCCAGATTGACCAGTTCCTGTATTTGAGGGATATCGCTTGCATCAGCCAGGCATCCCGGCCTTAATCCATCGCCTAATGACAATGTAATGTCGTACTCATAGGATAATTCCAGAAGGTAATCGTAATTTTCATATAAGGGGTTTTCCATATCGTTGTGATTGATCCAGGATGCCATGAATGTTCCTCCACGGCTCACTATTCCCATCATGCGGTTTGCCGCCTTGAGCTTTTCCACCAAATCCTTTGTGATTCCGCAGTGGAGGGTCATGAAGTCCACCCCTTCCTTTGCCTGGTTTTCGATGGCCTTGAAAATGTCGTCAGGGTCCATGTCAATGATTTCCCTATTCTTGTTTAATGTAACGACTCCGGCTTCATAAATTGGAACTGTTCCGATGCACAAATCAACCGCTTCCATTATCTTCTGTCTGAAAAGCTTCAAATCAGATCCTGTTGAGAGGTCCATCAGGGCATCCGCACCGTATTCCTGGGCCAGCTTTGCCTTGTTGATTTCCAGTTCCAGATCATCGATTTTTGATGATGAACCGATGTTTGCATTGATTTTGGTTGTAAGACCTTCCCCAATACCGCAGGGTTTTGAATGGCCGTTGACGTTTTTAGGGATTACTACCAGTCCCTTGTCAATTAATTTAGCTAGTTTCTTTACATCTATGTTTTCATTTTGAGCTACGCACTCCATTTCGGGAGTGATGTTACCTTTTTGCGCTTCACTTTTCTGAGTCAAATTTATCCCTCATGTTGACTAATCAATAATAGTTATCTTCGTTAAAGTATATAGGATTTTTTCAATTTTTGCTAAACATTATCTTTTTTTATAGGAGTCTTCAAATATTAATACATAACGGTGGTCATATGGTAGAAGATAAACATGTCATAGAAACATTAGGAAAAGTCCGCGTAGTAATCGAAAACGGCGAAATAACAGAAGTTGGCGAATCCGAAATGAAATATTGCCCAATGTTTCATGCGATGCACAAGGTGGATGAGCTCAACGAGGAATTCATAAGGAAAAACATCAATTTCAGAATCAAGGACTTTGGAATGTGCACACCGCAAAGGGTAATCGAGATGGATGACCTGGTGACAGTGGGCATTTCGGAAATCCTCAAGACCAACATGGAAAAGGGAAACATAGACTGTGTAGTCGGCGCATGTGACGGTGCGGGAACACTTCTCATGACAAATCCCCGCGTTGTTCAGGGAGTCGGCGGAAGAGTGTCCGGCCTTGTAAGCACAACACCGATTCCAGAGGTCATTAAAAATCTTGAGGAAAAGGACTGTGTGATTCTGAATCCTGAAACTGCTGAGCTGAACCAGCTTGAAGGCTTGAAGATAGCTCTGGACAAGGGATATAAGGATATTGCAATAACAATACTTCCGTCTCCAATGGTTGAGGAAATCAGAAACTATCCTGTTGATGATGACGTTAACGTTTACATATTTGTGGCCCATACCACAGGAGCCAGTCCCGATGAGGTGGAAATGCTGTTTGAAAATGCAGATATCGTTACTGCATGTGCATCCAAGGCGGTTTCAGACTATGCCGATGAGAATAAACCGTATTATTATGGAGTGAAGGTTCCGATTTTCTGCGCAAGTGAGGATGGCAGAAGATTCCTGGATATAAGGCTTGAACATATCGGAAAGCCACTGACAACCGATGATTATCCAAGGGACAAAAGCGATGCTCCACATAAACTGATTTAGAGTGTAAATATGAAGATAATATTTTTTGACACTGAAACAACAGGATTAAACCCTGCAACTTGCCAGATAATAGAATTGGCTATGATTACTGTCGTTGATGGCGAAATTGTAGGGGACTATGACAAATTTATAAGAACAAATGAAAAGCTGCCTCAAAAAATTACTCAAATTACAGGAATTACCGATGAAATGTTGGATGAGATGGGGATAAGTGAGGATAAGATAGCGGAGGATTTGAAAAACAGGTTAACTCCAGGCACATTGATGGTTGCGCATAATTGCCAATTTGATTTGTCATTTGTCTATTATCTCTTGAGAAGACATTATCCAGATGAGGCAGATGAGATTGTAATGAATTTGGATTGGTTGGATACGCTTACAGTGGTAAAAGACCGTATGGAATATCCTCACAGGTTGAATAATGCTGTTGAGCATTATGAACTTGAAAAAGTAAATTTCCACAGGGCCATTGATGATACAAGAGCGTTATATGAAGTTTATAAAAAGTTAAAATATGATCCATTATACAGTCCTGATGAAATCGATCTTTACATTAATCTTTTCGGATACAATCCTAAGTATCCCATCAGTGGAATAAGACTTCGTCCGAAAATAACCTATAAACCGCAAAGATTCCATAATTTTCCAGATAAAAATAAAAGATTGCCTTTTGAATATATTTTGCCTAATCAAAAATAGTAATAGAGGTTGATGGGAAGATTCCATATCTTCCCAAAACGGTAGAGAAATTTGTAAATATAATGGAGGTTGGGAAAGATGTCTGTATCTTTCCCGAGGTTAAATATGGTTAGAAACTAAATATATAATAACTTGGAGGAAAATAGGGAAGTTTGATTTCTTCCCTACATGTACTGAACTAGTTGTTCATCCTGGAGTTTGTTTCCAGGCTTCACCTTGTCGATTGCATCCTTAAAGTATTTGTATGTGATCTCACTGGCTTCAAGGTCATCCCTTAGGGCAAGCATTGCAGCTTCTCTGCAAACAGCTTCAATGTCTGCTCCGACATAACCTTCAGTGTTTTTAGCTAGTTTTTTGATGTCCACATCGTCCGCCAGAGGCATGCCTTTGGTGTGTACCTTAAAGATGGATATTCTTGCTTCTTCATCCGGCTCTTTGACTTGAATGTGTCTGTCGAACCTTCCAGGCCTCATCAATCCTGCATCCAGAATGTCCGGCCTGTTGGTTGCCGCAATGATTGCAACGTCTTCAAGCTCTTCCAAACCGTCCATTTCAGTTAACAGTTGGTTCACGACTCTTTTTGTCACACCGCTGTCAGTGTCATTTCCGCTGCGGGTACTGGCTATTGCATCGATTTCATCGAAAAAGATCACTGTCGGTGAAGCCTGTTTCGCTTTTCTGAATACTTCCCTTACACCTTTTTCGGATTCTCCAACCCATTTTGAGAGGAGTTCAGGGCCTTTGACTGAGATGAAGTTCGCTTCGCTTTCGCTTGCAACGGCTTTTGCAAGCAGGGTCTTACCTGTTCCAGGGATACCATATAATAATGTTCCTTTTGGTGGTCTTATTCCCAGGCGTTGGAATGTTTCAGGATGTTTCAGTGGCCATTCGACAGCCTCTTTAAGTTCCTGTTTCACATCTTCAAGACCGCCCACGTCATCCCATTTGATGTCGGGGATTTGAACGAGAACTTCCCTGAGCGCTGAAGGCTGGATTTCCTTTTGGGCGTTTTTGAAGTCGTCTCCTGTAACGACGATTTTTTCCATGACTTCTTTTGGGATTTCTTCATCGTTTTGAATTTCAGGAAGGATTCTTCTTACAACCCTCATCGCTGCCTCTTTACATAATGACTCCAGATCTGCCCCTACGCATCCGTGGGTGGTATTTGCGATTTTTTCAAGGTCGACGTCATCCGCTAAAGGCATGTTTCTTGTGTGGATTTCAAGAACCTCTTTTCTCTCTTCAGAGTCAGGCACTCCGATTTCGATTTCACGGTCAAACCTTCCAGGTCTTCTGAGCGCCGGGTCAAGTGAATCGGGTCTGTTGGTTGCACCGATTACCACTACCTGGCCTCTGGATTTGAGCCCGTCCATCAGGGTTAGGAGTTGAGCAACGGTTCTTCTTTCAACTTCGCCGTTTGTCTCTTCTCTTTTTGGAGCGATTGCATCGAGTTCATCTATGAATATGATTGAAGGGGAGTTTTCTTCTGCCTCTTCGAAGTATTCACGTAGGTTCTCTTCGGATCCGCCCACATATTTGCTCATGATTTCAGGACCGTTTATTGCAATGAAGTGGGCATCACTTTCGCTGGCCACCGCTTTGGCCAGTAATGTTTTACCGGTTCCAGGAGGTCCGTGCATCAATACCCCTTTTGGTGGAGCGATACCAAGTTTTTCGAAGAGTTCAGGTCTTTTGAGAGGAATCTCAATCATTTCCCTTACTTTTTTGACTTCTTCTTTTAGCCCTCCGATGTCCTCGTAGCTAACATCAACAAGGTTTCCGACACCTTCGATTTTGCTTACGTCCACTGGGGTTTCGTGCAGTTGCACTTCGGTGTTTGGACCTACAATGACGATGTCTTTCGGACTGGTGGAGACTACTGCAAACTTGATTTCTTTCATTGCAGGGGTGAAGTCCATCAATTCGTCAAACAGGCTATTGAAGCCCATGCTTGGTCTTGGCGCCCTGATTTGGGATCCGATGATGTCTCCCTGAACCATCACTTTTCCGGCAAAGAGTCCACGGACGTCACCTTGCACGCGAATGTTGTTTTCGATTGGGGCCAAAACAACCTTTTTCGCTTCGGTAGCTTTTGTCTTTTTGATTGTGACCTCTCCACCAATGGTTGCTCCGGAGTTTTTACGGACAAGTCCGTCAATTCTTATTACTCCGAGTCCTATGTCAGTCTGTGAAGGAAGAGCGATAGCTGCAGTTCTTCTTTCACCAACAATTTCAATAAGGTCTCTTTCATTGATTCCTAAATCGTCCATGACGTTTGGATCAAGTCTTGCAACGCCCTGGCCTACATCCTTTTGTGAAATTGCTTCTGCAACTTTTAGTGTGATTTCTTTATCTGCCATTTTTATCATCTCCGTTCGGCTGTAATGTATGTAAATGTAATGTGTCAAAATCTTTTTGTTACTTTTTGTAACTTTATTGACAAAGTAATCTGTGTATGTCTTACTATATAAAGGTTTCGGTTTTATGGATTTTTCAAAACCATCAAAAAGCAGTTGATTTATTTAATGGGTAAGGATATGGTTGTAGTTGATTTTAAATCATGATTAAAAATTTGAATAATTAAAAATAGTAATAATTAAACTTTCATTTGCAAAATGAAAATTTAATTACTTTTAGACACTTTAATATTTGTTCGTATCTTATAAAACAATTATCTGATTATTCCGCCGAAGCCTGTGAACAGTACTTTAACCTGGTCAATATCGTCTTTGGTCAATGCGGTAATCTCAAAAGTCAGGCTGACCGAATCGTCATCGATTTGCGGGCCGTTATATGCATCGATTAATTTTATGTTCAAGATATTGTCATGCATCAGCACAGTTTTTTGGATGATGTCGACATTGACATTCTTCGGAAATACGCAGCTGATGCTTTTTGTCACTGTCTTCAGATTTTCAATCTTCCACTGGTGAAGTTCATCCGGAAGCATAATCCTGATGTTTGCTATACGAAGCTTTTTGGTTTTGGTTCCGTTTCTCAACACTGCGGTCTTGCCGTCAATGCTTTCAAGGATTCCGACATGGATTTTTCCGGAATAGATATGTTTAAGGCCAACTTCCTCTCCGATAGACTCATTCAGATAGCTGTACTCGTAGCTCAGGGCACCGATTGCCTTGTCACTTCTACCCAAAGCGTTTGTGATGTCTCCCATATGCTTTGTGGCCCTGATTGCAATGTCAATGAACGCCTCTTCATCGCCGTTGTTGATGACATCCCTCAGCTCCAGGACCGCTTCGGCAAGGGTATTCCTGATTTTGTCTCCGTTGCTGTTCATTGACTGAATGTTGTATGTCAGATATGGATTTTGGGATACGATACGGGCAATCATATCAATCATCAGGTTGTAGATTGGACTTTCATAGTCTTCGGTCTCGGATATGTCGACTCGCAGCTTTTCGATTGCTGAAGCTGTTGAAATGAATGAGAAATGGGTGAGGACCTGAACTATGCTCATCATGAAATCATGCTTTTCGGCACTGGTTTCAATGATTCTCATGTTTTTGCTTGCCAGATAGTCATAAACCTTTCCATACCATTTGCCTTTCATGTCTGCAGTCAATACGATTACCTGATTGTCAAGCCTTGTTGTCCTTGGACCGAAAACTGGGTGTGTTGGAATGTACTCCACGCTTTCGGGAAGCGCTTCGCCCATGGTCTTTGTAGGGCCTTCCTTGACTGAAGTGACATCAATCATGACCGATCCGCTTTTCATGAAAGGTGCAACTTCACGGATGACGTCGCAGGTATGCTGAATCGGCACCGAAACCACTAGAATATCGCTTATATTTGCAAGCCCCTCATTGGACTCAATATAATTCACGTTCATTTCATCTGCAACATGCCTGCCCTTTTTGTGGTCACGGCCGGTAATGTATACGTCAAATTCGTCTCTGAGATAATAGATTAGGGTCTTACCCAGACCGTCGCTTCCACCGATAATTCCAACATTCATTTTAATCATTAATAGTTTTCAGTAATATATTATATAAATTAGTAACAAGATAAATTATTTTGAATTATGAGAATCGTAAAAGAAAATGAAAAGGAAGGAATTGTTGAAGTTGTCCCCGAAACATTGGACGATTTGTGGCACTTGTCACACATCATAGAAGTTGGCGACAATGCTTCATCAAGGACAACACGCAGAATTCAGGACACCACTGGAGACAAGACTCGAGGCGACAGGGGAGTCAAGAAGACATTCTACCTGGGATTGGATATCAAAAGTATTTCGTTTCACCTCTTCACCGGTAAATTGAGACTGACCGGAGTAATCACAAGAGGGCCCGATGACCTGATACCTCTCGGATCACACCACACTCTTGAGGTAAAGCTGAATGTTCCGCTCAAGATTACAAAATCAAGGTGGCCGAAATGGGCTATCAAAAGGATAAACCAGGCAATCGAGGCATCAAAGAAGCTGTCCGCAATCATTGTGGCCTTGGAGGATGACACTGCAACACTGGGTTTGATGAGGCAGTTTGGAATCGAGTATTACGGTCCGATAAAGGGACATGTTTCAGGAAAGAGAATCGTTGACAAGAACCGGCAGAAAAACATTGTCCAGTTCTATGAAAAGGTCATTGAATCAATCGTCAAGTTCGATTCAATCCAGAACATAGTCATTGCAGGGCCGGGATTTTTCAAAAACGATTTTTACGATTATCTCAAAGACAAGCACTCTGATTTGGCAAAGATTTCAATAGTAGAATCAACAGGTTCCGGCGGAAGAAACGGAATAAATGAGGTTTTAAGGAAAGGAACCGTTGAAAAGCTGACTGCGGAAAACCGTGTGGCTCTGGAGATGGGAGCTATCAATAATCTGTTGTCTGAAATAGGAAGGAATTCCTCAAAGATAGCATACGGTATCAGACAGACTCAAAACGCAATCAATCTGGGTGCAGTTTCTCAGCTGCTGATTCTGGACACTAAAGTGGCCAGCGAAAACATGGGCGAAGCCATGGACATGGTTGAGAACATGAAAGGTGAGGTAATGGTTGTCAGCAGCGAACATGAAGGCGGAAAACAGCTGGAAAGCCTTGGAGGAATGGCCGCTATTTTAAGATATCAGATTGATTAATATTTATATATTAAAAAAATTATAACTTATAAGTAAGATTTTTTTAATTAGTGATTTTTATGATGTATTCATCGATATTTTTTGCATTAATATATGTTTTTGTTGTTACTGCAGTAGGTACGGCAGTAATAAACATAATATTCCGCTTTTTAGGAAAAAGGGGCTATTTAGGAAACCTCTTTCCTAATGTGAGGGGAGGAATTCCACGTGCAGTGGGCATAGTCCCGGCAGTTGTACTGTCTTTTTATATGCTGCCAGGATATAACAATCTTATTTTGATAATAGGTATTTTTGCACTAATCGATGATATCCTTGGAAGAAAGCCCTCTCCGTTTGGAGTTGAATGGGGTCAGATTTCAAGAGGAATAGGAATTCTACTGGTCATGATTATAGGTATACTTGAAGGAATGGGAGTTTCAGCAATTTTTGTTGCATTGATGGTCCAGCCTCTGAATATTTCAGATATGCAGCCTGGATCCTGCTGTATAGTGACAATCATAATGTCAGTTCTGACAATTATCGTAATGGTCCTTATCGGTTCACCTGCCGCTGAGGAATTGCCTGCAATTTATACTCCATTGCTGCTCCTTGTGGTTTGTCTTGCCTACTCTCCGCTTGACTTTTCCGGAAAGATCATGTTGGGGGAAGTTGGAAATCATGTGTTCGGAGTTTCATTGGGGATAGCATTTTACATCATGGGAGGACTGGTTGGAGTCCTGCTTTTCGGAATCATAACCACAGCATTAATTGCATTTGTCAGAAGAAATAACCTGAAGGTATTCTTCAGACAGAATTTGGGAATAGTTTATCCCACATTCGGCGATTACTTCATGGATGTTTTAACCGGAGGGGGATTGGGAGACCTTTTCAGGAAATGGATACTGAAAGACAAACAGCATAACGTCAAAAATCCTCTTTTGATTTCATTGGGATTCAGGAGGCTTCTTTACAATCCTCATGCATCAAGTTATACAAGATATGTTCCCGATGATTATATTCCTCGTTTAGGTAAGGGAGAATGAGTTTTATGAAATGTTTGTTTATTGTTACAGGAAGGGGACTTGGCGGAGATGCGATGACCGCATTGAATGCAATGAAAGCGCTTGAAAGAAAGGGTGTCGAGTGCGAAATCGCCCTGGACGAGTCCGCTCACGGTACATTATTTGAAAAGAATGGCTACAACTGGCACAGGATTTCAGTACCTCATGCAGGAGGACACTCCGCAACCAAATTGTCCGCCGTTAAAGGGGCTTCCAAATTAATCGTTGCCACCTTTAAGGCAAGAGGCCTTATTAAAAAGTTAAAGGTCGATTTTGTAGTTGGCGTGTTGGGCGGAGGAGCCATTGTCGCATCCCTTGGAGGCAAGGTTGCAAGAAAGCCGACATTTTCCATGATTTCAACACCTCTCGATTCAAAGGTATGCCCTAAATTCAATCAGTGTTACATTTTGCCTGAACTGAACATGTTCAGATGGGACGAGCTTCCAAAAAACACTGCCAAGGCATTTTACCCGTTGGCTGAAAACATGGGTGACGGTGTTGAGGCAAAGGCACTTGAAAAATTGAAGGAATATCCTAATTTTGATGAAAACAAAAAGACAATCGTGTTCTCATCAGGTTCATCCATATTTAAGGGAATGATTGATGCAATCAACATTGTTGCCGATAAGACCGATGAATACAATCTTGTTTTGGTCGGACTTCCTTTAAAGGAGGAATACGGCGAGCTTATCGATGAGAAAAAGATTGTGTATGTGGGATACATTGACTGGATCAATCACCTGTTCAAATTTGCCGACTTGACTGTCCTTACAGATGATGGAGTCTCATTGGAAGAGGCATTTACCAATGGAAAGCCTATTGTTGCCCTTGCACGCATCAAATGGGGAAGATACCAGAACATGGCAGGCGTATTCAAGGGTGCAATGATTGAGTCAAGCGTTGAGGATGTCTGTGAAAGCATTGATGAGGCCTTCAAGAACTATGATTCCATGCAGGAAAAGGCTTTGGTTTATGGTAAGCAGTGCATGGCCGCCGCTGATGATTTGGCGGAAGACATCTTAAAAAGAGTGAAATAGTGGCATTACAGCCACATGTTTTTGATTATTTTATAGTTTGTATCAGTTGACGGATGTATCTCTATGAATTCTCCGTAGTCATCCAGGTCATAATCCATTCTCATCAGGTATGAGAGGTATGCCACATCGCTTACGGAAGACGGGGAAATGTGGTTGATTTTATTTATTCTGTTTTTGTTTTTGTCGAAGTCTATTTCTGTAAAACCTGTTTCTGCATTAAGTATTTTCCAGAATCCGCCAGGACCGCCAATTCCCGGAAATGAAATTGTTGCCTTTTCATCATCGCTCAACTTCACCTGTTCATTTTCGACAAAACTCACTTCCATGTTCAGACTCAATGTTTGAGGAATGCAATTGTAGGTCATCTTATTTCCATATCCTGCCATATTCCTTGCAGCTGTGACGCCCTCCTTTCTAGCTACTGGAGTCAGTTGGTATCCTCCGGTAACATCACCTGCAGCATATACATTACTTAGGTTGGTTTGCATCATTTCATTGACTTTAATGGTTTTGTCATCATTCAGCTCAACAAATCCTTCAGCGATTTCACTGTTTGGTGTTCTGCCTGTGGCGAAAAACGGAACTCCATCAAGTTCCTCGTCGTTGTCTGTGAGGACCTTGTCTTCAAAGACTTCACTCACACTAGTGTTTTCCAGAATGTTGACATCTGGAATGATTTTTTCCAGGATGTATTTTTTGGCATTTTCTCCGAGTTCCTTCAGGAATGTGCTTCTTGCAAGGACATTGACCTCGCTTCCGAGTGTTGCATAGATGTTTGCAATCTCACAGGCAATGATTCCTCCACCGATGATGTTCAGCTTTTCGGGAACATCCTCAAGTTTTAATATGTCCTTGTTGGTCAGTCCGAACTCGCTTCCCTTGACGTCCGGGATGAACGGGCGGGCACCGGTTGCTATTAACAGATTATCGTATTCAAAGCTTTCACCGCCGACGACAACAGCATCTCCTTCAATGCTGGCCTCTCCATAAATTACATTATTTCCGACGCTTTCGTTTTCCATCTGATTCAGCTTACGAAGCATGACTTGTGTTTCTTTAATCTTTTCAACGATTTTATCGTATGAAATTTCAATTTGGCTTTTTAAAAATCCGTGGTTGTTGAACCTGTTGTTTTCATCGATGAATTTGGTAATGTCTGTAAGTGCACAAATGACCATACATCCTTCGTTCAGGCATGTTCCGGCAATATGATTTTTTTCAATTAAAGTAACGTCTTCACCTAGTTTTCCAAGCTCTAAAGACCCTAATCTTCCTGCTGGGCCTGATCCGATAACAATATTTTTCATAATATTCCTCTGTTAGATAGTTTTATATAATACAAACTTTTAATATTAATAATATATTAAATTTTGGAGATGGAAAATTATGTGTATTGCAGCACCCGCTCAGGTTGTTGAAATCAACAGAGAAGATAACTGGTTATATGCTGACTTTGGTGGAGCAAGACAACAAGCAAAATTAGACCTTTTACCTGAGGTAGAGGTTGGAGATTACGTTTTAATCCATGCTGGTTATGCAATAGAAAAATTAACTGAAGAAGCTGCTAAAGAATCTTTAGAAGCTTGGGAAGAACTTTTAGAAGTTCTTGAAGAAGAAGACAGAGAAATGGAACAGGCAAGAATGAATGCTGAAAATCAGTAGATAGACACTCTTGTTACTCCTTTTATTTTTAAAAATTCATTTATCAGTTCGCCCTCAACGGGCTCTTCTGTAATTATTGTCAGTATAGGGTTTTTCTGAAGCTCGGTGTCTTCAGCATAAGCCTGTCTGATACTTATTCCTTTTTTTGAAATTAGATTTGAAGTGCTTGCCAATATTCCTTCGCTTTCAGATCCCACTTCTATTTCGATTACTCCCAATTCAAGGTTTTTGGCAATGTTTTTGAGAAGTGTTCCGGCAGGTATGATGTTGCTGAAGAGGTTATATAATTCTTGATCTTCCTGGATTATTTCGATTGTTGATTTTATTGCACGTCTGTCAACTTCAGCTGCACTTGCAAGTGCCTTATCGCTTATTTTCAGGTTTCCGCAGTAGATCTTGCCGTCATCCTTTAGTGACAGTCCAAGTTCAATCATTTTTTCAGCAACCCTTAATCTTGCAGGGTATTTCTTGAATTTTTCATTAACCTTTTCCCACATTTTAATCATCATTCCTACTTTTTGTACATTCATGATAATATTTGTTGAATGGGATATATAAAATTTTGTAAAAAAATTGTCGATAAAATTGTCAGGAAATTGAAAAATTCTTGAAAAAAATAGTTTAGTAGGCTAGATGGGATTCGAACCCATGACCTCCCGGTTATCAGCCGAGCGCGCTAACCAAGCTGTGCCACTAGCCTATGAGATTTGTGTGACAGTTAACTGTCAACACTAATACTTATGTTTATTACTATATATAACTCTTTCGGTTAAATATAGAATTTAACTTTATTGTGCAAGAATTCTCAGGCTTCTTTAAGCCGGGGATGAATTGCACATTTTAGTGGATAGTGTCTATTTTTTTTTATGTGGTGGGTGGTGAGATTAGTTTTCAAATGCTCTCGGATAAATGCTATATTATATGTAGGTTTATAATATGTAATATAGAAAGATGGGGGAAAACTTCAATAGGTTAATTTTTTTCCTTTCTTTTTTAAGCACGGTTTCATAATAAGAATATTCTAAAAAAAACAATCCTTTTAGTGATTATTTTTAGTCATTAAGTGATGATGTTTTTAGGATTTTTTTTATAATTTTAATAAAATGTGAAAAAAAAGATGTTGAATATGTGCGATAAAACTTTTATTTTAACTGATAAGGTTGAATTTGTTCCTGATGAAGAGATGGAAAAGGAATTATGGTTTAATATTAATGCCAGTGCT
>ONSJ01000003.1 GCA_900320515.1 uncultured Methanobrevibacter sp. | reverse complement strand
TATTAAAATTAAAGAAAAATTAGAACGAATTTTCATCGAAGTGAAACTTCAAGTGTAAAAAATTAAATTTTAAAAAAGCCTATAAAATTTTACAGACTCGATTTTTTTAAATACTTTCAATGCAAAAATATAATCTAGTGATAAAATGAGATTCAACAAGAGACATCTGATTGTTCTATTGATTCTTTTGGCGGCAGTGGTAATCATCTGTGCGGCTTCAGCGCATGAGGCAAGCGCCGCCAAGACATCAAAGACCACAGTAAAGATTCATAACTTCAAGCCGGGAGTTCTATGGGCCACAAAGGCAAAGATACTTAAGAACGGCGATGCCATAGCGGGATATGTGGAATACAAGGGCAACATGCAGTTCTCCAAGGGGACAGGCGTGACATCATGGTATTTCGGAAACGGAAACAATGGCGACATCGAGCCCCACCACACAAAGCTTGTCAAGGCCAAATTCTTTTTCAAAAACAAGAACGGCAAGGTAAAGACAAAGACGGTGAAGGGCTCAAGCGCACACCTCTCCACCAAGCTGATAAAGGGATACACCCCTTACAAGGCTGTCGTATGGTACACCACCAGATAGGTTTTTCAAACCTATTCTTTTTTACTTTTTTTGATAGTTTCTTCATTCCTTTCATGGAAATTAAACAGGTTACAGAATAAAATCTATTTCTTTTAAAAAACTAAACAAAATTCATTAACTGTTTTTGATTGGAGCCTCCAAATTCATCTTTTGGGACAAAAATAAGAAGTTATTTATAATTTTACAATGGAAAATAATTATTGTATTCATATGAATATGTTTTAAATTGAATTGGGAGGGAGTTGGGATAGGTTATGTCTGCCAAAACAGACTTTCAATTGAAAGTATCTGCTTTATGTGAGTTATATCCTATCTAAAACAAACCTTAAAAGTGATTGGGTATGATTGTGTTTTCCTTGTTTTAAACACAAGTAAACAAGTGTTTATATTCAATTTGGAGATTTTAGAGAGGTTAATTATGAAATATAAAAAGATGATGCTAATAACATTGCTGCTGTTGGCAGTTTTGACAATAGGTGCTGTCAGCGCCTCCGATGATGCTGCATTGGACAATGTGGCAGCCACTGATGACGTTGACATCATCGCAGATGGTGATGGCGGAAACGATGGTGGAAAAGAAGATGAATATGGTGCATTTTATACTGATGAAAAGATTATAACTAAAGGCGAGGGTTATAATCCTGATGCATATGTTGCAAGCATGGTCGTTTCGAATACCACTAAAAGCGGTGCATTCGTAATTTCCACAGATGCTGAGGATGATCAGGATGAGGATGTTGAATTGTTCAGAGCTGAAATAATGGGTGATTTGGAAAACAAGTGGACCATTAATGAAAGTACACAAGACCTTGTATGTAATGTATATTTGAGAGATTTGACTAATCTGAATGCTCTTAAAGATGGAAATTCCATTTACTTTGACTTCATTGTTAATGGGGAGGAAAATGACGATTATGGTGACCTGGCAACACTCAAAGTCACAGAATCATATTTCCAATTCATTGATGATGAGGATGAGAATGATGTTAACATAACTATTGCTGATTCATATCCTTTTTACCTACCTGATGATATAGATGGGGTTTTCGCTTCCGTTTCAGTTCCTGACGGGCTTAAAGGGTGCATTGTCATTTATGTTGAAGATGATGATGGGAACGAGTTTGCCTACTCCAAATCATCTATAGAGGATATGGTTGGAGTACCTGTTGGTGGCGGCACAGCATATGTCATTACTTTAAAACTTATAGAAGAAGATTGGGTTGATGATTTTTTACGTGAAGACAGCTTTATAGTAGCATTCCTCGATGAGGATGGGGATGAAATAGCATCCGTTGAATGCAGCATCGATTATGATGATGAAAATAAGATGGTTCGCTTCTTTGAGCTCGAAGAACCTGCAGGTAAAGGTTATGATCTCACAGAATATGCAGATATTGCAGAAGAAGCAAATGCGGTTAACGATGAGCCTATCATTGCAATTCCTGTATCTGCCGTTTATGAAAAAATTAATGATAATTTCACTGTCTACATCTTGGGGGGTGATGAAAGAAATGTTACATTAAATATTGCTAATCTCTTGGATAATGGTGTATTTGTCATATCAGTCAGCGACCTGTTTGAGATGGATGACCTTGACGACATGGAATCAGATTACAGTTTCCTTGTTCAATTTTATGATGATGAAGGTAAAGGAAACTACTATATTGAAACTGATGATGTCACAATCTATATCAATCCTTATATTTATGATGAAGTAAATGCATATAATGACGATTGGGTCATCAAGTTTACAAAAATTGAAGATGCGGATGATGAATTCAAGGTCACAATCTCAAAAGAAGGCAGTGAGAACATTGTAAAAACATTCAAAGTAAGCGAACTTGAAAACATGACTGAAGAGGATGATGAAGGTCCATTTTATGTATTGAAATGCAGTGATTTAAATCTTGCTGTGCCTGGTAAGTACGGAATCACGGTCAATTTCACAGAAGACGGTGAAGAGCTAATTTATAATATTGGATTCGTTGAAGTTAGAAATGAATTGGATATTAGTGCTCCTGATGACGGCGATGTGTTTGGAGACATTCAACACCAAGTCTTCATTGTTCAAGTTGATGAGAATTTCGATGGTTATGTAAATGTTTTCGTTGACGGAACACAGATTGGTGGAGATATACGTCTTGCGGGCTTAGGATGGAGTATGGATCCTCCAGGCCGTGAAATCGTCTTAAATGATTTCAATATTGATGAAAGTGGAAACTACAATTTAGGAGTCCAGGTTTTCGATGAAAATAAGACTCTCATAAATGACGCAACTGCTGATGTTGAGGTTATTGTGGGTGAAAACAGTGTGGAGTTCAATGATGCATACTACACTCAAGATACCTACATGATATTCAAGTTAGGTGCTCCTGTTGACGGAATATTTGTAATTTATCTTAATGACGAAGAGGCAGGTTATTATGGCCCTGCAGACCATGATATCCGCTGGAATGATGAGTTTGTAGACCAGTGGGATGATGAGGGATATGCAAGATTCTTGAAAGCTAAAGACTATGATGTTTATATTACAGTAAGGGATTCCAGCGGTGTTGAAACACCTTTCGATAACAGTCAATTCTCCATCTTATCCATGAATGCAGATACGGAGGATGAATCCTATTATGAAGGTGATGATGTAACCATCACATTCGATGGGGAATATGATCATTCCAAGGCTGCAAAATTGGAAGTGGCGTTAATTAAAAGTTGGAGCCCAATGGGTCCTGATGTTGATGTCATTGCTAAATTTGGCAGTGACGACATAGCTAAAATGTATGATAGTGAAGAAAAATCATTTTCATTTGTCCTCGGTAGTTTACCTGTCGGCAAAAATATGATAATGCTTCATTATATGGTTGCTGACGACGAATTAGAATTATATAAGGATCATTACATACAGCATGCGTCTGATGCTATTAATGTCAACGTATTGGAACGCATAGACCCTAACTTGACCATCTCTGTTGATGACATTCTTGAAGGAGACCCTGCCGTTGTTAAAATCACAACCAACGCAACATTCTCCGGTAATGTGGTTGTAAAAATTGGAAACAAAGAATACAATGTTACAGTTGTAAACGGTACAGGTACATTAAATGTTCCTAACCTTGCTGCAGGTCCATACACTGCTACAGCAATCTTTGCTGCAACCGGAATATTTATCTACAGCGAAAAGACAGTTTCATTCACTGTAGCTAAAAAACCTGTCACTCCTGCTAAGAAAACCAAAATCAAACTGACACTTAAAAAGGTTAAAGTCAAAAAATCCGCCAAAAAACTGGTTTTAAGAGCTACTTTAAAAATCAACGGTAAAGCTGCCAAAGGCAAGAAGATTATCTTCAAGTTCAAAGGCAAAAAATACAAAGCTAAAACCAACAAGAAGGGTGTCGCTAAAGTCACCATCAAGAAAAAAGTGCTCAAAAAACTTAAAGTCGGCAAAAAGGTTAAATACCAGGCAACCTATGGCAAAGTTACCAAAAAATACACTGTAAAAGTTAAAAGATAAGGATTTTATTCCTTATTTTTATTTTTTCTTTTTTTAAATCAAATATTTTTTAATTTTGAGATGCAAGCAAGCACTTGCAGTCGAAAAACTTTAAATACTCCTTTTTTCAATACTACTAACCATGAAAAAAATTACTTTAGCTATTATCGTACTGTCAGTGATATTGGTGGGGGCATGCCTTGTTTCTGCCCATTCACCGGAAAGACCAT
This sequence comes from uncultured Methanobrevibacter sp., assembly GCA_900320515.1. Taxonomy (GTDB): domain Archaea; phylum Methanobacteriota; class Methanobacteria; order Methanobacteriales; family Methanobacteriaceae; genus Methanocatella. Next base: position 85,803 of record ONSJ01000003.1, on the reverse strand, counting down.
TGCCGGGTCCACATGATGCAGCTATTGACAGCATTTATGCATCAGGCGCTGCACATCCTCAGGCCAGTGACCTCAGATTGGATTTGGTGCTGTCATCAATTCAGCACAATTTTCAGGATACGGTGCCCGACATTTATGATTAATTTACTTTAATCCTCGCCTAATTTAAATTAATCATCTAGCCTAAACCTTATTTTTAATTAACTGTTTTTTTAATTTATACAAAGCTTTTTCATTTTTAAAGTAAAATTTAAAATCGAATGTATATGCTCCATCATTTTTTCATTTTGTTTGATTGGAAATTCATTGAAAAATTCCAGTGTCTTGTCAGTATTGATTTAAACTCATTATATTTACTTCAATTTATAAAATTGACTTTATATTGTTTTTATTTTGGAAAAGAAAACTTTATATGTGGTTTTAACCAATATTAACATGTTTGAATTAAATCATAAGGGTGTGGTAATCATGACTAAAAATATTGTGGATACGTCACTTCCGAAAAAACATGACACTGAAGACAAGATTTTCAACCACTGCTGTGTGGAAATTGAGGAATTTGCAGAATTCTTGACAAAATTCAAGGATATTGGAGGAACTTTCCACAAAAGGTTTCTATCTGATGATTACAGGGATTTGGATCTTGATAATGTATTCTTAAGAAAAAATGGGGATTTGGTCCACATTGAACATCATTCTATAATGAGTGGTGAATGGATGAGAAGGGATTTTCAATACCTGACTACTCTTCACAGGGCTTCAGGCAGGTTCATTCACCCATTCATATTCAATACTGGGGAAATACCTAAATCAACAATCGAATTCGCAAGCCCTAATTCATTCTACAATCCTTCGTTCATCAACACCCAAGAAATCGAAGGTTCGGTAAGGTTAAATAATATCAAGTACAAAATAGATAACAATCAAAAAATCAATGCATTTGACGTTTCTGATTTGATTTGGATGCCTAAATATAGGTGGGACAGGGAAATTGAAAGCGTTGTTGTTGAATTGGTTGATATATACAATAATATCATTGTTGATGAGAATTTGCTTGAAGTCTTGAGGAAATCTTTGGTCTTGTGGGCTGGAAAGTACGTTTCAGAAGAAGGAAATATTGAAAAGGTTATAAGAGGTGCTCAGGAAGTAATTGATTTGAAAAAGGATATTGTAAGTGCACGTATTGATGGAATGCTGTGTCGTGCTGAGAAAAGGGGTATGGAAGCTGGTATGGAGGCAGGTATGGAAGCTGGTATTGATAAAGGCAAGCTTGAAACAGCCAGGAATATGCTTGAGAGGGGTTTTGCGCTTGAGGATATTTGTGATGTTACCGGTTTGTGTGAAGAGGATATTTTGAAAGGCTGATGGTATTTTTTTTAAAGAGGGTTAGTCGTTTAGTATATTGGAAGGTTATGGAGGTTTTGAATATGTCTTCTCGGGGAGTAATTGATTTGAAAAAGGATATTGTAAGTGCACGTATTGATGGAATGCTGTGTCGTGCTGAGAAAAGGGGTATGGAAGCTGGTATGGAGGCAGGTATTGATAAAGGCAAGCTTGAAACTGCTAGGAATATGCTTGAGAGGGGTTTTGCGCTTGAGGATATTTGTGATGTTACAGGTTTGTGTGAAGAGGATATTTTGAAAGGCTGATGGTATTTTTCTTTTTGTGCTGAAAAATTAAAAAATAGAAGGGGGAATTTGATTTTCCCCTTAGTCCATGTCCTTGAAAGGATCTCCTCCGTTTTTCCTTATGTCGTCGATGGACATTCCGTCACACTGGCCTCCCTGGACGATTCCGTTGGAATCATAATAAAGGCCGCTTTCCTTGTCATAGTTCAAAGTATTGTCTGTTGAATTGCTGTCGGTTGAATTTGAACTTGAGTTTGTTGGAGTGTCTGAGTTTGCAGTGCTTGAGTTATATGAATCGTTTGCATCGCTATTGGAATCACCGTCTGAAATGGTTATTGTCTCCTTGAGGGTGCTTCCGCTGTAATTGCCGTTTCCTGCATATGTTGCAGTGAAATCATGGCTTCCGGCAGATTCATCTTCCAAGACAAGATATCCTTTACCGTTTGTATCTGTTATCACTTTGAATGTTTCGTTGTTTCCTGCACCGTCGCTAAATTGGAGTTCAACCATTTGGCCGGATAGCAGATTTCCCTTGTCGTCCTTAAGTTGGAATTCTATTTGGTCCCCATTTTGCAATGAGGCTGCGCTTAACATGTTAATTTGCGTATTTACCTTGTTGCCGGTTGTGCCTGGGTGTGAAAATACCATAAAAGCGGCAATTCCGACAATTACTATAATTAAAATTGCAATAATCAGATTTTTGTTCATAGAGTCACCTCTGATTAATTTTATTTAAGCCATATATATTTAAGTTTTCTTATTTAATATTCATCTTTTGAATTTTTCAATGGCTTATATTCAATCCAATTGAGGTGAGTGGTAATTTCATTCAATTAGAAAATATTTGTGGTGATGTCGTTAATAGTATTTTGTTGCAAAGGAAAGTATCATCACTGCCATGAATGCGACTGTAAGCACCATCGCATAGCCGTCATAGCTGTCACGGATTTTTGCAAGCCTTTTGCTTTTGATTGAAATCATGACCGGAAAGAGGGCAAAGAGCGGTATGAAATAGCGTGTCGTGATTCCCAGATTAAGGAATCCCACGCTTGCCCATGTCAGAAGCTGGATGAATCCGGTTCCGATATAGATCATGAGGATTATCAGAAGCGCTCCGATCTTTGTCTTTCTGCGGAATCTTATGTTTTTCGGATATGCCAAAAGGGTCACCCCTCCAAAGGCCAGAATCGATGCCACCACCAGGTGGTAGCTGTCGCAGTAGTGGACCTTCTGGGCCGCTCCGAAGAAGTTGAAGGCTCCGTACACTATATGTGAGAAGTTATATGTGAAAAGCTGTGATATGAACTTCAGCGTAAATACCGGATGGTCTGCGATGTAGTGCAGCTGTGCTGTTGAGTCGATGAATCGAAGGCTTGACCTCCAGGAATGCAGCAGTGTCGGCGTGGAGTATCTGCTCCACAGGATTCCTGCAATTCCAATGGCTGCAATGCATATCAGGATGTACGGCAGAATTTTCCTGCCCTTTTTGAAGTTGGCTGACGGAACAAGCATGACGAGGAATATGAATGCCATGTACGGCAGCTTGCAGAGGCCCAGAATCAGGCACAGTGCAGAGAACTTGATGACCTCCCTGGTTTCAAGCGAGTCCTTTTTGGCGGAGTACATGTACAGGAAATATCCGACAGCAAGTATCCCCAGCCCTATTATCATGGAGTCTATGCTCAGCGATGCCGCCTGGTAAATCGAAATCGGAAGGCATGCAACGAAAAAAAGGGGCATCTTAAGAATCGGCGTCTTTCTGATTGCAAGCGATATCACCCCTGCATAGAACAGGAGATTGAATATCCTTCCAAGCCACAGGAGCCATATCACGTTCAAGTCAAGCATCTTTGCTATTATCATTCCAAGAGCCTGGGGCAGGTATCCATAAAAGGGGTTCTGCTCAAAGGCTGAAATTACGAGATTATCGGTGTAGTTTATCTTTTCGGTATCATATGGCGTGTGATCCACCGTTTTTCCCAAATCTGAAGTGAAAAAGTTGACCGCTTCGATGGAGTCATAGCCGGCGCCCGGGTTGTAGTGGGCTATCCTCTTGTGTCCAGTCAGGTTGTAGGCCCTTTCAAGGCCCAGATCCTCTCCGGTCCAGTGGGGGATGAAGACTCCCCTTGAGGTCAGCTCCGCCCTTGCAAGATGTTCGGTCTCGTCGCTGACATCACAGATCGGCACGATGAAAGCTGCAATTATTCCAAAGCACACTATTGCCACAAATGCGACCTTGTGGAATTCCACATCCGAGTCGTGCATGAAGTAGTATGTGATGCACAAGATTCCGACAATGCTCACTAAAAGGAGCGTTATAAGCTCGAATTCGGGATGGGTGATGTTATTCCATCCGGCAGTCGAAAGGCCAAGTATGACGATGAGGATAATATAGGCCATCAAGTGCTTTTTCGATTCTGCAAGTGTTTGTCTGAAACCTTTTGAAGGCGTGTTGCTTTCCAATTTGATACCTCAATTTCATTACGTTAAAAATTGTTTATATTAATGTTTTTATTTGTTGTTTTATATAAATTTGTTTAAAATGGGGTGGAGTCTTGTCAAAATATGTCCTTTGGGATTGAACCTTTCCGGCTTTGTGAGATTCAATCATGAATCCGGTCAAAGAGATTGTGGGGAATATGGGTTTTTGCGGGACTTTGACTGACGAGCTTTTTTCAATTTTTAAGGTCCGAATTTAATTTGCTTGTTTTAAATTCTTTATTTTAATTAAATTCTAATGTAGAGTTGTTTTTTTGGTGTTTTAAGATGTAAGTAAGCACTTGCATTCGAAAATATTTATATATGGTGTTGTTTAAACTATTAAGTAGAGTTTGAAATTACTTAACTCAATAATTAACCTAAATATGTGGTGGTGAGAAATGCACCATTTTGTAAAAGCATGATTTTTTCATGCTTTTCATTCTCCCTTTTGTTTTTCTGATTTGAGTTTAATTTGCTTGTTTTGGTTAAATACTTGTTAAGAGTTGTTTTTTTGGTGTTTTAAGATGTAAGTAAGCACTTGCATTCGAAAATCTTTATATATGGTGTTGTTTAAACTATTAAGTAGAGTTTGAAATTACTTAACTCGAAAATTAACCTATTTGTGGTGGTGAGAAAACACACCATTTGAAAAGCATGATCTTTTTTCATGCTTTCATTCTCCCTTTTTGTTTTTGAATTTTTCTGGTTTTGGTTTAATTTATTTGTTTTAATTAAATGCTAATGGAGAGTTCTTTTTTTGGTGTTTTAAGATGTAAGTAAGCACTTGCATTTGAAAATCTTTATATATGGTGTTGTTTAAACTATTAAGTAGAGTTTTGAAATTACTTAACTCCATGATTAACCTAAATATGTGGTGGTGAGAAACGCACCATTTTTGAAAAGCATGATTTTTTCATGCTTTCATTCTCCCTTTTGTTTTGCATAATATATATTAAAATTAGTCGTAAAAAAAGTTATTTTTTTTTAAATGTCTATATTGTGAGTTTTACCTCACAATACCACCCTTAGACATTTAAAACAACATCAAATTATTCGAGGTTACGTATCAGGTAACTCTCGTGTATTATAATCTATGGAATGTCATATATAAATGTAAGTATTTCAATTGATCAATGTTCTTCTTGGGCGAAAAGCCTTCACGAAAACACTGGACGGCGTTTTCTAACATTCTTTCATCGAAATGGATTTTCAAGAGTGGCGGGCTGAATCGGAAGTGGTGAATGTTTGAATGGTTGGTGGTATAAAAAAGAAAATGTTGTAGGTGGAATTTTTGTCCGCCTACTTGATTGTTATTTTTACTTTTTTGATGACTTTGCTGTAGTACTTGTTTCCCTTGTAGATTATTATTGCCTGGTATTTGCCCTTTTTGTTTCTGTTGACCTTGAAGGTTGCCTTTCCCTTTTTGTTTGTTTTCACTATGTTTTTCTTCTTTTTCTTTGTTGTTTTTGTTTTCTTTTTGGATTTTTTGGTTGTTATCTTTTTGACTATCAGCCTTACCTTTGCGTTTTTGATTGCCTTTCCCTTATTGTCCTTTAGGGTTATTGTGAACCTTTTATTTTTGTTTTTGGATTTGTAGGTTTTCTTTTTGGCGGTTATTTTCGGTTTGGCCTTTTTGACTGTGACCTTAACGTCCTTGGCAGTTGGGAGATATTTGGCATTTCCGTTGAATGTTACTTTTGCAGTGTATGCATTAGGGTCTAAACCTTTGGTTGAAACTTTGATCTGGCCGTTTGCATCGGTTTGGTATGCTTTATCGCCGTTCAGGTTGACGTTCATGCTAGCTCCGGAGATAGCTTTGCCGGTGGCGTCTTTTAAAGTGATTGTCAGGTATTCGTCAGTGTTGTAGATGATTGAAACTGAATTCGGCATAATCTCGCTGGCCATTTTGCTTACTTTCACTGTGACGTTGGTGGAGTTGAAAGCATAGGTTTCATTGTTTCCGACAGTCAGTGTGATGATGGCTGTGCCTTCTCCCACTGCGGTAACGATGCCGTAATCGCTAACGCTGGCAACAGATGGATTATTGGATACATATTCGATATTCAGGTAATGCGGAACGGATGTGGCATTAAGGTCGAATCGCTCACCAACCTTCAAATCCAGGGTGCTGTTTTTAACGCTGACGCTTGCATCATTCAGTGTGACGGTAACTCTTATTGTCCGGTTTTCAGCGGCAGTGTAATTCTCGTTGCCTGCAAATGAAACGGTTATGATGGCTGTGCCTTTGCCGGAAGCGAGGTAGAAACCATCAACTACCCTGACAACACTTTCATTGCTGGAGACATATGCCGGATCGCCTGCACCCTTTGGTGTCAGAGTCGCCGGAACTGTACCCATCTGGTTTACTTTCAAATCAAGTGTTTCATTGACCAGAATGATTTCGGCGGATAGCTTGTTTACGGTAATGCCTGCGGTTTTGCTTACCTGATTGTGATTGTCGTCAACTGCTGTTGTCACGTTCAGGGTGTAGTTTCCTGCGGCAAGGTTGGAAACGGTTATTGTATTTCCATTGACTGTTACGTTGGCTTCAGGATGGCCGGCGACATTGGCAACGACACCTGTGGCATTGAAGAATGATACCTGAACAGATCCGGTGGAATTATAGTCGAATGTCATATTCTCAACTGTCAATGTTGAATTTGCCTTTGCAATTCTTAATTCGACGGTGTATGCGGCATCTCCGATTGAAGCTGTTATGCTGCCGCAGCCCCAGGCGGTTGCTGTATATGTGAGCGGTTCATTTAATCTGACGCTCTTTTTATCGGCATTGCCCTTGGATGGAGTCACTGTCAGATTGACCGGATATAAAAGGCCGTTGTTGTAGCCTGTCACATTTACTGAAGTTGAATTGTACATCTGCAGTTTAAAGAGGATGTCTGACGCATCGCCAACTGATATTGCATCGGGGGTTGCTGTTGCGTTTAAAAAGAGCCATGCCTTGCAGTTTGGTGAATCGGGATTGTTTTTATAATCGGTTTCATCGCTTCCAAACCAGTTGCAGTCAACATTCAGGTTTGAGTTGTCTGCAAAGTCAATGACATAGAGTGTGACGGAATTGTTGAGGAAGATGTTGTTGCTGACGCTCATCTGCTCGTATGATTCCCATGCCTGGCCGACGATTCCAAACTCGGCCGTGTTGTTGATGAAGAGGCATCCTGAAATCTTTCCCGCTGCGAATGACAGGTGTACTGCGGCGAAATTGCCTGCGGAATTGTTTATGAAGACAGAATCTGCAACTGAACTTTCACCCGCATAGAAATAGACGGCACCGCCAATCCTTTGAGGGGCCATATTGTCAATGAACCTGCAGCTTGTCACATTGCCTCCGTTATTAAAGTAAACTGCGCCGCCATAGCTTTCCTCACCTGTTGCCTTGTTGTCTTTAAAGCTAGAGCCTATCAGATTTCCCCTTGACTCATTATTGTAATAGATTGCACCGCCGCTGCCGCCTTCGGCAATGTTATTGGTGAAATTACAATTTGTCACAATAAACTCGCGGTGCTCTACGTAAATTGCACCGCCGCTGCCGGCTGTAGCAGTGTTATTGGTGAAATTACAATTTGAAACTTCGCCTCCCCTAAAAAAATAAATTGCACCGCCTTTTGGAGCATGGTTGTTGATGAAATTACAGTTTGTCACAGTACCTTCCTCAGTAAAGCAAATCGCTCCTCCCTGCATCATATAGTTCGCATTTATAATGGTCATGTTTTTGATTGTTACTCTTACGCCATATATTTCAAATACTTCTGTGTTGTTGCTTGATGCGGCCATATCGATGACCGTACCGTTGCCGTCAATAACCCGGTCATCGCCAACTATCATAATGGCACTTGCCGAATTATATTTATAGTACTTATGTTTGAGTGTAACGTCGCCCCCTTTTTGAATTTCATCATACAATTCTGAATAGGTGCCTGTGTCCTCGCCCAATATTTCAGAGTCCTGGGCACTGCTTTCATCATTGCCTTGTGCCGGAATGGCACTTTCATCAGCTGCAGACAGTTCAATCTGGCCTGCATCGGCAGTTGCCGTATCGTTTACATCGCTTGCACAGACGCTTGCCGCCCCAACTATGAGGATGGCCAGCGCCAGCATGATTATGATTTTTGCATATTTCATTATACCGTCTTCTCCCTTTTTTGTGATAATTTTTGTTTTAATCTAAACGAACAATCTAATGTGTCCTTATCATATTTAAAACATTCAATTCACGATATTGACTATATATGTAAAAATTAATAAACCTATCCATTAACGGAACCATGGCCGGCGGGAGATATTTGAAAAATGAAATCGGTATGGATTTGAGTTTTTTAACAATCAAATGATTTTACTGACGGTTTTTGGGGAATTTAATGTGCAAGCAAGCACTTGCAGTCGAAAATCTTTATATATGGTCCTGATTATACTATTAATTAGAGTTTTGATTTCTTGACTCAATTGATTGTGGTGGTGAGAAAACACCAAAATATGCAAAAGCATGATCTTTTCATGCTTTTTTCCTCCCTATTTTTTAATACTTTTATTCTGATTTAAAGAATTCATATTCATTTGTTTTGTTTTTCAAGATGCAAGCAAGCACTTGCAGTCGAAAAGCTTTATATATGCTTTTCAATAGAGTTAATGGTAAGTGTGCTTTAGGATTGCACAATACCGATTAATGGGGGAGTAATAATGAAACAAATTATACTGGCATTATTGTGTTTCTATGCAGTTGCTGTGGGTTTTGCCTTGGTGGCAGCATAAGGCAATTCCACGGCTGGCTATATGCATCCATGAAAATGATGATGTTTCAAAGGTTTAGTAAGTCAGGCGATCTCTTGAATGGGAATATCCTATTTTTTAAATATTAAAATTAAAAAAAGGGCAGCTGTGTTTGCTGCCTAAAAGTTCTGAGTTCCGCTTGTAGGGCTGAGGCTGACCGACCTTGTATCGAGCAGCTTGGAGCCTGAACCGTCATACAGATTGATTTCAGCAAAGTCCGGAAACTTGGAATAGGAATCCGCACTTGACACATCAAGATATCCTGAGGAATCCACTGTCACAGGAACCATATTTCCATGATTCAGTGTTGACCCGTCCCTTGAATACCAGATCTGGAGCTGCACGCTTTCACCTGCATGATTTGCCCCGACATAGATGCTTGCATAGGTCTTGTCCTCAAGCTCGGAGCCTGTGGAAAAGCTTCCTCCAAGGATTGACATTGAAGTTGTCTTAGGGGCAGGAGCCTGGGCCTGTGTTGTCTTTGTTGATGAGGTTTCCTGGGTTTTTGAATCATCGGAAGACAAGGCCTTTGAATCGGTTATGTCTATTGTATTCAGCATCTTGACCATGGTGTCGGGGTCTCTTCCCATCAGGCTGAAGCTGAAGTCATCCTTGTTGAGGTTGGTGAGGTATAGTCCGGTATCATCCTTGAATATTGTAATGTTGCCCTCCTCACGGTCAAATTTCATTTCATCAGGCACTGATCCGCCCATTTTTGATACTCCAAGCACACTGACTTCACTGGAATATGACCCGTTGTTCTGCAGATAGACGAGCCCTCCGATATTTCCGAATGCCGGAATGGATGTGAATTCCTTGAAGTCAGCGCCGACAGGAACGTCCATCGTAAACACTTCGAAATCCATGCTCTGAAGGGGGACCTCGCTTTTAAACAATCCTCCTCCAAAGAGTATGCCCACAGCCAATATGGCGATTACGGCTATCAGGGCAGCAATGATGATCTTGTTTTTGTTGTCTGTCTTTGGTGAATCTTCATTATCATTTAAAAGTTCTCCACATTGTTTGCAGAATTTTGCGTTTTCACTGTTTTTCTCTCCACATTTGGGACAATCCATATTTTTTCCTCCTATAATACTTTTATCTTATCGAACAGTTTGGCATCAGATACGATTATTGAAATCATCCGGTTTCCACCAGCATCATATGCAAAGCATTCCTCGCCATCCTGAAAATGGTAGTGGTGTCCTCTGATGTTGTATTTTTCCTCCTTGTAGCCTCCAAGGTTTACCAGAACCTTATCGATATCGGCACCTGATTCAAAATGGGATACTGCTATTTCAATGTGTTCGTCACCATGCCTCCAATCCTTGTGGGTGATTCTTTCATCAATGGTCTTGTTGGATGCCTTCTCATCATATTCAAAATAATCGGGTATCTTGAACTCAGCGGTTCCAACGAATACGTGCTGGCTTCCGGCAGTGAGGTCTGTAATTATGGGCACAGCAATGAACAGTGCAAGAGTCATAATGATGATGACCAGAGTGACTATGGCAATTCTGGATTTGTCTGCAAAGCGTCCATCATCAGCATTTACCGCAAGTGCATGTCCGCATTTTGGGCAAAATCTGCTTTTATCTTCAAGCTTCGCTCCACAGTTTTCGCAATACTCCATCATAAATTCGCTCCTATCCCAAACAGGTTATATTATCAAATGTCTGAGGGTTAGAAACGGTAACCACGCAGATGTATCCTCCGGTTTCAAATGCGAAGTTATAGAATCCGTCTTCTTCAGTGTAGTATCCGTCATATCCCATCATGCTTTTGTGGCTGCCTCCCTCTGAAGAAAGCACATCCTGGGCATCAACGCCATACGGGACGGTTAAGGTACCTATATAGATTGTATCTCCATTGGAATTGACCCATCCCTTCGCAAAGGTGGCACTCTGATATTTGTAGTCAACATCAATTGAGGAAGGGTCTATCTGATAATCTCCCGGAATTATGAAATTGGTCGAGCCGACCTCCACATTCTGGGGCTCTGCCTCAGGGGTGGTGCCTATCATGGCCACTAAAGACACGACTATCAAAATGACGACCACCATAACTGCTGCTACAATCACCTTCTGGTTTTTCTTAATGAAACTCTCGTTTTTAGTGTCGTTTGCATGGGTGCCGCATTCGCTGCAATAATCCTCTCCCTGATCCAGCTTCCTTCCGCAGCCAGGGCAGAAATTGACAGATTTCCCTGTAGGATTACCGCACGCAGTACAGAATTTCATGCCTTTCCCAAGACTCGCACCACAGTTCTCGCATGTGATTGTGTTTCGTTCAATTTTTGAGCCGCAATCAGGGCAGAAATCCTCCTCGGGCTTGACTTTGGCACCGCAATTCTTACAGTATTCCTCCATGTTTTAACCTCTGGGTAAGTGTATGTTGTTAATAGTTTATATTATTTTGAGGACAATATGGTAATAATGGTGATAAGATGGAAAAAAGTCATAAGATAATAATTGTCGGATTGGTTATTGTCATCATAGCATTGGTTGCAGGACTGGCCTATATGCTTACTGGCAATAATCTGTCAGCTGAAAAAGGATCGGTTCCGGAAGGGATGAAGATGTATGATTTCAATTCCGAATTCAAGATGGCCGTTCCGAAGGATGTTAAATTTTTAAAGCAGTGGAATAATAGTGATGATGCTGTGTTTGGTCAGGGATATAGCTATTTTGATAAAAATAATAAAATAGCAATCATATATGCTGATTCTCCTTTGATTACTCATGAGTTTATTGATGCTTTGGTTAAGGCAGGTAACTCTTCAGGAAATGCCACATTTGATTTTGAGGGTGATTTGATAATTTCTCATAATGTTAAAAATAATGGTAAGATGGCTAAGAATATTGAAGATTCGAAGTTTAAAGAGGGGATACTCCTTCAGAAAGGACATGTGCTTGTTGAAGTTTCAGGAAATGATTTGAATTTAATCAAATCAATGATAAACACAATTGAATTCTATGAGTAGGTGAGATTATGGATAGAAAGTGGATTTGTTTGTTTATAATATTTCTGGCTGCAATCATGGCCATGGGAAGCGTTGATGCGGCCGAGCTGAAAGATCATAATTTTAAGGATTACTTTTCAATGAAAATACCTAAAAATGCCCATTTTCAAAAGCAGAACGATAGCAGCCATGAAAATGGCTTGGACATGATTTCTTTGTCATATATTAGTCAGGATTTGGTTATATTCTATGAGAATGCTACACTACTTAGTGAAAATTCATCTAAATTTCTTTATCAGTCCATGTTCGAATCTAGTATGCCTGATTTGGATGAATGCTATGAATATCAGGAGGGTAACCTGACAATACTTGAACCTAAAAAGATTGATGATACGCATTTTCCTCTTGTTGGAACCACTTCCGGCAGCGAATATGTGATAATTATGGGTAAAGATCTCGACCTGATTAAGAAAATGGGTAAATCAGTTGATTTCAAATAGGTGGAATAGTCAGATATTCCACTATCTTTTTTTATTTTAGGGTCAAATTTATAACTTCTTAAACACAATATTATAATATGAAAGCAAGATATCTGATTTTAATCGGGGTTCTGTTTCTGCTTGCACTAACGGCTGTAAGTGCACAGGACAACAGTACTGTTGCTGATGATAACCTAAAGGCGGATGATGAAAATACATTATCTTCGGCTGAAAATGACAAATTGGAGACAACCTATTTCTATGATGCGAATACTGATGAGGAATATGAGGACGACACCGTCGTCACCCACAATGTCGTCAAGTACTATGGAGATAAAGATACCAAGTTCAAGGTGAAGGTCTATGATGAGGATTACAATCCTGATGGCGGAGTCTATGTATCGTTTGGAAAAATAGGTAATCTGAAGGATAAGAAAACAAACCAGGACGGGATAGTGTATTTCCCGATAAATTACAAGGTAGGTAAACATGAAGTGAAAACATATATAGGGTCCGAGGACGGACAAAGCTTCTGGACTGCATACAATACCGTCAAGATCAAATCGACAATACCTACAAAAGCGCTGACAAAATATAATACGCAGAAAAACAAGAAATTTTCAATCAAATTCCTTGACACCAAGGGAAAGCCCTTGAAAAATAAGGTTGTAAAGATTACAGTCAAAGGAAAGACATATAAAAAAAGAACAAACTCAAAAGGAATAGCAAAAATTAAAATCAATGTATTTAAAATAGGAAAACATAAAATAACTGCTTACAATCCTGTTTCAAAAGAAAAACGAAAAATAACAGTAAGTATTTTGAAAAAGGTCAATGGGAAAACCGTAACCCTGAAACTCAGAATTGATGATTCAAGATATGCATCTAAAAAGCTTAAAACAGGAGATGTTCTTCTGGCAGTTGCAAACAGTTACACTCGCCAACATGCGAAAGGGATATCTATAGGCACAATGATTGATGCCGGCCAGGAATTTCAGCACTCCACAAGGCTGCTTCAGGCAAAAATATGGTTTAAAAATGAATATACTGGGAAAATCAAAACTAAAATAGTAGGAACTTCCCATAAAGGATATAATATCAAGCATGTAAAATGGATTGAAGATTATGTTCCTTATAAGGCTAAGGTTTGGTATACCTATAGGTAAAGGTGATTGAATGGATAAGAATCAATGGATAATTGTGGGGTTGGTTATTGTTATTATTGCCCTTATTATAGGGCTGGCGGTAATGATGCAGGCCCCAACCAAAGAGAATGTAAAATTAACGATAAAAAACAAGAAGGTAATTGAAGAAGGCGAAAACATAAAAATACAGCTTACTGACATGAACGGAACTCCAATTAAAGGCCAAACAGTAAACATATCCGTTACAGATAAGGAGGGGGCCACTGATTATCACTCTGTTGTTATTAATGAAAAAGGTGTTGGAAAATTAAAACTCGATAAAAGTCCTGGAAAATACACTGTCAACTGCACATATGGTGGAAACGAGAATTATACGGCAAACACCACAAATCAAACACTGAAAATAAAAGAAAAACCTGTTGAGGAAAGTACTAATGTGGATTATACTTCATATAGTTCATCATCCGAGGATAATCGTCCTGAAGTTGATTCATCCGGGATAACTAGGCAGCAGGCAGATAAATATGGTTATACCTACACTACGGAACATGGAGGTCACTATATAGGTTATAATGATCATTGGGATGAAAAAGCTGGTGTTTATCACGATTAAATGCTCTAAATTATTATTGGAGCATTTTTTTATTAATTTTTTTCTTATTTGAAATTATTTTTGGAAAAATATTTAATTTATATCGAACTTAAAGTTTATTATAAATTTGTTATTAATTTTTTCTTAGGAGCTGTTTTTAATGAACTTTGATGATTGGATTACTGAGGATGTAAAGAGGGTTTTATTGATTGAACCTAATTTTCCAATTCCTAATAAGAGTAGGAACCATTCTAATTTCTTGCCAATCGGTTTATTAAAAATTGCAGGTTATTTAAGAACTAAATCTATTGATGTAAAATTAGTTCGTTATGAGGAAGATGATTCAAAAAAGAAATATGGGAACTATGTTCAAACAACATTAATTCCTGAAGATAATAACGTCGATGAAGATGATGAATTTAAGCCTGATTTAATCTGTGTCACATCTATCTTTACTTATTGGTCAAAATATGTTAAAAGTGCAGTTGATTATTGTAAGAGAAAATATGGAAAAGATGTTCCTGTTTTAGTTGGGGGAATATATGCATCATTGCTTCCAGATCACTGTTTAGACTATACTGGGTGTGATGATGTTATTTTGGGTGTTATAGAGGGTGCTGAAAAATGTCCTCCTGCATATGATTTGGTTGATGTTGACTATCAAATTATCCATACCACTCGTGGATGCATAAGGCAATGTGGATTTTGTGGAACATATATAATTGAACCAGAATGGTTATGTAAAAAGTCAATTAAAGATGAAATTTTACAGAATGGTAAAAAGAAAGTTATTTTTTATGATAATAATCTCTTAGCTAATGAATATATTGAAGATATATTGGATGAATTAATAGAATTGAAAAGAGAGAGAAAAATTACATATGTTGAGTCTCAATCTGGTTTTGATGGTAGAATTCTTAGAAAAAAACCACATTTGGCAGAAAAACTCAAAAAAGCAGGTTTTAAAAATCCAAAAATTGCATGGGATCATAGTATTAAAGAGAAAAAACTCATCAGAAAACAACTTGATATATTGGAGGATGGTGGATTCCAGCCTAAAGAAATATCAGTATTCATGATTTATAATTATGAGGAAAAAGGCGGATTGGATTATAAAGAAATGGAAGAAAAAAGGGTTGAATGTGCAAAGTGGGGTGTTCAAATAACTGACTGTAGGTATAGACCTTTAGAAAGGACTGATGATGAATACAGCTCTTATAAAAGACATCAAACCAATGATGATTATCATATTAATCCTAACTGGACAGATCATGAAATACGTAAGTTTAGGAGAAATATCAGGCGTCATAATATATGCATGAGGCATGAAGTTGATTACCATTCATCAATTTTGGAAAGGAAGAAAATTCCGCAGGAAAATGCTGCTGAATATCGTAAAATGACTTATGATGAAGTAAAAGATCATCTTCCTGATGCTTGGTCACCTTTTATATTTCATAAAGCTTCCGAGCGAGATTATTTTAAATTAGATTAATTTTGATAAACTTTATATTGATCTTGTAAAAGATCAAAGATCATACACTGTTATGGTCTTGTGAATAAAATGAGTTTTAAAGATTTAAATTTACATGATGATTATGACTCTGAAAAAGAGGATATTTTAAACGATTTTTATATTCCTGTTTTATCTAATTCAAAAGAATATTATAGGATGGCGGGTTATTTTAATTCAAGAAGTTTGGCATATTCTGCAAAAGGATTAAAAGAGTTTATTATTAATAAAAGTAAAATGAAATTGTTATGTGGTATTGAATTAACTTCAGAAGATGTAGATTCAATTATTGCTGGCGAAACTAATCCCGAAGAATTTTTAGCAGATAATTTTTTAAAAGACCTTGATTCAATGGAAGATGAAATCCGAAAAAATCATGTTAAAGTTTTAGGTTGGATGATAGCTAATGGTTTATTGGAAATAAAAGTTGTTGTAATGGGTCTTAATGAATCAGATAAAGGAATAATGCATTATAAAATTGGAATCAATAGAGATTTTGATGGAAATTATGTTTGTTTTTCTGGTTCAAATAATGAGACTGGCCCAGGATGGAATAAAAATTTAGAACAATTTGATGTTTATAGATCATGGAATAGTAGTGAAAGTAGCCGTATTAGTAGTAAAATAGATTTATTTACTAGGACATGGGAAGGTGCATCTGGTGAATATAAAACTATTGATGTTCCAACAGCGGTTAAAGAAAAACTTATTGAAATTGCTCCAGATAGTTTTGAAGAACTTGTTTTCACACCTGAAGTTATTTCTAAAAGGAAAAGAAAAAGAATAGAATTATTTGATAATCAAAAAGAGGCAGTAGATAACTGGATATTCAATGATAAAAAAGGGATTTTTGCAATGGCAACAGGAACTGGTAAAACGTTCACTGCTTTAGGTTGTTTGGATAAAATTGTTTCTGAAGAGGATAAATTAGTAACTATTATTTCAGTGCCCTACAAACATTTAATACCTCAATGGTTGAATTCAATTGAACAATTTGGTTTAATTGATGAGTTTGATAAAGTTATTAATGTAAGTAGTTCAAATAATAATGGTAAAAAAGAATTTTCTGAAGCAACATCTGATTTAAATAAAGGGTATATTAATAAGATTTTAGTTTTAAGTACTCCTCATTCTATGCATAAGGATAATTTTAAATCGATAATTTCAAGAAAAAGACATAATATTCCTTATTTTTTGATTGCGGATGAAATGCATGAATTAGGTTCAACTAGATTTAGAAAATCATTAATAGATGAATATGATTATAGATTAGGTTTGAGTGCGACACCAGATAGGAAATATGATGACTTTGGAACAGAATTTCTTTTAAATTATTTTGGAGATATTGTTTATGAATTTTCTCTTAAAGATGCAATTAAAAAGATAAATCCTCTAACTAATCTTTCTTATTTAACAAAATATGATTATTATCCTTCTTATATAAGTTTAAATGATAATGAATTAGAAGAGTATTATGACTTAACTACTCAATTAAACAGAATTGAGGATGATGGAAGTGAAAAAAATTCTAAGAAAATTGAAAAGTTGTTGTTTTTGAGAGCTAATATCTTAAAAAATGCTAGTAATAAAATGAATGTATTGGAAGATATTCTATCAGATTTAGGTTCTGACCATCAGAATTTAATAATATATTGTAGTGATGAGCAAATTGAAGATGTAGTTAATATAGTGGGTAATAAATTTGATTGGAAAGTAAAAACATTTACTTATAAAGATTCTTCGGACCCAAGTGTTAATTTTGATGATAGGAGGTCTTATAGGGAAGATATTTTAGAAGATTTTTCAAATGGAGAATATGATTGTCTGGTTGCAATGCATTGTTTGGATGAAGGTGTTGATGTTCCTTCAGCATCAAAAGCAATTTTATTATGTAATAGTACTAATCCAAGGGAGTTTATTCAAAGATTAGGTAGGGTATTAAGGAGATACCCTAATAAGAATAAAGCAAAAATTTATGATTTAATTATAAAACCTAATATGGATAAAAAATCTAATTATAAGGAATTGGAAAAAAGAATATATGAAAAAGAATTAGAACGTTTTGAAATGATTGCAGATGCTGCATCTAATGGTTTTGATATTTACGATACTTTTTATGAGTAAGGTGAGTTTATGGATGATATTGAGATAAGTAGAGTATTGAGAAAAAATTGTGTTGATAAAGATATGGCAAATTTCTTAAGTGATATATTTGTTTTTGAATTAACTTCAGGAGTTCGCTGGACTGATGAATATAATAAAAAAATCAATGAATATTATCAAAAGAAGGTTGAAAAATGAGAATTGAAAAAATTATTATAAAAAATTTTAGAATTTACAAAGATGTCGAAATAAATTTTAACCAGCAAAATAATGATATTCATTTATTAATTGGAAAAAATGGTATGGGTAAAACAACTTTTTTAAATGCTATAAATTGGTGTTTATATAATAAAGAACCTCATTCTTATAAGGATTCAAATAGTTCATCTTCATTACCAATTTTAAATTTAAGCCACATTGATCATAAAGAAGATGTTGATATTTCTGTTGAAATTAAAGTTTCTTCTAAAAATTCGAAATTATCTTTTAAAAGAGTTGAAAAATATAAAGCAAATAATTCTACTCCATATATGAATTCTCTCACTGTTGAAGAAAAGGCATCAAATGGGGAAACTTACAGATATAAAGGTGAAGATGCCAATTTGATGGTGGACACTTTCGTTCCTGAAGCAATTAGAGAGTTCTTCTTTTTTGATGGAGAACAATTAGATACATATTTTGAAGATCAAAAAGCAGATAATGTTAAAAATAATATATTCATGTTGTCTCATATTGATGTTTTAGATAATATGGCTGATAAGTTGAATAAAAGGGAATCTTACTATAAAAAAGAGGCAGGTAAATTAAATCCTGACATTGATGATATTGTTGGTGAAATTCAAGATTTGGAAACTTCAAAAAGCACTCAAGAAGAAGAATTAAAGGAACTTGAAAAACAAACAAATAATGCTTTTGATATTTGGAATAAATTAAATGTTGAATTAAGTGGTATTCCAGATATGGATGAGTTAAATGAAGAACGTAATACAAAAGAAGCGGAATTAGATAAAGTTAATAATAAAATTGATTCCAAAAGAGAAGTTATTCAAGAATATACTTTTAATTCATCAGCAGTTATTTTATTAAATAATGCTATCAATGAAGTTGAAGGAATCTTGGAGGATATTGATGATGAATTGCCTCCCGCTATTGATGAAGAAGAACTTAGAAAAAGTCTAGGTCAGGGTAAGTGTACATCTTGTGACCAACATCTGAGTGATGATGCTATCACATATATTACTAATCTTTTAAATGATTATAGGTTATCATCTATGGAATCAAAAATGTTGTTAAATTTAAAGACTCCTATTAATACATTTAAAAGAGATATTAGTAATTATCCTAAACAAATTAATTCTTATGTGGAATTATTAAATAATCTTTTTGATGAAAAAGATAAAATTGAATTAGAATTAGCAGATATTGAGAAAAAATTTGTTGGAAGGGATGATGAAAAAATTGTTAGCAAATTTAAAAAATTAAAAAAGATGAAGCAAATTTACGATGATGGTAGGGATGAGATTCCTAGGATTCGAGTTAGTTTAGAGAATATGGAAAAAGAAATTAAAAGGTTGTATAAAAAGTTAGAAGATGCTAAAATTGATTCTGAGGTTGAATTAGAATTATTAGGTAAACAAAAAATATGTCATGAGGCTATTGAAATAATTAATCATACAATGAAAGAAATAATGGATATCACTAAGGAAGATATTGAAGAGTTCACTAGAACTACATTTTTTAATTTAATTTGGAAACAAGAAACATATTCAAATATTGAAATTGATGAGGATTATGTTCTTAAATTAATTCATAAATTGACTAATGATAATGCTATTGGATCTGCTAGTGCGGCTGAACGTCAATTAGTGGCATTGGCATTTACTTTAGGTGTTCATTCTATTTCTGGTTTTAAAGCACCATTGTTAATTGATACTCCTCTTGCTAGAGTTTCTGATGATAATAGAGTAAACTTTGCTAAAGTTTTACTTGAAATTTCAAATGATAAACAAATGATTTTAATTCTTACACCGGACGAATTTTCAGAAAATATTCAACCTATTTTCGAAAAAGCTCCAAAATTTGAGATAGAAATTCTTGAAGAAGAATACATGACTAATATTGTGGAGGTAGAATAATGGCGCAACTTAGATTGAATATTGAAAGTGATGATATTTTAAAATTTTATAAAGGCTCAGAAATTTTAAATAATATGGCTCAAGTCGAACGTATAGACCAATTCGTAGTTGCTATGGCAGTAGGTTATGATTTAGGATCAAAAACTCCTTTAAATGGGACTAAATCTTTAATACTTGAAAGTAGTATTTCAAAAGATAATTTAGCTTTGTTAAATATCGTTGCTATTGCGGATACGGGCGATGTTAAAATTATTTCAGATAAAAAACAAGTTTTTAAAATTGCAGAGCAATATGCAAATACTGGTATTAAATATTTACAAAATATTGAAAGATCCTCTCAATATGGGGAAGCTTGTGATAAATTTGAAGAAAGTGTTAATTCGGCTTGTGAAGATCTTTAAATAATATTATTTATCGATCTTTTTATTTTTTTTAAAATTTAAATATGATTTTCAATAAATATTTAGATGTATTTTTTTATTTTTTTAGAGTTGATAACTTATGTCTCGTGGAAATAATGATCATGTCAAACCCTTCTTAAAATGGGCTGGAGGTAAATATAGATCAGCTAAAATTATAGAACAATTTTTACCAAAGTCTATTAAAAAATCAAAAGTCATTAATCATTATTTTGAACCATTTATAGGTGGGGGAGGATTATTTTTTTATCTAAGTAATTTTTATTCTATTAAACATGCTTATATTAATGATATTAATAAAGAACTCATGTTGACATATAAAGTTATTAGAGATGATGTGGAACAGTTAATAGTTCATCTTGATGGTTTTCAAAGAGATTTTGATTTATTAAGTCAAGAAGGCCGTAAATCATATTATGAGGATGTTCGTAAGGATTTTAATTCAAATTTATTAGAATTTGACTATGATAATTATTCTGAAAAGCATATTATTCGTGCAAGCCAAGTTATTTTTATGAATAAAACTTGTTTTAATGGTTTGTTTAGAGTTAATAGGAAAGGAATGTTCAATGTTCCTATGGGAAGGTATAAAAAACCAAAAATTCTTGATGAATCTAATTTAAAAAAGGTTTCTCATGTGCTTAAAAATGCTGAAATAAATAATGGGGATTATTCTTATATCGAAGATTTGATTGAAGATAATTCTTTAATTTATTTTGATCCTCCATTTAGGCCATTAACTAAAACATCTTCATTTACAAGTTATTCTGAAAATCCTTTTGCTGATCCTGAACAAGTAAAGTTGGCAGATTTTTATAAAAAGATTTCAGGTGAAAAAAGATTTGTTATTCTAAGTAATTCGGATCCAAAGAATGTTGATGAGTCAGATGATTTTTTTGATGATTTGTACTCAGAATTTGAAATTCATAGATTTGGTGTAGCAAGATCTATAAATTCTGATGCTAATAAGCGTGGAAAAATTTCTGAAATATTGGTAACAAATAATTATGAGTATTAGGTGAAGACATGATCCACATTGATAAAAATGAAATTGTAGCTATTTTGGAGGAAGTGACTTTTATTAAAGAACCTAAAGTTCCATTCCCTCAAGCAGATACATTTACAAGAATTATTTGTATTTGTGAAAATTTGTTAAACGGTGATATGTCTGGTGATGAAATTATTGAATTGAATAAATTTACCAGCAGACAAAAAGATTATTATACTAATGCGGCCATATATTTGTCTTTAATTGAAAAATATAAGGTTGAAAAAAAAGTTTTTTATAAACTTTCGGATAGGGGTAAATTTATATTTAAATTAAATGAATATGAGCGAGATTTAGAACTTTGCAAATGTTTATTTGAACATACAGTTTTTCATAATGTTTTTTCAGTTTATTTATTAGATAATGATATAAATCTTAATGATGTTATTGAAATAATGCATAATCATGCTTTATATAATATTAATAACACTCAAATTTATAAAAGAAGAGGTAAAACTGTTCTAAGTTGGATTCGATGGGTAATTGCTCATTTTGAATAACTTTTAATTTTTTTATTAACATTTATAACGTAAGCTGCTAAATATTAAATCATGAAAACTTTAAACGTAGTCGCAGCTATTATCAAAAAGGATAATCAAATCCTTGCAACCAAGAGAGGCTACGGCGAATTCATCAACATGTGGGAATTTCCAGGCGGCAAAATAGAACCTGATGAAACAAAAGAACAAGCTCTCATAAGGGAAATCAAAGAAGAACTGGACTGCACAATAAAACCCACCAAGTTCGCCCTGGACCTGGAATACCAGTATCCTACTTTTTATCTTAAAATGTCCTGCTTTGAAGCCATCATAACAGAAGGAACTCCAAAGCTATTGGAGCACAACGACGCCAGGTGGCTTACAAAAGACGAACTGAACGATGTAAACTGGATTCCGGCGGACCTCACAATTATCGATTACCTAAAAGAGACCATGGAGGATTGAAATGGCAGACAAAAGATTGGAACTTGCAAAGGCAAAGCTTGAACAACTCCAGAATAAATTGGAAAAAGTCAAAGGAACACCAAGGGAAGAGGAATTCCAAATCCAAATAGACAAACTCCAGGAATTAATCAAACACCTTGAAAGCGAGTAGATTAGATGAACATCGATGAAATCCTCAACGGAGCCAAAACCGCATTCATAAACCAGCACAACAGCTCCAGCGCAGATTTCACGCCAAAGCTTTTGTACAACAACCGTGACTCAAAGGTCATAAACTCCCTGAGGGATGAGCTTAGAGGCTGTGACGAGTTCATCATATCCTCTGCGTTCATCACCATGGGAGGAATAACTCCGCTTCTTGAGGAATTCAGATATCTTGAAAGCAACAGCATTAGAGGAAAAATCCTCACCACCGACTATCTCACCTTCACAGAACCCGAAGCGCTTAAAAAACTGGACTCATTCAATAATATCGAGGTCAAGCTCTATTCCCAGGAGAATGAGGGCTTCCACACCAAGGGATACATTTTCAAAAAGGGCAACATCTACAGAGGCATTGTCGGCAGCTCAAACATGACAATGAATGCCCTGAGCGTCAACAAGGAGTGGAATGTTGAATTCACATCCCTTGCCGAAGGCGAGATGCTTTCAGACATCATTAGGGAATTTGACATGCTGTGGGATGAGGCCGATGAACTGAAAGACGCCTTGCCGATTTATGAAAGGGTTTATAATGCATCAAAGGCTTTCACGGATTTGAGAAAGACAACCAGGGAGCTTAAGGATAAAAACATTGCACTGACTCCAAACTATATGCAGGAGCAGTTTCTGGAAAACGTCAGAAATCTGATAAGCCATGGGGAAAATCGGGCTATCCTTGTTTCGGCTACAGGTACCGGAAAAACCTATGCTTCGGCATTTGCAGTAAAGGATTTCAAACCCAAGAGATTTTTATTCCTTGTTCATCGTGAACAGATTTTAAAGCAGTCAATAAGAGCATACCAGAATGTGTTCAGCGACCATGAAAAGTTCGGACTGCTTTCGGGCAATTCCAAGGATTTCAACAAGCCTTATCTCTTCTCAACAATTCAGACAATGTCCAAGGAGGAGGTCTACACAAGTTATCCTCGGGATTACTTTGATTATATAATAATAGACGAGGGCCACAAGGCGGGGGCTCTGTCATACATCAATGTGGTCAATTACTTCAGGCCGAAATTCCTGCTTGGAATGACTGCATCTCCCGAAAGGACTGACGGCTTTAACATTTACGACCTTTTTGACAACAACATCGCCCATGAAATCCGCCTTCAGGAAGCCTTGGATGAGGACCTCTTATGTCCATTCCACTATTTCGGAATAACCGACGTTGAATTTGAGGACTCAACGGTCGATGATGATTTTTCAGACTTCAATCTTCTCGCATCCGATGAGCGCGTAAGCTACCTGATTGAAAAATCAGAGTTTTACGGATATTCAGGCGAGAGAAGAAAGGCACTGGTGTTCTGCTCAAGAAAGCGTGAGGCCAAGCTTCTTGCAGATAAGTTCAACAAAAGAGGATATCCGTCAGTATTTCTAAGCGGCGATGACTCACAGGAAAAACGTTTAGAGGCAATCGACAGGCTCACCAATGACGACAATCCAGACAAACTGGAGTTCATCTTCACTGTGGACATCTTCAACGAGGGCGTTGACATTCCTGAAATCAATCAGGTATTGCTTGTAAGGCCGACCGAGTCTCCAATCATCTTCATCCAGCAGTTGGGAAGGGGACTTAGGAAATACCAGAACAAGGAGTATGTTGTCATTTTAGACTTTATCGGCAATTATAAAAACAATTTCATGATTCCGATTGCCCTTTCGGGGGACAGGTCCTATGACAAGGACAAAATCCGGAAGTATCTCATGGAGGGAAACAAGATCATTCCCGGCGCATCTTCAATCAACTTCGATGAGATTTCCCGAAAGCGCATATATGAGTCAATCAACAACACCTCCTTTTCAAGAAAGGCACTGTTTAAGGAAAAGTACAATCAATTAAAATACAAGTTGGGACGGATACCTTCATTATATGACTTTGCAATCAATGCAGAATTCAATCCCGAACTGATACTTTCCCACAAGGATTTTCCGACATACCACGATTTTTTATCGGCAATCGAGGAGGACTATTCCTCCGAAATCGGAAATGCCGACCCATTGAAGTTCATCTCCAAAAAGCTCATAAAGGGCATCAGGCCGCATGAGCTTATAATCCTTGCATGCCTCAAGTGCAACAGGTACTTTACCGTCAGGCAAATCGAGGAATGCCTGAAGGACAATTTCAATCTGGACAATCAGCTTGAATCAATCAGAGGTGCAATAAACTTCCTGAGCCTTAACTTCTACAGGAAGGAAAAAGGCGAGGGTTATCAGGCAAACACAATCGAAAAGCTAGTTGAAAATCCCGAAAACCTCTTCTTTGATTTTAGCCCTGAGGCATATGATGATTTGGAAAACAGCAGGGACTACAGATTTGAGATATCCAAAAGCCTAAGCGATTCACTGGCCAATCCCGCATTTTCAAGTCACTTTGAAGATGCACTGAAATACGCATTCTTCAAATACGACAATTTCTACAGAAATGATGCTAAATTCAGATTGTATGAGAAGTACTCACGTGAGGACGTCCCGAGAATCCTAAACTGGGATTACTACATGAACGGGCAGAATATCGGAGGATATAAGGTTAAGTACAACACCTGTCCGATTTTTGTAACCTACAACAAGTCCGAAGACATCTCAGAGACAATAAACTACAATGATCACTTCATAACAAGGCAAAGCTTCTCATGGATGAGCAGAAACAACAGGAAGGTGTCATCCCCTGAGCTGGAGCCGATAATCAACTACACCGATTTGGACATAGAGCTTTTCATCCAGAAAAACAACGATGAGGGAATAGAATTCTACTACATCGGCAAGCTGACTCCTGTTGACCACAAGCAGCTTTACCGTACAATCAACGACAAGGAGCAGCCTATTGTCAATTTCACTTTCGAAATCGATGTGGAAGTCAAGGATGAGCTTTATTCATATTTCGTCAATGACTGATTGGTCTTATTTGCAAGCAATATTCAATGTCATGCAATTCAGGTGATGGTATAAAAATATGAAGAATAAGGAATGTAATCCTCATTCTCAAATCATTTTGCAGCTACAGTATCGTAGTCTACAAGATATCCTTCCTGAAGGCCTCTGACTTCACAGCGAACGTTTTTGTGATTTTTGACGGCAAATGCGATTAGGTTATATTCGATTCCATCCTTTGTCACTGTCACGTTCTTCTGATGTGAGTATCCGATAGGTATTGCCCTTCCCTGGGCTTCGGCATGTCTGTATTCGGCATTGGCATCCTTCACCATCTGGTTCCATTCGCTCTCATTTATTTCCCATTTGTATCCCTTGTCCTCGAATTTCTTGAACTGTACCTGTTCTCCGGCCACTGCAGTCACTGCAATTCCTGCGATAAATACGCAAAGCACAATTAACGTTATCTTTGTTTTCATGTTCATGTTTTCATCCCCTTTTGTGTTATTATATTATGTTTATCCTGATATATGTCCTTTTTTGATTCGCCCGCCAGCAACGTCGAAGCTGTGGCGTCAGCCCATCCCCAAATCATTCAAAGAATATTGAATATGGCATTCATCAGATGCAATGCATCAAATAAATCATTGATTTTAATTAAGTGAAGATGCAATTAACTTGAAGGAGTCATTTTTCTTTAGGAAATGTCCAAAAATGGTGTATAAGTAAAAAGAGAAAAATTAAAAAAATAAGGATTTTTAATCCTTATTTGATTGTGATTTTAACTTTCTTGGTGACTTTGCTGTAGTATTTGTCGCCTTTGTAGGTAACTTTAGCAGTGTATTTAGCCTTTTTGGTCAGTTTTTTGAGCTTGAATACAGCCTTGCCTTTGGTGTTGGTTGTTGCTTTAAAGGTCTTTTTGCCTACCTTGATGGTGACTTTTGCCTTTTTGATTGCCTTTCCGGTGTTGTCCTTAAGTGTTACTGTGTATTTTTTGACCTTTTTGGCTTTTTTGAAGGTTTTCTTTTTGGCAACTATTTTGGCTTTGGCCTTTTTAACGATTACCTGAACATTCTTGGTTGATTTGGCATATATATCATCACCATTGAATGTTATTGTGGCAGTGTAGGTTTTAGGCACTAATTTAGCCACGTTAACTTTCACCTGGCCGTTTGCATCAGTGACATATTCCCTGGCACCGTTCAGGTCAACAGTCAATTTGGCGCCGCTTAAAGCATTTCCGTTGGCGTCCTTTAATGTAATCACCAAATCCCTGTTTATGTTGTAGGTTGCGGTAACTGCATCTGCAGTTAATGCGGTATTGGTCTTGCTGACGGTTATGTTTGCATTGTTGATGGTTACATTGTCCAGTCCGATATAGGATGCGCTGACCTGATAAACACCATAATCATCAAATCTATGGACTGCCCACCAGGTTCCATTGCCTGCATAATTTGCAGTAATGTTTGTACCGTTTGGTAAGATAAATAATAATTTGCCCTGCACAATATCCTGTGGAATGTTGGATTTTGCAGTGATATTAACAGTTCTATTTGTGGTTGTCTGGGAGGTGATATTCACATTTAATTTCATGGTCGAGTTTGTTTTTTCAGTTTCTGTGTAGTATGAATCTGTGTCATGGCGAGCACTTATATAATAATTTTCGCCAGCTTTTATATCCAAAACAATCATACCATTCTCATCTGTGACTTTAACCTCATTAAAAATAATAATGCCATTAACAACAACGCCCACAGAGATGTTTTGACCAGCTTCGTACTTGGATCTTGCAGGAGTTGTAGGGGAACTGCCTGTGTTTGCGATTCTATTTGCTGCCCAATATGTCACATTAGTAAATGTAACATCACTATTAGAATATATTGCGTTTAAAAGGTTGTCGTTACCTGTGAAAGTAATTGTAATGTTATTATCATTTTTAGTTATTTCTAAAGCTTCTGCATTTGCTCTATTGTTTAAAAAACGAGAATTGGAAACAGTTTTAGTGGCTGATGAACTGTAGAAGTAAATTGCAGAACCAATGGTTGCATTATTGCCAGTGAAATTACAATTTGTCACAGTACCTTGATTCCATAAGTAAACTGCACCGCCATAAGAGTAGGTATCAGTTGCTTTGTTATCTGTAAAATTACAATTTGTCACATTACCAGAACCTTCAAAGTCAATAGCACCACCGTGATATGTTGCGGAGTTATTAACAAAATTACAATTTGTCACATTACCAGAACCTTTAAAGTCAATAGCACCACCGTGATATGTTGCGGAGTTATTAACAAAATTACAATTTGTCACATTACCTGAAGACATCCGGACAGCACCACCATCACTAGTTGCAGAGTTATTAACAAAACTACAATTTTCCACATTTCCAGTATAGTCGAAGTAAATTGCACCACCATTTTTGGCAGCATTGTTAATAAAATTACAATTTATCACAGGACCAGAATCGCCAGCGAATTTAATTGCACCTCCAATCTCCTCAAAGTTTACATTTTTAATGGTTAGATTTTTGATTGTTACTCCTTTTGATATTACATCAAATGCTCGAATGTTTGATCCTGTCATGTCAATGACTGCACCGTTACCATCAATGACCTTATTGTCCTCACGGATAGTAATAGGATCACCATTATCATAAACATAATATCCATACTGTAAATTAATATAATCTCCTCCAGAAGCAATCTCACGAGATAATTCAGAATATGTACTTAAATTCATCATTCCAGTAACGATGTTTACAGTTATTGCGTTTACAGCATATTGTTCCATGCTTAATCTGGCCACATAAATTCCTGGACTTAAATCTGCAGACCATCCTTCGTCAGAACCGCTTAATGCATAATAAACACCAACCGGATTGCCATCTTTGATAAGGGTGATTGTAGTGTTGTAGCCATCATAATTCTTATTGTCGGCTGTCAGGTTGAACAGTAACTTCTCACCTAAATCAAATCTGAATAAAGATTTGGAAACAGTGAAAGTAGGAAAATTGGTATTGTAAATTGTATCTGAAGATGTTTTGAAATTATTGAAAACTGAAATGCCTCCATATATTGCACCACCTTCCTGAACTGCATGGTTATCAGTGAAATTACAATTTTCCACATTTCCAGTATGTTCGATGTAAATTGCACCACCATTCTGGGCAGTATTGTTAATAAAATTACAATTTATCACAGAACCAGAATCGCCGGCGAATTTAATTGCACCTCCATTCTCCCAAAAGTTTACATTTTTAATG
Source organism: uncultured Methanobrevibacter sp. (assembly GCA_900320515.1). Lineage (GTDB taxonomy): Archaea > Methanobacteriota > Methanobacteria > Methanobacteriales > Methanobacteriaceae > Methanocatella. Next base: position 57,238 of record ONSJ01000003.1, on the reverse strand, counting down.
GTTAGATTTTTGATTGTTACTCCATCTGATATTACATCAAATGCTCGAATTGTTGATCCTGCCATGTCAATGACAGCACCGTTACCATCAATGACCTTATTGTTCTCACGGATGCTAATAGGACCACTATTATCATAAATATAATTCTTATGTGTTAATTTAACATTGCCTGGTTGACTAATCTCTGAGGAAAGCATCAAATATGTACTATTATCAACACTTAACACTTCCGTACCAGTTTGTGCACTGACACTTTCATCATTATCCGCTAATGCCAATTCATCATTCTCTTTGCCTGTTTGCAGATTATCTGCAGACATCTCATTTTCATGTGATAATTCAATTTCTCCCGTATCGTCGCTGGCTACCATTGTATCGTTTGCATCACTGGCGCAGACGCCTGCAATGCTTGCGAAAAAAATAGCCGTAATCAGTATAAGCATGATTTTTTTTCTCTTCATTTTCTCCCTCATGAATAATATTTTTGTAAAAATGTTTTATATTGAACGAACAATTTTTAAAATTATTATTTTTAATTAAAACATTCAATACAATTAAGATTCTGTTCCATTATATATAAATATTTGACCATGATTGATTGGTGAGGTTTAAAAAAAAGAATGGTGTAGGCTTTCAAGCCTACTTGATTGTGATTTTAACTTTTTTGGTGACTTTGCTGTAGTATTTGTCGCCTTTGAAGGTTACTGTTGCCTTATAGGTTCCCTTTTTCTTAAGGTTTTTGATTTTAAAGACAGCTTTACCTTTGGCGTTGGTTTTTGCCTTGTAGGTTTTGCCTTTGACTTTCAAGGTGAGTTTTACCTTTTTGATTGCCTTTCCGGTGTTGTCCTTAAGTGTTACTGTGTATTTTTTGACCTTTTTGGATTTCTTGAAGGTTTTCTTTTTGGCAACTATTTTAGCTTTGGCCTTTTTAACGATTACCTGAACATTCTTGGCTGATTTGACATATGCATCATCGCCATTGAATGTTATTATTGCAGTGTAGGTTTTAGGCACTAATTTAGCCACGTTAACTTTTACCTGGCCGTTGGCATCAGTAACATATTCCCTGGCACCGTTCAGGTCGACAGTCAATTTTGCATCGCTTATAGCGTTTCCGTTGGCGTCCTTTAATGTAATCACCAAATTTTTGTTGATGTTGTAGGTTGCAGTGATTGCATCTGCAGTTAATGCGGTATTGGTCTTGCTGACGGTTATGTTTGCATTGTTGATGGTTACATTGTCCAGTCCGATATAGGATGCATTTACCTGATAAACACCATAATCAGCTAAGGTATGAACTGCCCACCAGATTCCATTGCCAGCATAATTTGCGGTAATGTTTGTACCGTTTGGCAGGATAAATAGTAATTTACCTGGCATAAACTCACTGAAAATATTGGATTTTGCAGTGATGTTAACTGCCTTGTTATGGGTTGTCTGAGAGGTGACATTCACATTGAATTTAGTGTTGTTTGAGATTATTGTTTCCTTTTCAGTGTAGTATGAATCTGCGTCATGGCGAACACCAATGAAATAATTTTCACCAGCATTTATATCCAAAACAATCATACCATTCTCATCTGTGACTTTAATCTCATTTAAAACAAGTTCCCCATTGACAATTACTCCAACGGTGATGTTTTGACCGGCTTCATACTTGGATCTTGAAGGTATGGTGGTGGAACTGCCTGTGTTTTGGATTCCATTTGCACCCCAATAGGTCACATTAGTAAATGTAACATCACCATTAGAATAGATTGCGTTTAATAAGTTATTCTGACCGGTGAAAATAATTGTAATATTATTATCATTTTTAGTTACTTCTAAAGCCTCTGCATTTGCTCTATTGTTTAAGAAAATAGAATTGGAAACAGTTTTAGTGGCTGAATCACTATTGAAATAAATTGCGGAACCAGTAGTTGCATTATTACCAGTAAAATTACAATTTGTCACATTACCAGAATTCTTGAAGTAAACTGCACCATCACCGTTTTTTGCAGTGTTGCCTGTAAAATTACAATTTGTCACAGAACCATTACTATCAAAGTAAACTGCACCACCATCACTATCCGCAGTGTTGCCTGTAAAATTACAATTTATAATCCTACCAGTAGCCTCCACCTCGAAATAGACAGCGGCACCATCTTCAGTTGCTTTGTTGTTAGTAAAATTACAATTTGTCACAGTACCATCTGTACCGAAGTAAACTGCACCACCATTAATACCCGCAGTGTTGTTAGTAAAATTACAATTTATAATCCTACTAGTACCCTGCCCATCGAAATAGACAGCGGCACCATCTTCAGCTGCTTTGTTGTTAGTAAAAGTACAATTTTCAACACTACCTGAAGGCATGTATATAGCACCACCCAAACCACCTCTTGCAGCATTGTTAGTAAAAGTACAATTTGTCACAGTACCCTCAAGATTGAAGTAAACTGCACCACCATAACCAGCAGAGTTGTTAGTAAAATTACAATTTGTCACACTGCCAGAAGACATCCGGATAGAACCACCATTACATCCGCCGGTGTTGCCTGTAAAATTACAATTTGTCACCTCAGCGTCACTAACGAAGTAAACTGCACCACCATCAAGAGCAGAGTTGTTAGTAAAATTACAATTTTCCACATTTCCAGTATTGCTGAAGTAAATTGCACCACCATTAATACCCGCAGTGTTGTTAGTAAAATTACAATTTGTCACAGTACCTGTTGAAACAAAGTAAAAGTGAACTGCACCACCATCAAGAGCAGAGTTGTTAGTAAAATTACAATTTGTCACAGTACCATCTGTACCGAAGTAAACTGCACCGCCATAACTAGCAGAGTTGTTAGTAAAATTACAATTTGATACAGTACCCTCATGATTGAAGTAAACTGCACCACCATAACTGTCATCTCCAGTTGCTTTGTTATTAGTAAAATTACAATTTTCCACATTTCCAGTTTTGTCGAAGTAAATTGCACCACCATTTTGGGCAGTATTGTTAATAAAATTACAGTTTATCACAGTACCAGAATCGCCAGCGAATTTAATTGCACCTCCATTCTCCCAAAAGTTTACATTTTTAATGGTCAGATTTTTGATTGTTACTCCATTTCCTATTACATCAAATGCTCGAATTGTTGATCCTGTCATGTCAATGATTGCACCGTTACCATCAATGACTTTATTGTCCTCAGTGATAGTAATGGCAGGAGCATCATCATCATAAATATAATTTTTATGTGTTAATGTAACATTTCCAGATGCACGAATCTCGCTATCCAAATCTGAATATGTAGCTGAATCAGCACCCAATACGTCATTATCAGTTAAAGTCATTTCATCGTTTTTTTCACTTGTTTGCAGATTATCTTCAATTACTTTATCGCTATCGGATAATTCAATTTGATTTGTATTTTCGCTGGATACTAGTGTATCGTTTGCATCGGCTGCGCAGACGCCTGCAATGCTTGCAAGAAAAATAGCCGTAATCAGTATAAGCATGATCTTTTTGCTCTTCATTTTCTCCCTCATGAATAATATTTTAGTAAAAATGTTTTATATTGAACGAACAATTTTTAAATTCATTGTTTTAAGATAAAACATTCAATACAATTAAAATTCTGTTTCACTGTATATAAATATTTGACCATGATTGTGTGGGAGAGTTTATGTGCTGTTTGGTCCTGTATCACTTGTGTGGTTTAAAAAAAGAATGGGGTAGGCTTTAAAGCCTACTTTACTGTGATTTTAACTTTCTTGGTGATTTTGTTGTAGTAGGTGTTTCCTGCAAACTTGACTGTTGCTCTGTATTTGCCCTTTTTCTTAAGGTTTTTGATTTTAAATGTTGCCTTTCCTTTGGCGTTGGTTTTTGCCTTGTAGGTTTTGCCTTTGACTTTTAAGGTGAGTTTTACTTTTGCCAGTGCTTTGTTGTTGGCTTTTAGTGTTACTGTGTATTTTTTGACCTTTTTGGATTTCTTGAATGTTTTCTTTTTGGCGGTCAGTTTTGGTGTTAGCTTTTTGACGATTACTGTGACGTATTGTGTAAATCCTGTGTAGTTGACATTGTCGAAGGTGATTTTGGCGGTATAAGTGCCGGGATTCAGTCTGATGATCAGTCTTGCATCTCCCGCATCGTCGCTTCTGCACTTGTAGGTGACGCCGTGGATTTCTATAGATGCATCGGCGTTTCTGATAGGATTTCCCTCATTGTCCTTGAGGCCGACAACCAGGTATTTGTGCACGTTATAGTCTGTTGTCAGTGGTTTGGTATCAACTCTGCTTGATTCCTTGTAGATGCTTACAGTTGTTGTATTTGATGAGTTCAGGTAATTATCAGTGCCGTTGAAGCTTATCAGGACATCATATATGTTTGCAGCCAGTCCTTTGGTGGATATCTTGACCTGGCCGTTAGTGTCTGTTGTGTAGTTTTTAGTGCCGTTCAAATCAACGGTGATGTTTAAGCCACCAATTGGATTTCCATTACTGTCTTTTAATGTAATCACCAAATCCTTATTGGCATTGTATGTTGCAGCGATTGGGTCTGCGGCAATTTCTGTTGGAACTTTGCTTACGGTAACCTTGACTGTTGTTGAATTTTTAGCATAGATTTCATCATCCCCGACTTCAACAGTGATGACTGCACTGCCTACGCCGACAGCAGTGACGATTCCTTTTTCATCTACAGTGGCAACAGAGCTATTGCTGGATGTGTAAGTGATATCAAGCAATATTGTATCAGGATGTTTAGTGGCATTAATTGCATATGTTTCATAAATTTTCAAATCCAAAGCATCCTTATCAACAGTGACGCTTGCATCATTCAAGCTAACAGTTACGGTGATTGTCTTGTTTTCGGCTGGCGCATAATTATTATTACCTGCAAAGGAAACAGTGATGATTGCCTGGCCTTTACCTTGAGCAATAACATTGCCTTCATCATCAAAATCAACAACAGAAACATTACTTGATGTAAAAGTAACATTGCCTGCATCAGCAGGAGTCAAAGTAGCAACAATAGTTTCATCACCGACTTTCAAATCAATGGTTTCATTGACTATGAGAATTTCAGTATGCGCCTTGTTTACAGTGATTTTGACTGTTTTAGTTACAGGGTTATGGTCCTCATCAGCTATTGTGGTTACTGTTAATGTGTAGTTGCCTGCAGCCAAGCCTGAAATTGGAATTGTAAAATTATTGACAACAGTAACGTTGGTATCGTTAATTTTAGCTGTGATTCCAGTTGCGCCTTCGGCTGTAACAGTGACATTTTTGGCTTCACCATAATTCAAAACAACATCACTGACATTAACAGTTGAATTGGCCCTAGTGATGCTTATGGTGGCATTGCTGATAATTACATTGCTTAATCCGACATATGATGCGTTCACCTGATAATCTATATAATCATCAAATGTGTGTACTGCCCACCAGGTTCCGTTACCTGCATAATTTGCAGTAATATTTTCACCGTTTGGCAAGATAAATAGTAATTTACCTGGCATAACTTCACTGAAAATATTTGATTTTGCAGTGATGTTAACAGTCTTGTTGTTGGTTGTAAGAGAAGTCACATTTGCATATAATTTCATGTTTGTGAATAATGTTTCAGCAATTTCTGTGTAGTATAAATCACCTTTATGGCTAACGATAATCCAATAATCACCAGCATCATCTAAAACTATTTCACCGTTTTCGTCAGTGCCGTTAATTTTATCTATAATCTTTCCATTAACAACACCTTTAACAGTGATGTTTTGACCCTCTTCCTTATTGGATCCGGACAATTTAGCACTGACTGTTGTAATTCCATCTGCTCCCCAATATGTCACATTGTAAAAAGCAACTTCAGCATCCTCTCTAGAATAAATTGCATTTAAAAGATTATTCTGACCTGTGAATGTGATTGTAATATTATTATCATTTTTAACTACATCTAAAGCTCCTGCATTTGCCCTATTGTTTAAGAAAATAGAATTGGAAACAGTTTTAGTAGCTGAAGTACTGTAGAAGTAAATTGCAGAACCGGTAGTTGCATTATTGCCAGTGAAATTACAATTTGTTACATTACCATTGCTACCAAACCAAATTGCACCACCTTTGGTTGTTGCTTGGTTATTAGTAAAATTACAATTTGTTACAGTACCAGAATACATTCTTATAGCTCCTCCTTGATATGTTGTTGCAGAGTTATCAGTAAAATTACAATTTGTTACAGTACCAGAAATCATCCAGATAGCACCGCCCTCATATGATGCTTGGTTATTAGTAAAATTACAATTTGATACAGTACCAGAACCTTCAAAGTCGATAGCACCACCATACTTAGCAGAGTTGTTAGTGAAATTACAATTTTCAACAGTACCAGAACTAGCAGAGCTACTAAAGTAAATTGCTCCACCATCACCATTATAGTTAGCGTTTTTAATAGTTAGATTTTTAAATGTTACTCCGGAAGTCTGTACGTTGAATGCATGGATTGTTGATCCTGCCATGTCTATTATTGCGCCGTTACCGTTGATAATACCTGGAGTTGTGATTGTAATGGTGTCACTTTCTCCATTATATTTGTAATTAGCCGGTTGTAAATTTATATCTCCTCCAGAGCCAATGGCATTGGATAAATCTGCGTATGTCTTTTCTTCAAGACTTAATGTATCCGGATTATTTTGAGTAGCTGTGGTTTCCTCATCACTTGCAGTTAGTATTTCAGTGTCATTTGTTTGGATTGTTTTTTGAGTTTCATCTGTTACGGTTATATCATCGCTTTGAGATAATTCTATTGCGGTTGTATCTTCACTAGCTATTGCCGTTTCATTCACGTCACTTGCGCTTGCTGATGCAATTGCAAATATAAAAATAGTTAACATTATTATGATTATGCTTTTTTTGTACTTCATGCTTCCTCCATTTTTTAAGATAAATATTTTTAAAAATAATGTTTTATTCTAAACAAACAATTTTCAAGGTGTTTTTGAGTTTAAAATTTTCATTCATTAGTTAAGAGTTTATAAACTGATATTAATAAGTCTAACTACTTGATTGTGAAAAAATAATAAACATTAGAAAAAACTGAATTCAATTGATCTCATTTTACAATATCATCAATATAACTACTAATCTCAATTCCCAATGAATCTGCATTATATTTCAGTAAAAATATCGAATTTAGGAGAATGTTCTTTTCATCTTATATCCATTAATCATAAACTTCAAAACAAAATTTAACAAGAAGAAATCAATATTTATTTAAGGCATTAGAAAGTATTAAATAAGAATTGGATTATAATTATTAATTAGATTTTATGGTATGTGATTTTCGTGCGAGATTATAATATCGATGAAGCTCGAGAAATTTTAAAATCACAAGACCCCGATAACTTAAAAATCATTCCTCATGTGGAAGAACGCTGGTTAGAAAGAGATTTTAAAATTAATTACACTGTAGATTGTCTAATTAATAAGATTCCATTATCGATTTCTAAAACCTATTATAATCGTTTTAAGCTAATATATCCGCATGAAACAAAGCCGACAATGGATTTGTATGTGATTATTGAAATTAGTGATGATGAAAATGTAAGTGTCATCACTGTTTATCCAGAAGAAAAGAAGAGGAGAGAACATGAAAGGAAACGCAGATAATTCTTTTGAAGTGGATTACAGATATGATTATGCATATGATGTTTTGGCAATTAAAGTTACCAGACCATTTAAATATGATAAGACTGTTGAAATGGATGAAGGGGTTTTGTTGGATTTTGATGAAGATAATGTTCCAGTGTCTTTAGAGATTCTTGATGCTTCCAAAAGACTAAATGTTCCAAAATATAGTTTGAAGAATTTAATTGATTTTAAAATGAGTGTTTCAGTGGATGATAAATCCATATGTGTATGTGCTAACTTTAAGGTTATGTTACACAATAGCGAACAGACTCCTGTTTTAGAATCATTTACCAGCAACTATTCAAATATACCTTCTATGGAAACTGAATTTGCAACTGCTTAAATTCAGTAAATTTTTCTTTTTTTAATGAAATTGTTTGAATTATTTAACAGATAGTTTTTTATAATTATTTATGTCTCAACTTTTTTCTGCAATTAAGAAAACCTATTTACAAGTTAAACCGTATAATAGTAAAAAATTAGCCTATAAACTGATATTTATCGATAATGCGGTGTGAAAAAAGATTAAAATAAGCAAGTGTTGGTGAAACACTTACTTTATAGTGATTTTAACTTTTTTGCTTGCCTTCTTGTAGTACTTGTTGCCCTTGAAGGTGACTTTGGCTGTGTATTTGCCCTTTTTCTTAAGGTTTTTGATTTTAAAGGTTGCTTTACCTTTGGCGTTGGTTTTTGCCTTGTAGGTTTTGCCCTTGACTTTTAAGGTGAGTTTTACTTTTGCCAGTGCTTTGCTGTTGGCTTTTAGTGTTACTGTGTATTTTTTGACCTTTTTGGCTTTCCGGAATGTTTTCTTTTTGGCGATTATCTTTAGGGCTGCCTTCTTGATGATTACATTTACGTTGGCTGAAGATCCAAGGCAGTTTTCATTTCCCGCAAAAGTGATTTTGGCGGTATAGGTTTTAGGGGTCAATCCGGCTGTTGAAACTTTTATCTGGCCGTTGGCATCGGTGATATATTCTCTAACTCCTTTCAAATTAACAATCAATTTTGCACTGCTTATAGCGTTTCCGTTGGCGTCCTTTAATGTAATAACCAAATCCCTGTTTATGTTGTAGGTTGCGGTAACCGCATCTGCAGTCAATATGGTATTGACCTTATTTACGGTTATGGTTGCATTGCCGACGGTCACATTGTCCAGTCCGACATAAAATCCGGTGATTTCATAGGTTGCATAATCTCTAAATATGTATGCTGTCCACCAGGTTCCGTTGCCGGCATATTCTGCGGTAACGTTCATTTTAGGCAGGCAGAACATCAGTCCGCCGGGCATGACCTCGCTGTAGATGTTGGATTTTGCTGTGATGTTTACAGTCCTGTCGTTTGTTGTCTGGGATGTGATGTTTACATAGCATTTCATGTTTGCGATTGTCTTTTCAGCTTCAGTGTAGTAGGAATCGGTGTCATGGCGAATGACAAGATAATAATTGCTCATGTTTTCCAGAATGATTTTTCCGTTTTCATCTGTGGGCTTGCATGTCTTAATGATGTTGCCGTTGACAACTCCGATGACGCTTATGCTCTGGCCGGCCTCATAATTTAACGGAGATAGGATAATGGAATCGGCACCGGTATTGGAAATTCCCTCACTTCCCCAATAGGTCACATCGGTAAAGTTAATGCCGTTATTGGAACGTATTGCATTTAAAAGGTTGTTCTGGCCCATAAAGGTGATTTCAATTGTGTTTCCCTTTACAGTTACATTTAAGGGATCATCGGCACTTGCATCTGCCCTGTTGTTTAAAAAGAGGGAATGGGAAATGATGGTGTCTGAACCGCCGTTTAATTTAATTGCAGAACCCTTGGTTGCATTGTTTCCTGTGAAATTGCAGTTTTCAATATTGCCTGTATATATGTTGAGGGCACCGCCTTCCAAAGCGGTGTTTCCTGTGAAACTGCAATCTGTAAGGCTTCCTCCTTCAGAAATTACAACTGCTCCTCCTACGTTTGTTGCAGTGTTTCCTGTAAAACTGCATTTTTCAATAGTGCCGGCATACATGTTGACTGCGCCTCCATTAAAGGCAGAATTGTCGGTAAAGCTGCATCCGATTAACTTGCCGTAACCCATAGTGTTTGTGCGAATGGCGCCTCCATTGCTGGCTGAGTTGTTTGTGAAATTACAGTTTAACACTGTGCCTGAAAGTTTAAAGAAGACTGCACCGCCGGTTCCGCTAAAGTTGGCGTTTTTAATGGTTAGGTTTTTAATTGTTACTCCGGAAGAGGATACTGTAAATGCACGGATTGCTGATCCTGCCATGTCAATGACTGCACCGTTACCGTCAATGACCTTATTTTCCTCATTAATTTCAATGGCTCCAGCACCATCATCATAAGTATAGTTCTTATGTGTTAATATGACATTTCCGGGATTATTGATCTCTACAGCCAAATCAGAATATGTTGCCGGTGAATCATCCAATATGTCCGTATCGGTTTTTTCACTTAAACTTTCATCATCAACACCCAATTCTAATTTTTCTTCACTTGTTTGCCGATTATCCATAGACATTTCATCATTTACGGATAATTCAATTTGATTTGTATCCTCACTGGCTATTGGAGTATCTATTTCACTTGCACAAACAGTAGTTATGCTGAATAGAAAAATAGCAAGCAATAATACGATTATGCTTTTTTTGTATTTCATTGATTCCATTCTCCCTTTTTTTATCATGATAAATATTTTTTTCAAGAATCTTGTTTTATTCTATACAAACAATCTAAAAGACGATTTTTCCAGTTAAAACATTCAATTCCTGCTTAAAAGTCTATAAAAGAATATATAAATATATAACGATTTAAAAAACAATAGGCACATAAACTGATATTAATATTTTTTGCCATATACAAAAAAAATATAAAATTGAGCAATATTGTTGATTATGTATACAAGGTATACCTTGTAAACTATATATACTTAAAACTACAAAATATATTATTGGTGATGTATAAATGGAAACAAAATCTATCAGAGTCAGTTTATTTAATCATGAAAGATTAGCAGACATTGGACATAAGAATGATTCTTTCAATGACATTATCTCTAAAGTATTAGATGATTATGAAGAATATCAGGAGATTAAAGACTTAATTGAAGCAGATAAAGAATTTGCAAATGGTGAAGGAGTTCACTTTTCTTCATTAGACGAACTTGATGCATATCTAGATGATTAATATGGAACTTGAATTTAAACGTTCTGCTTTAAAACAATTGAAATACTATAAAAAGAAAAATCCAATAGCTTACAAAATAATCCGTGAAAAATTAGAAGAAATAATAAACAATCCAGAAGACACTAACTATAAAAAAGTAAAAAAATATCCAAAATACAAAAGAGCAAGAAAAGGAAATTATAGAATCTGTTTTAGAGTAGAAAACAATTGCATATATATTGGACGTATTGAAGACCGCTCAAAAGTATACCAATAGTTTTTCCAAATCTGGTTAAACTATTTAATTTTCTATTGGCAGATAAACTGTAATTAATAATCTTATCGATTCCAGTGTGAAAAATGAAAAATAACGTCTGACATACAAACCTAACTTCATGACAAATTAACAAAAGTTAGTATTATAAAACTAAAATATTAAAAAATTTAAAAAGTTAGTCTTATATACCTAAAAATACATAATAATTATGGTTCAAAGAGATTTATAGTCCTGCAGATATGGTTGAAAAATGAATATAAAAAAATAAGGGACAAAAACCCCTATTTTTTTAACCTTAACTGTTTTTTTAACTATTAAATTACCATATTTTGCTTGATATTTGACTTTTTTGCCTACTTTCAATTTTTTCAAGATTTTCTTTTTAATGGTGACTTTATGAATCGGACAGGTGAGAAAGCTTAAGCATCCCCAATCCGGATTCCATTGTTGAGTATGTCCAGAAATTCGGTGGAATAGTCTATTCCGTCCAACTCAATGCTTTCGCTGTATATCTTCCACAGGACAAGTGACTGGAAGGTTATGCTGTAACAGAGTGTGCCCAATACTCTCGGGTTGACTTTCCTGATTCTTCCCTCCTCGATCTGAAGGGTGAAGAACTCCTCAAACTTGTCCAGTATTGCATCTGTAATCTGTGCAATCAAAAGCTTCTTGTCGGAGACTGCCCTCACGTCCTCAAGAGCCACCTTGATGATGCTGAAATCCTCTTCGGGAAGGTTGATGAGTTCTGTGAAATTGCTTCTGAGATACTCGTCGGTTTCCTCATCCTCTCTAAAGTCGAAAATCTCCTCCAGCTTGCCAATGAGTATCTGGAAATGGTACGCCTTTGTGATTTCAACGAGATTGTTCTTGTTTTTGAACTTCCTGAATACTGTAACCTCATTCACGCCCGCTTCTGCGGCAATTCTTTTGGTTGTGGCCTTTGTGAGGCCTTCCTTTTGAATGATGTCAAATGCTGCCCTTACGATTTTCTCCTCGGTGTTGTCAAGTTCAATCTTCATAATAAATTATATCAATTGTTAAACATTTATATTTATCTAAAAAAATAGGGTTTAGAGTTAACCAAACCTAAAATTCGTATGATTCGTTTATTTTTCCGGTGATGAGGATTATTTTTTCTATCATATTATATTACACTTGAACAATAACTTTTTTTGATTTATTTTATTTAAATAAGTTATTTTAACTCAAATTAACTATTTTAAGATAATTATGGTCTTTATTTATTTTTTTTGCATTTCATTAACTTTATATACTATTAAAACATAATATGATTTAAGAAATTATTGGATATTTGGGTATAATTTCAATTGTATTTAATTTTGATGAAATCCATTGAAATTAGATTATTCCAATTGAATCGGTGCTTTTAATGTTTTCATGAGGTGTTTTAATGTCTGATAATGAAATTATTATTGGTGATGAGATAATAGAGGCAAAACTGGGGGAGAAATCAAATAAGTTAAACATCTCAATTGATGAGCTAATAGATCGCTATATCAGGAGAGGTCTGTTTTGTGATGACTATTATGTGCCTCCTAAATACACAAGGGAGGAAATGCTTGAAAGAGGTAGAAAAGCTGTTGAGAGAGACCGAAAAAATGGGTATCCTCCGATGAAACATAATTTCGATGTTTTCGTTGGAAGATGGAACAAGTCTAAAAATGGAAATGGGTGATGATTAAAGGTTTAGAGTTAACCAAACCTAAAACTTGTATGATTCGTTGATTTTTCCGGTGATGTCACGGATTTCGGCTGTTGCCTCTTCAAGGTGGAAGATTCCCAGCTTGAATCCGGTTTCATCGTTGTAGATTCCCTGAAGGAATTCGTTGCCTGCAACAATGCTTTGCCCGAGTGTGTAGTCCTCTTCAAAGACGGCCTTTCCGTAATACCTTAAGAAATCGGTTTCCACAAGGGCGACGATTTCAACGTATGGGTTTTTTCTCATCTGCTTGTAGACGTCCTTGAAATCCCCCACGCCAAAGTAGATCTTGCCGTCCTTTAAAAGGTGAAAGCCTAACGGCCTGTTTTTAGGTTTGTCTCCGTCAACTGTTGCCAGGAAAAACACTTTCGCTTCGTTTAAAAATTCATCTATTCTTTCAGCACCTTCCAATGCCATGTTGTCACCTCACTAAGTTTCTTACGGTTAAATGTATTGTGCTGATAGGATATATATTTTGAGTCTTTGATTGTGGTGTAGGAAAAATAAATTTTACTGTATGGTCTTTTTAAATTATATTGAATGCATATTTATATATAGATTAATAAATACTTTTTTTTAACAGTCGGTTTTGGCATTGGCATCACTTAGTTTGAAAACATCTCATATAAATGTAATGCAAATTCCATTATAATGGCGAAAACACACATTGCATTACATATGAAAATTCGGGTTTCTTGACTTTCTCATGTTTCATATTTAAGTAGGAATATTTCAATCGATAAGGTTCCTTCCTTAGTTGGATTCGGCCTAGAATTCGAAGTTGGCAGTGTCGGTTCAGCTTACGTTTCATTTGGCGACGCTGTTGGTGTTAAAGCTCATGTTCTCGGCCAGCCTAATGCTGTCATTGATGTTTCAGGAAATAAGATTTCTGTTTCCGGATTGGATGAAGGAACATACGTCTTAAGCATTACGACAATACCTGACGCAAACCACGACGCAGTAACCAGTTATGCAGACATAATCGTCAGCAAGAAAAGCGATGCCGGATCACCAAGCACTCCGACAAATACAAATGCGCCAGCCAAAAAGGCAACGCCAAAATTGACTGCCAAAAAGAAAACCTTCAAACACAGTGTTAAAGTCAAGAAGTACACAATCACTTTAAAGACCAACCTAAACAAAGCTTTGAAGAATGCAAAAGTTACCTTAAAAATTAAAGGCAAAACCTACAAGGCAACCACAAACGCCAAAGGTAAAGCAACCTTTAAAATCAAAAAGTTAACTAAAAAAGGCACATATAAGGCAACAGTCAAATTCGCCGGAGACAAAAACTACAATGGCATAAGCAAAAAAGTTAAAATCAAAGTTAAATAAGGAGATAACCTCCTTATACCTTTTCTTTTTTTTAATCAAACATTCATCGCAGATATTTCACACCACATTTCCTGAGCGAACATCACACATAAAAGCAAATTTCATTTTGCAAAATTATTTTTACCTCTTCGAATAAAACTATTTTCATGAAGATTAGATGGATGGTAGTGTCGAGCCTGCTTTTTCTTTTGGCATTTATGGCATGCGTCAGCGCAGCGGACAACCTGACGGATGCAAACGCCACTGAAACCGAACCGCTTTTAGAATCAGAGGACATAACCTCACACATCAATGTCACATTCGACGAGCAGGTATGGGAAAAGGATTTGGGAAACATATCAGTCGAGCTTCCGGAAAGCGCCTCCGGTGAGTTCTGCATAAAGATAAACGATGAGGCAATATACAACGAAACGATTACTGACCATTCATTTGAAATCCCGATAAAGCTTCCAAAGCCTAAATTCATCATCATAGCCAACGTATATCCTCCGATGGACATGAAGACATATAAGGTATCCGCATTCTACAACGGAGCTGACTTCAACATCACAAAGTCCCTGAAGGTGATGTCATATCCTCCGGACTATGACGTCCTGCGCTTTCCAGAAGAGATCCTTCACTACAAGGAGCACCAGGTGGCGCTGGTCTTTCCAAGGTCAGCCAACGGCACGGTTGAGCTTTACATCGACGGCAAACTGGTTGAGAGAACCTCTGCAATGCCGGTCCTTTCATGGCAGACCGACCTGTTTTCAAGTCTTGATTTGGGAAGGCACAATGTCACGATATCATATCTCGGAGATTCCTACTACCGGCCGTTCAACAGGACATTCAACTTCACCGTAGTCGATGTGCTAATAAGCATACCCAAGGTCATAAACATCAGCCATGACGACTGCATCTCGGTTGAAGCATCATCCAAAGCCTCAGGAAGCGTCAAGGTATACATCGACGGCAGGCTGGTGGCATCATCAAAGACATCCAACGGCGAGTACATACTCTCCCTTGAAAACTACATAAAATACACTGACCGTGAGGTCACTGTGTCTTTCGAAGGCAAGGACTTCTCAAGGACCAAAAACCAATCCGTAAACATGACATATGACTTCGACGTGTGGATCGTGCCATTCACATACGGCGATGAAAACATAATAGAGGTCATGCTGCCAGACACCCTCAACAACAACCTCCTCACAATCGAAATCAACGGCACAAGATACCCATTCAAGCGCAGCGAAAACATAGTCAACAACCAGGTTGAAGTGGATGTGTCCAATCTCGGTTCAGGAAACTATACCATGACCGTTTCCTTTGCAGGTGACGACAAGTTCTACACCCTTAAAAGGACCTACGAATTCACGATAAACTACGGCTTCCATGTTCCCGATGAGGTCGAATACATGGACTCATCAAAGGTTTTCCTTGAGCTTCCAGGAGATGCTTGTGGTAGCCTCATGGTCTATGTCAACGGAAACCTCTACAGAACTGTTGGACTCACCAACGGATATGCTGAGGCTAAAATAGACTCCTTAGCTCCGGGAGATTATAACCTGCTTTTAAGCTACAGCGGCGATGACTATGACATCGAGGATGTGGAGGCATCATTCACGATTGTCCCTAAAATCAGCGTTACCTACAGATTTACAGCAGGAGAAGACGGATACGTCATCGTGGAAGTTCCAAAGGATTGCAGGGGCCATGTGATATTCAACATAGACGATAAGCCTTATAAGGTCATCATCAAGGAAGGAATTGCAAGATACTCCCTTAAAAACCTCGCAGTGGGGGAACATGACATATACATCGACTATTACGGCGCCAGCGGATTCGAGGACCTTGACCAGTGGAGGGTCGTAACAGTATATAAGGCAAAAATCAAGCCCGTTTCATCTGAAGTCACCTTCAAAGGAGTCAATGTGAAGATGAAACTTCTAACAAAGCAGGGAAAACCTCTTATATCCAAGGTGGTGACTGTAAAGTTCAACGGCAAGACCTATAAAGTCAGAACGGATAAGAACGGTGTTCTGAAGTTCAAAAAATCAATGAAGCTCAAAAAGAAAAGATACACGCTGACGGTCACATACAAGGGGTCAAAGCTCACCAAGAAGTTTAGGGTAAAGCCGATAAGCATAAAGGCAAGCAGGACTAAAAACAGGCTCATTGTCAAGGCAACAATCAACAAGAAGGTTAAAAACGAAGTTGTGAAAATCAAGGTCGACTCCAAGGTCTACAAGGTCAAAACCAATAAAAAAGGCATCGCCAAGCTGAGCGTCAAAAAGCCAAAAAAGATAAGAAGCGTCAAGGCCACCTATAAGGGGAGCACAGTCACGCTTTAGGTTTCAATTGGGAAACAACCTCTGCAAAAACTTCCGTGCTGATTTAAAACAATGTTTAAAAATACGCATTAAATATTCAAATTTCTTTATTTTTTTCATGAATTGCTTATAATCGGATTTTACATCATTCAACTTTAAATCCATCTAATTTTTTAAAAAATGCCAATTTCGTTCGCATCAAACCGAATGTTATAAATAAGTTGCAGTCAAAATACTATATCATATTCAAACGAATATGCTAAGATGTGAAATTATGAAGATTAAGCATTTGATAATGGTCGGTTTGATACTGGCCATTTTGACAATAGGTGCTGTCAGCGCGTCGGATGATTCAGATGCGCTTGCAGCAATCGACAACGATGATTCTGTAGATGAGACAGTTTCAATCGATAGTGGAGAAGGGGATACGCTTTCCGACTATGACGATGAGGATGTCGACGTATCTCTGAATACTGACGATGAAGGAGGCATTCCTTTAGATGAGGACTATGCTTTTGCAGAAATCACTGCCCCTAATGATGCAAAAGGAAATGTTACCGTTTTCATTGATGACGAGAGTAACCAGGTATTTGAGGATGAATTAACTAATTTGGATTATGTTGTGGATGAAGATGATTCCGATATTTATATCTATTCCCTTAAATTGGGAAAATTGGGAAATCTGGCCGAAATGTTTTCAGTTGGCAGCACACATTGGTTTAAGGTTGTCTATTCTGGTGATGGCTATTATAATGAGACTTCAGATTATGACACTTTATTCATAACTGATACTGCTCCTAGATTTGATTTTGCTGTTCCCGATTTCGTCTTGACCGGTGATGATGAAGCTGAATTTTATTTTGACCTTGTATCGGATTTAAAAAATAATTATTCCATTTTCCTTGATGATAACCTGCTATACACTGGAAAGGAAAACTATTCTCAATATTTCAAGGATCTGGCGGATTTAAATCCGGGCAAGCACACTCTCAAAGTTAACTACACAGGCGATGATTGCTACGATGCATTTGAAGAGGTTCGCAATTTCATTTATGATGACATAATATTCTATGTTCCGGACAGGATAATCGCCAACTCTTACAAAACTGTTGAAACTTCAATCATGGTATATCTGCCATCAGATTTTGGAAGTATAACAGTTCTAATCGACGATAAGAAATTCAGAGACGGGGATGTGGAAGAATACATAGACGAGGGTTATTCCGGCTTCCGCATAAGGATAGACCTGTCCGATGAGGATTTGGAGTTTACGCAACACACCTACAACATCACATACTGCAATGGGGACTTTAATAAATCCGGCAACGGCTCATTCCTTTTCGATTTCGACTTCGATGTTGAATGTGAGGACTATGAAATGGATGACTACATTGAATTTGGAAAAAGCACGGAATTCACAGTTGATTTGTCCTGTTATGCAGAAGGAACTGTTTCAGTTGTCGTTGCAAACAAAACATTGACCTTCGAGGTCGATTATATGTATGACTCTTTTTTCATCGACAACCTGCCGATAGGCGAATACAACCTGACCTTCACGCTCACTGGAAACTTCCCTGAAAAATCATGCAACTATTCCATTTGTGTTGAGCCGGTCATCCATGTTCCTGAAACATTCACATATAATGGAAATGATGTCATATCATTGACACTGCCTGGCGATGCTTCAGGAAACTTGACAGTTTATGAATTTGAAGATGACCATAAAGTAACAATCAAGACTGTTGAATTAAAGGACGGCAAAGCCGAGATTTCATTAAGTGATTTGCCGTTCGGCGATTATGATATTTATGCCGAATACACAGGTGAGTACTATGATGTTGAGGTGGTTAATGAGGATATTAGTGTCGTTCCTCGTGTAGATTACGCTAAATATGTCTGGAAAAATGGAAATTACACAGTAACTGTCAGTTCACCAGATAATGTAAAAGGCAATCTCTCCGTTTTCATTATTTTAGGTAGTTATTGGGGCCCTGAAGAAAATTTGGATATATATAATGGCCCTGCAAGAGGATCAGTTTCAATTGATTTGCCTCTAGACAAATTAAACATAACTAATTATCCATTCTGTGTTATCTACAGTGAAGATGGAGATAGAGTTACCTTTAAGGAGTATGAGTTCAGGATATTTGAAAACAGCCCGGATTCAAATGTCACCATCGAATTCGCCAAGAAACTGAACAAGTTCGGAGATGTGGATTACGCATATATAATCAGCAACCTCCCTAGGGATGCGCAAGGATTCGAATATGAGGTTTACGTTGACGGCAAGCTTGTCGCAGGCAAGGAAATTTACTTCGATGACTACTATAGCGCCACCATTACCGGCGACATTGACATGGAAAACCTGACCCTGGGAACCCACAGCTGGAAAATCAACGCAACCTTCTACAGGTATTATAATCCGATTTCACAGGAAGGCACATTCACCGTAACATGGATTGACGTTCCGGAAGTGATGTACGGCGATGAGGAGATAGATTTCGACATCGATGATGTTAACGCAACAGGAACTTTAAGCCTCTTGATTGATGGAAAGGACTATGCCATGGAGTTTGTTGACCATGGTGAGGCCGCAATCATCATAAAGGATCTCGCAATCGGCGAACACACATATGAAATCACATATTCCGGCGATAAGACTCATGAAAAATTAACGAAATCAGGCAAATTCACTTTTGCCCAATTATTGTACATAGCCAACCTTGAAGATGACAACGTCATGCCGCTGTATTCATTCTACCCATTCTTCATCATAGTTTCCGATGATGCAACAGGAAATGTCACAGCAACAATCGGCGGTCAAACCGTCACTGCCGCAATCATCGAAGGCGAAGCCACAGTCAATTTCACAGGATTGGGTGAAGGAAACTACACAATCACAGTCAAATATCCAGGTGACAGCAAATATCCTGCCGCTGAAATCTCATATAACTTTACCATTGAAGGTTATGTGATAGTGAGAGACGGCGATGACGACTCAACATTCTTCGCATTGGTATTGCCAAGCGACGCTACAGGCAATCTGTCAGCATATCTGGGATTATATGACCCGTATACTGAAAGCTATGACTATGGCCTATTGAAAACAGTTGCCCTTGTAAACGGCACTGCCATAATCAACGTCAATGATTTGGGCTTGAGTTACGGAGAATATCATGTTAAGGTGGCTTACGAAGGAAACTACACTGAAATCGAACCTTTATACACTGATATAGAGCTTTCACCTAAGATAATCGTGTCCAGTCTGGTGGCAATGGGTGAGGATGCAAGAGTCGAAATCGATGTTGGCAGCGCAACAGGAAACATCACCATCATCCTCAACAACGAGCCATATAAGACAGTTGAGCTTAAAGACGGCAAGATCAATGAAAGCATTTCCGCCGCCGACCTGATACAGGACAACTTCGTATCATTCAAATACATCGGCGATGATTTGGACGAACACGTATTTGATGTGTATGACGGTGATGGCGGATATGAACCTATCTTATACGAGATTTGGGTTGAAATCAATAACCTGACCATTCCACAGACATTCAGTTCCGACGGCTCCGGAAACATTACAATGGACCTGCCTGAAGGTTTCTCAGGTAATGTAAGCGTTTATGTGGATGGCGAAAAGGTATCAACAACCCCAGTCACTGGAGGAAAAGTCACCGTTCCGGTAACAGGACTGAACGGCACCGCTCAAATTCGTGTAGAAGTTGAAGATGCCAACGGAACCAAATATACTGCATCTGCCACAGTGAAAGTTTCAAAACCTGATGCAAGCGTGGATATTGCAACTCCAACCGACAGTAAAACTCCGCAATTCACAGTCAACCTGCCTAAAAACGCAACAGGTAGCATAATCGTCAACATCGGCGGTAAAAACTATGCCGCTGATTTAATCAACGGTTCAGCAACCATAAAACCAACTGACTTGGCAGATGGCACTTACAATGCAACAATTAGGTACACTGGTGATGACAACTATGACTCATTCACCAAAACAGTCAGCGTAAACATTAAAACAGTCGTTGACCCTAAAATCACTGCAGGCGATTTGAGCGTCATATACTCAGCAGGCACCAAATACTCTGTAACAATCTATGGAACTGATGGCAAGGTTGCTGCAAACACTCAGGTCACTTTCCTTGTAAACGGCAAAGTCTTTAAAACAGTAACCACTAATGCCAATGGTGTTGCAACAGTCGTGATCACACAGACTCCTGGAACCTACAAAATCACAACAAAAGCTTTAGGCATTGAAGTAACCAAAAAACTAACAGTAAAACACGTATTGAAACTCCAAAAAGTCAAGGTCAAACGCTCAGCCAAAAAACTCGTGATAAAAGCTACTTTAGCTAAGGTGAACGGCAAATACCTCAAGGGCAAAAAGATCACCCTCAAGTTCAAGGGCAAAAAATACACTGCCAAAACAAACAAGAAAGGTGTTGCAAAATTCACCATCAAGAAAAAAGTGCTTAAAAAGCTCAAGAAAGGCAAAAAGGTAACCTATCAGGCAACTTACCTCAAGGATACCGTAAAATACACCGTTAAGGTCAAAAAATAAGGAGTCAATTCCTTATTTTTCTTATTTTTTTAATTTCATTTCAGCTATTTTTCCCGATTTCAATACTATCCATCATAATTGTTAAATATAGTTTACACACAAACTTATTGATATAGTGATGTGATTAATCATGAAAATGAAATATTTGATGATTGTGGGATTTATACTGGCCATTTTTACAATCGCAGCCGCCAGTGCAGCAGATGATATGGCTGCAGGAAACGCTACAGAAGCTTCAATTGATTCTGATGATGCGATTGGAGAAAATGATGATGTGAATGTGAGTGTTAGCGATACGGTGGATTTGGATGATGAATTCTATTGTGCCGTTTATGTTCAGGACATTTCCGGTTTAAACGGTACCGTTAGTGTATATGTCGAAGACAATGGAACAGCGGCATATAACAGGACTTTTGACTCTGAAGAGGAGATTTCTTGCTTGCATATCCATGCCAATGACTTGGGGATTTCAAATTTTGGAATATATAAAATAAAAACGATTTATCAGAAAAACGGTGCCGTTGAGCCATATGAAGTTGAAAAAACGGTTGATTTCACATATGAGTTCAAATTTTATCCGTTCTCTGAGGAGGATGACGAGGGCCTGATAGATGAGTTTCTGTTTGACGACAGGATTTCATTTAAAATTGCGCTTCCCCAGTCCGCTTCAAACAGGGTAATCGTCAACATCAGCGGAAAGTCATATGAGGTTTTCCCGACTGGAGGCGAGGCCATACTTACTCCTGCATTTGATTTCAAGGTCGGAAAATACAATGTGACTGCCACTTATCCGGGGGATGAAAAATATCCCAACAGGACAGAAAGCTGTGTGTTTGCAGTCATTCCGGAAATCATTTTTGATGACATGTCAGTAGGCGAAAAAAGCGCCATAATACTTCAGGGTTCTCGGGGAACTTCCGGAAACGCAACGCTATATAACAGAATAGGCGATCACGCAGACCGGTGGGGCAGCGAAGTCATAACTGTTCCGGTAGTTGACGGACGGGCAATCATTCCGGTTGAAAATCTGGCCGAGGGAAATCATCCCTACTATGTAAACTACACTATGGGCAACTATTCCGGCTATTATGAAGCTTTCATTTATGTCGATGTGAACTCTCAGGGATTTTCAGTTAATGTGGACAGAAATCAGCTGGAAGCCGGAAATGCCCTGAATATAAACATTAAATGTCCTGTTTCATCTGATGTTATGGATATTTACGTTGATGGAAAATTCGTCAAATCAGCCAGTTTGGAAACAGGAAAGGCTAGCGAATCCATTAAAGGACTCACCATAGGTGAGCACATGATCAAGGTCATTCTGGACTCAGACGAGAAATTCTACTCAAACACTTTCTTTGTAACCGTCAAAAACCCTGCCAATAAGGATGTCATCAAATTGGCCTTCAAGAAGGTCAGCGTCAAGAAATCCGCCAAAAAGATTGTTTTAAAGGCTACATTAAAAATCAACGGGAAGGCCGTTAAAGGAAAAGTAATCAAGTTCAAGTTCAAGGGAAAAACCTACAAGGCAAAAACCAACAGGAAAGGTGTTGCAAAAGTTACAGTCAAGAAAAACATCTTGAAAAAACTTAAAGTGGGCAAAAAGGTCAAAATCCAAGCGACCTACAACAAAACAACCAAAAAATTAACCGTAAAAGTTAAAAAATAAGGATTAATTTCCTTATTTTCTTTTTTTTATTAAAATTTATCTATCTTAAAATCCAAAATCATATTGATGAAGAGAAAATACATTCGCCAAAACAAAAACTCCTTTTCAATCGTCAAGGCCAACAGAACCTATGCCAAATTGCAGGATTTGGATGATGCACTATTTTTAAGGGATTTGCTGGTTGAAAACGATTGGAATCTCGATTCTATCAGTGAAACCTATGAACATGATGGCCAATACATTGTTCTGGCGGTGATTGACGATAGGATTCATGTTCTGGCAAAATCAAAAGAAAAACCGTCCCAGAGCCAAATCAGCCGCCTGACCAAAAGGAAAATGAGAAATCCCAACAACTCAAGGTACGGGCTCAACATCACAAGGGTATTTGACACGTTCATAATCAAAAAGCAGATTGCAGGCGATGACTATGTCTTCGGATATTACGACAAGCTTGAGGATGCGGAGTTTGCAAGAAACCATCTTATGGACAACATGTGGGACGTCAAATCCTTCTCACAAATCCAGTATGATGAGGACAGCAAAAATTACCGGGTTACTGAGGTGATAGACGATAAGGTGTATGTATTGGGTTCATTTGAAAGCAAAAATGACATTGACCTTGATAAAATCCACGCCGAATTTCTAAATAGAATAACCAAGCACAAGCTGGGTCTTGCAGAGCACCAATACCTTGATGAGCTGACAGACAGGATTCCCGAATTGGAGGAGAAATTCAACACAAAAGCCCAGGACGGAATGTGGGAGTTTAAAAACACTCATGATCCCCTAAATGACATCATCTTCAATTTAACCCCATTTCAAAAAAGCGTATATGATGCGGTTGACGACTCAACAGTCGGGGATATTGAAAAAGCCCTCATAAGATTTCGCTCAGGCAATTTCACAGCAAAAATCCAAAAAAACCTTGATGAGCTAATAGAAAAAGGGCTCATCTGCAAAAATCAAAATCATTATATTAAACAAAAACCAAAATAAGCATGTATTTGCAAGTCAAATACGAAAGTTCTTTTTTGGTTTGAACTTTAATGGGGAGATTTCCGACTCCCCTTTTCAAATTCATTTTCTGTCGCTTAAAAGCTCACCGCCCGCACCGATGTCATCCGGTTCGAATCCGGTTACCAGTACGGTTATTGTTTCAATTGGAAGGCCGTATGCTTCAGCAACGACTTCAGACACTTTCTTTACCATTTCTCGTTTATTTTCAATACTTATGTTATTGTTTCCAGCAATTTGAATTACAGGCATATTATCACCAATCTAATATATTAACGATTTAAGATAAATATCTTATTGAAGGTTGATAACATGCTCGGTGAAGATGAACTTGTAAAGATATTTCCGGATTTCGCTGATTTGGTCCAGCCATCCGGAATCGATTTGGAATTGGATAAGATATACGTGCAGAAAAGCGCAGGATCATTGATTGACAATGAAAAGAACCTGCCGGAAATTGAAGAGCTTGAGGGCGACATCTACACATTGAAGCCCCATACAGCATATCTGGCAAGCATCAAAAGGAAAATAAAGATTCCAAAGGGATATACCATGCTATATCTGCCACGATCAACACTTTTAAGGTCATTTGTCTCTGTACAGACTGCAGTGGGGGACCCCGGCTTTTACGGAACCCTGATGTTCATGATTTACAATCACGGTGAGTATGAATATAAAATCAAGTCAGGCGACAGGATTGCCCAGGCGGTCGTATTTCCGGTTGAAGGCTCCGGAGAGTATGACGGGTCATACCAGGAGGCGGAAGAGTGAACGTTGCCGGAAAAATAGTTGAGATACTGGAAGAGGAAGGCATCCTTGATGTCTTTGGAATTCCGGGCGAGCAGATAATGCCCCTTTATGAGGCCCTATCAAAAAGCGAAATCAACCATGTCCTTACAAAACACGAGCAGGGAGCGGCCACAGCAGCAGACGGATATGCAAGGTCCACCGGTAAAATCGGAGTCTGCATCACAACAGCTTCACCGGGAGCACTTAACACAACAATGCCTCTTGCAACGGCTTTCAAGGACAATCTGCCGGTGCTGGTGCTGACCGGAGACAATGAACTGAAATATCGCGGAAGCGACTTTTTCCAGACAACCCCTCAGGTAGAAATGTTCAAGCACATCACACAGGCCTCATACAATCCGCTCAACGGAACCGAAGCCATGTACATGCTCAGGGCATCCATCCATGAGCTTAAAAACTTCCCGAAAGGCCCGATTCACATAAACCTTTCAAAGGATGTCCTTCTCGAGGAGGACTTTGATGACTTTGATTTGTGCTATCTGTGTGATGAGGACATGTCCAACATTTCAAGGGCTCAGGATCTGATTGACAATTCCGAAAAGCCCCTCCTTATTTTAGGCGCCGGTGCAATAAGCCAAGCTGAAGTCATTGAAGGTATTGTAAACAAATATCAGATTCCTGCCGCCACAACATTTCATGGAATGGGTGTGATTCCCGAAAGGAGTCCCTTAAACCTTGGACTGTGCAGAACACGTGCAACCGAAAGGGGAAAGTATGCATTTGAAAACGCAGACTGCATAATCGGTCTTGGAATCAAGGCAAGCGAAAGGACACTGCCTGAAATTCCTGAAAATTTCATTCACGTAAACATAAACAAGGACGTGCTGGTGGGCAATTATCCGATTCATGGAAAGGTTGGCGATTTTCTCTCAAAAATCAGATTCAGGCCTGTCAGCTGGATTGATGAGATATCCCAAATCGATGATTCATATCATATTGAAGGTCTTGATGAAGATTTAAAGCCGCAGGCCGCAATAAAAAGGATACTTGAAAGGTTTCCCGACAATATCGTCGCTTCAGGTGCGGGATCACACACCACATGGGTCACCCTTTTAAAGAAATCCCAAACTCCAAGGAAGCTTCTCTTTTCAGGGGCGATGGCTCCTATGGGCTATGGGCTTCCGGCCGGGATAGGCGCAGCAATAGCGACAGGCGAAAAGGTCATCGTCATCAACGGTGACGGAGACTTTCAGATGAACCTCCAGGAGCTTGCAACGCTTAAGCAGCAGAATCTCGACGTCATAGTGTTCATCATAAACAATTCAGAGTTCGGAATCATCCGCCAGTGGGAGGAGTCATTCTACGATATGGAAGCATATCAGGTCAAACTTGAAAATCCCGATTTTGTAAAGATTGCCTCAGGCTATGGAATCGATGCTGTAAGGGTGGACAATCTTGATGATCTGGAGATGATTCTTGATAAGGAACTTGAAGGACCTCTTGTTGTTGAGGTAATCGTTGAAAGCGAAGACATTCCTCTTCCACATTAGATGCATTTTTCAACATATTCCTTAACAGTTTCATTAATGTTGACAGCCTTATCTAGGGGTGCCAGATAATATTGGCCGTTTTCTTCATAAATTATTCCGACAGGCGCAATGCTGGCGGAGGATATTCTGCCCTTAATCATTAGTATCTCCCGTTTGAAGGCAAATGTCAATCCGCAAGCTTCCTTGAATTCATAGTCGGTGTAATTTTCGAGTTCAAGAAACTCTTCAATATCTTTCATGATATTATCGCTCATCCCAAACACCTCTTATGAATATTCTAACGTCTTTTTTTGAAATAAGCCTGATTGTAGGAACTATTAGCCTTAACGGATAGATTTCAACTTCATTTATTCCATATCCGTCAAGGACCGATCCCTCAAATGTCGGTTCGGCGCTCAATTTCAGCTTTTCATGCATCGGATTTATGACGGCTAAAATCGCCCAGATGATGCCTATGTATTTGCCGGTATCCGCATAGCTGGCCATACCGAAAATAAGATGGTTTTGCAGCTTTTTGACCTTGATGGTGTTCAGGACAGATTTCAGATAAGTTTTAAAATCACCGAAACAGGGCCTTGCCAGTTCAAACAGTTTCTTGATGTCCCTTTGCTTTTTCTCC
This sequence comes from uncultured Methanobrevibacter sp., assembly GCA_900320515.1. GTDB lineage: Archaea > Methanobacteriota > Methanobacteria > Methanobacteriales > Methanobacteriaceae > Methanocatella. Next base: position 30,595 of record ONSJ01000003.1, on the reverse strand, counting down.
TCGTCTTTGTCATCTTCGTCGTTGTCGTTGTCATTTGAGGGGAAACGGCGGGCGTAAATTTTGATTTTTTTAAAAATAAGTATTTTCAAACATCCTTTAATCTTACTGCCTTTTTTGGTGTATTCAAATGATATCTTAATTCCACAAAGGAGTAAAATAATAAGAAATAGGATGATTATCAGGATAATCATCAAAAGGATGTTCAACATGTAAAGTCCTATTCTTCTTCACTTTCTTCAGGTGTGCTGAATTCAGGTTCTATATATTCGGATTCATCGTAGTATTCATCCGGTTGTTGTGAATCCATATATGATTTTACAAGGTCGCTTATGACCAGTGCAATGTCTGATATTGCTTTGTTTGTTTCTGATCCTTTGGATAGATTAAGTACACGGACTCCTTCGGCGTCATTTCCATTTTTAGGTATCATCACCATGGAAATCGGTTCGACTCCGGCACCTGCACCGACTGCATCATTGCCGCCTTCCATTCCTACCTGGCTTTCTCCGGCTCCGAATCCCACTCCCATCCTTACAACGGGAATCATTATTTTATCTTCGGTTTCTATAGGGCTGCCGATTACATTGTCGACATTAATCAATTTGTGTAATTCTTCAACGGTTGTTTTAATTTTTTTTGACATAGTCTTCACATCCTGTTATTGGTTATACTTTTTGTTTTTTATTATTATATAAGTTTAGTTTTGAAGTTGAGTAATACTTTTTTTATTCATAAGACATAAGTTTCAAGTGTAACTTTTTAGTTATAATTCGATTTTTGAGAGGTGCATTTCAAGTGTAACTTTTAACTTATAAGTTCTAATACACAAGATGTAGACGTGCATTTCAAGTGTAACTTTTAACTTATAAGTTCTAATACACAGGATATAGACATGCATTTCAAGTGTAACTTTTAACTTATAACTTATCAGAAAAATTCTGATGTAAAAAATATATTACTTATAACTTATCATGAATCTGGCGAAATGACTTATAAGTTATACTATGTTAAAAATATATTACATATCATTCAATAAAAAAAGAAAATGAAGAATCATAAATATGATTCTGCAATTGATGCAACGCCTGCGCCTGCATCGTCGGTTACGCCTAAACCTTTCAGGGTCATGCCGATTGCCGCAAAGGTTTGAGTCAATTCCTTGTATGAGACGTTACCCATGTGTCCTATTCTGAAGATGTTTCCTTTCAGGTGGTCCTGGCCTCCTGCCAATTCAACACCATACTTGTCACGGGTTGTGCCTCTGAAGTCCGCATCGGTGATTCCTTCAGGCATTTTGACGGCAGTTACTGTTGCGGATGAAACGGCTTCATCAGCAAATAACTCTAATCCTAATGCTTTGACTGCTGCTACGCTTGCTTTAGCAGCTTTGTGGTGACGTGCAACTCTTGCATCAAGTCCTTCTTCCATAACCATTTTCAAAGCTTCATTCATTGCATAGGTAAGTGAAACTGATGGGGTGTATGGAGTTTCAGGAACAGCTTTGTCTCCGCTTTTACGTGCAGCTTTCAGGTCAAGATAGAAAGTATTGGTCTCTACTTTATCAACTGCAGCCCATGCATCGTCGCTTAATGTGATTGCAGCCATGCCAGGCGGTGCGGCCAGACATTTTTGGGATCCGGTAAAACAGACGTCGATTCCGAACTTTTCAACATTGACTTCGTCTCCTGCAAGGGAGGACACGGTATCGACGATGTATAATGCGTCATAGTTTTTCATGACCTTACCGATTTCCTCGATTGGTGCAGCAACACCGGTTGAGGTTTCATTGTGGATTACGGTTACTGCCTTGATGTCTTCGTCTTCATCAAGTGCTTCGGCAATAAGCTTAGGGTCTACAGCGGTTCCCCATTCCACTTCAAGTTCTTTGGCTTCAAGTCCATGGGTCTGGGAGATTTTCAGGAGACGTTCACCGAATTTTCCTCCGACGACGTTCAATATTTTTTCTCCAGGAGCCACTGTATTTGCAACACCTGCTTCCATTGCTGCAGTTCCAGATCCGGTTAATAGATAAGATTTATTTGGGGTTTGGAAAACTTTACTCATTAATTCAGTAGTTTCAGTTAAAATTTCTCCGTATTTTGCTCCTCTGTGGTTTACAACAGCCTGTGACATTGCACTGAGTACTCTAGGGTGCACTGTTGTAGGTCCAGGAAGCATTAACAAGATATCATTCATTAAAATTTCCTCCAGTAAGTAGCTTTATAAAGCTAATATATATCTTTAATTCTTATACTTATTAAATATTTTTGATATGATGAATATTCAATATGCCGGAAATATTAGTGTACATTTTCATACACTGTTTAAATCGGTATTATGATTTTTACACATTGTTTAAATACAATGTAATCCAATATTGTTGTATGCAATTTAGTGGAGAGGAGTTGACGTTCAGGAGGGTTTTCAGCTATATTTTCGGCCTGTATCTGATTACATTGGGAGTGGCATTTTCAATCAAATCAGGATTGGGCTCAGCGCCGGTAAGCTCAATACCTTATGCGATGAATCTGATTGGGAATATTGAAATAGGCATTGCAACATTCATATTTCATTCAATACTTGTTGCAATCGAACTGATACTTCTCAGGAAGGACTTCAAAAGGAAACATTTTCTGCAGGTATTTGTGGGGGTCCTATTCGGAGCATTCACAAGCTTTTCCGTTTCGCTGATGTATTTCATCCCTCCAGCTTACAATCTGTTTCTGGCTTTTGTCATGTCTGCAGTTTCAATATTGCTCATCGCACTGGGGCTGTTCTTCTATGTTCCTGCAAATATCATCCCCCTTTCCGTTGAAGGAGTAACACAGGCAATTGCAATAGTTACCAACAAGCCGTTTTCCACAATCAAGGTTTGCTTTGACGTATGTGTCGTTTCAACTGCTTTAATATTGAGCTATGTGTTTCTGGGCGAATTCGGAAGTGTAGGTGTCGGAACCATTCTGGGAGCCCTGTTCATAGGAACGACCGTCAGATTCATACACAAACTGAACATGCATCTGACTGGCAATAATGTGGATTTAAAAAAGATTTAATATATATATTATAGTATGATAAAAAGGAGTTGCCTGTTTGTCGCAGGATTGTTCATAATGGCATTCGGTGTGGCATTTTCAATCGTATCTACCCTTGGAACCACTCCGATAAGCTCAATTGCCTATTCTCTTGTTTTGATTACTGACATAAACATTGGAATAACAACATTCCTCTTCAATGCGGCACTGATTTTTCTCCAATTTCTGATTCTGCGCTCAGGATTTCACATGAAAAGGTTGCTTCAGCTTATCAACTGTATTGTATTCAGTTACTTCAACGCTTTGGCACTGACGGTCACCTCACAGATTCCCTTTGATGGTTCAGTCATGATGATGGTCGTGTTTTTGATTGTAAGCATCTTCCTTATTGCTTTCGGTATATTCGTATATATGCCTGCCAATATCGCTCCGCTTCCGGGGGAGGGATGCGTTGAGGCAATCGCCATCGTTACCGGCTGGAGGTTTTCATCCGTTAAAATTCTTTTTGATGCATCTATGGTTTTAACAGCGCTTATTATGTGTGGGCTGTGGTATTCAAGCCCTTTTGGAGCCGTCAACATCGGAACAATAATTTCGGCATTCATGGTGGGCTTCACATTAAGGCAAATCAGTAATCTCTATGCACGCATCACTGGAAAGCCTGTCAATATGGTAAATAAATGATTTGATTTTTTCAATGACAAAACAATATTTATATGAACTTATTTTTTAACATTGACAAGTAAATATTGCTTTAAATTCGTATCAAAGAATTTAAATAAGAGTAAATCCAATTATAACTTGCATGGTTTGTTTTTGGAACAAATCATTTTTTTTTTAAATTAAATATTTTAAGGAGGTTTTGTGGCTGAAAAAATCAAAAACAATAGGGATTTGTTCCTGAAATTTTCTTTCATGTATTTTTTGGCACATATTCTGAAGATGCTTGGAATTGATGGGGAAATCGAGGAGATAATGCCCACTGAAATGATATCTTTCAAAAAGATCGGCAGGGGAAAAATCTTTGACAGTTTTTTAGATTTTCATGTGGTGACGAAATCTGAAAAAATACTGATTTTCGAATTCAAGAAAAATCCTTTGACCAAAAAGGATTTGAAACAGGCATTCGAATATTACGATAGGTTGCACTGTCAGAAAAAGGCTGATGTTAAATTGATAATAATTCTGCTCTCTAAAGATGGAAAAATCAAGGAATATACAAAGCTGGACATAACCTATCATCCACAAATCATTAAAACCAAAAAAATCAACAAGCAAAAACCTTTAAGTATCATAAGGGACAAATTACAACACAACAAAAAATTGACCGAAGAGGAAATCTCATTGCTAATAACACTGCCATTATTTGACATTAAAGAGAGTGAAGCAGACATTACAGAAGAGATTTGTGGATATATCAAATTAAAAAGGCATTGCATTCCTGAGAATTTGTATGATGAGATGGTTCTTGCAATGTTTTTGAACATTGAGGAATATGTTGATGAGGAAAAGAAGGAGAAATTGCTGGAGATGATTAATATGGCGGAATCATATCATGGAGTTATTTCTGAGATTAGAAATGATGGTATAAATGAAGGTAGAAATCAAGGTAGAGATGAAGGAAAAAAGAGTATTATAATTCGTTTGTTGAAAAAGTACTCTGTTGATGAGGTTGCTGAGTTGTTGGAGATGAAATCTTCTGAAATCTTGAATATCATCAATAAGGTAGATTAATTTCTTTTTTTTCTACTTTTATTTGTGAAATAGGGCATTGCGTTCCTGAGAATTTGTATGATGAGATGGTTCTTGCAATGTTTTTAAACATTGAGGAATATGTTGATGAGGAAAAGAGGGGAAATTACTGGAGATGATTAATATGGCGGAATCATATCATGGAGTTATTTCTGAGATTAGAAATGAAGCTAGAAATGACGGTATAAATGAAGGTAGAAATCAAGGTAGAAATGAAGGTAGAAAGTGTATTATAACTCGTTTATTAAAGAAACTCTCTGTTGATGAGGTTGCTGAGATATTGGAGATGAAACCATCTGAAATAGAGGATATGCTCAATAATTAACCTTCCACTTTTCACTGATTATTGCCCTTAAATTTCCATTTTCTTATTTTTCAAAAAACCGTTGCCCTGCCGTTAACTGTTTTTTCCGCATCGGTTTTTAGACAAATTATTTAACAAATTAAAATATTAATATATATTATAGTGAGGTTTAAACATGGAATTTGGACTTTGGGAAAAATATTATACTGAAATTCTTGATGATTTTGGGTTTTCACGTGAAAACGATGAGGAATCTGCAAAGCTTTTGGATGAGATACTGTCAACCGAAGGATGCCTTACCCTGGAGGACTTGAAGGGATTTGTTGACTTTTCAGACAAGTTCATCGTATTCGGTGCAGGCCCGTCCTTAAGGGAGCATGTAAGATACTTGAAGGAGAACTATGACCTGAAAGATTATGTTCTGGTTGCAGCCGACGGTGCCACAACCGCCCTGATAGAGCAGAGGATTGCACCGGATATAGTGGCAACAGATCTTGACGGAAATCTTGACGATATTCTTCTGGCCAATGTCAGGGGGGCAAATGTCGCAATTCATGCCCACGGGGACAACATCGAAAAGATTGCAAGCCTGACACCATTTTTCACAAGCGTTCTTGGAACCACCCAGGCACAGCCTATCGGAAACCTCTACAACTTCGGTGGATTCACCGACGGTGACAGGGCAATGTTTCTGGCGGTTGCATTGAATGCAGAGGAAATCATATTGGCCGGAATGGACTTCGGCGATGTGGTGACCAGATATTCAAGGCCAAACATCGAAACAGACACTGCCAAGGCCGACGAGTTCAAAAGAAAGAAATTGGCATACGGCGAAAAGTTCACCCAGTGGATAATTGACAATGAGAATGTCAAGATGACAAATCTATGTGATGAAAATCTTTTATAATAATAACAATAAAATATGATAACATGGGAATAGAAGATATTTTGATGGCTGATGAAAGTCTTTTTCAAGACATAAATGCTTTTGATCCGGACTATGTCCCTCAAAACTTCAATTACAGGGATACTCAAATGGAAGCAATGGCAATAGCGATAAGACCTGCCATGAGGGGAGGAAAACCTTCAAATGCAGTTATTTTAGGCTCACCTGCAACAGGAAAGACCACCTCAATGAGGAAAGTCTATGAGCTTGTTGAAAAGAACACTGATAAGGTCGTATGTGTCTATATCAACTGCCAATTGCACACAACACGTTTCGGAATCTTTTCACAAATTCATAAAAGGATTTTCGGCCATGCACCTCCCGAAACAGGAATTCCCTTTTCAAGAGTCTATGACAAGATCATGAAGGACCTTCAGAAAAACGAAAAGTCCCTTGTGGTTGCATTGGATGATGTGAACTACCTGATTCAGTCAAAAAATGCCAATAAGGTATTTTATGATTTGCTCAGGGCATATGAGGAATATCCTGGTGTGAGGACTTCTATTTTTGCAATAATGTCAGATCTGGAATTCAAGTATTCCTTTGACAAGAACGTGAATACCGTATTTATTCCTCAGGAAATCGTATTTCCTTTATATTCCTATTCCGAAATTGAGGGTATCCTAAGGGACCGTGTAAAGGCAGGATTTTTCCCGAATGTTCTGCCGGATGACATACTTGAGCAGGTTGCAATGTATACCTTCGAGAATGGCGATTTGAGGGTCGGAATCAACCTTTTAAAATCATGCGGCAACATTGCCGAAGCCGATGCCAGTCGTGAAATCACTCAGGAACATTTTGACAAGGCAATTGAATCCCTGGTGTCCGTCAATGTCTCTGAAACCCTTAAAGGTTTGAACGATACCGAAAGGGACATCCTGAAAATGATTGCAGATAACGAAGGAATGTGTTCTGCAGGTGAATTGGCTGAAATGTATAAGGAAAAAACAAGTTCCAGCTATGCATCCTTTAACCGTGCAATCGATAAGCTGGAATTCGTAAGATTGATCGATACCAAATATACAGGAAAAGGGGTTAGAGGAAATTCTAGGGAAATTATATTGCGTTTTAACCCCGATGACTATGTCATATAGTTTTCCTGTATGTGGGAAATTAGTTTTTGTTAACATTAGAGTGCTTGCATGGCAGCACTAGTCTAATGAGCAACTAAAAGGGTTTGGCATCGATTGTCCAATTTAAATAATTGGAGCTTGAGCTGCTACAACTGAAATAACAGATAAAAGTAGTCCTGCTATAACTACAAGCACTACCATGCAAGATTGAACGTCTAAATTGCTGTATACTATTTCATCTTTCACTGAACTTTTTTTTCTTAAGTCTACTTGAAGTGTGGTGTCTTTATTTCCTAACATTTTAATCACTAATTTAAAATTGTTGAAAGTACATATATAAGCAAAGAGTGAGAGCATTTGAAAAGTAATATTTTTTTTACATATTTTGGTGGAATCTCTATGAAAAAGTATGAATATTTTGAAGCAACGGCCGACATTGGCCTTAGGGCATACGGAAATGACATGAATGAGGCCTTTGAAAATGCAGGCCTGGCAATATTTAATATAATATCTGACACTTCACTCATAATTCCGGAAAGGAAAATAGAATTTGAAGTGGCATCAGAAGACGACGTGTCCCTTCTTTATGACTTTTTGGAGGAGCTTCTGTTCTATCATGAAACAGAATTCATGCTTTTCAGCCGCTTTGATGTTGAAATCGACGATGGCTTCCATCTGAAAGCCGTAATCTATGGTGAAGAGATTGACTGGAATAGGCATGAGAGAAAAACCGAGATAAAGGCCATAACCTTCCATAAGATGGCGGTTAAAAAAACCGACAGTGTCGAGGTTCAGGCAATTGTCGATTTGTAGCGTCATCCGATGAATGGTATATGCGACAGGGTATTTTTTTGTTGCCAATGTGGGGCATTCTTTATATAACTGTTTGAAACATATCTATAATCATGAAAAAAATCAGAATTCTTTCAAGAAACTTTGAAATGATAATGGGTATCATAGGCTCAGTCATTGGAATTTTTTCAGGATCATTTCTAATATTTTTGAAAAGTGTCGGACCGGCACATACTCCCTTTTTGGGCCTTATTGCAATTCTGGCATCTGTTTTAGGATTGGCTTCAACATATTATGTCCGAAAGAATCCGGACATGGCGGGAATAGGATTCGTCATAGCCACAATGTTTGTCATAGTGGGTTCAGACTACATCAATGTGATAAGCGCAGTATTCCTGCTTGCCGCAGGCGTTTCAGCACTCTTCAGAAAATAGTTCCATTCACCAAAACCTTATTTAAACACCACCGATATATATTAAAACATAATATTTTTGTGATACTATGAGCATTAAAGATGAAATTAAAAAAGTTAGAGATAACGTTTATGAAATTCCGGGGTCTTTCAACAAATCAATGAGGGCTTCCGGGAGATTTTACATAGCTGACGAATATATTGACGATTTGGAGGAAGGGGCCATCGAACAGATTGTCAATGTGGCCTGCCTTCCGGGCGTTCAGAGATACTCAATAGGACTTCCTGACATCCACTTCGGATACGGATTTCCAATCGGGGGAGTGGCAGCATTCACCCTTAGAAACGGTATCGTATCCCCTGGAGGTGTGGGATTTGACATCAACTGTGGCGTCAGACTTATCAGGTCCAATTTGGGCATAGAAGACATCGAGGACAAGCTTGACGAGCTGACAGAAAAGCTTTTTGAAAACATACCTTCCGGTGTGGGAAGCAAAGGCAAAATCAGACTCAAGGAAGATGAAATAAATGATGTTCTCGACTACGGAGCCGAATGGGCAGTCAAGAACGGCTACGGATGGGATGAAGACCTTGAAGTCCTTGAGGAAAACGGCAGAATGCTTGATGCGGACTCAAGCATAGTGTCTGATAAGGCCAAGAAAAGGGGAATTCCTCAATTGGGTTCCTTAGGTTCCGGAAATCACTTTTTGGAAGTTCAAATCGTCGATGAAATCTACGATGAAAAGGTGGCTGAAGTCTACGGCCTTAGGAAAGGAATGATTGTCGTCATGATTCACACAGGCTCAAGGGGCTGCGGACATCAGATATGTTCAGATTATCTCAGGATTATGGACAAGGCCTACAAAAAGTACAAAATCAATATTTCAGACAGACAGCTGGCCTGCGCTCCGCTTGATTCAAAGGAAGCTCAGGATTATATCCAGGCAATGGCTGCAGCGGCCAATTACGCATGGGCAAACCGTCAGATGATGACCCATTGGGTAAGGGAAACCTTCGAGGAAGTCCTCGGAAAGTCTGCTGAAGACATGGAAATGGGCATTGTCTATGATGTGGCTCACAATATTGCCAAGATGGAAACCCATAAGGTATATAATCGTGAAGAGGAACTTCTCGTTCACAGAAAAGGTGCAACAAGAGCATTCGGTCCTGGAAGAGAGGAAGTTCCTGAAAAATACAGGGAAGTCGGCCAGCCTGTACTGATTCCGGGCACAATGGGAACCGCTTCATATGTGCTGTGCGGAACCGAAACAGCAATGGAGGAGACTTTCGGGTCCACCGCTCACGGTGCGGGCAGGGTCCTGTCACGTTCAAAGGCCAAAAAGGATTTCGATGCTGATGAGATCACCGATGATTTGGCAACAAAAGGCATTAAAATCAAGGCCACAAGCAAACATGTGATTGAGGAAGAGGCTCCTGGTGCATATAAGGATGTGGACAGTGTCGTTCGCGTGTCAGACAGCACAGGCATTGCAAAGCTCGTTGCAAAGGTCAGGCCGTTATCAGTATGTAAAGGATGATTAAATTGATAGGCATAATTGGGGGCAGCGGTGTATATGAAATCACCCATAAGGCTGATTCCTGCACCGAAAAACTAATCGGGACCGACTATGGTGATGTGGAAGTGTCAATATTGGAGATATTCGGCAAAAAGGTGGCATTCATACCAAGGCATGCCGCAGGCCATTCAATACCTCCCCACAAGATTAATTTCAGGGCAAATATTGATGCGCTCAAAAACGTAGGTGTCACAAAAATAATCGCCACAAACTCTGTCGGCTCAATGAATGAGGATATGCCTCCGGGTTCATTTGTAATTCCCGATGATTTTCTTGATTTCTCACAGGACAGGGTAAAGACCTTCTATGAGGATAAGGTGGTGCATATTGATGTCACTGAAGCATACTGTCCAAGCCTGAGGGATGTTCTTGCCGCATCAGGCGATGTCATCCTTGGAGGGACATACGTCTGTACAGAAGGGCCAAGATTCGAGACTCCTGCTGAGATTAAGATGTTTAAAATGCTTGGAGGAGACCTTGTCGGAATGACAGGAGTTCCTGAAGTTACTCTTGCCCGTGAAAGGGAAATATGCTACAATTCCATTTGTATCGTATCGAATTACGCCTCAGGAATATCTCCGGATGAGCTGACCATCGATGAAGTCTTCGAAATGGTTGCAAAAAAAGAGCATGAGCTACTTGAACTGATATATAATTTCATAAAAAATGTGGATGATGACACAGATTGTATGTGCAATCACGCATTAGATGGTGCTGAAGTATAGGTATTAAGGTAATTGATGGAGTAGTGAATTAAAATGCGTTTGGCAGTGGTGTCTTCAGACGGTGAAAATGTGGACCTGCACCTTGGCAGGGGAAAGTCAATTTTTGTCTATGATTATGATGATGAATTGAGCTTTGTCGAGAGAAGGGACATTAAAATTGAGGATGATGCAAAGCATCAGGGTGGAAAGGTAATCAAAACATGCAGCGATTGTGATGTATTGATTGCAGTTCAGTACGGATTCAAATCCAAAATCAAGGCTGAGGATGCAGGAATCAAGCTGGTGATGGATGAGGGTCCTGTCGATGAGGTCCTCAAAAGGTACATCGATCATGTTGAATTCATGAGGAAATAGTATATTGTATACATTTTTTCATTCTATTGTAACATTTTTCAATATTGATTCTTTGAGCTTGATTTCATGTTTCAGGCTCGCAAATTCCTTTTTCATGATGCTTATGATTTTGGTTTGAAAATTTATTATTTTTATTTTTTTGAAATTTTTTCCATATGGGTGAAATTTCAATAATCTTTATATATCATGAATAAAATAAGTTATTATAACCTTTATGGGCGGGTTTTATAAATTAAAACTTAATTAAAAATATTTTCTTAAAATAACGTGAGAATAACTCACAATAGTCGAATAAACGATTGTAAATCTATACTTATTTGAAATCATTTTTACAGTTTAATTTAAGTAGTATACTTAATTTTGAGACTATTTTTAAAATTTTAATGGCGAAACGCTATATTACAAAGATTTAAATATATAATTATAAACGGTTGATATAATGGCAAAAGCAAAAGCAAGACGTAGAGTACGTGATACATGGAAAGAAAAGTCCTGGTACACTATCAAAACACCAGTGAACTTTGAAGACAAAGAAATTGGAGAAACTCCAGCTAAAGATCCTGAACTTCTCATTGGAAGAGGAGTGGAAGTTACCATGAGGGAATTAACCGGAGACTTCTCAAAACAATACATCAAACTCAGGTTTGAAATTGACAATGTTGCAGGAAACGTTGCAAACACCAAATTTACCGGTCACAAGACCACTACCGATTATGTAAGAAGTATGATCAGAAGAGGAACTTCCAGAATCGATGCTTCCGCAGTAGTCAAAACCAAAGATGACCGCTTATTAAAATTACAGGTTTTAGCAGTTACCATCAGAAGAGCTAAATCTTCCCAACAAAGATTCATGAGAAAAACCATCGAAGAATTGCTCATTGAAGCAGCTGCTGAAAAATCATTCGATGAATTGGTCACAGTTTGCGTAAACGGTAAATTGGCATCTGAAATTTACCACAATGCTAAAAAAATCTACCCTCTCAAAAGGGTTGAAATCATCAAAAGTAAAGTAATCAAATAGGATTACTTTTCTCACTTCTTTTTTTCATTTCAATTTTTCAATTCGGCCATTTTTTGTATATTGTATATTATTTTCAGGGCCTTGTGTTTAAATTATATTAATCATTGTTGCTCTAATTTTAGCTTTGGATTTAAGTAGGGAATTTTTGCCCATTTTTATTAAAGATTTATTTTACATTGTTTAACTTTTTTCATTTTTTTTATTCCAATGTTTTCTATTTTCTATTGTAGAATGAATGATATTTAGGCATTTTTTGGCATTTTAAGGATTATTCCTTTCCTTAATTCATTTATTTTGAATACAGTTCATATTAAATTCATACTTGCTAAAATATTTTTAATTATTTTAAGCTTTTGATAAAGGAAAAGCATATATATAGGGATTATCTTATAATATATTATACCCACTCCTAGATTTACATGAAATTTGAATCAATGTAAAAGAGGTAATATTATTAACATAAAGCAAACAGTTGTTGCATTGTGTTTTATTATATTATTGATTGCAACAGTCTCATTTGCATCCGCAAGTGACATGTCAGACAACATGACTGTATCTGAAGTTGACGATCAGGACACAATCAAAGCGACTGAAATACAAAAAGATGCCCTAGGAGAGGGTCAGAAGTCATTCGAGCAGCTGGATGAGGAGATTCATGACGGATCTGTTCCTGAAGGCGGACTCATCGAATTGAATTCTAGTTATACTTTTTCTGACACCGACACTGTTAGCGTGGGCACTGAGGGAATCGGCATCACTAAAGATGTCACTATAGACGGTAAAGGATATACCCTTGACGCTTCAAACAAAGCATCCATTTTCAAAATAGCAAACAATGCACATGTAATCTTAAAGAATATCGTATTTTCAAACGGTAATGCAACTGATGGCGGTGCAATATATGTTGAAGCGGGCTCAACCATAGAGGTGATAAACTGTACTTTCCAAAACAACTTCGCCTCAAACGACGGTGGAGCCATCTACATGGCTGACGATTCCCTAACTTCTACCTCAAGCATTTATGATTCAATTTTCACTAAAAACTTCGCAGACAACAATGGTGGGGCAATATACACAGCATCCACATTGAATGTTACACTATCCGATTTCTCATATAACAATGCATCCAACAGCGGAGGGTCAATGTATGTGGGCGGTGCAGTGCACATAAGCCGGTCAACATTCGACCATGAAAGCGCAACTTCAGGTGGGGCAATAGATCTTTATGATGAGGAAGACAATCATTCTACAATAGAAAATTCATCATTCACAAATTGCTATTCCTCAGGTGATGGTGGTGCAGTCTACATTAGAACCGACAATGTTATTGTAGAAAATGTTGAGTTCGCACAAAACACTGCAGGTGATGACGGTGGTGCCATATTCTGGGAAGGTGGCAACGGAAGGATATATAATATTACATGTACCGACAACAGAGGTATCAGTAAGGACAAGTCTGATAATGAAACTTCCAGCACAAGAGGGGGAACAATCTGTCTTACAGGATCAAATGTCACAATATCCAAATCCAGCTTCACTTCAAGTGCAGCCTACATTGATGAAGGCAAGAACTCAAGCAAGGTCGATGGAGGTGCGCTCTTCATCACAGGTAATGATGTAACTCTCAGTGATGTCACATTTTCAGACTGCAATGCCGCAAATGAGGGAGGTGCAGTGTATCTCATCGGAAACAACACCAGAATCATCAGATGTGATTTCACAGATTCCACTGCAAAGGACGGTGGAGCATTGTTTGTAAACGGTACTCACTGTGAATTGCATAATTCAACATTCACAGGCAACATTGCAGGCGATGACGGTGGTGCAATATTCTGGGAAGGAGACAACGGAGTAATATATAATATTACATGTGCAGACAACAAAGGCATAAGTTTTAACGAGTCAAGCTCCAGGGGAGGAACAATATGTCTCACAGGAGACAATGTGACCGTTAATAAATCAAGCTTCAAGTCAACTTCAGTTTCAATCGCTGCCGGAAGGGACTCAAGCAAGGTCGATGGTGGAGCCCTTTTCATTACAGGAAACGACATTAAAATCATCGAAACACAGTTCGATGACTGTAAGGCCACAAATGCAGGCGGTGCAATATATATTCTAGGTGACAATACTCATCTCATAAACTGTAACTACACTAATACTCAAGCCCTTGTGGGAGGTGCAGTGTATGTTGCAGGTGATGACACTATCATAGATGATTCTCTCTTCAGGCACAATGATGCCAAGGGAGCCACTCAAGCCGAAGGAGGTACAGGCGGTGCGGTCTATGTCGACGGTCACAGATCAATAATTTCAAACTCAGACTTTGCATACGATACTGCAGTCCGTTACGGCGGAGCCATATCAGTATGGGGAACCGATGCGATAATCACAAACAACGTCTTTGACTATTCAAGCACTACCGAATTTTACGGCGGAGCCATATTCGTCAACGGTTTCAATGCCACAATATCCCTTTCAAACTTCACAAGATGTAAGGCTATAAATGATTTTGCCCGTGGTGGAGCGATTGACATCGGTGGGGGTAATGCAAACATATCCGAATGTAATTTCAATGACTGTTATGCATATTATGGTGGAGACATATATGTAAACGGTGCAAATGCAATAATCAACGGCTCTAATTTTGAACATGGTGGTATATATAATAATAAACATTCCTATCAGGGAGGAGCCATTTATGTGAATGGTACTAATACAGTTATTGCGGAATCTAACTTTACAGATTTCATCGCTGAGGATAACGGTGGCGCTATCTTTATCCAAGGAGAAAATACACTTATCATGGATTCTAATTTCGATGATAGTGAAGCTAAATGGGGCGGAGACATATATGTATTTGGTAACTATGCAAGAATTGAGGGTTCCACATTCTCTTCAAGCAATGCTGACTATGGCGGTGCAATTTATCTGAATGCTTGGGGTGCTGTAATTAAGGATTCTAATATTTCAACTTGTGTTGCAAGCAGCAGTGGCGGTGCCATTTACGTTGCAGGTGGAGGTACCAACATTGTTGGAAGCAGTTTTGAAGAGTGTAAAGCTACACAAAATGTCAATTCAGCTGGTGGGGGTGCTATTTACATAACCGGTCCGGACACACACATTTCAGAATCTGACTTTAATGGCAATTGGGTCACCGGCAGCAAAGCCCGTGGAGGAACAATTTATATTAATGGTGAAAGAACAATCATTGACGGGTCCTGCTTCAATGACAGTTACGCAGGTGAAGGTGGAATAATATATATTCAAGGGGAATATGCCCTGGTCGATTCATCCACTTTTGCAAACAGTTCATCATCAGACTATGGCGGAGCAATATCCGTACATGGGGATAATGCCACTATAAGATGGTCCGATTTTGAAAACGTTAAGACTACCAGCAGTTCTGGAGGAGCTATTTATGTGGACGGTAAAGGAACAAATATCCTCTATTCCTCATTTGATAATACTGTTGCAAAAAGTAATGGGGGATCAATTTATATTTCAGATATTGGAACCACCGTTGCATATTCCAATTTCACTCATGCTCGCGCTAATACTGGTGGAGCAATCACTATTGATGGTGTAAACACCATAATTTCATATTGTAATATAAACAATAATACTGCAACTTCTGCAGGTGCAATTAAAGTTTCGGGAAGTGATTCTTACATATCTAACTGTAATATATCATACAACAGTGCAACTTCCGGTTCAGGAGGCGCTTTAGACATTGGTGGAGAACGTGCATCAGTATTATACTCATATTTCAGTTTCAATACTGCAACCGGTACTGGCGGGGCAATTAACTGGCAAGGAGGTCATGGTAACGATTCAATTATTGGAACTATCTTCGTCAATAATTCATGCACTGGACAACCTGGTGGAGGAGCTATTTTTTGGACACAAGGGAATTCTATGGCTTCAGGTGGTCTAATCAGGGACTGTATATTCATTAATAATTCTGCTTATGCTAAGCATGGCGGCGCTCTCAACTGGTATAGGACAATGGACAGTACAATTGACAATTGTCTATTCATCAACAATTATGCTTCAAGTGACGGTGGAGCTCTTTATACTGGCGATCAAGGGGGTAACAGTTTTAATTTAACTTTCATCAACTGCCAATTCTATAACAATACTGCAGCAAAGCATGGTGGTGCCATTGCAAACCAAATGGGTAAATCATACATATATAATATCACCTTTGATGGAAACAAGGCAGGTTATAGTGGTGGAAGTATATTGATGAAAGAGGGTCCGGCTAGAGATACAATAATTGACCATTGTTATATATATAATTCTTATTGTACTCAAAAGAATGATGAGTATGGTCACGGGGGAGGTGCAATCCATATTGGTGACGACAATATTACCATTTCCAATTCGGCTATTATAAATTCCACATCTGATCTCACATTTGGTGGAGCTATTTCATTTGAGGCATTTAAAGATAAAATGGGAAAATGGCACTATGCCCGTTATGCATCTCTAATCAATGTCACAATTCAAAATGTTGCAACTAACAACGCTAACGGCGGTGCGATTTATTGGTCTGGTGATTATGGTTACATGTACAATGTTACCATATTTAACGCATCATCTAATTCTAAATATGGCTCTGAGGCAAATGGTGGAGCAATTTATATATCTGGTTCCAATGGCAATTTCAATAATATTACTATTGCATCATCATCTTCAAACAATAATAATCCTGCTAATTCAAACACTGCCAATGGAGGTGCCATTTATGTCTCTGGAAAAACTAATGCTTTCACTAATGTCACCATTGATGATTCACAAGCTTCATCTGTAAGAATGGACGCCAATGGTGGTGCAATCTATTGGTCTGGCTCTTCAGGCAGTTTAATAAATGCATCCATTTCAAACACTCTTGCAAACGGTAAGGGTGGTGCAATATATTGGAGCGGAAGTGCAAAGACTTTTGAAAATGTATCAATTGAGTATTCCCAAACCAATGTCACTTCTTCAACTACCATTGAAAATAACGGTTGTGGCGGTGCAATTTATACAACAACCATTGATGAGTTAAAAAATGTCTACATCGTTGATGCATTGGCTTCAACCGAGTCCGGAGATATTAAAGGCGGTGCAATTTATTTTGCCGGATCCAAATTGAATAATGTCACTGTAATAGGTTCACGTGCCGTGACTGGTGATGGAGCATCTTACGGTGGAGCGGTTTATTTACGGGCTGGTTCAACCACTGACATTCGTGACTCCATGTTTAGGGTAAATGGTGCTGATTTTGGAGGAGCGGTGTTCAGCGATAGAAAAATTAACGTTTATACTACTTTATTTATAGGAAATGTGGCTCTTGATGGAGGAGCCATTTATGTCCAAACAGGCGATATTTCATTAACTGATTCCACATTTGAATTGAATAGCGCTAAACGAGGAGGGGCAATTTTCACAGATGATGTCCTCCTTAAAATTGATGGTTCCGCCTTAAGAAACAACACTGCAGAAGAAAAAGGTGGAGCCATTTATCACAATTTAATTAATAAGGCAGGAACAACCTACATCAGAAACAGTGATGTGGTCAACAATACTGCATTCCAGGGTTCTGCAATATTTACAACCAAATTCTTCGAGCTTACAAATGTTGTCCTTTTGGATAACCAGGCAAACTCCAAGGAATTCATAGAAAAGCATGTTGGAGTGGATGAAACAGGCAAAAACTACACAAGTGCGGTGTTTGTTGGATTTGACAATCTTCTAAATGCGATATGGCTTGTGGAGAATGTAGATAGGGTCTGCAACAACGTAACCTACTGGGGCACAACTGGAGTGACCGTATGCAATTCAAGACCTAACAGAAGCGACAGGGAAGTAGGACAGAACGTCACAGTTGAAATGTTCAACAGCAACGGTGAAAAGATAAAAGAGGCTGTTGTAGTCACTGATGCCGGCGGCAGATGCACATACTACTTTGATGCTGAAGACAATGAGGATTATTACTTCGCATTCACACATGAAACCGACAGGTACTACACCTACTTGAGGGACACCCTGTCAAACAGAAGCCTTGTAAAGATTTACGCCTACACTCCTATCTTCTACGGTCAAAATCAGACCATCCTCATTTCCCTGACTGACGGGGCATGGGGAGAGCTGAACGGAACGGTTATTGTAACCGTCAAAGGTCCGTTCAATGCCACCTATGAAATTGAAGTCATCAACGGCACATACACCAAATCAAACATTTCAGGTCTGCCTATGGGCATATATAATGTGACAGCCGAATTTAACGGAGACCTTGACCATACGGGAAGTTCCGACTGGGTACTGTTTGAAGTGCTTCCTTATGACGACCTGCACATCACCAAAACAGTCAACATAACCGCTGACTATGTCAACGTCACAGACATCATCCAATACAACGTGACAGTTACAAACCATGGCCCTAGCGGTGCCCGTGGTGTTAATGTTACTGAAGTCCTGAGTCCTTATCTGAAACTGCTGGACAATCAGACCACTAAAGGATACTATAACTATACCAACGGAACCTGGTTCATCGGCGATTTGGATGTCAATGAAACAGTAACATTAACAATCATAGCACAAGTAATACATATGGGACCTATACTCAATGCGGTTTGGGTGACAGGCATGGGAAGAGACACAAATCTCACCAACAACAACGCTTCCGCACACAACTTCACAGCACTTCCTATCCTTGACTTGCGCATTGTCAAGGATGTGGATGTCGAGGGCAACATCATCAATGTGCTTGACATAGTTACATTCACAATAACAGTCTTCAACGACGGCCCTTGCAATGCCACAGGAGTATTTGTGGCCGAAGCCATTGACTACAATCTGAGGATACTCTCCAATCAGACAACTCTTGGTACCTATGTTGGGGATACCTGGACCATCGGCGAAATGCCTAACGGCACAAATGCCACCCTGACCATTGTCGCTCAGGTCATATATTCAGGAAACATCACAAATGCGGTTCATGTATACGGTTATGAAAACGAAACCGACTATAAAAACAACCATGCTGAAATCAGAAACATCACTGCAATAGCTAATGTGGATGTGGGCATAACCAAGACAGTGAATGTCACCGGATATGTCAATGTAACTGACTACATCCAGTTCAACATTACTATTTATAATAATGGGCCTTGCAATGCAACAGGAGTATACGTAAGCGAGATTCTGGACTATGCACATCTCGAACATATTTCCAATTCCACAACCCGTGGACTCTATGACGGCTACTCATGGATCATCGACACCCTGGATGTGGGAGAGGTCCTTAACCTGACCATAATCGCCAAGGTGATAAACGTCGGCAAATTCACAAACATTGTTAGCATATTTACAAGCGACAACGACACTGACTTGAGCAACAACAATGCAAGCATCGACAACGTCACCGCATTGCCTATTGTCGATTTGGAGATAACAAAAGAGGTCAACACCAATGCTACAGTCGTCAACGTGACTGATGAAATCATTTTCACAATCACTGTCAGAAACAAAGGCCCTTGGGCAGCCACCAACGTCACAGTGGTTGAGGTATTGAGCCCTCATCTTAAAATGACAGAGTATCACGCATGGCAGGGAGAATATAACGTCACAACAGGAATATGGTATATCGGCGACTTGCCTGTTGATCAGGTCAAGTTAACCATTACTGCCAAGGTAATCTCACCGGGCGTAATCTCAAATGCGGTTTTCGTAAACAGTACTGAAAACGATACTGACCTGACAAACAACAATGACACAATCAAAAACATTACCGCTTTGCCTATCGTCGATTTGGGCATTGTCAAGGAAGTCAACGTGACTGTTGTAAATGTTACCGACAAGGTTCTCTTCACAATCACCGTGACCAACATAGGCCCTTGCAACGCAACCCATGTCAACGTGAGCGAAGTCCTGAACCATAACCTCAAGTTGCTCAGTAATGAAACCGATTACGGATATTACAATGTCACTGAAGGCATCTGGCACATAGGAAATCTCACAAACGGCTCCACAGCGGTTCTCACTTTAATCTGTAACGTGACAGGTAATGACACAATCGTCAATTATGTCAACGTCACATCATTTGAAAAGGACACATATATATCAAACAATACATATAGCGTCACTTTAATCGCATATCCTCTTGTGGATGTAAGCATAACCAAAGGTGTCAACGTCACTGCAACTGATTATGTATACATTGGAGACAGAATCAAGTTCACAGTAACTGTTCACAATGCAGGTCCAAGCAATGCCACAGGTGTATTTGTCGAGGAATTTTTGGACACCCATCTCAGGCTGGTATATTATAATGCAACCAAGGGCAGCTACGACAACTTCACATGGACAATCGGCAAGATGAACAACGGTTCAACCGAAATCCTGACCATTGTGGCTGAGGTCATCTCTCTTGGAAACATTTCAAATGCTGTTGTCGTGAACAGAACCGAAAACGATACAAACGCCTCAAACGATAAAGACAGCATCGACAACATCACTGTCGTGCCTATTGTTGATGTCGCTATCACCAAAACTCCTTTCTATTACTATAATGTAGTTAACGTCGGAGACCTTCTGCAGTTCAATATCGATGTTAAGAATTATGGTCCTTGTGATGCTACAAACGTCACAGTAAGCGAAGTTTTAAGTCCGCTTCTCAAAGTGACAAATGTTATTGTCTACAGAGGCAGCTATAATGCCACAACAGGCATATGGTATATAGGGGACTTGCCAAATAATGGAACTGCACAGCTGATTATTCAGGCCAGGGTCATTTCAAACGGCACACTCTCCAATTTCGTTAGCGTAAACAGCACAGAGCTTGATACAGACCTGTCAAACAACAACGACACAATAGACAATGTCACAATTGCGCCTATCGTTGATCTGGTCATTGTCAAGGAGGTCAACCAGTCAGCAGTCAATGTCACCAAACAAATCAAGTTCACAATCACAGTCATCAACGACGGTCCGTGCAATGCCACCCTTGTCAACGTAAGCGAAGAGTTGGGCAATCATCTCAGATTCATATCCTCTGATGCCACACACGGCAGCTACAATGTCACTGAAGGCATCTGGCACATCGGCAGCCTGACCAACCACACAAACGCTACCCTAACAATAATATGTGAGGCTGTCCATGAAGGCAACTTCGTCAACTATGTCAATGTGACATGCCATGAACGTGACACCAATCCGTACAACAACCACACGGAGGTTTATTACACAATCCTTCCGATTGTTGATGTTTCAATCACAAAAGAGGCCAATGTGACAACCCTCAACGTGACAAACCAAATCAAGTTCACAATAACCGTCCATAACGGAGGCCCTTCAAATGCCACAGACGTACGGGTCACTGAGTTTCTGGATTCACACATGAGCCTTGTCTCATTCAACGTGACAACAGGTTATTATCTGGATTCCATATGGTACGTCGGCGATTTGAACAACGGATCAACCGAAATGATGACAATAATCGCCAAGGTTGAATCCGCAGGCAACTTCTCCAATTTCGTAAGCGTAAACAGCACTGAAAACGATACAAACCCTGATAACAACAAGGCTAATGTTACCAACATCACTGCACTCTACCTGGTTGATGTGGCAATCACAAAAACAGCCGTGATATGGGGAGGTGAAAGCATTGCCAAAGTGGGTGACACCATACAGTTTACTATAAACGTAAACAACTACGGCCCTTGCGATGCAAGCAATGTGACAGTCAGAGAAGTCCTGAACTCCCATCTCAACATGACTTCATACGCTATTTCTGGAAGTGGAGACTATAATGTCACTACCGGAATCTGGTACATAGGAGGTCTGCCTTACAAGGGCTTTGCACAGCTTATCATTCTCACTGAAGTAATCTCTCCTGGAAACATTTCCAACTTTGTCAGCGTGAACAGCACAGAAAACGATACAAACCTCACAAACAACAACGATACAATCAAAAACATAACTGCAGTGCCTCAAGTTGACCTGGTAATCACCAAGGACGTGAACGCATCCGTCGTCACAGTCAATGACATTGTCCAGTTCAACATTACTGTCTACAACAGGGGACCTTCCAATGCAACCCTTGTCAACGTGACTGAAATGTTGGACGACAACTTCATATTGATCAGTAATTCAACCGATAAGGGCTATTACAACAGGACAGGCGGCTACTGGTACATCGGAGACTTGAATGTGGGCTCAAATGCGACCCTGACACTTGTCTGCGGACTGAAAAACGACGGCATATTCCGCAATTACGTTGAAGTGTCCAGTTATGAAGAAGAGAAGTACAGATATGACAACTGGGACGATGCTTTCGTATCCACATCTCCTATAGTTGATGTTTCAATCACCAAAACGCTCAATACCAACTCAACAACCGTCAATGTGGGTGAATTAATTGAGTTTACACTCACCGTCCACAATGCAGGTCCTTCAAACGCAACAAGCGTATATGTGGGCGAGGTCATATTGGATCCTCTCCACCTCGTAAGCAACAAGACAAGCAGGGGCACATACAGCGCAGGCACATGGTACATCGGAGATTTGGCCAACAATGAAACCGTAACGATGACTCTTGTCTGTGAAGTGATGTATGAAGGCATAATCAACAACTTCGTTCAGGTGTTCCGTTATGAAAACGATACCGATCCTTCAAACGACAAGGCAAACGTGACCAACATCACAGCAGTCGTAAACGTCGATGTGGGCATCACAAAGACTGTGAACGTCACAGAATTCGTCAATGTCTATGACTACATCCACTTCAACATTACCGTCTATAATAACGGCACATTCAATGCAAGCGATGTAAGGGTAACCGAGTTCTTTGATTATGACCATCTTCAATTCATAACATATAATGCTACCAAAGGCAATTACACCGGTGATGTATGGGTAATCGGCAAGTTAGCTAAAGGTGAAACAGCCAACATGACTATCTATGCAAGGGTAATCGCTCCTGGAGTCTTCACAAATGTGGTAACAGTAAAATCATTTGAAAACGATACTAATCCTGAAAACAACAGGGCAAATATCACCAACATCACTGCCCTTCCTACAGTTGACCTGGTGATTACAAAAGTGGTTACAGGCAATGTAACTGTTGTCAACGTGACCGATTCGGTTCAGTTCATCATCACAGTGACAAACAGGGGTCCTTGCGTTGCAACCAATGTCACAGTGGTTGAAAAGCTAAGCGAGCTTCTGAATGTGACCAGAATTGATGTCTATGGATACGGCGAATATAATGCCACTTCAGGTATCTGGTACATCGGAGAGCTTCCTTGCAATGGAGAATTTGCTCAATTAACCATTGACGCAATAGTCAATTCAAACGGAACAATCGCAAACTTCGTTGCCGTGAAAAGCAATGAAACCGACAGGAACGAATCCAACAACAATGACACAATCGACAACATTACTGCACTTCCTCTTGTTGACATAAGCATTACAAAAGAGGTAAATGTGACCGTCGCATATGTAGGTGACAGGGTCAAATACACAATAAAAGTCACCAACAACGGCCCAAGCAATGCAACATATGTGAACATGACAGACAAGTTGGATGATCTTTTACACTTCGTCTCATTCGATTCCAACCGCACAGGCATAACATACAATCCTGATACAGGCATTGCCAACATCGGAAGTCTGAATGCAAAAGAAACTGTTGTCCTATATATCATTGCTGAAATATCCGGCAACGGAACCATTCCGAACGTGGTCAATGTCACAAGCCATGAGAACGACACAGACCCTAATAATAATATTAATGCATCCGATAACATCACTGCACTGCCTGTGACAAATCTTGTTGTGGTCAAGTATTCAAACCTCACAGAAGCAATCTATGTAAACGACCAGGTCAGATTCACAATCAACGTTACAAACAAAGGTCCTTCCAATGCAACATGGATTGAAATCACAGATGACTTGCTTCCTGCATTCGGATTCGTAAACGCAACAGGCAACTGGACACGCACAGGAAACAAGATCACATGGACAATACCAAGACTCAACAACGGCACAACAGCTTCAGTCAATTTGATTGTGCGTGTGCTGACCAACGGAACATTTGAAAACCTTGCATTTGCAAAATCAAGTGAAAACCAGACTGATGCCGGAAACGGCACAAATGTCACCGTAAATCCAGTCGTAAACCTGAACGTGACCAAAACTGCCAACGTGACTGTCGTGAATGTCACAGGCCTGGTAAGATTCACAATCAATGTGACAAACTGCGGTCCGAGCAATGCCACATGGGTTGAAATCACAGATAATCTAATTAGCGAGTTTGAGTTTGTAAATGCCACAGGCAACTGGACACGCAATGGCCAGACAGTAACTTGGATGATTCCTAAACTGAACTACGGCGCTACAGCTTCAGTTGATCTGATTGTGCGTGTGCTGACCAACGGAACATTTGAAAACCTTGCATTTGCAAAATCCTCAGAAAACAAAACAGATTTCACAAACGGCACAAACATAACCGCAAATCCTATCGTAAACCTGAATGTAACCAAAAAGGTCAACGTGACAGTCGTATATGTAGGTGACAGGGTCAAATACACAATCAATGTCACAAACTTCGGCCCAAGCGATGCAACCTATGTCAATGTTACAGACAAGCTTGACGGACGCCTGCATTTCGTTTCATTCGCTTCCAACCGCACAGGCATTACATACAACCCGGACACAGGACTTGCCGAAATCGGAAACCTCAAAGCCAATGAAAGCGTAATGCTCTACATTGTCGCTGAGGTATGGCTGGCCGGTGAGATTCCAAATGCAGTCAACGTCACAAGCCATGAAAACGAAACCGACCCTGACGACAACAACGGAAGCTCCGAAAACGTCACAGGTCTTCCGGTTACAAAGCTTGTCGTTGTCAAGTATTCAAATGCAACCGGCGCAATAAACGTCACAGACCTAGTCAGGTTCACAATCAACGTTACAAACAATGGTCCTTCCAATGCAACATGGATTGAAGTCACAGACGAGCTAGTCCCTGAATTCATGTTCGTCAATGCCACAGGCAACTGGACACGCACAGGAAGCAAGATTACCTGGATTATCCCTAAATTGAACAACGGTACCACTGCATCAGTCGATTTGATTGTGCGCGTTCTGACCAACGGCACATTCGAAAACATTGCATTTGCAAAATCTGCTGAGAACCAGACTGATGTCGGAAACGGCACCAATGTCACTGCCAATCCGATTGTCAACCTAAACATTACAAAAACGGTCAACGTGACTGTTGCATATGTCGGTGACCTTGTAAAATACACAATCAATGTCACAAACCACGGTCCAAGCCCTGCAACCGATGTGGTTGCATATGATAAATTGGACAAGGATCTTTTGGAGTTCATATCATTCACTCCAAGCCGTGAAGGCATTACCTATAATAATATTACAGGCAGAATCGATATAGGGAATCTGGACGCCAACGAATCAGTACTTCTAATCATAATCGCAAAGATTAAAACCAACGGCACAATTCCAAACGCAGTCAACATCACAAGCCATGAAAACGACACCGGCCCTGATGACAATCACAACTCATCCGAAAACGTCACAGGACTGCCGGTTACAAAACTGGTTGTAATCAAATATTCAAACGCAACCGGACCGATAAACATAACCGACAGGGTCAGATTCACAATCAACGTCACAAACAACGGTCCAAGCAATGCCACATGGGTTGAAATCACTGATGAGCTCATCCCTGCATTCGAGTTCGTCAATGCCACAGGCAACTGGACACGCACTGGAAGCAAGATTACATGGATTATCCCTAGATTGGACAACGGTACAACAGCTTCAGTTGATTTGATTGTGCGGGTCATCAAGGACGGCAAGTTCGAAAACATCGCAATCGCAAAATCCAATGAGAATACGACAGGCGCCACCAACGGCACCAATGTCACTGCAAATCCTCTTGTCGATTTGAGCGTCATAAAGACTGTCGACAAGACCGAAGCGCTTGTAGGGGAAAACATAGTCTACACAATCTATGTCATAAATGCAGGTCCATCCGATGCAACCGGAGTGAACGTGACAGACAAGCTTGACCAGCTTTTATACTTCGTGTCATTTGATTCCAACCGCACAGGCATAACATATGATCCGAATACGGGCATTGCCAAAGTAGGAAACCTGAGAGCAAATGAAACCGTAATATTATATATAACTGCAAGAGTGATTGACCTTGGTGTGATTCCAAATGTCGTCACAGTCAAAAGCAACGAGACAGACACTCATCCTGAAAACAACACTTATCCATGTGAAAACGTGACGGCCGAAAGGAGAGCCACTCCGATAAGGCTTGATGCCGTAGACATCTACTATGGTGATGATGAAATCCTAAACGTGACCCTTCCAAGGGAAGCGACAGGAACCGTCAACATCACAGTCAACGGAAGGCCATACAACAACGTTCCAATCAACAATGGTGTTGCAACATTGCCGCTCATTGACCTCGGAGGAGGGGACTATCATGTCGAAGTCATCTACGGCGGAAACTCAGAGTATGTGGGCAACTCAACAAGAGGAGACTTCAAGGTCCTGCCGCTGACCCCAACAATAAGAATAGAAGTGGTCGACATCTGGCATGGAGAGGTTGAGGTCTTGAACGTAACTGTCAATGCCCCTGGAACAGTAAACATTACTGTATACGGAATGACAATAACAATCCCTCTTGACCATCAGGTAAGGACAACCAATGTGCTCAAGTCATCAGCCGACAAATTGAGCTATGACGGAAAGGCAACATGGATTCTTGTCGGACTTCCTGTGGGAACATACCCTGCATATGCGGTATACAACGGAAACGAAAACTACACCACAGTAAGCACAAGCGATGTCTTCCATGTAAGGGACAAGCCTTCAACAGTTGTGGTGACTGCCGATGACATCCATGTCGGAGAAGATGCCGTAATCAATGTCCAGGTCGGTCCTAAAGGCGTTACCGGAAATGTCACATTGATTGTTGAAGGAAAAGTTTATGATTTGAACATTGATGAGAATGGAAGGGCAAGCATAACAGTTTCCGGCCTCAAGGCAGGACTCAAGCATGTATACGTCAAATACAATGGGGATATATTGTACCGTGTCAGCGAAAACACAACAACATTCAAGGTACTGAAATACAAGCCTCCAATCAAAGTCATCTCACCGGACATCAAGGTGGGTGAGGACGGAAAAATCACAGTGACTGTGCCTGAGGATGCAACAGGAACAATTACCATAAAAGTAAACGGCAAGACCTATACCAAACCGGTGAGAAACGGTAAGGCAGTATTCACTGTTCCGGGTCTTGAAGAGGGAATCCATTCAATCAGGGCATACTACTCAGGTGATGACAGGTATCTGTCAGCGGCCACTGTCGGCAAGATCAAAGTCACTCAAAATGATAATGGTGATAAAGGCACATTTGGCCATGAAGGCAAATCAGCTGAAAGCACTCTGCAAAAACATGCAACAGGTAACCCTATATTCATGTTGATTGTCATAATTTTGGCATTGTGTACCATTCCGCTCAGGAGATTCAGAAAATAATTTTTCTACTTGAAAATTTTACAATATATTTTTTGTGAAATTTTCTTATCTTCCTTTATTTTTTCAGTTTCAGAATTTATAGCTTTATTTTTGAAAAGTATTACTTTTAATGTTATTTTGCTTTTGATATTTTGTCTTCTATCTTTAAATTGATGTATTTTCAATTATAATTCAAGTTATAATTTTATACAAAAGGTGGTAAATATATTGTATATAATCTTTGAATTTTAAGATTTTATTTAAATTTTGTTCAGTTATTTGAGTATTTTTGTTCACACATCTAATCTCAATTGCATGCCGTTTGATGATGTGCAGTATATTGCGATTTTTCTTGATTTTATCAAATTGTATTATCTTGAATTGTAATATTTTTAGTTCAATATTGATGTTGTTTGAAACTTTTTACCGTAAAATGCTATTTTTGCAATTCGTTCAATTTTTTTTAAAATTATTATAACTATTTCAGTATTTTTTGAATTTTTACTAAAAAGTAAAACTTATATATTATCTTTTTCTAAAATATATATCACTTAAAGACTCTCCAAAACATGTATGAAATACATGACAAATTGGAGGGGGTGTACTATGAATAAAAAAGAGATATTGACAATAATACTATTGATATGTGTTGTTTTCTCACTGCAGGCAGTAATCGCTGCTGACAGTGGATCAAACAGCACTGACAGTACTGTTTTGTCAGTTGACGAAAATGTCTCTTCATACGCACTTCCTAGCTCCGATACAGATACGCTGGCAGAAGTTGCGAATGCAGATTCATTTACCAATCTGTCAGGACAGTTAAGCGGAGTTTCAGAGGTAACTCTGGACAGGAATTATACCTATAAGGAAGGGGACTCATTTAGCAACGGCATTACTATAAGCCATGATATCGTCATTGACGGTCAGGGTAATGTTATCATTGATGCAAATCATCAATCCAGAGTATTCATCATTGCTGAAGGAGCCACCGTAACCTTGAAAGGAATTACATTTATCAATGCCAACGCAGACAGCCATGGAGGGTCTATATGGGCTAAAGGCGTAGTGCATATCGATAACTGTAAGTTCATCAACAACACTGCAGATGGTGCCAACGGTGGTGCTGTTTGTGTTGCAGGTGCTGGTAGTACAATCACCGATTCATACTTCGAAGGCAACCGTGCTACAATGAACCCTAATAATATGAATACAGGTGCTGCAGGTGCAGTGTTTATCAATGCAAACAATACCAGTATCACCAATTCAGAGTTTGTCAGAAACTGGGCTGGTCTGAATGGTGGTGGTGTCGGCAGTAGTGCCAACCGCATTGAAAACTGTAACATAGTCAATTGTGAGTTCACCTCAAATACTGCTAACGGTTCAGCCGGTGCTATTGGTATGCAAAGCAGGAACTTCCACATTGCCGATTCCACATTCAAGTATAATGAAGCCAAAGGTATGTTTGAGGCATACCCTGGTAATGGTGGTGCAATGGTAATGAGAGGTTGGGACAGTTATGCATATAACTGTACTTTCATTGACAATACTGCAAGTCATCATGGTGGTGCAGTGTTCATGACCAATACATCATATGATCCTACTAACAATAATACTGGTGTTGGTCTTTCAACCTTCATTAACAATACTGCAGGTTATAATGGTGGTGCTATTGATTGGGCTGCTGGTGCTACTCATGGTTATATTGTAGATTCTATCTTCACCAACAACACTGCTAAACGTAGTGGTGGTGCAGTACACTGGAGTGGTCACTATGGTGATATCATCAACTCTACCTTTACCAACAACACTGCTGCTGGTGAGGTCATATCCACCATTGGTGGTATACTTGGTGGTGGAGATGGTGGTGCAGTACTATGGGTAGGTAGTCATGGTATAATCAGTGAATGTAACTTCACTGACAACCATGCTGTCAACCGTGGTGGTGCAATATACCTACATGGTAACAGTACAGTAAACTGTACCAATATTACTGTTGATGCTTGTAGATTCATAAGTAATACTGCAGGTATTAATGGTGGTGCTGTTGATTGGCATGACGGTTCACATGAAGGTAGTATATATGATTCCATATTTACCAACAACACTGCCGGATCTAATGGTGGTGCTGTATTCTGGAGTGGTCATAATGGTGTAATCATAGGTTCCAACTTCACCAACAATACTGCTGAAGGAAGGCTCATCGATGAACATGGAAACATTGGTGATGGTGGTGCAATCATATGGTCCGGTATAAACGGTACTGTTAATTATTGTAGATTCATTGGTAATGAGGCCAAGTTCAATGACACTTATGATTATGGTGGTCGTGGTGGAGCAATATACCTGCAAAACTGTACCCATGGTAACTGTGACAACACTACTTTCGATAATGTATACTTTGAAAGTAATGTTGCAGGTACCAATGGTGGTGCTATTGACTGGCATGAAGGAGCTCACCATGGACTTGTTGAAAATGGTGTATTCATCAACAACACTGCTAGACGTAGTGGTGGTGCAATCTTCTGGAATGGTCATAATGGTACTATCATATACTCAAAATTCTATGGCAATAAGGCATTGGGTATAGTCAATGCACTAAGTGTGTTAGGTGATGTAACTTCTGGTGGTGACGGTGGTGCAGTAATATGGTCCGGTGCCCTGGGTGACATTGAAAAATGTAACTTCGTAAACAACACCGCAGCCAAACGTGGTGGAGCGATATACCTGCAGCACAATTTGGTTGAAGACTGTGATAACACCACATTCATAGACACCTACTTTGCAAGAAATGTTGCAGGCACCAACGGTGGAGCTATCGACTGGAACGAAGGTGCCCACAACGGTAATATATATAATTCCACATTCATAGAAAACATCGCAAAATCCAATGGTGGTGCGGTATTCTGGTCCGGTCACCATGGTGAAATTATTCTTTCCAACTTCACCAATAACATCGCTAAAGGCGAACTCATCGATCAGCATGGAAACTACGGTGACGGTGGTGCAATCATATGGTCTGGTATAAACGGTACTGTTGACAGGTGCAGATTCATCAACAACA
>ONSJ01000018.1 GCA_900320515.1 uncultured Methanobrevibacter sp. | reverse complement strand
TTTAAAACAAATGAACATTCTCTTCCTAAACACCACTAAAGGAATACAAACGAATGCTCATTTCAACCATCACCATTGTTCATATTATAAAAAAATAGTACATAACAATATGAACAATACTATTTTGCCTTTTCACCTATATAAACTTTTAGTTTCTAAAAGGTAATCTCAATAGCTTTTATGAGATTATATATTAGTTTATTGGTGCCTACATCAATATTGTATTTTTCACCTAGTTGGATGACCTTGCCGTTGAGCGAATCAATTTCTGTAGGTATTTTCTTTTGGATGTCCTGATGTGTTGACGAATAATGGTTATAGGTATCCGGAACCAGCTTTGAGTAGAATATGTCCTTGTACTCCTCTGAACTTTGCCATAGGGTCTCATATGGGGATGCATTAATGACTTCAAATATCTCATCGATAATATTGTTCATGACCTCCAGCGTGTATGGGTTTTCAGTTAATTGTCCGTAGGTCTTATCCAGTATTGCTCCAAGGGGATTCAGTGTGCAGTTGTAAAGCATTTTGGCCCAGAGATACCTGTCAATTTCTCTGGTGATTTCACAGCTGATGTCTGATCTGTTTATTAAATCTGCTATTTCTCTCAGGCATTCCGGATCTTCCCCTTGAAGTGATCCTAGAAGAATGTCTGTTTTTATGGTAACTTCGCTAATGTACCTTTCGGGCCTTGAGGCTCCGGTGATTACCCGCCCACAGAAGACCTGTTTTTTTGTGAAATATTTAAGGTAGGGCTCGTCATTGCCGAATCCGTTCTGGAAGATGATTATTTTAGTGGTGTCTTTGAGGATGTCCCTGTTTCTGTTCAGGTTTTTGGAAATGTCATCGTTTGCGGTGGTTTTGGAAGCTATGAAAATGTAGTCAAAATGCTTTTTTGGAATTTCTTCGTATGTTTCATAGACCGGAACGTCCCTGATTTTGTGGTGTTCGAAAAGTCCTGTTCTTTTAATTCCATTCTTTCTTATTGCATTTGCTGTTTTGCTCCGTGCATATATGCTTATGTATGATCCCTGACTTGCAACAGATGTTGCAAGTTCTATTCCAACGCTTCCTGCTCCTATGACTAGAATATTCATTTTTTAACCTCACTTTTAGTTTTGTTTCTGGTTGGTTATATGATTTATTAAATCTGTTTTTATTTTTTTATCAATTAAAATTTAATTATATTTTAATTTTTTTCAAGTGAAACTTAAATTTTATATATGATTTTTTACAAATTCATAAAATGTAAAGTTAGATTTATTTTTTATTAGTATGACTTTATAAAATAATTTAATCGAAGTGGTTGAATGAAGATAAATAAGAATATATTGATATGTGCGCTTTTTGTGCTTGTAATGCTATGTGTTATAGGCTCAGCAAGTGCAGAAGATCCACTTAACGAAAACTTGACTGCAACAGATGCTGGAGGAGTAATTGATGATGATGTCAATGAAGAATTGAGTATCTCTGATAGTGAAGATGAGTTAAGTGCTCAAGGAGACACCATTACTGTTGATTGTAATGGTGATGGAGATTATACGACAATTTCCGCCGCTGTTGGCGCTGCCACTGGTGGGGAAACAATTCTGATAAAGAACGGGGAATATGTTGAAAGCAGTACTATAATGTTAACTAAATCTTTAAATATTGTTGGTGAAAGTAAAGATGGTGTTTCAGTAAAATTAGCAGAATCTGGTTCAATTAGTTTATTAGAATCCAATATTCAAGATGTATCTTTATTATTTAAGAATATTATATTTAAAGATTCAACATCAACTGGAGGTTCTGGAGTTATAAGGTTCTATGGTAATGTTCCAATGAAGATTAACTTTACTGACTGTACATTTGATAATCTTTTAAACAAATATGGGTTACAATTTACAACTACAGGAACAACTAATATTGAAGGTTGTAAATTTATTAATATGAAATCTGGTACATCAAATGGGGCTGGAGCGATTTATACTAGTGTTGCAGGAACTATTAATATTAAAAATACAATTTTTGATGCACCACAATTCACTGCTTCTTCAGGACAAATGGGAGGAGTAATATTTATGAGTAATGCAGGTTCTAGGTTAAATGCAGAAAATATTACAATTCAAAACTATAATGGGCCTGCAAATAGTATTATTCGTAGTACAGGTATTGTAGATATTAAAAAATCTAAATTTATCAACAATACCATAACTTTAAGCTCTACCGGATATGTTGGTGAATCTTTATTTTATATTGGAAGCTCTGGACGAATGAATATGGAACAATGTATTATTGCAGACAATTCCATAGCTAAAAATGTAGTATACATGAGCAGTTCCGCATCCGCAACAATGAATTATAATAATATTTATAACAATACCTTTGATGCTTCTTATGAAGGAGGTTTTAAAACTAATAATGGTGTATTGGATGCAGATTATAACTACTGGGGAAGTAACGACCAACCTGCCACTCCTGCAGTGAACAATTGGGTAATTGAAGAGAACGGAGTATTCAAATTAAATGATGGTTCCGAATTGGCTAAGGAAATACCTACTTTGAATGAGGGTGGGGACGAACCAATTATTACCAATGCAATTTACGTTTCACCAGACGGTAACGATGCAAATGACGGTTCCATCGATAGTCCGATATTTAACATTACCAAAGCAATCGAGCTTGCAAAAGCAGGTTCAGGAAACATTATCATTAAAGAGGGCATATACTCACAAAATGGAATAGTGATTGATGGAGATTTAACAATAACTATTGCTGGTGAGGGCAATGTTGTAATTAATGGAATTGGATTGGAGAAAGCTTCTATTTTCACTATTGGTAATAACAGCAATGTAACCTTTAAAAACATCAAATTCACTAATAATCAGCCTTCAAGACAAGGGGGAGCCATTTTTATTGAAGGAAATAGTGAAACAGACCTATTTGATGTAAATGTGACAGTTGAAAAATGTACTTTCGATAATCTGGAAGCTTCAAGAGGCAGTGCGATTTATGCCAATTTGGTTAAAGGTAACCTTTTGATTGCAGATTCATACTTCATCAATTCCCGAGCAAGTGCCTGGGGTACAATTGCAGTGGTTAAATCCACTTATGACGGAGGTTTGAATGTTGATATAAGAAAATCAAAATTCGCAAATAACTCAGCCAACAATGGTGGAGCATTGTATTTGCAAACATCAAAAGTCAATATTGAAGGGTCTGAATTCTT
This sequence comes from uncultured Methanobrevibacter sp., assembly GCA_900320515.1. GTDB lineage: Archaea > Methanobacteriota > Methanobacteria > Methanobacteriales > Methanobacteriaceae > Methanocatella. The sequence goes on along the minus strand of ONSJ01000018.1, from coordinate 27,465 downwards.
CAATAACACTGCAACAAATTCACCTGGTGCAATATCCCTAACTAATTGTAATGCTACAATAATTGGCTGTTCAATTTACAATAATCGAGCTTCAAAAGATGCCGCTGCTATAACAATCAATGCAGGTCAAATTCTTTCACAGCCTACAACATATGCTCCGTCAAATGTTGTAATGGCAAACTGTGTGATTGAAAACAATACTGCAACTCAAAAGGCACCTGCAATCCTTGTCTTAAACTCTAATTTAAATATTTCATACTCTGTAATCGATAATGAATTTAACATAAACAACACTGTCGTTTCCAATTATAATAATGACCAACCGGGTACTTTGACTGCAAATAACAACTGGTGGGCAACCAACGACCCAACCAATACTGTTGGCGGTAAAAACATTGTAATCGGTAAATGGGTTATTTTAAATGTTGAAGCAAATGCGACCCAGATTATTAAATATGATACTGTAAAACTGACTGTTGACTTTAATCATGTAAACACTACTTCAGGCGTTGTCGAGGAATTGACTGGAGGAGAGATTCCTAAAGATTCATATGCTGTGGAATTTTCAGTTGAAAACGGTATCATTACACCAAGCAGCATTGTAGTTAAAAAGGGCATGACCGGTTCCGTTGAATATGAAGTCAGTGATGTAACCGATATTGTGACCGTAAGATGTGGAGAAGCAGTTACTCAGGTAGTATTTGATGCGGGAGTTGAACCTTACTATGGAGTAATCTATTTATCTAAGGATGGTAATGATGCAAATAATGGTTCAAAAGAAGCTCCAGTCGCAACATTGGACAAGGCTATGAGTTTAGCTTTAAATAAACATGGTTCTGGACAATTGATTATAGGTGAGGGCACATTTGCTGGAACTGATTACAAAATCAATAGGAATTTAACAGTCATCGGTGAAGGTAAAGTCATTATTGACGGCAATAATCAACAAACAAGCATATTTAACATTGCGTCTGATGCAAATGTTGACAAATTGGAATTAATCAATTTAACAGTTATTAATGTCAACTATGGACATGGTGCTTTCGTATACAATTATGGCTCAAATGAAGTAATTATGGACAACATCACATTTGTTGGAAACACAAATGATAACATTAGATTCATAACAACAAGCAAAGGAAGTTTGACCATCAAAAATTCAGTGATGTCAAATAATGTCCTTGGTGGAATCATCTGTCATTCAGGAAGCGGCAATCTGACCATTGTCAACTCAACATTTGAAAACAACATTGTCAATAAGGACACTGGAGTTTATGCATTGGTCTTCTTCTCATCAGGCAGTGGTGAAATAATCATTGAGGACTCATTGTTCAAAAACAATACGGTCAGGCAGAATGTTGTTTATTCAACCTATGGAATTGACATCTATATGAAAAACACTGAAATCACTGATACCATTTCAGAAGTCGGATCCGGTGCGGCCATTCGGGCACAGGCCAATTTGAATGTGGAAAACTCAAAATTCATCAATAACAAGGCATCAAAAGATGGCGGTGCAATTTACATTGATTCCAATGGTGTTGCTACAATTACAAAATCAGTATTTATGAATAATATTGCTGGAAATTCCTATAATGGTAATGCAATCGCCAATAAAGGTAAACTTACAGTGAATTATTCCATTTTAATTTCAGACAGTAAAAACTATGTTGTTTACAATGCCGGTGAATATGGCGCTAATGCACAATATAACTGGTGGGGAACCAACGACAATCCTAGTTCTTTAAATGGAAAAGGTTCTTACTTTGACTATGATGAATGGGAAGATGTAGATAGTGAAGAAGTCGATTCATCCAATTGGGTTGTGATGACAGTTAAAACCGATATGGTTCGCGATTTCATCAACCCTGGTGACAACATAACAATCACTGTCGATTTCACAAATTATAATGATTCAGTTAAATTGAATAAATTAGGCGATTTAATTCCTGAATTGGAAGTATCTGCCAAAGCATTAAATGGACAATTGGATTGTCAAAATAAAGTAACCAAAGATAATGTCTGTGAATTTAATTATACTGCTGTAAGCACTGGTGTTGATACTATTAATATAACATCAGCTAATACTGTTGTGCCTATTGCTGTTGATGTCATGCCTCCTTATGAAGGAATTGTTTATGTATCAACAGATGGTGATGATGCAAATGAAGGGTCTGCTGAATATCCTGTAAAATCTCTTGAAAGAGCAATTAGAATCAATAAGATGGGTCAAATTATAATCTTGCAGGGTACATACAAAACAGGCTATTTGGGCATTATCGACACTGACTTAAATATTACCGGTGAAGGCAGAGTAATAATCGATGCTGACAACAACAACAGGATTTTATATGTCTTCAACACCTCTAATGTTGTTATCAAAAACCTGATTTTCACAAACGGATACACTACAGAAGCTCTTGATGAAAGCGGTGCACTCATAGGCAGTGCAGGTAATCTGACAATTGATAACTGTACTTTCGCAAATTCAAAATCTGAGAAAAATGGTGGTGCAATCTATAATGCCGGTAACCTTAAAGTGATCGGATGTACTTTTGAAAACAACACTGCCGAGGAATGCGGAGGTGCAATTTTTACACAAAAATCTGGAAATGGAATCATTCCAAGTCTGTCTGTTGACAATTCAGTATTCAGAAACAACACAGCTAAAGGAAAATCACGTTATGGTGGAGGAGCCATTTATGTACAGCAGGCTGCTGACGGTGTATCAATCGTAAATTCAATATTTGAAGACAACAAATGTGTGGATTATGGTGGAGGGGCAGTTGAAATTGCTCAAACCAATGTGGCTTTAATCGACAACTGTACATTCATATCCAACTCCGCCAACGGCGAAGACTACAAAACAAGATCAGATTATGGTGGAGGTGCAATCAGCTTCAAGGGATTCTACTCCGATACCCGTGAAACATTGACAGTTACAAATTCACTCTTCCTTGACAATACTGCTGACGAATATGGCGGTGGAGCCGTATTTGCAATGTATTCAACAGTCAATGTCAAAAACTCCGTACTGATTAATAATGGAGATGACAATGGAATTTATGTATACGGTAGGGATGCTGATCTGGCTCCGGCCAAAGTCAATGCAAATGACAACTGGTGGGGTTCAAATGACAATCCTAAACAGTACATCAACCGTGGAACAATTTCAAGATGGGCGGTTTTAACCATATCCAATGCTTCTGAAATCAAAGCCGGTGAAACTGTTAAGTTAACCGTTTCCATCAATCACTACACAACAGGAAGTGCAAACGGAACCTTGGACAATCCTATCAAAGTAGAAAGGCCTGTAACTATTTACACAAACCTTGGAAACATTGAGGGAACATTGGTAAACGGTGAATTCGCAACCGATTATGCTGTGCCTGAGGGTTTGAAAATAATTTCAGCAACAGTTGACGGCGAAAACCAGGTATTGTTTGTTATTTCAACTCAAACAACCATTAAGGCAGGCAACATCACAGGTGCAATGGGTGACAGGGTTGACTACACCATCAATTTAACCACAACAGATGGAAGCACAGTCAATACTGGAAAGGTTGAGGTTTACTTCGGCGATAATCTTGTTGCAACCATTCCTGTTAACAACAATCAGTCCAAAGCATCATTAATGATCAACAGGCCTACAGGCGAATACCAAATAACTGTCAAGTACATTGATGAAACCAGGGAATTCGTTGCCGGCGATGCAACTGCAACATTGAATGTCACCGGAATCAACAATATCGTGACTCCCGAAACATTTTTCAAATTCTTTGATGATGAAGGCGAATTGATTTCAGACATTCCGTTTGATGAAATAATCTTTAAGGGAACATTCAATGATATGGGTGTCCTCACCATCAACAAGGCAATTAGAATCACTGGTGAAAATGCTTTGTTCAACAACACAGCATTCAAGCTCGATGCCAACAATATTGAATTAAACAATATCGAAATTTCATTAAACAAGAACTTCGAGGATATTGACGGTGCGGCAATATATGTAGGCGGAAACAATGCCGTGATTTCAAACAGCAACATCACCTACAATGCTCCGGACAATGTCCAAAGCTATGTGATTGAAGTGGATATGGCTAAGAATGTGAAAATCATAAACAACAACATCAACTACACTGCCAAATCAGACGGCACAGTCAAGACAATTGCAATCAATGCACTCAATTCCGATAACCTGGTTGTTGAAAACAACGTATTGAACGCAAACGTTCCATCCGTTGATCTTGACTATTCTGCATATCCAATTGTGGGCTATTACTCTCAAGGGGTGCACATTGAAAACAGCAACAATGTGTCATTCGACAAAAACGACATTACAGTTAATTATACTACTGCAGCAGGATATGCCGATACAATCTATGCGGTTAACTTTGAAAACAGCAACAATTCAAGAGTCACCGACAACGGCATAGTATTGAATGGCCACAGCTACGCATACGGATTGGTTACCAATAATTGTGAAAACATTACAATTTCAGGCAATGACATCAAGTCCAATTCCGATGACCATTATGCGTTAGGTTTACAAGTGGGCGGCAAATCCACAGCTTCCGCAGACAACAACAACATTTCAGCCAAATCAAATGAGGTTATCTATCCTGTATACCTGGACGATTGGCAAATGGGTGGTGAAGTAAATCTCACCAACAACAATATCAAAGGTGAATCCGATACAGTCTACGGAGTATATGTAGAAGAGGACAAAGTACTGATTTCCGGAAACACTATTGATGTTTTAGGAAACCATGTTTACGGTGCAGTAACCCATCAGACCGATGCAGTAATCGATGGAAACGACATTAACGCAACAGGCAGGGATGTCGGAGACATAGTATCTCCTCAAAGCGGTGTCAATGAAAACACAACTGGTATCATTGTCAGTGAAGGCCAAGCCGAAATCACAAACAACAAAGTTGTAACTAATGGAAAATCCACCATAGCAGCAATCAACACAAATGCAACAGTCAAAAACAATGGATTGACTGCAAATGGCACAATCGCTGAAAACAGTATTTCAAGCGTGAATTCAACCGTTGTCGCATCTGGAAACACTGCAGCTAAGGGCAATGATACTCCAACAGCTCCTGTTGTTAAGATCATCGGTCAGAACAATGCTAAGGTTGACTATGGATTCACATACACTGTACGTGTTACCGAAGACGGAAAATCAGTAGGTGCCGGTAAAGTTGTAACTCTCAAGATAGCCGGAAAAACATTGACTGCAAAAACAGATAAGGACGGTTATGCTAAATTCACTTTAGCTGTTAAACCTAAAACCTATACCGTAACCGTAACATACAACAAGATTTCACAAAACTATAAGGTAACCGTCAAAAATGTTATCAAGGCTAAAAACTTGAAAGTCAAAAAATCAGCAAAACTGCTTAAAATTAAAGTAACTTTAAAAACATCTGCTAAAAAACCTATTAAAGGTAAAAAAGTAATTCTTAAAATCAAAGGCAAAAAATACAAAGCAAAAACCAACAAGAATGGTGTTGCTACATTTAAAGTCAAAAAGAATTTACTTAAAAAACTCAAAGCAGGTAAAAAATACAAATACCAAGTTACCTATGGCAAGGATACCGTGAAAAAAACATTAAAAGTTAAAAAATAGGGATTTCAAATCTCTATTTTCTTTTTTTTATTTTTTTGGAGGAATGAAATTGATTAGACATCAAAGATTATTGCTGATAGCACTGTTGCTTTTGATATTCCTTATCCCTTCAAGTCATGCAATGGATAACCAAACCGATGAGTTGATTGAAAGTGAAGAAGCTCACACAGCAATTTCAATGGTTGATGAAGATACTTTGGCTGCAAGTAATGACTATTATTTCAATTCATCTCTTGAAGACGACAATGGTGATGGAAGCTCTCAAAATCCATACAAATATCTGACTGCAGATAGAATAAAGGGAAACTGCAACATTCACCTGACTGACGGTGAATACGTTTTAGACGATTCAAAGACAATTGAAAAGGTAAATATAATCGGATCCACTCCGACCAAAACTATAATTAAATATGATGGAGTAGGATTCACTGTAAACTCATTCTTATCTTTAACCAATGTTACATTAACAGACATATCAATAACCAATCACGGAAGCGTTAATGCAACAAATACAATTTTTAATTATGGATATGGCAGTAAGGCGGACAGTTATGGAAACAATTATGGAGGAGCAATCTACACCTCCAACGCCAATGCCAATTCCAAAGTGACAATATCAAACTGCACATTCAATGAGGGATATGCCGTTTATGGCGGAGCGATTTACATGGGAACTGGCTACTTGAGCATATACGATTCCCAATTCATCAAAAACTGTGCATATAACTTTGGCGGAGCCATAGCATGTGAAAACACATTTAATGTGACACTTTCAAAATCAAAATTCATCACTGACCGCTCCATTGAAGATGCGGGGGGAGCAATTTATGTGAAGTCATCTCCGATCACAATCAGTTACTGTGATTTCATAAACTGTTCCGCAACATTTGGCGGGGCAATTACAACTCTCAATGGCGATGTGAAGCTGAACCATGTTAATTTACTCAACAATTCTGCAAAATGGGATGGCGGCGCAATTTATCACATGTACGGCAAGTTCGCTTCAACAAATGGATATTACAATAACAATTCCGCAAGAAACGGTGGAGCCTTATATATCGACAATTCATCAGACCTCCTTTTGATATCAAACATTTTTGAAGCCAACAATGCTAATATTCAGGCGGGTGCAATATTTTCACTCCTGAATAATTTACGTGTATCTCTAACAGGAAACACATATAAAAACAATAATGCACCTATAAATAAGGATTATCTGGACACTTCAGACCTAAATGCAAATATAGGGAACGGAAACTATACTAATTACATTGTCTCTAATGAGGATATTATTGATATTCCAAGCTATTACAGTCTGGTTGAAAACGGTTTAACAACCATTGTGAAAGACCAGCAGTCAAGCGGTAACTGTTGGGCATTCACTGCAATGGCCGTTCTGGAATCCTGCCTTAAAAAAGCGACAGGAATGGAATTCGATCTTTCCGAGGAAAACATGAAAAACCTTATTGCACTCTATTCCGATTATGGATGGAAGATGGACACCAATGAAGGAGGATACGATTCCATGCCGTTCGGATATTTTGCAAGCTGGCTGGGTCCTGTCAACGAATCATCTGATGTGTTCGATGACAAATCAGTCTTGTCTCCAGTTTTAAACAGCATCTTGCACATCCAGAATATATTGTTCTTAAAAAGGGACAATTACACGGACAATGATGCAATAAAGACTGCAATATTGAAATATGGGGCTGTCGGAACCTCAATTTACTTTGACACTTACTATCTCAACAACGGAAAAGACTATTTCACATGGGCATTATACCCGTCAAACCATGCGGTGACAATTGTCGGATGGGATGACAACTATTCAAGGGACAACTTCTATTTCGGTAGCTATGCCGATGGTGATGGAGCATGGATTGTAAAGAACAGCTGGGGACCTAATTGGGGAGACAACGGATACTTCTACGTGTCATATTATGACGAATCCTTTGCAAAGCCTGGTGTGGAGGGAATAGCCTACACATTTGTTTTGAATGAAACTATGAAATATGACAAGAGCTATCAGTATGACATTGCAGGAAAAACCGATTATCTTCATGATGACAGGACTGCGGTGTGGTACAAGAACAAATTCATTGCAGAGGGCAACGAAATCTTATCTGGAGTCTCAACATACTTTGAGAAATTCACCAACTGGACAATGTCTGTTTATGTAAACAACGTTTTGAAGACAACTAAAAGCGGAAGTTCACAGGCGGGATATTACACATTCCATCTGGATGATACCGTTCCGCTGTATGCCGGTGATGTCTTTGAGATAGTATTCAACACCACCTGCGATAAGTTATCCGGTGTTCCGATTTCAGAAATTGCCGTACTTAACAAGGCTATTTACTATCCTGAAATATCTTATGTAAGTTACGATGGAGTAAACTGGCAAGACTTGTTCTATCTGTCAAAAACATATGCACTGCATACCTACAAGTCCCAAGTTGCATGTATCAAGGCGTTTACTGTACTGGCGGATTACAATACCACAATCACAATAGGTGTTGCCAACGGCAGCATTGAGATAAGTGTTGAAGACCAGTTCAAAAATCCCGTTAAAACAGGTGAAATCAGCGTTAATTTAAATGGAAATCTTCAAAAATTCAAGCTGAACGATGGAAAGGTTGAGATGCCATTTAGCCTATTAGATGGGATTTATAACATTGACGTAACATACACTGGAGAGAATTACAGTTCCTCCAACTGCAGTTGCCCATTGGAAATAAAGTTGAATGCAGATTTGGAAAAAGAAAATGTTTTTACCTACAATTCAAATTACGGAATCATTTTATCCGACCAGTTCGGCAACCATATTTCTGGAAAGGCAATGATTTTGAATCTAAACAATGAGCAGTATAATTTGACCAGCGATAATAATGGAGCAATAACATTTAATTTAAGATTAGGCGTTGGAAAATATGATTTGACTCTTATAAATCCATCTAACAATGATAAAATTGTCCAAAGCATTCTTATTACTCCTCGCTTGAGTGACAATCAGGATGTTGTAATGTATTATGGGTCAAATAAGGTCTTTAAAGTCAGGATCCATGATGACAACGGCAATATCATTGAGGGTGAATCCATCAAAATCATGATAGGCGGAAAATCATACGCTGCCACAAGCGATAAAAACGGTTTTGTCAGTGTTAAATTGAATAAATTGGCGGTTAAAACCTACTCGGTAACGGTTGATTATAAGGGATTCAAGATTTTCAATAAAATTAAAATCAAGCCTACACTAACGGCAAAGAATAAGTCAATCAAAAAGGGCAAAGTTTTAAAATTCACTGCAAAACTTGTAAACTCCAATGGAAAGCCATTGAAAGGCAAAAAAATCATCTTTAAAATCAAAAACAAGAAATACGCTGCTAAAACCAATAAGAAAGGTGTTGCATCAATCAAAATCAAAAATTTAAAGGTTGGCAGGTATGCAATACAGACCAGTTTTAAAAATATAAAAATAAAAAATAAAATTGCTGTTAGGAGATAGTGAATTTGGAGGCTGATAATATTGGCCTCTTATTACTTTTTTTTTGACTAAATTATCAATTATTTGTAATATCTTTTTAACTTTAATCAATTTTTTTAACTGATGTCTGTTAAATATCCATATTGTAAATCTAAAATATTTATTAAATTTTAGAATTTTGTTTAATTATTTTAAAAAATATTTTATATTGGTATTACTAAAATATTAATATACATGATAAAATAATTTTAATTTAGATTTATTTAAATATTTTTATTATAATCTAATATATGTATAGTAAAATGGTGTGATAATAAATGAAGAATAATATAAAATTGGGTTTAATTGCAGCTGTTTCAATTATTGCTCTTTTCGTTTTGTCATTATGGATTTCTTCAGCACCTGCTGATGCAGATAACTCAGTGAGATTTGGAGTGCTTACATTATTGCCTCCTCTTGTCGCTATTGCATTGGCATTCATAACCAAGGAGACCATTCTGTCCCTGTTTGTCGGTGTATTTGTTGGAGAATTCATGTTATGTGTAAACGACATGAACATCGTTTCAACATTAGTGAATGCGTTCCTGAACATGGGTACACAGATTATTGCTTGCATGTCTGATCCTTGGAATGCAGGAATCATCCTTCAGTGCTTGCTTATTGGAGGTATCATCCAACTTGTGACAAAGATGGGAGGGGCAAAGGCTCTTGCGGACGAATTTGCAAAAAGGGCAGACACTCCTAAAAAAGCTCAATTATTTACATGGTTACTGGGATTATGCGTATTCTTTGACGATTATGCAAACTCCCTGATTGTTGGTCCTATTATGAGGCCTGTCATGGACAAGCTTCATGTATCTAGGCAAAAACTGGCATTTGTAGTAGACGCAACTGCAGCGCCTGTGGCTGGTATTGCAATTATTTCAACTTGGATTGGTTTGGAAATCAGTTTAATCGCTTCCGGTTTCCAGTCAGTTGGAGTAACAAATGTTACCGGTTTTGGAATATTCCTTCAGACTATTCCGTACAGGTTCTATAATATATTTATCCTGATATTCATCGTAATTTCTGCATTGACCTTATATGAATTCGGTCCGATGAAAAAGGCGGAACAGAAAGCCCGTGCCAGAAAAGAGGATGAGGAAATCGTTGTACTTGAGGCTCCGGGTTTTGAAGAAGTCCAGCCTGTTGAGGGCATAAAGTTATCAGTCTGGAATGCGATCATTCCTATAGGTACCCTGATTGTCGGTACTCTTATTGCATTCTATTGGAGCGGATACACCACCATTCTCGGTGGGGAAGATCAGGCCCTTATAGCAATCATGAAATCATCTCCATTATCATTCAATGGTGTATATACCGCATTTTCCCAGGCGGATGCATCTGTGGCTCTTTTCCAGGCAGCACTTCTCGCTTCGATTGTAGCGATGGTTATGGCTGTCGGTGAAAAGATTCTTACAATTGAAGATGCAATATCTGAATGGATTGGAGGTATGAAGACAATCACAATTACCGGCGTTATCCTTCTTCTTGCATGGTCACTCGGTAGCGTAATCGGTGAAGTCGGAACTGCAGACTATCTTGTAGGCGTATTGGGCAACTCAATACCCGCTTTCATCGTGCCGTCTCTGATTTTCATTTTAGGAGCGGTGATATCCTTTGCAACAGGTACCTCCTACGGTACAATGAGTATTTTAATGCCTTTGGCGATTCCGCTTGCATGGGCAATAAGTTCAGGTGACATGTCATTTACAATCGTTGCCACAAGCGGCGTATTGACCGGAGCAATTTTCGGAGACCACTGTTCCCCGATTTCAGATACTACAATCCTTTCATCGATGGGTACCAGCTGTAACCACATTGATCACGTAACCACCCAGATGTACTATTCAATATTTGTCGGTACAATCACAATATTGGTAGGTTACATCCCGGCCGGTTTGGGAGTTCCATTCTATTATTCCCTGCCTGTAGGTATCGTTGCAATGTATGTGGGTCTTAAGCTGATAGGTGAAAAGGTGGATTTTGAAGAAGTTGATGAGGCCTCCTCATAACTTCATTATTTTTTTATTTTTATTTTTTTAAAGGCATTCCTAAATATTTGATCTTTTCAAAAAAATATACATTATTCTTTGGAGTTCAAATCGATTGACTTATATGCCAGATTATGCAAAATCCTTATAAATGAATCGTCCAACTCCGGAAGGCCCATCTTGCTTTCCCATTCGTCATTGATGTCACGAAGGGTTGGAATTATTTTTTTTCCTTTGTCGGTTAGGTTCAAAACATGCTGGCGGGCGTCAGTTTTTGATTTTGTCCTTTCAACATATCCCATGGCTTCCAGTTTCTTGACCGCTTTTGTGATTCCGCTTTTAGTTAAAAATAGTATGTCAGTTAAATCCTGCTGGCTCAGGTCACTTTTTTCATCAAGAGTCAGGATGCACATTGCCTGGAGCAGATTTAAATCATGCTTTGAAAGAGCATCGTTCAGGTATTTTCTGTTGTTTTTGTGCAAGATGTATAGGATTTCTCCAAATTTGTCATAGCTATGAAATTCAATAATCTTTTCAAATTTCATTTTCCACCCCTTTGATAATAGTTATATAATGAGATTTATTTAAAATTAATTGTTGATTCCATTTTTTTGTAATCTGATGTTATATGGACTTTTAAAGAAGCTTCATATTTAAATCAGCATTCGGATTGGATTTGAAGAAAAACAGATATAGTTTTCTGGTTAACTATTTGGTTTACTTAGAAACTAATAATTAAATGCAAAAGACTTGATTCAGTTTTTTTCATATTGATATTCCTCCACATTGCTTTATTTTCAAAAATGTTATATATTATTTGGAATATATATTTTACTGTTATAATAATTTCTTTTATTATAATATGATATTTTATCCGATTAATTTAAAAGGAGGTGAAAATACGAAAAGCAAAAGGTTATTCATTATTTTAGCAATTTTGATTATTCTAAGCATAGGTGCTGTAAATGCAGCCGACAATTCAACTGATGGGGCTTTAAACGCAACTGATCAGGAATCTCTTGGCGATTCTCCAGATCCTGGAAGTTTCACTGAGCTTAATAATTATATCACTCAGGAAATCAGCCAGGGCCATACTACCATCAGCTTAAACAAAAGCTACGAATTTGTAGCAGGAGATGATGCAGCTGGAATTTCCATTTCAGCCCAGGGCCTTACTATTGAAGGTAACGGCAAAACAATAGATGCAAAAAATCTTGCCAGAATATTTACCTTATCCAGCTCAGGCATTACTTTAAACAACATCAATTTTACCCATGCAAGTAAACATGCGGTTGTTGTTGAAGATAATGCGGCTAATTGTGTTATAAATAATTCATATTTCTATCACAACTCATTAGCAAACGGGCATGGCAATCCTGGAGGTGCAATATTGTGGAATGGAGAAAATGGAAAGGTAACCAATTCCGTTTTCCATAATAACTCTGTTCAATTTACCAATGACACCACCTGGGATAGAGGAGGATCCATTTACTGGAATGGTGATTATGGTTATCTTGCATATTGTGACTTTTCCGATGATTTCGCATATCAACTCGGAGGGTCAGTTTCCTGGGGAAATAATGAGAGCAATCCCAAAAATGGGAGGATATACAGATGTAATTTCACAAACAGTAAGGTGTTATACCACGGAGGAGCGTTATCCATTGCAGGTGAAAGCTGTTCAGTAATAGAATGTAATTTCACAGGCAATACTGCCGTACACGCAGGTGCGGTCATGGTTGAGGATGGTGCTGATAAAACCAATATTACAAGATGTATCTTTAAAGACAACCATGTGGAATATAATGGCACTATAAATGTTTTAACTGACAAAGACCTAGTTGGACCATTTTCCTCTGCAGGTGCACTGGAAATAGACTCTTCCCGTGTTACTGTAAACCACTGTGAATTCCTCTCCAACTTTGTTTATATTGATGATGTCGATCATGGCGAGGGGTTTGCCGGATTTTATGCAGGTGCTGCAAAAGTAGGTGGTAACGCAGAATTTGTAAGGATACTAAATTCCAATTTCACCGATAACCATGCTCAATATTGTGGTGCAATTGAATGGAATGGATATAAGGGTCTTGTTGACAACTGTAATTTCACTTTAAACCATGCTGATGATAATGGAGCAATTGGATGGAATGGAAATGATGGTCTTGTTGACAATTCCAATTTCACTGAAAACTATGCTGAAAATAATGCCGGTGCTGTCTGTTGGGATGGTGAAAACGGTAAGGTTTTTAATTCCAATTTCACAGATAACACTGCTGATGAGGCCGGGGCTATCTTATGGAATGGTGAAAACGGTAATGTTTCCAATTCTAATTTCACCAAGAATACTGCTACTTATGATGGTGGTGCCATTATATGGCAAGGAAATAATGGAATTGTATCTAAATCCAAGTTCCTAAATAATACCGCTGAAGAATATTATGGAGGAGCTATTTTCTGGGGAAATTTCGATAATTATGAGGACACTAATATGGCATCTGATGGAACTATATCTGAGTCAGTTTTCATGAACAATCGTGCGCTAGAAAAGTCTGGTGGTGCTGTTTTCTGGCAAGCCAAAAAGGGTAATATATCAGATAACTGTAATTTCTTCAACAACTCTGCTACTTCAGGTGGTGCTATTCAGTGGAAAGCTGCGAATGGTCATGTTTCCTATTCTAATTTCACTGAAAACCATGCTAATGATGAAGGTGGAGCTATCATGTGGGAAAGTGAGAATGGTGAAGTATTTTACTCTAATTTCACTGATAACACTGCTAAAAATGGTGGTGCTATTCAGTGGAAAGGTGCGAATGGTCATGTTTCCTATTCTAATTTCACTAAGAATAATGCTGCTGAGAATGCTGGTGCTATAAGATGGAGCGGTGTAAATGGTAAAGTTTTTAATTCCAATTTCACCAAGAACTCTGCTGAAAATGCCGGTGCTATTTTTTGGGATTATACTGATGATAATGAGGTAGGGATTATTTTAAGCTGTCTTTTCCTTAATAACTCTGCAGATGATACTGCAGGGGCTGTTCGTTTGGAATGTAATAACCCAACAATAAACAATTCCACATTTATAAATAATTCTGCTAATTCTGGCGGAGCTATTTATTCATGGGTTTATGGAAAATTTACTCTAACTAACAATAGTTATTTTATTAATAACCGAGCTCACTCAAATGGAGGCGCTATTCTCGTTAGTGAATCTGAGTGTGAATTCTCTGATTTAGAATTTAAAGACAATAATGCTACCAATTATGGTGGAGCAATTGGAGTTAGCGGTACTTATCCATCAAGTATTAAAATCATTAATGCAAAATTCAACGGCAATAATGCAACTAGCGGTTCTGCAATTTATCTCGAAAAAGATTCAGAGATTTACCTTGAAAATATTAAATTCGGTAAAAACAGGGCAGATGCTGTCAAAATAACAATTGACATCGATAAAAATCTTACTTATTATCCAAGCAATGTTACAATCAAAATGACTTTATATGGCCGTGACAATATTGTTAATGCAATCTGGAATGATAAAACCGATAGTACTGACAATGTTTTCCTAAAAAACATTACATATGAAGTCGTTAATGGTGCTGGCCAATTGGAAAACAAAACATTTTATGAGAATGAACAAGGTTGGATTAATCCAATTTTAGGCGCAGACCGTGTAACCAATAAGGACACCCAAATTTGGCAGGATGACAGGGAATATGCTCAATCATTGTTATATCAAATATCTGATGAAAAGGGTAAAGTTATTGTTCCTTGGACCGAAAATCTAACATATATTTACGGAAACGTTACTGAAATAGCCCGTAACTATAAGGCGGGCAATTATACAGTTGAAGCAAAACATGAGTGGGACAAATATTACACAAATGTCTCAAATACTGCTAAGTTTGAAGTGCTCCCATTTGTCATATTAAACATTACAAAGACAGCTAATGTGACTGACATGATTAACGGCACTTTAGTCAACTTTACAATCACTGTCAATAATACCAGTTTACTCACTGCTACCAATGTAACTGTTGTAGATACCTTGCCTGTCGGTTTAGAGTATTATTCCTCAGAAGGAGTTTATTACAGTGCCAGCAGAACTGTAGTCTGGAGAATTGATAATCTGTCCGGTTCAACCAAGCTTTGGATAGTTGCAAGAGCCACAGCTTTAGGCACATTGAACAATACTGTCAGTGTCAACTGTAATGAAAATAAAACTGATGTTACTGCTAATAGGACTGTTAATGTTCTTTTTGCTAATTTCACAGTTAATAAGACTGTAGATTTACGAAGCATTGATGTGAATAAAACCGTAAATTATACAATCTTCATTAATAATACTGGTGAAGTTAATTTAACCAACATTAAAGTCCATGATAAGTTCACAGATCGTTTTGTATTGATCGATTATTCCGATAAGGACAAATGGTCTTACAATAATGATGGTGTATTTACATATAACGGCAATATTACTGTAAAGGGAAATGCTACATTGGTTTTAGTTGTCCAACTCACTCAACCTGGTGTATATAACAATACTGTTAATGTAACATCTGGTGAAGTGGAAAATAAAACTTCAACAAGTGAAAACACTACAGTATACAATCCTAGTTTAAATGTTACTAAAGTTGTTGAAACAAGTCCAATTATTGTAGGAGATAAGGCAGTTTTCACAATCAATGTAACCAATACTGGAGATAGAGCAATAAAAGATGTCCGTGTATTTGAACAATACAATTCCGCCTTGATTTATGATACTTTCTTAAGTGTTAAAGGTGAGTGGAATATTATAAAGACTTCTGACATGTCTTATTTCTATATTGAATCATTGGATATCAATGAATCTGCTTCATTTAAGATATACTTCAATACAACAATAAGAGGTACATTCGAAAACAATGTAACAGCACGCTTTGAAGATAATGAAAATGTTAAAAACGCTAGCGATGAAGTGACAGTTGAACCGATACCTACCCATACCACTGTTGGAAATGTTACCGGATATCCTGGTGAAAACGTTACAATTCCTGTTAACGTGACTGCTGATGACGGCAAGCCATTTACCGGTCAGGTTAATGTTACTTTCCCAGACGGTACAAGCAAGATTGTTGATATCACTAACGGTACTGGAAATACAACCTGGAAAATCCCAGAATCCTACGTTCCTGGCGATTATCCAGATCATGCCAACTACACAGGTAACGAGACTTACTTGCCTTCCAACGGTACTGGAAACGTTAAGGTTTTACCTATTCCAACCAATACAACAATTGGAAATGTTACCGGATATCCTGGTCAGGAAGTTACAATTCCTGTGAATGTGACTGCTGATGACGGCAAGCCGTTCACCGGAAAAGTCAATGTTACTTTCCCAGACGGTACAAGCAAGATTGTTGATATCACTAACGGTACTGGAAATACAACCTGGAAAATCCCAGAATCTTATGTTCCTGGCGATTATCCGGATCATGCCAACTACACAGGTAATGAGACTTACTTGCCTTCCAACGGTTCTGGAAACGTTAAGGTTTTACCTATTCCAACCAATACTACTGTAGGTAATGTTACCGGTTATCCTGGACAAAACGTTACAATTCCTGTGAATGTGACTGCTGATGACGGCAAACCTTTCAACGGTAAAGTTAATGTTACTTTGCCTGACGGTGATATTAAGGAAGTGACAATTACCAACGGTACAGGTAATGTGACTTGGACAATCCCTAGTGATTTACCTACTGGCAATTACACTGTTCCGGGCAATTATAGCGGTAATGTTACATACTTGCCTTCCAACGGCACTGGAAACGTAGAAGTCATTCCGATTCCTACCATTACAACCATAGGTAATGTAACAGGCTATGCAGGTCATAATGTAACCATTCCGGTCAATGTCACAGCTGATGACGGTATTCCTTTCACAGGTCAAGTGAATGTTACTTTCCCAGATGGAACAAGTAAGATAGTGGATATTGTAAACGGTACTGGCAGCACAGTCTGGAAAATCCCAGAGACTTACGTACCTGGAGATTACCCTGACAAAGCTAACTTTACTGGAAGATACCCATATTTACCTTCCCACGGTCCAGGATATGTTAGAGTTATTCCTATTCCTACCAATACAGAAATAGGAAACGTAACCGGTACTCCTGGTCAAAACGTAACAATTCCTGTAAACGTGACTACCGATGATGGTGAGCCGTTCAATGGAACTGTGAACGTTACTTTGCCTGACGGTACAACCCATGAAGTGAACATTACTAACGGTACAGGTAACATAACCTGGCATATTCCGGATGATTTCAAACCTGGAGATTATCCTGACTCAGCTGACTATGCTGGAAATAACACTTATCAGCCTTCCAAAGGTTCAGGTGTTGTTAAGGTGGTCATTATCGATGTGGAACTTAAAATCACTGTCGATAGGCCAAATGTAGACTATGGAGATTACGTGGAATTCATCGTTACTGTTCACAATAAAGGACCTAGTGATGCAACTGGCGTCATTGCTAAAATCAGTATCCCGGAAGGCTTCGTATATGTATCTGATAATTGCACTGATAAGAATTATCAAAGCAAAAGAGCCTTACTTAAGGCATCCGCTTCATCTCAAAGTTATGATGCCAAAAAAGGTTTATGGTTTATTGGTGATTTGGCAAATGACGAAACCGTCAAATTGGCAATCATTGCTCAGGCCAACTTCCTAGGCACTAAAGCAGTTCCTGCTTCAGTCAGTATCGAGGAACCTGAAACAGATTATACAAACAACAACGGTTCTGTATCCGTTTCAGTTAAACCTGTCGCTGATGTTCAAATTGTTAAAACAGTGGATAAAACTAAAATTAAACCTGGTGATAAAGTTACCTACACTTTCACAGTAACCAATAACGGTCCTAATGATGCAACCGGCGTTAAAGTCGTTGATTCTCAATTAACAAAATTCAAGTTTGTTAAAGCATCTTCAAAAGACTATTACAAAAATACCGGAGAGTGGACTATTGGCAAACTGGCCAACGGTTCCAGCGTTACCTTGACTGTTACTGTTATCATTGATAAAGTGGGCAATTATCCTAATACTGCCACTGTATCATCAAATGAAAAGGACAGCAACATGTCAAACAACAAGGCATCCAGTAAGGTTGTAAGTGTTGTGAAAGTCGGCGGACCACATGATAAAATTAAAGATCATGGTTCAGACAAAAAAACAGCTGATAAAGATGCTAAATCTGATTCAACTGTTTCTAAAATGCATGAAACAGGTAATCCTATATTCATGGCATTGATTGTTGTTTTAGGCTTAATTTTATTGCCATTAAGAAGACGCAAATAATTCGTCTTCTAATTTTTTCTTTTTTTAATGTTCCATTTTTTTCTGATTATTCTATAATTTACTAAAAAATTTAGGTATACCTAAAATATTTATATCATTAAAGCTCAATTATAATCATGGCCAAAAAAACTTTTGCCTATTTAGCAACATTGTATCATTAGCATTAATATCAGAGTATAATTGCAAATCAAATAATGTCCTAATAATCCACTACTTTCCTATTTGGAGACCTATTGTACTTGATATTGTTTTTTTGGCTGTCAAGAAAACTAAATCAGGAATAGACAACACAAAAACATCGATTTAGTTATAACAGAAAAATGGATATATGATATATCCGAAGTATGCTGCATTAGGTGTGTAGCAATCGGGATAATGGTGATAGGAAAAATATTATCATTATCCCCCTCCCTCATATTTAAAAATAAGATTTAAAAAAGTGCAAAACTAGTAATATTCATCGCAAATATGTTTGTAAGTGCAAAATCTGCATAAAAACTGCCTTTTAGGATAAAAATTTCTTTTATTTACCTGATATCTGACTTTATAGAATGTATCAATGGCCTCATTGATTTCAGTTGAGTTTAAATATTTTCGTTTGTTGTCCTCTTCGCACACGTCAAGCAATCTCAAACGACCGTTTTTTGTAAAGAAAATTCCAACGCTTGAAACGTTTCTGTCATAGACATTTTCAACAAGCAGTTTATAATAGCACAGTTCCCTGCGATATCTTGAAAATTTGCCTGAATCGCTGGTTTTATAATCGATAACGACAAGGTCTTCATTTTCATCTTCCAGAATGATGTCGCATATGCCTGAAAAGCGATGGTTTTCATCAAGCAGGTATTCCTCCTGGCTGAATAGCTTATAGTCATTGTCAACGAAGACTTCCTTAAAGAACAATCCCAAATTATCTACATGATCGGCGATATCTGGTCCCATTTCCAAATCGTTGGCGATTTTGACAAGCTCATTTTGAATATTTACATTCTCAAGCTCATCTCCAAACCTGTCGGCAAATGTCTCGGCAACTGAATGGACATCGCTTCCCAAAACCATGTATTTGTTCGGTTCGACTTCAATTTCATCAATATACTGAAATTTGAATTCCAATGGGCATTTCAGGTAAGAATTTATTTTTGATTTTGATAATTTCATGTTAACACTATTTTTTAATGAATTTAAATCCCTTTGTGGATTTGATGAGGTCATTTTCCTTTTTGACTTTTTCAAGTTCCTTTTCAATTCTTTTATTTTCTTTTTTTAGTTTATTAATCTTTCTTTGTTTGTCATAAAGCTTAACTCTCAATTCAAACTCTTCATGTCTGTCGGATAGAACTGCACTTTCATATATATGTTTGAGGCGTTTCGGCAGGTCATTCATAAAATACTCATCATTTTGCCATTTTTCGCTAAATTTCAGATATCTTCTTCTCATTTCCAAAAACAAATCGGCCTTATGGTCTTTTGATGTATTTTCAAACGTGTTATAGATGTTCGAAAAGATTCTATTGTATAATGTCTTCTTATATTGCATGTATCCGTATTCATTAATCAGGTCAATCAGCAGGTCTGATATGTCTATGGTGTCCAAAACACTTATTGAAAACTTGTTTGACAGCGAATCTTCACGCACCCGTCTGTTGTAAAGGAATTTATCATAAAAGTAAATCCTTTCCGCTTTGAAAAGGGCTTTTGTGAAAAACACGTTGTCCTCAAACAGGAGCCCTTCCGGAAACTTCAAGTCCATGACGAACTCTCTTTTAAAGAAATTTCCAGGGGAATTGACAGCCAGCCTTAAGGCAATGTCTGCAACATCAGAGTAATCAAACACATTATCTTCAACGCGCTTTTTCAGATAGGGCATGGAATAATATTCATCATATATTGTCTCTTTTGTTTTTTCATTGAAGTTTTTGAGCTTAAACATTGCAAAATCAAGGCCGTATTTCTCAGACAGTTCATACAGCTCTTCAAGTGCAGTCAATTCAAGATAGTCATCTCCATCCATGAAGTAGACATAATCGCCTTTTGACAGTTCCAGTCCCCTGTTTCGGGTTGCTCCAAGCCCCCGGTTTTTCTGATTGACGATTTGGATGCGATTGTCTCTTTTGGCAAATTCCCTTAAAATGTCTGGAGACTCGTCGGTTGACCCGTCATTGATGCAGATGATTTCAATGTCAATGAATGTCTGGTCTATTATATGGTTCAGGCATTCCTCAAGATACCCTGCGACATTGTAAACCGGAATGATTACTGATATTTTAACCATCTTTTTCAACCCCTCATCCTTCTGAGCCGATCCATCAGTTTCCAGGATTTTGAGCCCGTAACCTCTTCATTGAATGATTTTTCCACTTCATATTCTTTTTTAAGCCTTTCATTTTCACTTAAAAGCTCATTGTATTCGGCTTCCATCAAATCCATTTTCGATTCAAACAAGCCTATTTTATATTCTTTTAATGAATCCTCCTTAAGTCCCAATTCATCTTTGGCCTTCAGGAAATATTCCTGTGTGTTTTCTTCAAGAATCTTGTTTAGAAGGTTTGATCTTTTAAAGGAATCGTATTCTGATTTGTAGCCTTCAAAATACTTCTCGTCAAAGACTTCACAGACAATGTCATAAACCTCCGCGTCAACATTGCCATTCAAATACAGCATCAGGTTATGCATGTATTTGTCTGAAGTTTTAAAGAGTTCTGAGTTGTCCAGTATGTCAATGCATTGCCTATATTGGCAGATGTAGTGATACTTTTTGGTATATGAATCCAACTTATCAAATGATAGGGGCACCATATATCCGTAAAAATCAATTGGAACGCCGTAAATCTCATCAACCTCGGATAATACTTTTGATAGAAATATCGGGTCCTGACCTCTCAGCAAATCGGGAAATCTGATGTCTTCAATCAAATCCGCTTTATATAAGTTCTTGTAAAAATAAAATGGAATGCCATATTCGTCAGGTTCTATAATGCCTTCCTCCCTAAAATAATGGAATGTGCCTCTTTTGTAGTGAGGATTTGAAATGAGGTTTCTTTCCTGAGTCAAAAATTTGAGATTTGCAGAAATCATGCTTGCATCGTGCTTTTTTGCTGCATCAAACATTATTTCAAGGGATTGCCTGTTGATGTAAATGTCATCAGCATCCAAAAATCCTATATATTCTCCCTGGGCAATATCCAGTCCCTTATTTCGTGCAATCGCTGAGCCCTGATTTGTCTGAGTGATGATTGTTATTCTCTTGTCTGTGGAATATTCATTCAGTATTTCCAATGAACTGTCGGTTGACCCGTCGTTTATGCAGATGATTTCAATATCATCCAATGTCTGATTGGACACGCTATCCAGACATTCTCCAAGATGCTTTTCATCATTGTAAACAGGAATTATGACAGAAATTTTAACCATTTTAACCACTTTTAATAATAAATTATTTAATAATTAAACTATATATCTTTAATTATCAAATTAGGAGATTGTTAAAAATGAAAATTATAGCGCTTCAAGCAAGTCCACGTGTAGGTGGAAACTGTGACGTATTGATGGACGAAATGATAAAGGGTATTGAAGAAAACGGCGGAGAAGTAGTCAAATACTACCTCGAAAGATGTGACATCGCTCCATGTAAGGCATGCATGCACTGTGCTGAAAACTCTGAATGCGTAAGGGCAGACGACGGAAACAAAATCATTGATGATTTGGTTGCTGCCGATGGTGTAATCTTTGCAACACCAATCTATTACGGTCAGATGTCTGCACAAGGTAAATTAATCATTGACAGATTCTATGCAATCGGCCAAAATCCTGATAAAAGCTTATCCGGAAAAGCCGCTTTGATATTTACCGAAAACCAGCCTGAAGGAACCTATGAGCAATACATCGAACTTACCAAATTCTCACCGTTCACATTCATGGGATATGAAGTAATCGGCCATGTGGATGCTGGAAGTGCAGGTCCTGCAGGCATTGTTGCTGAAGAGCAAGAGGACAAATTAAAAGAAGCTTACGAATTAGGTTTGAAATTCTAAACCTGTTCAACCATTATTTTTTTCTATTTTTTTTACCCAATATATTAAATAATCTGAAATACATAATGATATTTGAATGTCATTAACTTATTATTGCAAAAGGGGTAATTATGAATAAAAAAATAATTTTAATTTTTACATTGACATTGGCAGCATTCCTGATGGTGGGTGCCGTCAGTGCCGAAGGTTTATTCGGATTTTTTAATGGAAGCAACGGGCATAATTCAACCAATGACGGCAGCACATTCGTTGTAGGATTCAGCGAGTTTCCACCTTTCGGATATAAAGGCGGCAATGATGATTATACCGGTTTTGATTTAGATCTTGCAAAAGAAGTTGCAAAAAGAAACAACTGGACTTTCAAGGCTCTGCCAATTATTGATTGGGAAAGTAAAGAGATGGAACTCAATTCAAATGAAATCGACTGCATTTGGAGTGAATTTACAATAGACGGAAGGGAAAACGATTATACTTGGTCAAATCCTTACTTTAACAATTCACAGATTTTTGTTGTAAAATCCGATTCAGAAATTAATTCCCTTGATGATTTGAATGGCAAAGTTGTAGAGGCTCAAAGTGAAAGCAGCGGATACAATGCAATCATGAACAATACAACATTAAAGAATTCACTTGGACAAATACATCAGGTCAGAGACTATAACACCGCTCTCATGGACATGAGATCAGGAGCATGTGATGCCGTTATTATGGATTCCCCAACAGCAAATTACCATATTGTTGAAAAATTCAATAATGAAGGATTCAAAATACTTGACGAACCGGTAACATTTGAAAAATACGGTGTGGCATTCAAAAAGGGAAATGACGGGCTGAAAGACCAGGTTCAAAAGACTCTGGATGAAATGTTCAAGGATGGAACAGTCGAGAGGATTGCCCAAAACTACAGCGATTATGGAATTAATGAAGGAGTAATATATCCATAATCCCCTATTTTAAAAAAACGAGTGTTTCATATGGGTTTAGGTTCATTATTCAAAAGAGGAAAAAAGGAAAAAAAGCAAGAGGCTGTTGAGGATTCCCACATTGAAATCAACACCGATGACTGCGGAGGATGTGAGAAATGCACAATCGCATGTCCCAATAATGTCCTGATTATTGTGGATGATGTTACAACCATCCGGGATCCACAGGTTTGCAAGAGCTGCAAGGTATGCATGGCAATATGTCCCAATGACTGCATTACAGTTAACTGAGGTTTTCACGAACTGTGTCAATGAAACTTCTATCCTCTAATTTTATTATTTTTGTTATTTTATCTGATTTTTTTATCTCCACAATATCTCCGCTTTCCAATTTATTTGGAATGCCGTCGTTTAAAACATAAGCGGAAGTGTTGTCCCTCAGTTCTGTTATTTTTATCTTGATTATTGAATTTTTTGAAAGGACTATGCTTTTGTTGAGTACTGTATGTGGAGCTATTGGAGTTATGGTCAATATTTCGGCAGTGGGATCAACAATTGGTCCGCCGCAGGACAGATTATATGCGGTCGAGCCTGTTGGAGTGCATACCAATATGCCGTCTGCTATATATGAGGTTATAAGTTTGCCATTGACTATGGCGTCAAATCTCACTACGCCGTTGACGTTTTTGGAAATCGCAATTTCATTCAGTGATTCGGGAATGGTTATCTCATCGCCATCGGATTTGATGATTTTGCCTTCCACCATCATTCTGTTTTCGACAGTATAATTGTCACTTAATATACTTTTCAATGCCTTTTGCAAATCATCGGGATTGACTTCAGTCAGATAGCCCAATGTTCCGGTATTTATTCCGATAATTGGCCTGTCGGTCATTTTTGCAGTATTGAGGAATGTACCGTCTCCTCCTATTGAAAAAAGAATGTCCGCTTCTGAAATGTCACCTGCAATTTTAATGTCCAACTCCTCGCAATACCTTATCAAATCATCTTTTGTTTTTAGGGCAATTTCCTTGAAACTGTCTGCATTAATGAATATTTTCATGATTTAAATTATGTAGGAAAAACTAATTAAGATTTTCCACCAATATTATTCAAGACCGCTTCAATAATATTGGCTGTCATTGGCATTAATACAATTAAATCAATTGCAATTGCAAGATAAACTTGCCTTACATTGATTGTCACAGTTGGAGTTGATGCAATCTATACCATATTGCATTTTCAAATAATTTTTGCAAAAATACTATTAAATATAAAACAAATATATTAAATTAACAAAAAAAGTTTTGGAGAAAGAAGATGATATATTCAACAGAAATTGAAAATATGTGTCAGGTAAAAAAAGGCGCAAATCACGACCCGGCTCCAATACCTGAAGAAGGTAAATGGGTAAAAGCAAAGCAAGTAAGTGATATTTCAGGATTTACCCATGGAATCGGATGGTGCGCACCTCAGCAGGGATGCTGCAAATTGACATTAAATGTTAAGGAAGGAATCATTGAAGAAGCATTGGTGGAAACCCTTGGATGTTCTGGTATGACTCACTCTGCCGCAATGGCTGGTGAAATACTTGTCGGCAAAACAATCCTTGAGGCATTAAACACAGATCTTGTCTGTGATGCAATAAACACTGCAATGCGCGAATTATTCTTACAGATTGTTTATGGAAGAACCCAGTCTGCATTTTCAGAAGGGGGTCTTCAGATTGGTGCTGGCCTTGAAGATTTGGGAAAAGGCCACAGAAGCCAGGTTGGAACAATTCATTCAACAAAAGCGAAAGGTCCAAGATATCTTGAGCTGACAGAAGGCTACATTACAGAAATCGGACTTGATGAAGATGATGAAATCATAGGTTACAAATACATTAACCTGGGCGTAATGCTTGATCAAATCAAGGATGGCGTTGACCCGATGGAAGCCATTGAAAAGGCAACCGGGCAATACGGAAGATTTGATGATGCCGCCAAAAAAATAGATCCAAGAAAGGAGTGATTGCAATGAGTTTATTTGAAAGTTATGAAAGAAGAATTGATCAAATCATTCCTGTTTTAGAAAAATATGACATTAAAGACCTTGAAGAAGCAAAACAGATATGCCTTGACAAGGGATTTGACCCATATGAAATAGTCAAGGGCGTTCAACCGATTTGCTTTGAAAACGCCTGCTGGGCATACACATTAGGTGCCGCAATAGCAATAAAGCAAGGATGCACAAAGGCATCAGATGCCGCAAAGGCAATCGGCGAAGGACTGCAGGCATTCTGCATACCTGGAAGTGTAGCTGATGACAGGCAGGTTGGTTTAGGACATGGTAATTTGGCTTCAATGTTATTGAGTGATGAAAGTGAGTGCTTTGCATTTCTTGCAGGCCATGAAAGTTTTGCTGCAGCCGAAGGAGCAATAGGCATTGCAAACTCAGCAAACGAAGTCCGCCAGAAACCTTTAAGGGTAATCTTAAACGGTCTTGGTAAGGATGCCGCATTAATCATTTCAAGAATCAACGGATTCACTCATGTGGAAACAGAATTCGACTACTTTACAGGAGAGGTTAAGGTAGTTAAAGAGAAAGCCTACTCAGACGGTGAAAGGGCAAAGGTAAGATGTTACGGTGCCGATGATGTTCGTGAGGGTGTAGCAATCATGCATCTGGAAGGCGTTGACGTATCAATTACAGGAAATTCAACAAACCCTACACGTTTCCAGCATCCTGTAGCCGGAACATACAAGAAGGAATGTATCCTTCAGGGCAAAAAGTACTTCTCAGTTGCTTCAGGAGGAGGAACAGGAAGGACACTGCACCCAGACAACATGGCGGCAGGGCCTGCATCCTACGGTATGACAGACACCCTGGGAAGAATGCACTCAGACGCCCAGTTTGCCGGTTCATCATCAGTTCCTGCTCACGTGGAAATGATGGGACTGATTGGTATGGGAAACAACCCGATGGTTGGTGCTTCAGTGGCAGTGGCCGTTGCGGTCGAAAAGGCTATGAAGGAATAGGGATTCAATTCCCTTCCACTTATTTTTTTAATATGATTCCAAAGATTAAGGTGATATCTTGAGTACTATGTGGGGATTGACAGTAAGGGGAATCTGTGAATACAACGGTAAAGTTCTGCTTTTAAAGGTCAGGTCCAAATCAGCACATGATGCCGGAAAATGGGAAATTCCCGGAGGCAAGGTAAAGAAATGTGAATTTTTCGATGAGGCCCTAAAAAGGGAATACCTTGAGGAAACCGGCCTTGAAATAGACATTGTCTCATTGCATAATGTTGTGAGAAATGATTATACTGCATGCAAAACATCTGAAAAGGTCAAATCAATTCAGCTTATCATGAAAGTGACATGCGACAGCGATGATGTTGCGATAAGCGAGGAGCATGATGAGTACGGATGGTTTGATATGGATGAAGTCGATGAAATGATTGAAAACGCTTTGTTGACTCCGCCTGCGGTTAATGCTTTTAAAAAATAATGGTATTTTGAGATGGCTACTTGTTGTAACCATCATGTTTTGTTGGCTACATTTGTAGTCAACCGAATCATTCTAGTTTTAACTTTATTGTGCAAGAATTCTCCGGCTTCTTTAAGCCGGGGGATGAATTGCACATTTTAGTGGGTTGGTGTCTATATTTTTTTTTATGTGGATGGGGTGGTGAGATTAGTTTTCAAATGCTCTCGGATAAATGCTATATTTTATGTAGGTTTATAATATGTAATATAGAAAGATGGGGGAAAAGCTTCAATAAGTTAATTTTTTTCCTTTCTTTTTTTTTAAGCACGGTTTCATAATAATAATATTCTAAAAAAAAAACAATCCTTTAGGATTATTTTTAGTCATTAGGACGATGTTTTTTTTAGGATTTTTTTTATAATTTTAATAAAATATGAAAAAAAAAGATGTTGAAATATGTGCGATAAAACTTTTATTTTAACGGATAAGGTTGAATTTGTTCCTGATGAAGAGATGGAAAAGGAATTATGGTTTAATATTAATGCCAGTGCT
>ONSJ01000009.1 GCA_900320515.1 uncultured Methanobrevibacter sp. | reverse complement strand
ATATAAAAAATGAGAGAGAGCATTTGAAAAGTAATCGAATAACGAACTCAGAGCAATTTTTCAAAACCAAAACAATTTTTCATACCCAAAGCAATTATTAAAAATCCATAAAAAAAAGTATACTGAACAAAAATCCAAGACCCAAAATAGCCTCCAAAAAACACAAAATAAAATTAAACACGATAAAATTAATTAAAAAAGATAGTACACCCAATAGTGCAATTCATCCATGACCTTGAAGAGGTCATGGTATTCTTGCATCATTTAGATAAACACTTTAACCTGTGAATGATAGGTTAATGCCTTTTTGGACAGGTAAGACTCACATTTCTATTATCTATTTCGGCAGTGAGAAATTAATGTCTAAATTTCCAGTTTGGCTAATTACTCCATTTCCTGCTGAGTTCCTTATCAGAGAACTCACTATACTCTTTGCAAACCTTATACTTTTCAGATACTTTTTCTTCAAAGAATTTCAAACAGTAATCCTTTTTAGGGCTGTAATTCTCACAATTTTCATGTATATTGCTCATTGCATCACCTTAAAAAATTAAATTAAGTTTTCGCCTAAATCTCTTGCCTTTTGCAATTGGTCTTCCTTATCATTAATGGCTCCGGGAACATTATTGTCATCCAAATTAATAAATGCACCGGTTTTGAATCCTAAAACTTCAAAAGCTGCCATTTGAGTATTTAGTGAACCTTCAAATGCTTCTAAAGGAGCAGCACCGTGTGTTGCAATTATTGAAACTTTCTTATTGGAAAACATTTCTCCATACTTAGGGTTCATGAAATAGGAGTATAATCTGTCGATTACGAGTTTTGCCTGAGCGTTCACGTCACAGAAGTATATTGGGCTTGCTAAGATGATTCCATCGGCTTCCTCAATTTTTTGATAGATATCCTGCATGTCATCATTTAAGGCACATTCGGAATCATGCTCTTTGCAGTAGTTGTCGCCCTGACATGGAGTGATTGTTAATTTGTTAACATCTACAATCTCGGTTTCAGCCCCTTTTGCACAAGCGGCATCCAAAGCAGCTTCCAAAGCAATTTTCACATTACTCAATTCTCTTGGACTTGTATTAATTCCTAAAACTTTCATAATAATATCTCCAAAAATATACTAATATATATTTTCAGCATCAATATTAATATTTTATTGCTGTTAAAGCACTGCTGAGCGGTAAAATTTTAAAAAGAGTTATATTGTGTTATATTAAATTATTAAATATAGGAGGAATTCAAGGAAGACTCTTCAAATACCCTTGATAAGGTGCTTGAACCGCTTAAAAAAGAGGGTGCACAAGTTAGCTCCAAAGCTTATACAAAAGATAATGATGCAGTAGGTCTCTTTGTTGTCAACGTTACTAATGGATTAACTAATGATCAAGCTCTCAAGCTTATGGGAGGTAACAAAACTACAATTAATAATGTAAATGGTTATCTGGTAAAGGATGGTGATGTCTCCATGTTCAATTTTGAAAAAAATGATCGTGTTGTGGTGATTTCATCATCTGATGAAAAGTTAATCGGTGACTTTTTAATAGCTTAATCTTAAGCTATTATCTTTCTTTTTTTATTTGATTTTTAGCTCATAAGAGCATTTAAAACTGTTTTTTTGTGCAATTCGTTCATGACCTGTAGAATTCTGAATTTTTATAAATATGTTAGAAAAATATTTAAAATAATATTATTAAATATTTAATTATATTAGTCAATATTCACAAATATTCTTTTAGTTTTACATTTGGTATAAACTTCTAGCGATATAATGAATATTGATATAATATGCATTTATTTGGAGGTTCAAATATGAATAAAAAGATATTATTGGCACTATCTATTGCCGTTGTAGCAATCGCTGCTGTTGGAACTGTATCTGCATTTGACTTAGGTGCTTTATTCGGATTTCCGGCAGATCAACATGTAACCATGGATGGAGAAAATTTCACAATTCCTGGAACCATGAAAGAGGAGTTAAATGCCAGTGTAAACGGAACTGAAAAAGACTATGTTGTTTTCAAAAACAAGGAATATTCAAAAAGATATCTTAATGATACCAATTACATCAACCTTAAGATTTATGACTACAACACAAGTGACCTTGACGACGATATGGTTAATTTCATGAACGGGACATCCAAAGACGTTTCCGGTGTAAAAGGCTATCTATATCATGATGATTATGGATATACTTACACATATAATAAGGGAAGTAAAGTAATTGCCGTGCAATCGGATGATGAAAAACTTATCGGTCCTGTAATAGCTTAATCTTTAAGCTATTATTTTATTTTTTTTTTAAAACTGAAGTATTTTTCACAATTCTAGAAAATCCTTTTAATATTCAAAAACTGTTTTTTTTAAGGAAAATTATTATAGCATTATAAAACATTACACATACTCAAATTTAAAAAATTGCAGTTAAATTAATTCAATGTACAGTTTTGTACTAAAAATCTTTATATATTATAATAATCCTATTTAATATTAGGTTATTTTAAAAATTGATTTTATTTTTGAGTGCAAAATATGGAGAATCGTACAGGACTTTTTACCAACATGATCATATGGTTCGGTGTTGCAATTTCTGTTTCTGAAATTCAGGCGGGAATACAAATCGCTTCTGCAGCACCCCTTAACTCGATATGGGTTCCATTGATTCTTGGACATCTGATAGGTGGAGTATTGCTCTATTTTGTCGGCCTTATTGGGGCACGGCTTAGGGTCAATGCAATGGAATCAATCAAATCGACTTTTGGTAATCTCGGTTCCAAGTTTTTTGCAGCACTGAATGTTATGCAGCTCATTGCATGGGTGGCGGTATTGAATGCACAGGGCGCAATGGCACTGATGGGTTTGAATATGCCGATATCCTTTGCACTTACCTGCGTAATTCTGGCTGTTCTCATAGCCATATGGGTTTTTATAGGACTCAAACGTACTTCAAAAATAACAAGCATAATCATGATGGTGTTAACTGCGCTTCTTGTAATATTGTCCGTTAGGCTATTGGCAATGGGCGGATACAATCTGATGCCTGTTGCAAACTCAGAGACATTGACATTCTGGAACATCTTTGAAATATCAATTGCAATGCCTATTTCATGGCTTCCTGTGATTTCCGATTATACAAAGGATGTGGAAAATCCCAAAAAGGCAACAGCATTGTCAGCATTGGCATACACTGTCGCAAGCCTTTGGATGTATTTCATAGGCATTGAGGTCGTGTGCATGGCAACACTTGACATCTCACAGGCAATTCTCATCTCAGGCCTTGGCGTGCAGGGAGTCATCATTCTGGTCCTCTCCACAGTCACAACAAATTTCCTTGCGACAAATTCCGCCGGAGAGTCCGCAAAGGCGATATTCAACAGACTTGACCCTAAACTTGCCGGTGTTGTAGTGAGTTTTTTAAGTGCGGGTCTGGCAATTTCAGGAATCATGGACCATTACATTTCTTTTCTTTATCTTATAAGTTCTGTCTTTGCTCCAATGGCTGCCGTTCTTGTTGTTTCATTCTATTTTGGTAATTACAATAATGAGGCAAAAGACTGGTACTGGAACATAGTCTCATGGTTTGCCGGATTTGCCGTTTATCAGATAACTGCAGGATTAGATTCCATATTTTTAGGCCCCACCCTCATTTCAGTCATCGTATCTGGCGCACTTGCATATGCATGGATTCTGGTTAAAGGAAAATTAAACTGATTGAATTGTGAATATTGGAGTCAATATCATCAAAAAATAGGTTTAGGATGCGGATTTAGAATCCGACAAATCCTAATATCAATGAAATAACAAATATGATTATTGCTATTTTTAACAATGTTTTAAAGCCTTTAAATATGGCATAAATTATGAAAAATATGATTATTATCCTAATGATGTTCATTATCATATTGCCCATCATTTTTTTAACCTCCTGCAGAAATTATTTGTTCCCTATTCAGAAATATCTTAATTCGGCACTGAATAAGAAATGAAGAAGGTTTGAACCTTCTTTTGCTACGTCTAAAAGGGTGATGGCTTTAGGAATCACCCTACTTTTAGACAATGTTGTTAATGCTTGAGTTTTAATCAGCTAATCAGATTTTACATCTTACTTATTTGTTTCCGGCAGGAATGGGATTAATGCTTCAGCTAATTTGCTGATTGGCATTGTCTGTATCCAAACTTTACCCGGACCAGTCAGTTTAGCAAAGAATAATCCTTCACCGAACAGTATGTTTTTAGCTCCTTTTACCCTTTCGATACCATAATCAACGCTTTCTTCCAATGCGGCAATGTGACCAGGATCAAGCAGTATTGTTTCGCCAGGTCCAAGTTCTCTTTCGATTGCTTCACCGTCAACCTCTAAAAACACGATTCCTGTTCCTGTGAATTTTTGAAGAATGAAACCTTCTCCACCGAAAATTCCTGTTCCAAGTTTTTCATGCAGGACAATATCATAATTGACGCTTTCTTCAGAAGCTAGGAATGCATTTTTCTGACCGATGATTGAATTTGAACCGTCCAATCTTATTGGTATGATTTTACCTGGACTATGTGCAGAAAATCCTATTTTCTGATTGTCTGCTTCGGCAGTGAAGAAGTTTAAAAACATGGTGTCTCCGGAAAGGACCCTTCCAAAACCTTTCAGGAGCCCTCCTGGAGTTGAAGTTTCCATTTTCATTTCAGAAGTCATGAATGCCATTGCACCGGTTTCATTTTTCATGGTTTCTCCTTTTTGTAGTGTGCAAATCACCATAGGAAATGCACCGCCTCTTATTTCATATTCCATTTATTATCACCTACTATTAAACTATGTTAATAGTTTTAGAATATATGTTATATAATATTATTGAAAAAGGTTAAAGATGCTGAAACAATTGATTATAAATCAATTATACAAAAACAAAAAAAAGATAAACAAAGATAATTCCATGGAATTATCCTGTTTTAAATAATATTATCCGTATTTATCAATTAAGGATTTGCTACGGCCAATAACAATAAGGGATGCTCCTTCTACAATCAGAAGAACTCCAATAATAACTGCTATTACGATTGGTTGGGATGCTAAAAATGCTGCAAGTATGACAGTTAAAATTCCCAAAATCAAACCGATTGCTGAAATGATTCTATAGGCTTTATCATCCAGATAAATTACTCCAATCAATCCATATAAAATCATCAGGAATCCGACGATATAGAATTGCAGGGATACGAGGAACGGCACAGCATTCAAGAAGAACATGAACATTATACCAAATATCACTGCAATAATTCCCAGAATTATTGCTAAATATTTATAAAGGGGTATTTCAGTAAAGACAATGCCCATACATATTGATGACAGACCGAAACATACCAGAGAAAATCCAATTATCATTGACAGGAGTGCTGATGAAAATATTGGATAAATCACGAACAGCAAACCAAAGATTATATACAGTAATCCTAAAATTTTTTCCATGTTCACGTTATCACCTCCACAATATTCTTATGGTTATTAATATGCCTAAAATATTATTTATATGTATCCAAATAGGTTTCGAGCTCTCTGGAGTCAAAAGCAATATGTTGAACAAATATAATTAGGTGATTGACATGAACACGGTTTTAACCGATGAAAAGGAAAAAGGATTTCTGGAACTTGCGGGCTGTCAAGATATTGGGGCAACAGGGAGTTAAAAGTTCAAATCTCTTCAATTATCAAATAATTTGTCTTTTTCGCTTCGCCTAATGGAAATCCTCCAGTAACTGCAATCAGGTCTCCCTTGTTTAGATTGAATTCCCTTTGAGCTATTTTTTTTGCATTTTTGACCAGCTCATCGGTGCTTTCATATATGTCTGTTACCACAGGTTTGACACCGAAGTTTAAAATGACCTTTTCCGCTATATGATTGGATGGACAGCATGCCATGATTATGGAATTTGGTCGGAAATTGCTGATTCTGCGGGCAGTGAATCCTGTCAGCGTGGTTGTAACTATCAGTTTGATGTCTGAAAATTCGACAGCGTCAACAACCAGTTTGGCAATGGTGTCGCCGGTGCCTATTGTTCCCTTGTATGCGACATGTTGGGTATAGTCGATTGTCGATTCCACATATCTGCATATTCTGCTCATTATTTCAACTGATTCTACAGGATGCTTTCCTATGGTTGTCTCACCGGAAAGCATAACGCAATCGGTTCCATCCAATATTGCATTGGCGACATCCGATACCTCTGCCCTTGTAGGTCTTGGACTTTCATGCATGGAGGCCAGCATTTCAGTTGCAACAATTGCGAACTTGCCCTTTTGGCGGCATTTTGTTATAATGCTCTTTTGAAGCACAGGCAACTCTTCAAGGGGAACGTTGACTCCAAGATCTCCCCTGGCCACCATGATGCCGTCTGACTCATCAATAATTTCATCTATATTCTCGATGCCAGTATGGCTTTCTATCTTTGAGATTATGAGTGCATCGCCTCCGGCCTCTTCTATAATCTTTCGAGCGGCCTGCACATCTTCCCTTGTATTTACAAAGGATAATGCAAGATAGTCACAGGCATGCCTTGCGGCAAATGCAATGTCGTTTTTGTCCACTTCGCTCATGAATTCCAGTTTCAAGTCGACCCCCGGAACGTTGATGGTTTTCTTGTCCTGTATCATGCCGTCATCCAGGGCCTTCAGCACAACATAGTCCTCGCTCTTGCCTATCACTTCCAGCTCGAAAAGTGCATTGTCTACAAGCACCCGGTTTCCAACTTCAATGAAGTCAATTGCATTGCTGTGATTTACTCCGAATTCCTCATCATTTCCAACTATGCAGTTTTTGCTCATCCTGATTGTATCATCCTTTTTAAGGGACACTCCCCCATCCTTAAAGCTTAGGGTTCGAAATTCAGGCCCTTTGGTATCATACATTATGGCCAACGGCCGGTTGTATTGCCTGCGCACCTGTCTTATGACCTCAAGTGTTTTGGGTATGGTCTCGGGTGTGGCATGGCTTAGGTTGATTCGTGCACAATCCATGCCCATGTTGACCATTTCGCCCATAACGTCTACGCAATCGCATGCGGGACCTATGCTGCAGATAACTTTTGTTTTCTTCATTTTTATCTCCGATATAATTTCAACTAATTAAACATCTATGACTAATTATATTTAATGATTAACTCATTAATTGTTCACATGATTTCTACATTAATTTTGACTGTATTGAAGTGCAGGGAAATTCATGCATATACTCAATTATATCCTCCTGTCTGTAGAGCATCCCATGCTTCCTGCATCTGTTCTCTATGATTTTCTTCAGTTTTCGGTTGTTTGCGCTGTAGATGAAATTGCGCTCGCCGAACTCCTCAACATATCGCTGCCTCAGGCCGGGAAAATGTTCATCAAGCTTTCCATAGAAATATTCCCGATTTCCTTTCCTCAATGAGAACCCCATATCAAGATTCAGCACACCCTTGACGTTTGCATCAATGCAGAAATCCAAAATTGAGTTGACATTGTCCTCATTATCATTAATATAGGGCATTATTGGAGACAGCCAGACAACGGAGGGGATGCCATTTTCATCCAGTCTTTTAAGCACCTCCACACGTCTTGAGGTCGGACATACATTGGGCTCTATAATTTTGCATAAATCATCGTCGGCAGTCGTTAATGTGATTTGAACGACAACTTTGCTTTTTTCATTGATTCTTTTAAGCAAATCCAGGTCCCTTAAAATCAAATCTGATTTTGTAAGGCAGGAAAAACCGTACCCGTACCTGTAAATCACTTCAAGGCATTTGCGGACATGCTGCAGTCTCTTTTCAATCGGAACGTAAGGGTCAGTCATCGCCCCTGTCACAACCATGAAAGGTTTGCGCCTGATGAGTTCCCTTTTAAGCAGTTCAACGGCATTTTCCTTCACTTCAATATCTTCAAATTTATGGCTGAACCTGTAGACTTCGCTTCTTGAGTCGCAATAGATGCATCCGTGAGTGCAGCCTCTATATATGTTGATGCCATAATCTGATGTGAAAATGCCCTTTGCTTTTACATAATGCATAATGTTAGGTTTAGGTTTAATATATAATAATATTAATGCTTATGCAAAGTATTTTTGACAATTGACGGTTATTACTTTCATATTTTTCGTTTGAAGTGAATGTTGCAGCAAAATTTTCAAAATACATTATGGCGTTAATGATGTATTGTAGAGAATATGCTTATTTTTCACCATATTGTGGATAATATTTAAATATGTATAATTAGAAAAATATCTTTAAGTTAATATTAACTTTCAATAGATTTTTTTAATTTTTAGGGGAGAACGGTGTTTTAATGATTGATGTTGTCAAGGAAAATTGCAGTGAATTCACCTCAACGCTGGTTAATTCAAAGAAATATCTGATTGTCTATTTGATATTCATCACCGCTACATGCCTGTCCACCGTTTCAGCTAAGAATTTCGCAGATCCCCGCTTTGAAATAGCTGCATTTGCTCTTGTTGCAATACTTGGAGTCTTCTGCATTACATATTATTTCATGCACGATTCCAAGGAGGAATTGTATAAGGTTGCATTCGTCATAATACTTTGTTTTGGGATAATCACCGCATTTGTTGTTCCTATTGTAGATGTCAGTGACGAATTGGAGCATCTTACAAGGGCGGAAATTACCTCTCAGGGAGTGATCTTTCCCCATTGGGAGGGCGGCGAGCACAATCTCACTCAACTGTACAACCGTACCGAAGGAAAATACAGCAACGAGCTCAATACTGATGTAGGTTTTGAAACGATACAGAGCCACATGTTCTTTTTAAACAATCGTGAAAAGACGGTCTTCATGACGGACGGCGATACGAATGTGATAAACAAGACACCGATGCTTGACGGTTCTTCCTTTGAGCAGAATCCTTTTTATGGTTATATTCCGCAGGGAATAGGTGTTTTTATAGCCAAGCTGTTTGACATGAACGTCATCTGGATGCTGTGGCTTCCAAGAATATTCAATCTGTTTACTTATGCCCTATTGATTTCACTGGCCGTAAAGAAGGCGCCGGTGCTGAAGGTTCCCCTTTTGGCTGTAGCCTGCATACCAATTTCGATTTATCAGGCGGCTTCAGTCAGCATAGATTCTATGATAATCGGTTTGGCATTGCTTACTTTAGCATATTTCATATATCTGTATAAATCCGAACCCGGTTCGCTTGATACCAAGGAAGTTGCAATATTCTGCGGATTGTCATTGCTGTTGGGTCTTTGCAAGCTCCCCTATCTTGCATTCGTTTTCTTCATATTGCTGGTTCCCCGCAAGAACTTCAAAAATGAGAAAATCATAAGATATATGCTTCTGGGCATTTTTATTGTTTCGTGCATAGGAGTATTGTGGAGTTCATATTCAGAACCGGCCCTGATGCATTCATGGAGATCAAAGCTTAATTACATGAATCCTTCACTGCAGTTACAGTTTCTGATGGATCATCCGTTTAACATTCTGAGATTCATTAGGATGATTTTCACATATACTTTAGGAATCACCCTGAACGGTTTTTTCAATTTCTTCGGAGCATACAGCGCCAATCATTATGCAGACCACTATACGTTCATTACAGTCCTGATTTGGATATTCCTTTCACTTACTTTGCTCTTTTATCCGAGCGATTCCAAGTTTAGTATGAAATCAAAGTTAGGAACATTAGTTATACTGCTGATGATATATATGGGGACATGCTTCATCCAGCTTTTGACATGGGCGGATGTCGGAGGAACGAATATTGGTGTCAGCACAAGGTATTTCATACCGTTATTTGCTCTGCTTCCAATTATCGTACCGTTTAGAATAAAAAGATTCGACAAGTACCAGGGCACTTTTGACAAGTACGCCATGATTTGCATAATAGGTTTCATGGCCACATTGATTTTGGCATTTGCCACAAAAT
The DNA here is from genome assembly GCA_900320515.1 of uncultured Methanobrevibacter sp. GTDB lineage: Archaea > Methanobacteriota > Methanobacteria > Methanobacteriales > Methanobacteriaceae > Methanocatella. The sequence continues at coordinate 41,803 of ONSJ01000009.1, read as the reverse complement.
ATTACTGAATGATGTCCTTTATCACTTCACCGGCAATTATAAGTCCGGCAACGGAAGGCACGAATGAAACGCTGCCTTTCACTTTGAATTTTCTTCCCTGATTTATTTCACAGTCGTTGGTGTTTATCGCGTGTTCCTTTGAATAGACCACTTTCAGCTTTTCTATGTTTCTCTTTCTCAAATCTTTTTTCATTATCTTGGCAAGTGGGCATACTGAGGTCTCATAGATATCGGCCACTTCAAACATGGTGGCATCCAGCTTGTTTCCAGTTCCCATTGAAGAGATGACAGGGACATTCAGGGCATCGCATTTGCAGATGACTGCAATCTTTGCCATTATGGTGTCCACGCAGTCAATGGCATATGACAGGTCCTCTGTAATGATGTCTGTTGTCGAATCTGCCATGTAGAATTCCTTGTATGTCTCAACATTGGCATCCGGATTGATTTCAAGGATCCTTTCCTTCATCAAATCCACCTTATATCTGCCGATTGTATTCACCGTTGCAATCAGCTGCCTGTTGATGTTGCTCTCGTCAATCCTGTCGAAGTCAACAAGAATGAAATTGCCCACACCGCTTCTTGCAAGCCCTTCACAGACAAAGGAACCAACACCTCCAAGGCCAAAAACGGCAACCTTTGCTTCCTTCAACTTTTCCATTCCCTCATTTCCAACCAACATCTCTGTTCTTGAAAACTTACTTTCCATTTGCCTCACCAAAAAATATAATTTAATCCAACTTGTTATATAATAATTGAAGTCGAGACATTAAAAACTTAATGATATGTGATGATTTTATGATAATCGATACCCATTGTCATGTATATGATGGAGAAATGGAAAACGCAGAGGAAACCATTAGACAGGCCCTGGATAATGATATTCATCTGATATTGAACGGCACTGATTTTAAAAGCAATATTGAAGTTCTTAAAATGGCAGAAAAATATGAAAATGTCCATGCGGCCCTGGGATACTTTTATACACTGGCGGATGAGATTACTGAAGAGGATATATCCCTATTGGACAGGCAGCTTGAAAATGAAAATGTCATTGCCGTAGGCGAAATAGGCCTTGACTATTATCACACAAAGGACAATAGGGATAGTCAGATTGAACTTTTTGAAAATATGCTTAATTTGGCCGAAAGGCATCACCTGCCTGTGATTGTGCATTCAAGGAAAGCTATGCAGGACACCTTTGACGTGCTGAAAGGCCATGATGTGGTGGGTTCGCTTCACTGCTATCAGGGTTCTGTTGAAATGGCAAGGCAGTTCATAAAACTGGGTTTCTATATAGGTGTGGGAGGACCAGTTACCAATGAAAACAACAAGAAAACACGAAAAGTGGTAAATGAAATTGATGTCGCCCATATGCTTGTAGAGACCGATTCCCCTTATTTGCCTCCGCAGCAGAAGAAAGGAGAAATCAACACTCCGCTCAACATAGGATATGTCACAGGAAAAATAGCCGAAGAACTGGACATGAATGAATATGAAGTCATTGAAATAACTTCAAAAAATGCAAGAACTTTATTTAAAATTTAGATTTCCGGATAAAAATCAATATCATAACCTAATTTTGTCATTATCCTCAATTCATCCCTTGCGTCGATGACCGCATTATGGGTTTCGCTGTAGTCCTCAACCCCCAGCATCCGAAGCATCGGCTCAACGCCATAGCCCCTTTTCAGACGCCCTGTCTTGCAGCATGGCATATGGTCTGGAATGCATGGATTGTGCTGCCTGTAGGCGACGACCTTCATGATGTCATGCCAGCAGAAGTCGGAAAGTTCGGGCAAATGATTCTTGTCAAAGGAAGCGTTGTATGCAAACAGATCATCAACACCATTTGAATTCAAAAGGATTTTCAAGTCATCAATCACTTCAACCCTGTGGCCTGTAATTATCTCATGAGAGGTATTTCTCATGCTTTTTGAATACATTCCACCCACTTTTTCTTCACTTGGCAGAATGTAGTAACGGGAATCAGTTTTCTTGAAATTCCTGCATCTTGCAATCAGAACGCCGATTGACATTACCTCATCGTTCCAGTTGGTCTCGGTGTCTATGACTGCAAATCTTCTTGACATTAAAGTTCACTTCCTTTAAAAGCATCATTGTATTTTAGAAATCCTGAGGTTCGATATGTCTGAATTCCAATTCAAAATCCGGATCGAATTCCAATAGTTTTTCAGATATTAAATCCTTGAATCGTTTCAGGTTTTGTGAAGAGTCAGAAACAATATATATGATTTCGGGATTGACCTTGACTTTGGATAAATCTCCACTAAGGGGTCTGAATTTAGGTTTGAACCCTTTGCAGTATCCCAGATCTGTTTTCATGGTTTTCATTTCATCAATCAGGTTATATGTTCCAGGCTTTATGATATTAATCTTGTCGAATTTGACAAGGATGTATCCGCCGTAATCAACGGTGACAATAAGGTCTTTTGTCTCATCATCCATAATCATATAGTCAATGTCAAGTTCATCCAAATTCCCAATCAGTTCACTTAATTTCACATCAAACGAATCGTCATCTTCAGCTTTCAACTGGAAGAATGTGACGTCCTGAAAAACTTCATCTGCATTGATTGGATGCTTGTCGAAATATCTATGGGATGAAGACTGCATGGTTATATCTGCATATTTGGATATGACATTATTTACTTCGTTAATTTTTGTCTCATCCATTATTCCAATGGTATAGTTTTTCTTTACAGCCATAAATTAAATTATATTTTTATATAATATAAACTTTATTTTATTACGATTAAAGCATTTTTAAAATCTTTGTATTCATTTTGGCATTGATGTGTCATGTTTGCACACTTTTCAAAGTGCATATCCTGTACTGTTTTTTCGAAGTCTTGGAATGATTTCAACTCAATATCAATGACATCTGCCAGTCATTAATATTTCCATTTCTTTTTCGGAAATTCAGTCAAGTATATTAAATAATGCCTCAATAATTATTATCATACTGGTTGAAAATATGCTTTTAACAGATCATTTGATTAATATGGTGGGTACATATTGATAAAAATTAGTTTATGGTTAAAGACATATGTATCCTCAAATCAAATATGATTGGCAGGTTCACTCAGATGCACCTTTCATTCAAATCTCCAATCCTTCAAATCCCTGATTGTCATGTCGACGCTGAGTGGAGTCAGGCTTGGACATTTCTCAACTATCAATGCATATCCGTCGCTGCCTTTCGGATATTCTTTAACCAAATCTGAGGTAATCATTATTAAATCATCATTTTTCTGGTTTTCATCCAATGGGTAGTTGAACAGTTCCTCTTTTTCAGTATCGGTATTGTCTATGACTTTCTTTTCAAGCATCCTATCTGCTAAATCTGTAATCATGACATCTTCCGAATCATAATTTGAAGGAACATTCAGGTTAAACAAATCAACATCTTCCGGAAATCCATCATCCATTATCTTTAAGACAAGGTCATGCAAAACCTTCTTTGCCAGGGAAAAGTCATAATCCACATACCATTCGCCGTTTTCGTCCTGTTTGAAGGAAGTTTTAGGATCCATAAAAAGGGAAGCGGCTATTGCAGGAATTCCCAGACTCACCGCCTCTAGGGCAGCACATACTGTGCCTGATGATGTAATGTCGCAGCTTATATTTACGCCCTGATTTATTCCGGATATTACCAAATCCGGCTTTTCATCCATCACATAGTCTGCACCGACAATGACTGCATCGGCAGGACTTCCGGAAACGCTATAGGCGGGGCTTCCGTCTTCAAGTTTGCATGAATCTAATTTCAAATGTTTAAACAAGGTTATTCGACGACCTATGCTGCTGTTGTTTTTGTCGGGAGCTACGACGGTGACATTGGCCAAATCTTCAACGGCCTGTTTTGCGGCCAATATTCCCGGTGCGGAAACTCCATCATCATTGGATATTAATATGTTCATTTTATCAAACCCTTAAATTGTGTTGTAATTAGTTTCATATATGATTTTCCAATTAAAAAAATATTTCTAATGAAACAGCCGAACATTTTTTCATAGCCTTTGAAAACATAAGGATAATTGAAGAGCCGGAACTTCTCGTCAATGCCAGAAATCACCAGAGGAGGAATTAGGATGCAAACTTATTGAAAGGATGAATGTCTTGCAGATCGAGCCTGAGCCATCCCAACATTTCATAAGAAAAAATATTGGATATTGGCTGTGTAGGTGGAGTCAATGAATGTAATTGCCCAAAAATAGGTTAATGTTTGCTCTTTGATATGATTATACAATTCAATAATCTTTTTCTGAATTTTATTTATAATTTTTTTTAAAATATAAAATATTTGCAATTCATTTCAAAAAAATTTAAATATCATCAATTAAATAAATTTTTTTAGGAAATTCTTTGTAGATTTAAATGTAAAAAGGAAAATATCATGCAATCAAAAACTTTAGATTCGAAAACACGAAATATGATACTCATACTATTTCTTATTGGAGTATTCATGGGCTCTCTCGATACAGGGATAATCGGACCGGTGCTGCCTTCAATCGAGCAAAGCTTTAACCTCACAAGCAGGGAATCCAGCTGGATATTTACATTATTCGTGATAAGTTTCATGATCGGATCACCTGTAATGGCCAAGTTTTCAGACTTCTACGGAAGAAAAAAGATATTTATCATGGATGTAGTCCTTTTTGGAATCGGATCATGTCTGATAGCATTTTCATTCAATATAGAATCAATATTTTTGGGAAGAATCGTTCAGGGTTTCGGCTGCGGAGGCATATTTCCTGTAGCCGGAGCATTCATAGGCGATGCATTTCCATTAAATGAAAGGGGAAAGGCATTGGGAATCATTGGAAGCGTATTTGGTATTTCAGCTATTGGGGGGCCGTTGGTTGGAGCAGCTCTGATACCGTTTGGATGGAACTGGTGCTTTACAATCAATATACCTATCAGCATATTCATAGTGGCATTTGCATTATACATCCTTCCCGATGCGGAAAATCAAAGGAAGCTGAAAATAGACTATTTGGGAATCGCAGTATTGAGCCTTCTTGCAATATTATTGTCCTATGGACTTAACCAAATCGATTCAAGCAGTTTCATAAGCAGCCTGACATCATTAAATGTGGCCCCGTTCCTGATTGCATTCATTGTTCTGATTCCTGTTTTTCTAAAAGTGGAAAAGAAAGCAGAGGAATCAATCGTACCCATACACATGCTTAAAAACAAGGAAATCACCATTGCATGCATCGAAACCTTATGCTACGGCATAATCTATTCATCCGTAATATTCATTCCATCCCTTGTAATCCTTTCAATGGGATTGAGTGACCAGCTTGCAAGTCTGATGCTGATTCCGATTTTGGGAGCCAATGCAGTTGCAGCACCAATTCTTGGCAGGTTCCTTGATTCAACAGGTTCACGAAAGCTCATGATGATAGGAACATTGATGATGACTGTCGGTTTGATTGCCATTGCAATATATCCAAATAATTTGATATTCTTTGTTATTGCGGGTTGTCTTATTGGTGTTGGTATGGTGACAATAATCGGCGCCCCTTTAAGATACATTGTCTTAAGCGAAGCGAAACCTCAGGAAAGGGGAGCTGGCCAGGCCATCGTAAATATGCTTTCAAGTGCAGGTCAGCTGATAGGAGGGGCACTTATCGGAGGTGTCATTGCATCATTTTCAGGAATATTGGGATATGAGGTAAGTTTGATTTTGGCCGCAATAGTCGGATTCATAGCGTTCCTGTTTACCTTCAAGCTGAAGGGCCGTGACGAGCAGTTTGAAACAATGAAATCAAATCAGTAATATGTAACTTATTTATGTCATAAAAACATAAATACTACTTATGTCTGTTAAACAAAATTTCATTTTGGGCGTTATTAATAGTAGCAAGGTATCAGAGGTAAATGATATCATTTCCCGATATGCTGTTGATGCCAAGGATACCACTTCCTATATGTATTTTGGCAAACAGCCAATAGATTCCAACCAAATTTCAAATGATGTTTTATTTTTTCAAATTGTAGCAGAAAACGACAGAATATTAAATAAGCAAGTAGAAAATTTGATTGATGAATTAGACGAACTGCAAATTGATTATGTCTTAAGGGATAACGATACCGGGGAATTCCTGGTAACCGTCAAGTTTGGTGCTCAAGTCGCCATCAAATTCGACAATGTTAAATTCCTAAAACCGGGCACCTTCAAACAGATCGATGATTTGAAATTCACCAATACCGATTTCGGTTATTGCAAAGGTTTCAAACCTAATTTCAGACCTCTTGAAGGAAAATCAACTGATGAAATAGAAATTTTGCCTGAAATTATTTATATAACCTCTGATTCTGAGGAAAACCTGTTGAAATTGAGAGATTATATTTCTCAGAAGGCTTTAGAAATAGATCCGGATTTGGAAACTGAATTTACCTGGTTTTTCAAATAGTTTTCATTTTCCTAATGATAGATGCAATCAGTATTCTCTTGGAAGGGGCAGATACGGATATTCGGTTATTCTGTAAAAGTCCCTATCTCCAATGTTTGCATGTCCCCAAGGGGAGTTTGGCTTTGCATCCACATCCACCAATACATTATCAATCATTGCAAAGAAATGCCTTTTTCCAAACATCATTGTTCCGACATGGACATATCCTAATTTATGATTCCTGTTCAAGCCCACAGCAACACACATCTGCAAAAACAGATCTGTTTGACTGCAGCAGTTTCCGCATTTCCTGAATAATGTCATTTCGGCTGTTTGATAAAATCCCTCTGCAGTTTCATGTTCAATGCTTTTTCCAACCCATTTTGCCAGTATTTTAGCGGCATCAAGACCTTTTGATTTGCCAACTATTAATTTTGCAAGTTGCTTAACGTTTGGTGATATCTCGCCGCTTGTAAGAATGCCTGTGTATCGGTCAAAATTTATTGTATTGTTTTGGGTGGAATTCACGGGTTCAAAATTACAGTTTATAAATGTAATGTTTGAAAAATGAGTGTTGTTTGAAATAATGGACGGTCGGTCTAAAAAATCAATATCTTCAAAAATAATATTGGAGTTGCCTTCACTTAAAACAATGGAAGCGTTATTGTTTTTTAATGAATGTCCGTTTCCATGGATTGTAATGGATTTTGAAATGGATAAATCACAATCTCCATCAATGTATTCATAATCATTAGTTAAATTAGCATTGCCATTAGCATCATTTATCATACTGTTCAATTTGGTAAAATTGCCTGTTTGATTAACATCGCTTGCCATGACACAGGTCATTGACAAAAAGAATGATAATGACAATAAAACAATAATAAGCTTAAAATTGATAAAAATTCCTCCAAGTATATAATATTGATATGATGATATAAAAATGTTTTAGATTTGGGAAATCTCATCCTTTCAATATTCTTTCAATATCTTCCTTATGTTCAAACAGAACGCAACCGCCTTCATGCTCATCCATTAAAATTCCGCCATCCCTAAGTGACCTGAACAGGTTTGAGTCCAATGCTTCAAGGATTGATGTCTCACCTACATTGATGTCTGAATATGGTGAAGCAGGACACGGTTCGGCACCGCCATGGGAATTGATGTGGAAAAATCCTCTTCCCGCTGCAAGACATCCCTCTGATGTCTTTTCATCACCCGGAAATGACATGAAGAGCATGTCCTCATACTCATTGCGCAGACTGTCTATCTCTTTAAAGAGCAGATCCCTTTCACTGTCTCCCGGAGCAAGATCCATCCTTTCCCCATTCATCGGAACATACTCAATGAAAAACACCACCTTGCATCCAAAATCATGCAATTCATCAATATAATCTCTTGAAAGTAAGGTTGCCAAGTTTTCTTTTGTAAATGTTAGTGAAGCTCCAAAAATGATGTTTTTGTTATTCATCAGCTTCATGGATTCAATCAGTTGGCTGTATACTCCTTTTCCTCTTCTTGAATCAGTAACCGCTTCACCTCCTTCAATGGAAAGAATCGGCACCAGATTCCTGTTGTCATCCAATAGTTTAAAGTAATCATCATCAAGCAACGTTCCATTAGTAAATATCGGAAAGAGTATTTCAGGATATTTGCTGGCCTTAATTATGACATCTTCCCTTATCATAGGCTCTCCTCCGGCAAGAACAATAAAGCTTATTCCAATATCCCTTGCCTGCCTGAATATGTCTTCCCACTCATCATCTGAAAGCTGATTTGAAGGTGTTTCGTCATTGCATGCGTCGCTTGCCCTTGAATAGCATCCTGCACAGTGCAGATTGCAGCTGCTTGTTATGCTTGCAATCAAAAATCCAGGGATGTTTTTTCCTTGCTTGTCATAGCTTTCCCTTATCCTGTTGGCCTTTTTGGCATGCTTTGCGAATTTAAGCAGGAATATGCTTTCCTTTGGATTTCTAAAAGTAGCGCGCATTGCATCCTTCAGGATGATTTCAACGCCATTTGTTAGGTATTCCTGAATATTGAAATCACTTTCACTCATTTTTTCACCTTTATGCAGTCGAGCAGGAAATTGGCATGATCTTCTGTCTGTTTGAAAAAATCATCAAGGAGATTTTGAGGAATGTCTTCATATTCCGCACACATCTCCATAATCATGTATATCGGAAAGCTGTAATACTCCTTGGCCAGGAGTTCAGGGTCAAGGTCTTGTCTGATGATGCCGTTTTCCTTAAGAATTGTGAAAAACTCCCTCCAGAACATCAACGGTTTTTTCAATATCTCATCTTTGAAAAACAGTCTTATATGTTCATTGTAATGCATTTGGATAAATATCAATTTCCATATTTTCAGGTTTCTCTCCTGGGTGAACATCTTCCTTATCGCTTCAGAACCCATATGATAGAACATTTCCGGGTTTTCAAGCAATATCTCATTATCGCTTGACAGGACAAGCTCCTTGCTGTTCAGCAGTTCATCATATTCAAAAAGTCCGCTTAAGTATTGAAATATGTCTATTAGTATTGCTTCCTTTGATGAATAATGACTATATATTGAGCTTTTTTTAATGCCCACCTCTTCAGCAATCTCCCTAAGTGAAACTGAGTCGTATCCTTTTTTTGAAAACAGATCCAGTGCCACATCAAAAATCCTTTCTTTAGTATTCATTTTACCTACCAACCGTTCGTTAGGTATAATATTTCATTCATCATTAATAAAATTAACTGTAAAAATCAAAAGTTATTGTTTAAAAAAAGCTGATTAATTAAAAGTATTTTTGTTTTTTAAAAAAAATAAGGATAAGGGAAAGGGATTTCCCTTAAGATACTACTATTTTATACTTGTACACGACAAAGTAACCGTAGCTGTAGTGGTAATGGGTAGATTTTTTACCGCACAGGTCACATTTGAATTTTGAAGTTGCCTTATAGTTTACCTTTTTAGCATAGTATTTATGTGATTCAGGTTTATATTTCATCCACCATTTTTTAGTCACGGTCTTTCTATAGTACTTGTCAATACCATTGGTTCCCTTATAATGGTCAGCTAATGAACCATAGGCATATAATGTGATTTTTCCTTTTTTAACCTTGACCTTATCTATACCTGCTTTGCTTTTTATGAAAAGCCATCCTCCTTTGACATATTTGCCTCTGGATTTTATTTTAACGACAATTTTTTTAGTTTGGCCGGTATATACTACAGGCTTTTTGAAAGTGATTTTGACTTTCTGACGTTTTTTCATAATCGCCTTTGCCTTGGAAACTTTGGACTTATACAGGTTGGCATTTCCAAGATACTTAGCAGTGTATTTGTATTTTTTGATCTTTTTCAATTTAAGCTTTTTAGTGGCAACACCATTTTTAACGTTGACATTGTATTTCTTACCATTAATCTTAAATTGGACTTTTCCTTCGTTGACATTCTTGCCGTTGCTTTTTACGGTGGCCTTAAGTTTGATTTTGAATCCTTTGTATTCAACTACTTTTTTAGCTTTCACAGATACTTTAGCTTTTTTAACAGTGACTGTTCTTTGAATGGTTGCAGCATCAAGATTTGCATTGTTTGAAGAAATAGTAACAGTATATGTTCCTATACCTACCGGAGGTACGATGCTTGCATAACCGTTGGAATCAGTAGTGAGATATTTTGTTACCCCGTTGGAAAATGCAACCTTGATATCTCCCTTAATTCCTTTGCCTGTGCTTTTATCAGTCAATCTTATTGTAAAAGGTGTGCCTGAATTATAGAATGCATTATAATTGTTGGCAGTGATTACTCCAGTATCCTTGACTACCAGCTTGTTTGGACCGTCCATAATTATGTTATCAAGGTAATTATAAAATACGAGATAATATGTTCCGGCTTTGAATGTATTTCCTGGAACTGTTATGATACATTCTGTTTTTTCAGAAATGGAGTCACCGCAAATCCTTCCGCTGTCATAAACCTTATTTCCCCAATAGTAATATTGACTATCTTCTCTCATGCTATCATATATGCGTAATGCGAAATCATACTTATAATAATAAATATTGCCTGTATCATATGGGGTTAGATAATATCTGAGTTCCTTGTCTTTATATGAACCTACAAGATTATAAGTGCCATAACGGAATTGCACATCATAGTCATCAGCATCCGGAGACCACATGTAATATGAAAGTGTCCCTTGGGATTCATCTTTGGATATCTTTGAATCTTCCTGTGAATTAGCCAATATGTCTTGATTGTCTGGTTCATCTGAAGTTTTTTCTAAATCATCAATGTTTGATTCATCAACTGCTACGATATCGGGGGTATTATCGCTAGCCACGGTATCTGTAACATTATCTGCTGCACTAACAGTCGACATTGCACAGATGCTTACTATCAGCAATAGCAGAATCATAATATATTTTTTATTAAACATGTTTTCACCTTTAAATCAATTTAAACATAAGAATATTCCTTATATTCCAATTTCTATTTTTAAAAGTATATAAATTATTATATTTATTTCCAAAAGATGGCCTAAATTTTTATCATTCGAAAATTTTATGAATATTCAAAATTTAAATAAATTCATTAATTTAATTTGTTCAATAATAAAATAAATTTGAGACATGATTATTTCTAAATTAAATGATTTGAGTTATTCCATAATATTTTTTTTATTCAAAGTGGTGATATGATGACAGCAATAAGTAAATAATAAACAGAATGCTAAAATGATATACTTGGCACATGTCAATATTATTGAAAACATTCATTTTTGATTTTTTTGTGAACATAATGTAATATATTTTGTAATAATTAAAAATATATATAAATAAATTAATTAAATAACTATATAACCAAATTGGAGGTTTACAAATGAAAAAATATATGCTGATACTATTCATACTGGCGGTCGCATGTGCATTTTCCCTATCTGCAGTAGCCGCCACCAGTTTCGAAAAGCAAGATTTTGACGGTAAATTCAAGATGGATGTTGTTAAGGGATCCAATTTGAAAAAAACCGAAGAAGATGGTATCATATTATTTATGGATAAAGACAAAAGCCTTTTAGTAACGTATTATGCAGATCAGTCAATCAATAAAAACCTAAGTGACAATGAATTTGATGAATTCCAAAAGGCTTCAGGTTTTAAAGCTGATGGAAAAGATGGGGACATCAGGGTATACAAAAAAGACAAGTTCTACGGAGCCATGGCCGTTGATGATGGAATCATGGTTGTTGTTGGATACAACAACAGGACTGATGCAATAGACATGGCAAAATCAATTGAATTTACAAAATAATTCAATTTCTTTTTCTTTTTTTGATTAAATTTGAGTTGATTTATATGATGCATATCAGAAAAGCCGCAATTGAGGATTTGGATGCAATCATGGAGATATACGGAATCGCTCAGGATTTCATGATTAAATCCGGAAATCCTAACCAGTGGGGACACGCATATCCTCCAAAGGAACTTATTGAAAGTGACATTGAAAATGAAGCTTGTCATCTAGTCTGCAAAGGAAGTGATATCCATGGAGTGTTTGCGGTTTTTAAGGGTGATGAGCCTACATACGAACATATCGAAAATGGCAAATGGCTCAACGATGATGAATATGTGACCGTCCATAGAATCGCAAGCGATGGCAGGGTTCACGGCATATTCAGGTGCGCCATCAAATACCTGAAGGAAAAACACACAAACATCAGAATAGACACCCATTCAGACAATATCATAATGCAGGGCCAAATTGAAAAAAGCGGATTTGAAAAGTGCGGTACAATATATGTTACAGACGGCTCTCCAAGGATGGCCTACCAGTGGTCGAGATGATTATTTTTCAAAACGAGGATGTGACACGAAGTCACTATTTTTTTAATTTTATTTTGCTTATTTTTCCTTTAATTTTATATACTATGAAGTACAATCTTTTATTATAGAGATTAATCTTTATGGTTGTTTTATTTATGGTTTTGAAAGATGATAATATTAATCAGACTATGTTGGTCCCTATGGACTTGCGAAACTTGATTCCTAAAGATCATCCGTGCTATTTTATTAAAAATGTGGTTGATTTAGTTGATTGTTCGAAAGCGAACCGGGAATTTCGTGGAACTCCTGGTGAATTTGCTTATCCTCGAGAATTATTGCTCAGGCTCATTTTAATGAGTGTTTTCGATGGTGGATTGTCTTCAAGGGAAATAGAAAGAAAAACACGAACTGACATTGCATATATGTATCTTGCAGCGATGGAAAAACCATCATATCGAACAATAGCAAGATTTAAAGTCGAATATTCGGATTTAATTGACGATGCATTTAAAACAACCATTAAAATTGCAAAAGATAATGATTTAATCAAAATCCATCATCTGAGCTTGGATGGAACTAAAATCAAAGCAAAAACATCAATTAATAAATTAACTGATGAAAATCAAATCAAAATCATGAAAGAACACTTGAAAAAAAGTATTGAATTAGATCATGAAGAAGATGAAGAATTGGGCGATGAATCAGGAAACAGCGTTCCAGAATCATTAACTGACAAAGAAAAATTCAAAGAAACAGTAAAAGAAATAGAAGAATCAACTAAAAGTAATAGAAACAAAGATAAACTTCGTTCTTCAAGTTTAAATCTTTTAAAACAAGCAAAAGAACATCCTGAAGATGTTTTAAAAAAACTCAATGAACTCGAAGAAAAAGTAAAAGAATCACCAAAAGACGTAATCAGCATCAATGACCCTGATGCACGCTTGATGAAGAATAAAAAAGGTAAATGGGAATGGGATTACAATGCACAAATCATTGTAGACGAATACAAAGGAATAATACTCACATCATACGTCACACAAAATCCAACAGACCATTTCGAACTAATTCCATCAATAGAACAATTAGAATCTAATTTGGAAGAAATATATGATGAAATGCCTTCCAATTTCCAATTCAGTGCCGATAACGGATATTCCACAGATCAAAACACAACCTATCTCGAAGAAAAAGGGATAGATGGTTACATATCCACCAGAAAACTCTCAAGAAAAGAAAAGAAATATAATCTATGGGAAAAACCTTTCCAAAAAGATAATTTCAACTATGATGCGGAAATCGAAACCTATATTTGTCCTTTAGGAGAAATTTTATATCGAAGAAGAACATATGAATACAAAAACAAACAAAGAACAAGTTATTGGACAAATGAATGTAAAAACTGCATTATGAAAGAATATTGCTGCCAAAAAGACAATTACAGAATAATTCAAGACTATGGAAACCCTTCCAAAATCAGAATGCAACGGAAAATGGAAACTGACTGGGCGCAAAAAATCTACAAAAAACGATCAAAAACAGCAGAATTACCCTTTGCACACCTAAAACAAAACATGAAACTACATGAATTCACCACAACAGGAATAAAAAATACAAATACCGAATTCAAACTATACACAATCGGACACAACCTAAAAAGAATATACAACGAAATAAACAGAAAAAACAACTAAAAATAAGAAAAATTACAAAAAAATCAAAAACACAAAATTCGATTAAAAATTTTGCGTCACATCCTCAAAACAGAAAAAAAAATTTTCAAAAAAATATATTACAATCAAGATACAGATATATAATAGTTTAATATTGAATTGGATTGGATAATTATGAATGTGGAAAAGCTAGTTGGAAACACACCGATGATTAAGATTGATTATGAATATGAAGGAAAGAAGGGCAGCATATACACCAAGCTCGAATACTACAATTATACCGGAAGCATAAAGGACAGGATTGCATTATACATTATCCAAAATGAAAGAAAAAACGGCAATTTGGCAGACGGCCAGCCTATCATTGAAGTTACAAGCGGAAACACCGGCATTGCATTCAGTGCCATCGGCGCCCTTTTCGGCCATGAGGTCCACATATTCATGCCTGACTGGGTATCCCTTGAGAGAAGAAAACTCATTGAGATGTACGGAGCTCACGTTCATCTGGTATCAAAAGAGGAAGGCGGATTCAAGAGGGCCTTGGAGATGGTTGATGACTTTGCAGAGGAAATCGGTGCATATAAACCACTCCAATTTGATAATGAATTGAATACTCAGGCCCAATATTACACTACCGGCCAGGAAATAATAGATGAGATTCCTGATGTGAACGCTTTCGTTTCAGGAATCGGAACAGGCGGAACACTGATGGGAATCGGTCAGAGAATAAAGGACCACAATCCAGATTCAAAAGTATTTGCACTCGAACCTTCCACATTGTCCATACTTAAGATGGGAATGGAAGAGGGAAGCCACATGATTGAAGGAATAGGTGATGACTTCATTCCGGGCATTGTGGATGAAGATCTTATTGATGATATCGTATTGATTGATGACTGCGATGCAATCAACATGTCCAAAAGAATAGCCAAGGAGTTCGGTTTGGGAATAGGAATTTCAAGCGGAGCAAACTTCCTTGCAAGTGTCCTTATGGACAATGATGAGTTGAAAATCGCCACTGTATTTCCGGATGACAACAAAAAATACATCACTACAAAGCTATCCGAAAAAATAGATGAAAATCCTAAGCTCCATTCAAATAAGGTAAAACTCATCAATTTTGAAGTAATATAACTATTTTTAAAAAAAATTAAGTAAGTTAGGAAAAATCCTAACTGAAATCATAGTGGATGTTGTGCAGCTTGTACAGGCATACTGAACTGCTTGAAGGGAAGGCATAAATCATATAGTCCAGCTCTTCAAGGGTTATTTTCTTATTGATGATGAATGCGAACATGTTCGCCACATTTTCAGCATCCGCAGCATATATTTCAGCACCCACAATGTTGAGGTCCCTATCCACAATCACCTTTGCCTCAGCTGTCCTGTCATTTTTAAGCTCAAGAGAGTATGAGTTGCCATATCTGATTGTATGCACATCATATTCATCGCTTTTTTCAGCCACATATGCAGGAACGCCAACTGTCGCAATTCTTGGAATTGTATATGCAACTGCAGGAACGACAGGATAGGTTATCTCATCAGCCTTGCCCAGCAATTCCTTTGCAAGGTATTTTGAGTGATGTATTGCAACGGTTACAAGCTTTGCAATTCCTGTATCTGCAACATCCCCTGAAGCATAGATGTTGGGAACTTCAGTCTGAAGGTGTCCGTTTACCTTAATTCCCTTGTTTGTGTATGTCAGGCCCACATTTTCAAGGCCGATGTCTTCAACGTTTGCTGTTCTGCCCATTGCGGCAATAACATAGTCTCCGGTCAGGCTAAGGCCGCTTTCACATTTGACTGTAAAGCCGTCTTCATAGGCAACGTTATCAATTTTTGCTTCAGGATCTCTTAAATCATCATCTGAGTTCAATGCATTTTCAACATTAAGGACCTTATCTTCGGGATTTTCTATATCGATATTGCTTATTACTTCAGTTACTGTCTGGTTAAAATGGAAATTAATGTTTTTTTCTTTGAGTATTTCAATCACGTTCTGTACATATGGTTGGTGGAAGTATTTAAGGGCCATATTTCCCCTGATTATAACATCTGCGCTGAGTCCTGCCTCTGCAAGTATTGATGCAAATTCCATTCCGACAAATCCTGCGCCTATGATGATTGCATGTTTCGGCAAATCGTCAATGTCAAGAAAGTCAGTGCTGTCATGCAGGTATTCCTTTCCAGGGATATCCGGAATGACAGGTTTCAGGCCTGTGCAGATTACAATCTTATCTGTTGTAAATGTCTCATCGCCGACTTTAACGGTATGTTCATCCAAAATTATTCCCTTTCCATGGGCAACATCAAGGTCATATTCCTTGAATTTGCCGTCCAAAAATGGGGCCATGTTTGCAATGCGTTTCCTTTTCAGCTTCATCAGATCAGGCCAGCTGACATTAAAATCACCGTCTTTTCCAACGCCCTCAAAGTTTTCTGTCAATGCCTTGATTTCATAAGGCGCATCAAGCAATGCCTTTGAGTTGCATCCCCTGTTTGCACAGGTTCCACCGTATAGACTTTCTTCAACGATTAAAATTTTAAGTCCTTCTTTTCTTAAGAATCTGCCACCTTGCCAAGCGGCATTTCCACTTCCAATATATATGACATCATAATCCATTTTATTTACTCCTAGGTAAATATTTGTTTTAAAGAATATAAAAGTTAATAAATGATTTTTGAAAAAAATGATATCATGAAAGATTATCTCTATATCGATTCATCCGATGATACCCACCAGTCACGATTCAAGGTTTCGGATACTCCCAAAATCGACCATCTGATAAAAGAAAAGCAATTTACCAAAGCTTTAAGCGAAATAGATAACTCTTTAAAGACAGACTATAATTACACCAACTTAAACCTCAAAGGAATCGTTTTGCAAAATCTTGGACGATTTGATGAATCTCTTGAGTGTTTTGATGATGCGCTGAAACTTCATGAATCTCCCGATATTCAACTTAACAAGGCCAACTGCTTATATGGATGGGCAAAAGTTACATTTTTCCCCGAAGCCGATTACGAAAAGGCATTAAGACTAATAGAGTGCGGAATTGAAAATATTCCTGAAAGTGAAGATCCCTCTGAGTTCTACTTCCTTAAGGCTGAAATCCTGGAGGCATTAAATCAGCTTGCCGATGCCCATAAATGTTATCTGACTGCATATAAGGAATTTGACAGGCTCAGGGAATTTGAAGAGCAGTGCGAATATCTAAACACCACCCAAGACACTCTAATCAATATTGTAGGAAGCGACTTCTATAACTTCACACCTGAAGCCGGAAATGTCCTGAGTCTGGTCAGGGATGAGGACAACGAGCATGATTCTGATGCAGTAGCGGCAGTGTATGAAGGTGAAACTGTAGGATATGTTGCAAATAATCCATATACTCTAATCGATGAGGTCAAAAGCGCAAGCGACATTAAAAATTCAATTTCAGACAATCAGAAGGCTGAGATATTATTCATCTACCTTGGAGAATATGTAGTTGCTAAACTTCTAGATTAATGAACTTGATTTTGCTGTTTCTGCTGATCTTTGATTTTCCCATGTATCTTTTTATATTTAATTCAAACCTCGGTGCCCTTCTTGTATCCAGGGGATTGTTATATTGATAGTTGATGTCCTTTGTGATGTAAAATGTTTCATATGCCGCAGCATTAATATGATTTTTCATTATCCTCACCAATTTTTGATTGAAATCTAATTTTTTAAAGGACTTGATATATATCCCTGATTAAATTTTATTTTAAATTCCCATTTCATCTATATTAATGAGAGAGATAGTTTGTTAAATGAGTTTTATTTTCAATACTCATAAAATAAACCATCTTTCAGTTGATATAATGGCACTTTCAGAGTCATCAGAATTTTCTTTTTTGATGTTTTTTACAAGTCCTCTAAAATCTCTTGAAATTAATTAATTGGTATTTTATTCATCCTATTTAATATTTATTGAATTGTAATGGCTTTAAAAAATTGATATAACTCTGAAAAATTGCTTTCATTGAAACATGGTATAAAAATCTTTTGGATTTAAAAATCAAAGGTTCACACGAAAGACCATATTTGTTTCATTTAGAACTGTTTCATTAGAAACATTTATATTCTTTCAAAACATATTATGAATCAGGTGAAAAATATGGAGGATGAAAGTTATCAGGCACTAAATGACAATACACCATTTGTCGCATGGATTCACAACATTTCCCTGAATCAGCAGAAATACATGAAATCAAAATTCAATGAACTTGATTTGGGCCATGATGTGAGATATATCATGTTCATCTACGATAATCCAAACTGCTCTCAGGAGGATGTGGCGAACATGTTTTGCCAAAGCAAAGGAAACATCGCAAAGACATTAAGAAAACTTGAAGAGCAGGGATTTATCCAAAGAAAGGTCAATCCAGAAAACAGGCGCAAATACATGTTGAATACAACCGAAAAAGGAAGAAATCTTGTTCCGGAATACAGAAGAATATCAAAGGAATGGGAAATGGAAGTGGGAATAACAGAAGACGACATTAAAGTCAAAAGAAGAATAATGGAAATAGCAAAAAGAGGCATGAATCTTATTGAAGATAATTAAAGAGGGAGAAAAAATGAAATTAGAGTTCGAAACATATGTAGTGGCAATATCATTCATAACATCATTTTTTGCAGTCTTTCTATCAAATGGAATAATCATTGGGGTTCCAGCGATAGCACAGGACTTTGCAATGAACAATGTTATTCAAAACTGGGTTCCAACAATATTTTTCCTGGTGGTTGCAGTCTTTACAGTGCCGGCAGGACAAATTTCAGGAAAATTCGGAGTTAAAAAGTCATTGCTTGCAGGAATATTTGTATTTCTTGCAGGCTCAATTGGCGCATGTCTGTCATTTTCAACAGAATCATTCTTGGTATTCAGGATTATTCAGGGTGCGGGAGTGGCATTCCTGAACGTATCTGCAATGGCAATGGTAGTGCATGCGGTCAAACCGCAAAATCGTGGAAAGGCATTGGGCTTTACAGTAACAGGAGTATATCTTGCAACATCCCTGTCCCCAGTAATCTGCGGATTTCTAGTGCATAATCTCGGCTGGAGGTCCATGTTTTACTTTGTGATTCCATTTTTGGTATTATGTATCATTTTGATGATTCTGAAAATACCTCAGGAGTGGAAAACATATGAAAAAGATAAAATCGACAAGGTCGGATCCATATTATATGCAATAGGCATTCTAGCTTTCATTTATGGATTCACTTCACTGATAACAACAACAGGAAAGATACTTACCCTTACAGGCCTTGTAATATTGGCAGTCTTCGGATGGTATGAGTTAAGGCAGAAATCACCTGTATTCAATATGAACCTCTTCAAAAACAAGAAGTTCACATCATCCAACGTTGCGGCATTATGCAGCTATCTGGCGATTATGGTTGTTACAACAATTCTAAACTATCATTTCCAGTATGTGAGAGGCTGGGATGCTCAAATGTCCGGAATGATATTGATCATCACACCTATAATCATGGCAATAATGGCACCTAATGCAGGAAAGCTTTCAGACAGGATTCATCCGCAAAAGCTCGCCGCATTGGGAATAGGAATAGCTGCAATCGCATTGGGAATCCTGACATTCCTCACCGGCGAAACCCCACTGTATATCGTTGTTCTTGCAATGGTGCTGCAGGGTATCGGAATGGGGCTCTTCTCAAGTCCGAACATGAACGCCATCATGAGCTCAGTTCCTCCAAGAGATGCGCCGACAGCATCCGCATCACAGGCAACAATGAGAACCATAGGCCAAACAATGAGTTTAGGGCTTTTGACATTGATATTTGCATGGGTAATGGGCAGCCTGAAACTGGATCCTCAATATGCGGCAATGATTGTGCAGGCATCACAAATAATCTGTATAATATGTACAGTCGCATGTGTCCTTGCGGTATTCGCATCACTTGTAGGAATCAGGTCAAGCGACAAGTTCAACACTGACCGTTAAATCAAAAAACATATCTGGGCACTGGATTTCAGTGCTCGGATATAATTTTTCTATTTTTTTAATGTCATTTTCATCACCATTTAGAATATATTAATTAGTGTAGTCAACAAAATATTAATTAAAGGTGAAAATATGCAAAAATCAAGCAAAATAATTATTATTGTAGTGTCATTAATAATTATTGGAGGGATAATATTTTTTGAAAGCACACATTATCCTGAAATTGAATATACTACAATTGCAAATACCAGTATCGGAACAGTGGAAGTCGGAATTGCCGGAAATGAAAACGCCACCAAATGCATTGCTCTGATAACCGGAATTCATCCAAGGGAAACCCTGTCAATTGAGCCTGAAATACAGGCAGCACGACAATTCGGAAATGACAATGTCAAGATTATCAACTATAAGGTAACCGTAACTGACAGTCCTGATGATTATGAAAAGGGAAGGGCAAACGGGGAAAGCCTGGTTCATGATTATGTCAATCCAAATGTTACCGCCTCCGATGCAGATGCAGTGATAATAAGCCATTCCCATAATCCAGAATATGGTGAAGGTTTCTATCTTGCCACACCTGCTATGGATAACGCTTCTGTAAGCATTTCCGAAAAGATAAGCGAAAGCAGCGATTTCAACTATTATCCTGTAACTGGAAACGAAACATACAAATCCACCTCTGCCGTTTTGGTTTCAAAGCCGATTGCACAGGCAGGATATCCGACATTTGTATATGAAATTCCCGAAGACATTTGGGAAAGCACCGCAACCGACAAGACTAAAGAACTATTTAATTTGATAGCTGAAAACATCTAAAGTGATATTATGAAAAGAAAGAAAGTCATTCTGTTTATGACCGTGGGAACCGGTACAAATTTAAACATAAATGAAGAAAACTCTCAAAACCATGCACAAAAATTATATTATATCATAAATAAGATACGCCCAGACAAGGTCATATTTTTCGCATCAGACAAGTCAAAAGGGACAGTTGAATATATAAAAGAACTATTTCATAAAGATAATGATGAATTCATACTGGATGAGGATTATCAGATTGTCATAATCAATGCAATAGATGATTTGAATACCTGTTTTGAAGCATATGAATCAAAGATATGGGAATTGGATTATGAAGATGATAACGACTATGATATAATTATGGATTACACCTCCGGAACCAAAACAATGTCTGCAGCAATGGCAAGCTGTGGAATGTTCTATTCAAAGGATCTGATTTCTGTCGGAGGGGACAGGTCAACAGGCGAAGTTTCAAGGGGAACCGAAATCATCAACTACCAAAACATCTACAAGATATATGACAAGTTCGCCTTGATGAGAACAAGAAACAATTTTAACGCCAATCGTTTCAGGGCATGCATCGATATCCTGAATTATATCGTAGATTTGAACATCCATAAGGACTCATTAATGCATCTCTGCAAAGCATATTATGCATGGGACAATATGGATTTTGAAGATGCATATGACCATCTGAGAAAAGTAAATTTAAACCAGGTTGAATTCATGGAAGTCAAAAATGATATCAAATTTAACCTGAAGGCTCTTGGAAACATCATCAATTCCAAATCGGTAAATCTGAAAAACTGCTATATCCTTGCAAGCCTGATTAACAATTCAATAAGAAGGTCTGAGGAATTCAAATACGATGATGCAATAGCAAGGCTATACAGGTCATTTGAACTGATTGCACAAATCGAATTGACCAAATACAATATCAAAAGCTCAGATATCGATGTTTCAGTACTTAAACAAAACAATGTATCTGAAGAGTTCATAATGGATTTGGAAAAAACAAGAGAAGATGGAAAAATAAGGATAGGTTTGGAAAAGGATTTCCTGCTTTTAAATGAACTTGGAAATGATTTGGGAAAATACTATGTCGAAAACGAATCAAAAATCAAAAACCTGACACGAAAGAGGAACAATTCCATTTTGGCCCATGGCCTTGATTCACTGACTCAAAATGACTTTGATGAATTCCTTAATATAGTGCTTAATTTATCATATTCCCTGGATAAGGACATGAAAAAATTCATAAAACAAACAAAATTCGCTAAATTTGATTTAAAACTGGATTTAAACAAGAATTAATAATTTTTTTTAAAAAAAGAAAAAAAGGAAATAGTTAATTAGAATGGAAGACTTGAATAGGTTCCTTGGAATCTGAATGATTTTGTATTCCAATTAACTACTGTTCCGAATGAATTTCTTGAGCTTGTTGGGTCTACAACATGCCAGCTACCGTCAACTAGTACCTGAGCCCATACGTGACCGTATGTACTTCCGCTGGAGAATGTACATGTTCCGTGTACATATCTTGCAGGAAGTCCTGCGGTTCTATACATTGCAATGAGTAAATGTGCCTGGTCTACACAATTTCCTGATCCGTGGTTATAGGTACCTACCGCACCATAGTTTGTATCGTAATAGAAACTGTATGATATGGAATCCCTTACATAGTTGTAAATCGCTTTAGCTTTTGCTAAGTTGCTAGACAATCCGCTGGTAAGTGAGTTCACTTTTGATTTAATCTTAGAGTTTCCAACTTGACAGTTACTGGTGGATTTGAGATATATGCTAAGGTCCTTAACCGTATTTTTCTCATTCAAACCAGTTCCGCCTTGTGAACTTGAAGAACCTCCGGTACCGTATGTGATTACGCAATAATTAGGCAGTTGATTATTGTTGTTTCCGTAGAATGCTAAAATTCTTGAGAATGCATCTATCAATTCGGAGTAGATGATTTTTCCAACGGCTGAATTAGCATAATTCGGTGCCTGCTTGTTGTTTTTAATGAATGTTACAGCATTCTTGGCAACAGTTATGTAATCCTTTTTGTATAATTCAACTGAAGAAATTGTGTCACCGCTAGGTGAAGTCGGTGCAGCCACTCCTTTTAGGATAGGAACATTTCCGGTATTGGAACTGCCGAGATTGCTGATTGCCTCACTCATCACATATAGGAATTCGGGCATTGTAAATGTTAATCCCCCTGCAGATACGCTGGATGGCACCTTATTGTTGTCAGCATAATATGCCTTTATTGTTTTTGCGCCGGCAATAACATTCTTAAGGGTTATGAAATCAATCTTTTTCACAGTTAAAGTTGTAGTGCCTGAACTTGGAGCATTCAGGTTGTTACCGGTGAATGTATATGAAACCTTAACAGTTCCCGGAGTGAATGTTGCTTTAATGGTTGCATAACCATCTGAAGCGGTTTTAGCACTGTAAGTCTGTGAGTTGACTGTCAATTGGACATTTCCTTTGGATATAGGTTTATTGTTATGGTCCAGCACTAATATCTTACAGGATTGTGATCCTTCATAAATGGTGGTTTCAGATTTCCAGCTTACAGAAGTCGGAGTTCTTTCAACAACGCTGATTGCGGTTAATCCTGATTTTGCATCAAGTTTGGAATCGGCTTTATTGGAAAATTTAATTTCATAGTTTCCAATATCCAAATCGATAGGTATTGAAACAATACCCTTGCTGTTTGTGACTTTGGTCTGTGTCTGACCATTTACGGTGAGTGTAACCTTCTTATTTGCAATTGGAACACCGCCGGATGTTAAAGCTACTTTATATAATGTTCCTGCACCATGACCGAATACAGTAGTGCTTTTAACAGTGTAAGTGACTTTTTTGGTTGGAATGACTGTTAATCTATTCTTTACACTGGATGCTTTGTAGTAACCTGACTTGGCAAAGGAGTATTTCATAGTATATACTCCCTTTTTAAGTGAAGGCAACTTGAAACTAGCAATACCTTTTGCATTTGTTTTGGCAGAGTATTTTTTACCGTTTAAAGCTAATCTGATAACTTTACCTTTCGCAGGAGCATAACCCAATTGGTTAAGCAGTTTTACCTTAACTCTTTTTTTGTCCTTTTTAAGGAAAAGGTAATCTTTGGATGTTAATGAAGTTTTTGATGTTCTGATTACTTTTACCTTATTGGTTTTTTTCGAACCGTCAGCATTATAGGAAATAATCTTGTAGGTTCCTTTACGTAGTTTGGTTAAGGACAAGCTGGCTTTTCCTTTACTGTTGGTTTTTACTTTGTATGTTTTACCGTTAATTCTAAATTTTACAGTTTTTTTAGCTAATGCTTTCCCATTGCTTTTAAGGAAAGTCGCAGTGAATTTCTTGCCGTCAGTATAAACTTTACTCATATCGCTGGAAACAATAGTTGATAAGATTTTAACTGTATTGGTTAAGCTATAACCGGTATCAGGGTTAGTAGCAACAACTTTATATGTTCCCGGCTTAAGATCAATGCTTAAGGAAGCGACACCTCTGCTGTTAGTCATTTGAGTATACTCTTTACCATTTAATGTAATTTTAACATTGGTATTTGCCAAAGCAGAACCGTTTATGTCTAAAAATGTTGCAGTATACTTTGCACTTCCTTTATAATATTTAGTAACGTCATTTGCAGTGACTGTTTTTGATACATCAATGGTTGATGGTGCATTATTGTCACTTGTCAAAACATTACTGTCCTCAGTGTTAGTTGATAAAGTATTTGAATCTTCAGATTTTAAAACATCGTTTGATGAATCATTATCAACAACAGCTTCCGTTGCCTGCAGTTCAGACGAGTCATCACTGAGCGTGATTAATCCGTCATCCTGTGAACTGGAGGCATATGAATCCGTTACATTTACATCACTTGCATATATTGTACCGACTGATAATGCAACAGTGAGCACAAATATTAAAGTGAGAAATATTCTCTTGTTCAAAATAATTTACCCCCATAACAAAATTAATATCTACGAGATTATTCTCGCTTAAATATTATATAATGCAAATATCTTATATAAACCTTTTTATTAGCTAAATCCCATTAAATGAGTTTGATTTTAAAAAATAAAGTTAATACATTATGAAAATATTGCATTGAAATGATTTTTACTTAGATTTAACAATAAAAAGCTTATAGCATATGAAAGAATATATTAAGCAGTTTAATTTAACAGAACTTAAATCATTAATTTTTTAAGACATGCATTAAAGTTAAATGGAATTAATAAGAATCAAATCAGGAATCTTGAGTTTAAAAGCAATCGAATGGCATGATGATGGAAGTTATTGGTTATTTTGAAAAATAGGTTCTTAAAAAGAGTTTTTCTAAATTTTCTATAAAAGATTTATAAATGGCCACCAATATTTCCAAAATATTGGTAGCAAACTGAACATTTAAAAAATCTTGGAAAATTTTAGTCTTAATTGGCATTGTCAACAATGGAAATTTCAACAACAGGCATTGATTTGTCATTTAAAAATTCTTTTAATTTTTTTAAATCTTTAGATTTGATTTTTCTGTCTTTGAGGGCAAATAATTCGGATTTTTCCAGGAAATTCTTGACTTTTTTCTCGTCAATGCTTTCACCGTCACTTTCAGTGAATTCCAGTCTTTGATTGATGATGTCATGCTCCTGCCAGTTCCTGTAATCTGCACTGCCCAAGTCTTTTTTAAGCTTTTTGTTTAGAAACTTTACAGGTATTCCAATATCTCGGGCCTTTTTGAATGCCAGTACCCTTGGAAGAACAACTCCCAACTCAAAAATCTGTGAAAAAATCCTGAATCTTTCTTCCCCATCCTTTCCTCTGACATACCATTCATAGATTTCATCAACACTGATTCCAACTGATTTGGCCAGTTTGACACCTGTTGTTTTGTTCTTGTTGATTCCATCAGCGATTATCATTATCCTTTCCATCAGGATGATGTCTTCAATGTATTCCTTATTCTCTTCATATTCCTCCCTTGACAGATATGAGTTTTTCAAAGAGATTTTCAGGGATTTTTTTGAAAGAATGTTATCTACAAGGAGGTTTATCTTAACATCGAAAAAGTCATGATAGAAATCCTTGAACTGTTCATCCCCCTCCTTTCCCAAATCATAGTAATGGTCAAGTTCCTCTTTGCTTAGTTTGGCATGCTTTAATGATTTGAATAGGGATTTTGTCTGAAAATCATTAAGGAATATGTCCAGATGTTTTGGAATGACCCTGTTTTCATATAAGTAAAGGAGTTCCTCATATTTCTTGAATCCATTCTGACCAAGTTCAATGAACTCATCAATCGTTTTGATGGAGATGTCACAAAGCTCGGACACTTCAATCTTGGATTTTCCTTGATTGAAACCATCTACAACCAAATTGATGGTTAGATGCCTGATTCTTTTTGCAAATTCATCGAATATGTCGAATTCAGGATGGTTCAGCCACTTATTTATTGTCATGTTTGACAGCCCGACACTTTTGGCGGCGTCCGGCTTGTTTTTGCCGCTGATTCTTGCCTTGACATATTTGTCCATCAGTTCATATGTGGTGCTTAAGTAAAAAAGGCTGGCTTTTCTTGTTGATATGAACCTGTCCTGGTCCTTAAAGTACCATTCGTTAAATTCCCTTTGGGATATTTCGCACTTCTGTATGGCGTTGTAGAAATCATCCTGTTTAATGAGTTCTATGAATAATTTTTTCCTGCTTTTTTCATATTCAACATCAAATCTTAAATAAAACTCGGTTTTCTCTCTCCTGCTCGTATTGTAAATTTCCACAAATTCCCTTGGCGTAAGGTTTGCATAAAAAATGGCTTCCTGCTTGGTTTTGCCTTCCTTTATTCCATTTATGATTCGTCCCCTTTTTATCAGGTCGGATGTGATTTTTGCATTCATACTTTCAAATTGGTGGTATAGTTCCTCATGCTTTGACCATGAATTGTACATGTCTTTTGAAATATTGATCTTTTTGAGGATATCCCGCTTGTTCCAATCGTTTTTGCGGTATTCAATATATTTCTCCATCAACAATTCGGTTGTTTTAACGTAAAAGTCTGACAATCCTTTTTCACCTTCATAGTACCATTTAAGAAACTCGGTTTTGGTAATCTTTGACAGCCTGATTGCCCTGTTCAAATTGTGATTCTTGAGATGTCTTACTATTGATTTTTGTCTTTTTTCTATGTATTCCCTGTTGAATTCCTGATAGAATTCATCATTAGCATCCTGTGAGATACGATACATCTTTTCGAAATCCTCTCTTGTTACCTTCGCTGACTTTAAGGCTTCATTCAATGTTCTGTTGTTTTTGAGTTCAGATATAATCAAATCCCTTTTGAAGTTTTTGTTTTTCTTTGTGAACTTGCCTGCAATAAAATGAGTTTTCCAAAAGCAATATACGTCTTTTGGAATATGTAGCCTGATTAATATATCCTCATCGTCCTCATTGCTTTTCATTTTCATTTTAAAGAAATCATCAATCAATATCTTGTTATATAATATGAATGCATCATTGATTATGCCTTCGTTGAATGATTCCTTTTCACGGTGAAACCAGTATTTGACATCCAGCTCATTCATCGATGATTTCCTCATGCTCCTTTTGATGTCTTTTGACTGCAAAAGCGCATCTTCGAATGACTTTTCTATCTTTGCCGTTGCAAGCTTGAAGAATTCCCTGTAGGGCAACTGGTCCTTGCATCCTTTTATGTATTCAGGGGTCTTCTTTATTTCAGCTGCTGAAATCTCGTTCCTGTAAAATCTTGTAATCAGTATCCCTATTTCAATATACTGGTCAATCTCATGGAGATACTCATTGAAATTATCCCTGTGAATTGTATAATACTCGCCGTCATTTGTTACAGCATCGAATCTTGACAGGTCCATCAAAAGCAGAATTGCCCGACTCTCATTGATTCCAAATTCAATAAGGTCCTGCCTTGTAAATGGAGAGTCATTGAAAGTATTTTGAATGCTCAGCATGAAATTGGCATTTTCTATTTTCTGATTGCATATCTTGCACATGTTTGACATGGATTTTTTGTTTGAATTTCCGCAGATGATGCAGTTTTCAAAATGGATATCGATTTGGGCTGGCTTTTTGTAATCGGGGATGCTTATGTAAGCCTCATTTTCACAGAAATCCCTGAAATACTTTTTTGAAATGTAGTATAGTCTCTTATGCAGGTCGAATGCCAGCTTTTTTTCTTCTGCTGATTCGAGAGATTCCTTATGGATTTTGTTCCTGAGGCTGTATGCCTCCTGGAGCTTGTTTTTATAGATGTAGCTTATAACCCCTGACCTATAAAGGTTATCCACCTTTTTATAAAATGATTTCAAATGCTTTTCAAGCTTTTTGTTTGAAATCCTATATATGTCCTTAACCAAATTTTCTAAAAATAATGTTGCATCTGCTGTCACAGCCCTTGGGGAGTTTAACGCATCCTCTTCCAGTTTCACACCAATTTCATATAACTCTCTGTTAAAACTTTTTAAAAAATCAAAACTTGTCATATCATCAACCTACTATATTAAATGTAGTGATATCTATAAAACCGGATATATATAAGTGCTTTGCATTTTTAAAAGCATTATTGATGGTAATATGTAAAATTACAAGTTATTAGCAATATTTAGTTGAACATGAAAAGAAATATATTGATGATGGAAAAAATAGAGTAGAAAAAGAATTATTTTTTTATTGGTGTTAGGTTATTCAGCTTGTTGAACTCGAGCATGTTGGAATATGTATTCGACAAATCATTTTCCGTGCCGGTTTTGGCAAAGTCAATAATGAATTTGTTTCCTTCAACTTCAATAAGTTCAAAGGAGCCTATTTCATTTACGCTGCCGTCAGTATAGTTATAGGTATTGTTCTTATCCTTATGTACAACATATTTATTGGAGGTGTCGTTGGTGATGTAATCCTTCCAATCATGTGCGTTGTACTTTACAACAGACAGTATTTCATCTGCATTCTTAAAAGAGTCATATAATACGTAAACACCGTCACCAATGTCCTCAAAATTGGTTGGTGTCTTGAAACTTGTTTGGTCAGCTGCACTCACAGCCCCCACAATCATCATGGCAAACAGTAAAAACAAAATTATTTTTTTAAACATTTTCTCACCTATTTACTTAATATTATGAAAATGTTATTATTTAAATTAATCAGATAATGATTTTAGGTTGCAAAAAAAGTTTGATATTTAATTTGAAAGATAATTAAAAAAAGTTAAAAAATATTAAAAAGGAAAAAATAGAATTTAGAATGGAAGACTTGCATATCTGCTATGCAAACTAAATGACTTAGTATTCCAATTTACTATTTTTCCAAAAGAGTTTCTAGTACTAGTCGGATCTGCACAAATCCAAGTATCTCCAATCAGAACTTGCGCCCATACGTGACCGTATGTACTTCCACTTGAGAATCTGCATGTTCCATGAACATACCTAGCTGGAAGACCTGCTGTTCTATACATAGCAACCAACAAGTGTGCTTGGTCAACACAGTTACCTCTTCCTGCACTTAATGTACCTGCAGCACCGAATTTGGTATCATAATAGAAACTGTATGATATTGAATCCCTTACGTAATTATATATAGCTTCTGCTTTTGCATAATCACTGGTTAAACCACTAGTTACTGAATTGACTTTTGATTTAATCTTTGAGTTTCCAACCTGACAGTTGGTGGTTGACTTAAGATAAGGGGCCAAATTATCAATGGTGTTCTTTTCAGTTACACCTTTGATATCGGTTGAAGTAGTGATACTAACTGATGCTGTTGTTGAATTAGGAAGGTATTCGTTACTACCCTCAAATTTAACAGTAACAGTATATTTTCCTACAGGGGCGGTTGCCTTAATTGAGGCATATCCGTTTGAGGCAGTAGTGGCAGAATATGTTTTAGAATTGATAATTACCTTAATAGTTTGTCCTGAAATAGCCTTACCATCCAAATCGGTTAACAATACTTTAAATGTTTGCGGTGAACCTGAAAATGAAGACCCGCTTTTCCAAGTAAGCTTTGATTCGCTTCTTAGTTTTACTGTTATAGGAGTAATTGCGGACTTTCCATTTACTTTTGATTCCTGCTTGAGTGAATATTTAATAGTATAGTTACCAAGTTCCAATTTTATTGGAAGTGATGCTATTCCGTTATTATTGGTAGTTTTGGTATAAGTGTTACCATCAACTTCAAAAGTTATTGTTCTTTTAGCTAAAGCAACACCTCCAGCAGTAGCCGCTACTTTAAATGGAGTACCGGCCCCATAACCAAAGGTTGTAGTACTTTTTACACTCAGTACTGAATTTTTGGTAGTGAGTACTGTAACTAGATAATTAGCTTTTGAAGCCTTATAATTGCTTGTTCCTGAAAATGTGTATTTGACTTTATATACACCTTTTTTCAAGGAAGGCAATTTAAGATAAACTACTCCTTTACTATTAGTCTTTTTAGTGTAGGTTTTTCCATTGATTTTGATTTTGATTATTTTACCAGAAGTTGGAGCATAACCTAAACTATTTTTCAATGTGGCCTTGATTGTTTTCTTATCCTTTTTAAGGAAGGTATAATGTTTTGTTGTTAATGTAGTGGATACTTTCTTGTAAACCTTTATTTTGAAGGTCTTGTAGGATCCGTCTGTATTATAACAATAAATTGTATATGTTCCTTTTTTAAGATTTTTTACAGATAAACTTGCCTTACCATTAGCATTGGTTTTTACTTTGTAGATTTTACCTTTAAGCTTGAACTTAATAGTTTTTTTAGCCAATGCCTTACCGTTGCTCTTGTAGAATTTTGCGGTGAATTTCTTGTTGTCACCTGCAACCTTCTTGAGAGTGGTTGCGCTGACTGTAGGCAAAATCTTGAAAGTGGTTGTTACCTGATATCCTGTTATTGGATCGGTTGAAGTAACCTTATAAGTTCCAGGCTTTAAGTTGACCGGAACGCTTGCCACACCATTGGCATTAGTCTTTTTGGTGTAGGATTTTCCATTAACAGTAATAGTCACATCTCTATTTGCTAAAACGTTGCCGTAACTATCATAGAATGTAGCACTATACTGTGTGCTTCCCTTATAGTATTTTGTGATGTCCGCCGCTTTGACGGTAGACAATATTTCTAATGTAGAATGTATCGTCACCTGCAAAATAAGCAGTTACGCTGTATTTTCCCGGTGTCAATGTCAGATTTAAGCTGGCAACGCCATTGTCATCAGTATTGGCAACATAATTAACATTATCAATTACAAAATTAACAGGTTTGTTCGCCAATGTGCTGCTTGAATTTGAATCCTTCAAGGTCACATTGTATGAGCCCTTATAATATATAGTATTGGTTGGGTCAGTTAATTCCGTATGATTTTTACTATCTTCTTCTAAAACAATTTCTTCATTGTCAGTTGATAAAGTATTTGAATTAACAGATTCTATTTCACTAGTTTGACTTTCACTTTCAAGTTGAATTGAATCATCGCTAGAACTTGTCATATTTGAATCTGTTATATTAACATCACTTGCTTGAATAGCACTAATTGATAAAACACAAAGCAATGCAAAAAGCAAAGTGAGTAATATTTTTTTGTTCAAAATATTTTACCTCCATTTTAGAATTTTTTTATAGTATCCGTGAGATTAAACTCACTTCACCAATATTTATTACAAATATCTTATATAAACCTTTTTATTAGCTAAATCAATTTAAAATTACTTAATTTTAAAAAATAAGCTTAATACTTTATGAATATTAAGTTTACAAATAGCATCCATTTGAATTTGACTATAAAAAGATTAAAATATATGAAATAATCTTTTAAGAACTAAAAGTATTTAAAAATCAAAATAATGATTTAAGTAATTATAATATGAAAATGCATATAATTTATAACTATATTAGAATAATTAATAGATTTAAGAAGTATTATATATAAAATAGCCATATTTAAAGTAGTTTAATAAAAATCCGACAATTTAAATCAAATTAATTATTTTTTGCCATTTCCACTATAATAACCTATTTAAACCTTAAAAACAATTAAAAAAATATGGAAAATTCAACAAAAGTTAATAAAAAATCTATTGAAAAAATTTACCGAAGATTGGATAAGGTTTCACCAGTTGATTTCGATTGCGGAAAATTATGTGGTGAGATATGCTGTGTCTTTGACAGTGAGGAATATCCCAATGAGGACCTTGCACTATTTCTTATGCCTGGCGAAGAGCTGATGTATGAGGACAACGATGAATTTGAACTGTATTATATTGATGCAAAAGAGTTGGACTTCCCCCATTCATGGAAAGGGGATGTTTGCCTTGTCAAATGCATAAATCCTCCAAGATGCGACAGATCCATCAGGCCAATACAATGCAGGACATTTCCCCTGGTGCCCCACATATCCAAAAACGGCGAATTTCATCTGGTATTGGATGCAAGCGAATTTCCATACGAATGTCCAATTATTGAAAGGCACATCCGCTTCAGGGATGATTTTCTAACGGAAACATTTGAAGTATGGAAAACATTGATAAAAAACCCGCTTGTATATGACTTTGTCGATATGGATTCAAGAAGAAGAGAAAACAGAAAAATCGATTTCGAGATTGTCATATGATTTCTACCCAAAATCATTGAAGAATTAGTCCATTAAAATATAAGCTTGAATTTTCTATATGATTTAATTGCTTCCTCATCCAATTAAAATCAATTACAGCCAAAACCATCTCATTAGCAATTCATCCATCTATATGAACTTTTCAAATTATTTAATAATGGGGTTATTATAATATATTATCATGATTAGAAAAATTTTGTTTTTTCTCATGGCCTTGACCATACTGGTTGGAGCGGTCAGCGCAATTGATTCGTCCAATTGGACAACAGCCACTGTAGGATATGAGGAGTTCAAGATACCTCCCCAATACGAAAATCCCTATCAGAGCGACTTTCACATGTATGAATTTGACGAGGACATCGATGTTTTCACCATACGCTATGTAAATCCGGCAATAATGGACCTTTACGGATATTTCATTGAACACAACCAGGCAAAAAAAGTCAAGGTTGAAGGCCATGACGCCATCCACTTCACCACATATGACAGGCACGACGAGAAAAACAACTCAAAGCTGTGGTTTTCATCCGGTGAGGAATTCTACTATATAGCTTGGAGGGGAAATAAGATAACCCCAACAATCAAGGAAATCGTCAAGTCATCATCCGATTCCAAATTCACACATAAGGAATTCTATGACATCCTAAATGACGAATATAAAAATTATAAGATTGTGAATTCAATTGAGTCACAGGTATATGACTATCCTGCAAAGGATAAGGGACACCATTCATTCGTATCCTTTGGAAGCAATGGAATAAATTTCGGTGTAATGACCTGAAGACTAAAAAAAGGATTGGACCAAATTCCAATCTATTTCTTCCATTTCATTTTTCCTTAAAAATTCATTAGCCATTTTAAAATGATTGCAGCCGAAAAATCCCCGTCTTGCTGAAAATGGTGAGGGGTGTGATGTAATCAAGACCAAATGATTCGGGTTTGTAATCAATTCCTTTTTCTTTTCGGCCTGTTTTCCCCAAAGCAGAAATACAATGGGTTGTTCCTGGCTGTTCAATATTTTAATCACATTGTCTGTGAAAGTCTGCCAACCGCATTTGCTGTGGGAGTTGGCATTACCGTCTTGTACTGTCAAAACGGTATTAAGCAAAAAGACACCCTGCTTTGCCCATTTTTCAAGACAACCTGATTCGGGAATGGGATAATCGTATTCTGAATTTATCTCCTTGAATATGTTTTTCAATGATCTTGGAATCGGTCTGCCGTCAGGGGTTGAAAACGCCAGGCCGTGTGCCTGGCCGGCTTCATGATATGGGTCCTGGCCCAAAATAACCACCTTAACGTTACTTAACGGTGTGAACTTGAATGCATTGAATATCTCATCATATGGAGGATAAATCGTTTTAGTTTCATACTCGCTGTCTACAAAATCCATGACCCTTAAAAAATAGTCCTTTTCAAATTCATCCTCTAAAGCCAAATCCCAGTCATTGCCTATCATAATCGTAATTCCTTCCTATTTTTCCTGAACTGTTTTGCCGCTCATATGATCAATTGTTATTTCAAATACTTCTGTTCTATCCAAAAGTCTTGAAATTTCATTGACTGTATTATCATGGCTTGGGAAAAACTTGTCTCCCAAATGTGTGAGTTTATCAATCTTTTCGGCCTTATCTGTGAGTGTCCTGATTTTGCCGAAAACGATTACGCTTCTGAATATATATGACCATCCGTCCGTGTTTTTGACGCCCTCATCCATCACGCAATATGAAACCTTGTCACATCTCTCAACGGCATCGTTTTTGTGACCTTCCATTGCTCCATGGAAGTATATCTTGCCGTTAACATATACATGAGACATTGGAAGTGCATAGGGATAGTCATAATCGCCGAGCAATGCAAGGACACCTCTAGGCTCATTGGTTAGTATATCCACGCATTCCTCTTTTGAAAGCTCCTGCTTATATCTTCTCATCTTTCTAAAATTCATCATACCACACATTAAAAAATTATCACTAAAAATATTATGAAAATGCAGATCATGCAAAGGCAACAGGCAAAATTATGGGAAATGCCTCCTTTATTTTGACTGTTGGATGACTGATTCAAGTTGGTTTGCTTGATGGTGTATTTTTCATTATTGTCATATACATCTGCAAGCTTAACGGCCACCCATACTGATCTGATTATACTAATCAACATCAGTATGACTGAAAAAGTGATTATCAATGTTGATGGAACGCTTATTCCATAAATTGCAAATATTATGAAATAGAAAAACCATGGAAATTCATAGGTAATGCCTTCTAAAATCCAATTCCGGTTGTTGTGCTTAAATCCAATATACATGAATCCTAAACCATTCAGGAATATGATAAATGAAAGGATTACCCACCATGAATTTTTAATCTTTTCTGTCAGATTCATATCTATTCTAGAAGATCACTGTTTCCGGTTTCAATTTTTTCAACCACTTTCTGGCCTTCATCGGCCATATCACTAAACATGTTTATGGTTTCCTTCATTTGAGGCAATGCCTGAACCTTGTAATTGCTCACATCATCAATCGCCTGCAGAGCTTCTGCAAATGCGGCCTTTAAAACATCAGGTGAAATCATGGTTTCTGCACTGTGCCTTTGAATTTCGCTTCCTTGCTCCTTAAGCATGTGTGAAGTGGTCTCTATGATGTTTTCTGTGGTCTGGTTAAGGATGGTAATCTTGTCCATGACAATTTTCTGATCATAGAGTGCACTTGCAACCATTACACCAGTCCTTAGGGCTGATACGGTTACGGTCTTTGCACGATTGACTCCTCGTATCAATTCCTTGTTGTTACGCCTAATCACATTCAGTGAAACGATTCCCTGCTGATTTACAACAATCATCTGCTGCATATCCATGATTCTTTGCCTTAATGGGAAGAGGACTTCTTCACGGACAAAATCTATTTTGTTCTGGTCGACACCATCAATTTCAGCTTTCTGGATTTGGGCTTCGATTGATGCGTCCATCTGTTTTCCCAGTTCAATATCAGCAAGAAGCTTGTTTGTCACTTCTCTAAGGTATGTTTCTTCATTTAAAAGAGTGGTGTTGTCATTTTGCAATACTTTGCTGCTTTTGTCAAGTGATTCGACAATGTCTGATATTGCCACTTCAGCTTTCTCATATTTTGCAAAGTATTTTCTGACGGGATTCATCAGGTTTCCAAGGACGCCCTTTTTTGCAAAATCAACTTTGCTTGGATCCAAATCCTTCATCTGCTTGTTGAGTTCAATCAACTGTTCACCAATGTTGTCCGCATCCTTTCCGCCTTTTGTCAAATCAACGAATCTTGTTGCCAACATTTCATTGTGAGATGCTGAACGTGACATTTCATTTAATCCGAAATTATCAAGAGGTTTTAATATTCCATCCCTTTCCTGAGGATTGTTGAGGTCTGTATCAAATATTGCCTGTGCGTTATTGTCCGCCTGAGTCTTGAGATTTGAATCTTCCAGTTTTTCTTTTTCGACATCTAGTGACTTTTCAACATCTTGTTTAATACCATCTACATCAAGTGAGAATTCAGCCATTTGCATCACCCATTAATTTAAATAATCAATTTTATTTTTATCAATCTGTTCTGTATATGAATCTATAACTTTTCCACCATTTATAATTTCCACTGTCACATGGTCCGGGTTCGGTAATTTATATGTGGTATAAAATCCGAAACTGAGCGCATAGTTGCTGTCATAATATACATTATCCAAAGTTTCCGTTTCATGACCAATTTCCGAACCGTTTGTATCATAATATGTAGTTTTAACATTATATCCTTTCAAATTATCGGGAACCTTGTTAAATATTGCCTCGGTATATAATGTATAGCTCTTTTTACCGGAATCGCTGTCCCATCCGCTCACATCAGTAATTGTCAGGTCAACGGCATGAGTAACCTCATCGCTTTTATCCGGAGCTTTAGTGTTGTCTTTAAAACTTGAAGACAGGATGAATGCTCCTCCGATAAGCAATATTGCAACTATAAGTATTATAAACAGTGTCGGAAGCGGAAAGCTGCTTAACGTCCCTTTGCCTTTCTCCTCAAAGGTGTATCCACAATCCATACAAAATTTTGCATTATCCGGCAATTCCTTACCGCATTTTGGACAAATCTTACTCATCACATCACCTAATAGTCTTTTACGGATTCAATCAAGTTTTCCATATCATCCAACAGATTTTTGACCTCGTCAGTTGATTCGCCTGAAGAGCTGATATTTATTACCAGCTCATTTGTCAAATCTTCAATCTGGTCGATGATCTTTTTCATTGCATCAATTTTACCTTCAATTTCATCCTGAACCCTTGGTGTGTCTTCAACCGCCAAATCAATAATGTTTGACGCCGCATCTGACTGTGCATAAAACAGCTTATGGCAATTGTCTATCGAGGACATGAATTTGTCATAAGTGATTTGAGGGGGTTCAAAACGTTTTTCAATCAGTTCACGCACTACCTTTTCCTTTACATTGAACACCACTTTCAGGTTGCTGATTTCCTTTTCATATCTTTTAAATGAATCCATTCCTGAGGATTTCTCATCAGCAGTTGTAGAAACTGGAGTTTCCACCTTCTTGGATTCCTTAACCTGTTTTTTAACAGTGCCTTTTTTATATTTCTTATGATTGAAGATATAATACAGGTAAAGCAGGGGAAGTATGACCAGAACCAAAATGAGATACATCCCAACAATGTTTTTTGAAAATGTTACGGGGACGGCTATGCAAATCAAGACCACATAAAACAATCCCAATATCCATGGCAGTGATTCATGGACCAGCAATATGTCTTGAATATTTCCAAAACCTCTTTTCAGTCTGATTTGTGATGCAGATTTTGATTGGGGAGCATACTGCAAAATTTCATTGTCATTTAAAATGTTTTGCTTGGGCTCCACTATGAATCTCACATCGGACAGGGTCTCACTACACTTTAAAAGATTTCCTTCGCTATCGTAGGCCTTGAAGTCCTTTATGGTCAATGGTGTAGTTAACCGTTTTATCTCATTTGATTTTGGAGTTTCATTAGACATTTACATTTACATCCCTAATTGGTAAGAATATATTTAGATGTAAATGTTTTTAAATATTTGTATTTAACTTGTTACTATCATTCAAACTCTTTTTCCAAAAGAATGGTGACGGGACCATTATTCAGCAAGCTGACCTTCATGAATGCTCCAAACTCTCCTGTTTCAACATCGACGAATTCGCCGCATTTTTCTGTGAAATAATCAAACAGTTCCGTTGCCTTATCAGGCGCCATAGCCTTGTGAAACGAAGGCCTGTTCTTTTTTGTATGGGCATATAATGTGAATTGGGGAACCAGCAAAAGCCTTCCTCCAATATCCAATACTGATTTGTTCATTCTGCCCTCATCATCATGAAATATTCTTAATTTGGCAAGTCTTCTAGCCAGATAGTCAGCTTCCTTGGTTGTGTCGCTTTCGCCAAATCCGACCAGTACCATCAAGCCTTCTTCAATTTCGCCAACGGTTTTTCCTTCCACTTCCACACTTGCTGATGTTACCCTTTGTACGACAAGTTTCATTTAATCACCTTTTGAAAATTCACCTAAATAATTAACGGGTTCATCATTTTTAGCCCGCATATAATATTCCGTAGCCGCAGTAAACAGGACATCACTTGCAGAATTAAGAGCTGTTTCAAAGGAATCCTGAATTACACTGATTATAAATCCCACCGCAACAACCTGCATTGAAATGTCCTGACTGATGCCGAACAGTGAACAGGTTAATGGTATTAGCAGCAATGATCCTCCGACAACGCCTGAAGCGCAGCATGCCGCCAATGTAGTTACAACACATAAAAGAATGGCCCATGAAAAATGAACCGGAATTCCCATCGTGTGACAGGCAACAAGAGTCATGACCGCAATGGTTACGGCAGCCCCATTCGTATTTATTGTTGAACCTAACGGAATGGTAACTGAATAGAAATCCCTATCAAGGCCCAGCTTTTCACATAATTGCATATTTATTGGAATGTTTGCAGCAGAACTTCTTGAGAAAAATGCTGTCACTCCGCTTTCCTTAAGGCATGTGAAAACCAATGGGAAAGGGTTTCTCTTTAAAAGCAGGGCTGAAATTAGCGGATTGATTATGAATGCCATGATAAGAATGCATCCGACAATCAATAATATGAGCTCTCCGTATTGTGAAAAAATACTTAAACCGCTCTCACAAACGGATGTGAACACCAAACCCATCACTCCTATTGGAGCGAATTGAATAATGAAATAAACGATTTTAGAAAACACTTCAGCAATGTCATTTAGCAAATCTTTTGTTGTGTCGCTACCTACCATTCTTAAAGCGATTCCAATGATTATGGACCAGAATAATATTCCAAGATATTCCCCTTCAGACAATGATTTTATTGGATTGGAAAAAATCTTCAAAAGCATTTCGCCCAATATGTCCGCAAGTCCTCCCGGAGAAACTGCTGTGCTTGCTGCGGATAAGTGAATGCTTACAGGGAATATGAAACATGATATAGTTGCAACAACTGCAGCAATAAAATTCATCAGCAAAAATATTGCAATAATAATTTTAAATTTGGAGCCTACTCCAGTTTTTGCTTGAGAAATGGCCGAAGCTACCAAAATAAAAACTAAAAGTGGTGCAATAGATTTTAGGGCTTCTACAAATACTTTTCCAAAAAAGCCAATGAATGACCATTGAGGAACAACTATTCCTAAAACAACACCTGCAATCATTCCTATTATGATTTTCAAAATAAGACTTGATTCAGTCCATTTTTGAGTAAAACTCATCAAGCACTCCTATAACTCTAAATGAGTTAAAACTTCATTAGTTACATCTCTAACAGTCTCTGCAGCTTTTAAAAATTCCTTCTTTTCAATATCATTCATATGAATTGGCACAATCATTGCAACACCGTTTTTAGTGATTACTGCCGGAACTCCTAGAGAAACATCCTCAACTCTTTCAATTTCAGCATCAAGATAGCTGCTTACAGTCAAGACCCTATGGGAATCTGTAAGGATAGTGGACATCAGATTTGAAATTGCAAAAGCGGGACCATACTCTGTCGCTCCTTTTTTAGATATGATAGTGTTTCCTGCACGTTTTAATCGTTCTACTAAACCAGTAATGTCCAAATTGACATATTCCACAAAATATTTTAATGGGATACCGCCGATTGTTGTTGAGCTTAAAAGCGGAACCATATGATCTCCATGCTCCCCAATTACCCTAGTATGCACTTCAGAACTGTTGATGTCGATTTGTCTTGAGAAATAATTTTTTAATCTTAATGAATCCAAGTGATTTCCAACGCCGATGACCTTGCTTTTCTTTAATCCTGATGCCTTAAGTGCAACAGTTGTCATCACATCAACGGGATTTGTTGCAACCAAGATTATTGAATCAGGAGAGTATTCTGCGATTTTTTTAGAATAATAACTTACTATTTCCGCATTGGGAACGGCAAGGTCCAGTCTTTTCATGCCTTTTTTCCTTGGAACCCCTGCTGAAATAAGCACAATGGCCGAACCGGCAATGTCATTAAAGTCAGAACTTGGTGTCAGTCTACAATCGATATCATTTGCAGCCAGTGCATCATACATATCATATGTTTCTCCTTTTGCCTTATCAAGACTTTCAGGTCTTGAAAACATTACTATTTCGTCAACTGCATCTTCAAGTGCAAGGGTAAATGCAACGTTTTTACCTATAATTCCAGTTGACCCTATAATACTTACTTTTGCCATGATAATAATATTGGTTTTCAATATAAAAATAACTTACTAAACTAATTTAAAATTATGAAATTGAATATTAAATTTGAAAATAATTAAATTTAATGAATATAATATATTTTGATATTAGTTTATGTTCATGTTACAATAGATTTATATTCAAATCTGAATATAATAATACTTATGGCAGATGAAGATTTAAAACTTGAAACCAAATGTTATGACGCTAACGAATATGGATATCTATACGGATTAAACAGAAGAATTCCCGATGAAGAGTTCGAAAAGGTAAAGTCATACTTTAGAGAGTTCAGAAGAATGGATTTTAAAGAAGGCAATATCCAGGTCACCGGAAGACCTGAAGGATGGAGATGCCTTGAAAAGGATGTCAGCAAGGTTGAAGAG
Organism: uncultured Methanobrevibacter sp.; assembly: GCA_900320515.1. Lineage (GTDB taxonomy): Archaea > Methanobacteriota > Methanobacteria > Methanobacteriales > Methanobacteriaceae > Methanocatella. The sequence goes on along the minus strand of ONSJ01000009.1, from coordinate 1,326 downwards.
ATTCTTGGAATAACAAACACTTTGGAGTCAAGACAGAACAAAGTAAAGGAAGCATTTGCCGATCCGATTAAAAAAGCTAACTTAATTGACAAGTCATACGAATGGTTGAATATGCTGTTTGAAAAGACAGGCACAAGGCCCGAACAGGACCTTTCAAGACTGGCAGTGCATTCAACTAAAATCTACGACCCTCAGGACAGCTTCAAGAAAGGATATTCAAAAGGAGAAGGTGAACTGTTCATATATACCCCTCATGGAATGTGGTATATCATAAACAACTGCAGCGAATTTTCAGACAAGTCCCTGAACAATGTAAAGACACCTTACGGAGGAGCAGTGGGTCACAGATTAATGTATGATGATTTGATTGACAGACTGATTAGAATATACACAGAAGAGAATCTGTATACCGGTGAAAAACTATATTAAAAGCAGGAGACCAACATATGCAAAAGATTATAAATTCACATTGTCACATTTATCCGGAAAAAATTGCAGACAAGGCAGTTTTGGGCATTAGGGATTTCTATGATTTGGACATGTCTTTGAACGGCAAACTGGATGACCTTATAAGGGACGGAAGCGAGGTTGGTGTTACACATTACCTTGTACATTCCGTTGCGACAACCCCAAAGCAGGTAAAATCAATAAACGAATTCATTGCCCAATCAGTAAATACTCATCCAGACTTATTTACTGGATTTGGAACCCTGCATCCTGACAGTGATGACATTCAGGGAGATTTTGACTATCTTATCGAATTGGGTTTGAAAGGCGTCAAGCTTCATCCGGATTTCCAGCAGTTCGCCATGAATGAGGACCGTGCATTCAGGATAGGTGAAGTGGTAAGCAAAGCAGATGTTCCAATGCTTGTCCACTGCGGCGACTTCAGATATAACTATTCAAATCCTGAACAGATCAGACCATTTTTAGAAAAGTTTCCCGACATAACATTTATTGGAGCTCATTTTGCCGGATGGAGCATGTGGGAAGAGGCAACCCGCCAATTATCTGATTTTGAAAATCTTTATGTTGATTTAAGCTCAAGCCTATATGCGCTGAGCCCTGAAACAGCACTTGAATTGATCCATGCATATGGTGCAGACAAGGTGCTGTGGGGAACCGACTATCCGATGTGGGAGTCAGTCAGCGAAATGGAATACTTCAATAAAATCGATTTGACCGATGAAGAAAGGCAGCAGATTCTTTATGAAAACGCTGCAAAATTATTGAACCTCTCCGGCTTGTAGAAGCCGGAGATTCTTAGGCCATGCCTATTTTTTCGTCAAAGCATTTCCATTCATAATAATATGTGGATTTTCCTTG
>ONSJ01000014.1 GCA_900320515.1 uncultured Methanobrevibacter sp. | reverse complement strand
TCAAAACCATAAAAAACACAACCAAAAAGTTAATTAACTCTAATAATAGATTGTACTTCCTAGTATATAAAATTAAAGGATAATAAAATAAGAAAAAAATTTAAACACAAAAATTATGAGTCAGCCTCGATTTTAAAAAATTTAAAAAAAGATGATTTGTTTTAATCATCTTTTCGTTTTCTTAAATATCCAATTATAAATGCTAAAAACATTATCAGCACAATAATGGTTGCGGGTACGGTATATTCATTTGAAATTATTGACTTTATTGGAGAAAGTTCACGTGCTGATGCATCATTTTGTGAAGACTCCCCGTTGTCCAGTTCGGACTTGTCCCCTAGATTACCTTCATTTCTTATTTCACTTGTTGATGAATTTGTTCTAACTGCATTTTCAATATTTTCTGCATTATTTTTATTGCTGTTTGAACTTGTATGATTCGGAAGTGAATTTTGAGAATTTGAAGTATCCAGATTTTCTTTGATATTGTTCTCTTCATTTAAATTACTTTCACCATTATTTTCATTTACATGATCTTGATTTGGATTGCGATTGTCATTAGTTTCAGTTACTGGGTTTTGGTTTGAATCTTTTTCATTGTTGTTTTTTGGAATGTTTGCCGTATTGTCGCTTTTTTGCACGGACTTTCCATGCTGTATGACAATTTGTGGTTTTCTTATGGTAGGGTTATGGGTGATTTCGTTGCTTACTTTGCCGTTATTTGCGGTAATTTTTGAAGAGGGTCCCATTGAATTGCCTCTTTCAACGATGTTTCCCTCGTAGGTATAAACGTCTACGGCATCCCTATTGTACTGGTTTGTGTTGTTTGAAATGTTATTTCCAATAAGTATGCTGTCTCCCCTAAGCACATATATTCCAGATCCTTGCCCATATCTTGCAGTAATGGTATATGGCACATAATTGTCTGATACAGTACTGTTGGCCATGTTAATTCCATCGTTTGCAATGATTGCACCTCCATGACGTGCGCTATTGCCAGTAAATGTGGAATTATTGATATTCAATGCATAATGCACTGTGGAATATTGGCTGTCGTCTCCTGCAGATACTGCTCCTCCTTCATATTTTGCAGAATTGTTTCTAAAAATTGAAGATTCAATGGTCAGGTTCCCGTCAGTGACTCTAACGGCACCTCCATTTCCGGCATAATTGCCTCCTGCAGCGCTGGATAATGCAGCAACATTGTTTTCAAATATTGATTTTTCAATATATGTATCTCCTTGGATTCTTAAGGCTCCGCCTTGGCGTTTAGCAGTATTATTGGTGAATGTACAATTGATTATATTTGTTTGGCCATTAAGAACATATGCGGCTGCACCATTATATTCAGCCTTATTGTTTTTAAAGGTGGAGTTGATAATATTTGCTCCGTTATGGGAGTTTATTCCCCCTCCTGTGCCTCCGAAATTATTTTCAAATGTACAATTGACCACATCCAAATGACCTTCGCTCCTTACAACGCCTCCCACTGTTGAATCGGAATCATCGTAATTTATTCCATTTTTGAATGTTAAACCATGCAATGATAAATAATTTGTTTGTTTACTTGAATAAAAAAACCAACCATTATTGTTAGCATCTAATGTTACCTCTCCATCATATGACTTGATGACTAATGAATTGGAGATTTCCATTTCGATTTCTTCATATGTTCCGGCATGTATGAATATTGTTGCAGGTTTTTTTCCGGCATTTGCGGTGTTGACTGCCTCCTTGATTGTTTTGTAGGGGTGGTCATAACTGCCGTTTCCAGAAACCTCTACATCATGCTTTACATATATTTCATCACCATCAAAATCGGTTGTTTCACTATCTGGAGATATCTGTGAATTAGAAGTTCCGTTTAGATGGTCTATTTCATTAGCGGATATCATGTTAATGCTAATCAATGCTAAAAAAACAATAGCTAAAATCACTATTAGTTTTTTGGGTTTTGTATCCATTATTTTTTAATCTCCTTTTTTAAATCAGTTATTTGTATTAATTCTGCCGATTAATACATATTTAATTTTAAAGTAATAACTATATAAAGATTTTTAAAGTATTACTTGTTGTTATTTCTTATTTTCTTAAAATAAGCTTATTTAGTTATATTTAAATCAAATAGGACGCTATTGACTAATTTTATAAATCGCTAGCAAGTAATAAGAAAATTAATATTTTTTTTCAAATGGGGTGGAACGGAGTTTGGTTTGAAAGAAAAAAGTGAATAAGGAATTATATTCCTTATTTGACAATAATTTTAACTTTTTTGGATGATGCAATATAATTCGCATTTCCTTTGAATTTTATAACTGCAATGTATTTTCCTTTTTTAGTTAACTTTTTGATTTTAAAGGTTGCTTTACCCTTAGCATTTGTTTTTGCTTTGTAAGTTTTTCCTTTAATTTTTAGAGTGACTTGGACTTTTTTAATAGGTTTTTTGCCAGATTTTAAAGTTATTGTGTATTTTTTAGTTTTTTGCTTGGCTTTAAAGGCTTTCTTTTTGGCAGTTATTTTGGTTGCTGCTTGTTTGGCATTGGTTTTGCTTTGTGAGGGTGTTGGAGTTGGATTTGTGTTGTTGGCTGTTTCATTCTGCTGAGGTTCTGTTGAATTATCTGCATCCGGAATTTCTTTAATTTCAAAGGTAGCATTGACTTCCTTATCTGCCCATCCGTCAACATTTTCCAATTTGACCTTGATGGTGTAATTGCCTGCAGGATATGATTTTGTATAATTGATTTCATCGTCTTTGGTGACTTTTCCGGTTTCAATTAACTTATTGTCAGCATCATATATCTTCCAGATGTAATTGCATGTTTCAGGGCCATTGACAACTTCTAATGTCAAGTTCAACTTTTCGCCGACGGTCACGTCGTTGGCAATAATGTAGAATTCAGCGATATTGATGGAAGCGCTAACTGTAATATTTGCCTTTTCATCATTGTCAGCCACAACCCTTATTGTATCTTCTCCGCTTTGCTTAATATTTAATTTGAAACTGCCAATTCCATCACGGATGACAAGAGAATTTGGGGTTAGGGAATTTTTATCGGAAGTTATGTTAACTGCAAAATCGGGCATTATGGCAGTTTCTCCGGTAACGTTGTCCTTAAAGCTGATGGTGTAGATTGAATTGCTTGTAGGGGTTTCGTCCCCTTCAACTGTCATTAAAATGATTTGGGATGGGGGTGTTTTGATACCTATTTTACTAAAATCAGGATTATTGGCTCCCCAGTAATTATTTTCAAAGTTTGCAATTCTATACTGTACCAGTACTCCGCTTTTTGACCTTGCCTTGTTGTTTTCAAATATTGAATTTTGAATTGTCAACTCGCTGCTGGAATCCTGGAAGTTGCTGATTACCGCATAGTTGTTAGCAATGTTTCCTTTAAATATTGAATTTTTGATGAAGTATTTGGAGCCGTAACCTGGGGAGTAAAGGATTGCTCCGCCATTTCTTTTTGCATCATTGTTAATGAAGATGTTGTTTTCAATCGGAGATCCGTAGTTTCCCAATGATTTGGACGCATATATTGCCCCGCCGTCTCTTCCGGCCACATTGCCTATGAATGTGTTGTTGGTAAATGGATGGTCTCTGTCATTTTGCATGTCAATGTTTATGTATAATGCTCCACAATCTTCTTCTGCGCTGTTTTCTATAAATCTGTTGTTTATGAAAGTGCTTTTGGAATTGTAGCAGTATATAGCTCCGGAATTTTTTGCAGAATTCCTTTCGAAAGTATTGTTTATATAAACGCTTTCAGCACCGTCACGTATGGCTCCAGATCCATATGTTCCCGTATTTTTAATGAATTTTGAGTTGTATATTTTCATGGTTCCTGATTCGGCATGAATTGCGGCACCATGTGCGGAATTTGATTCTGCAATTATGCTGTTATTTTCAAAAATGCTGTTGTGTATTGTGATTTCACTATTTGAACTTGCCGCCTTGATCATTCCCTGTGCGGAATTTTTGGTCTTGATTTTGTTGTTTGTTGCATTGACGTTATACAATGTCAATTTTCCATTGTTGTATATTAGGGCATTTGCATATGTTATGGTGTATGTTGTGCTGATTTCAACGAAATTGTTGTCGAATACCGTATTTTTTATGATTAGTTCGTTTGTGTTTTCGATTAATCCATATGTTGTTTGTGTATATGATGTAATTTTTGAGTCAACAAATCTGCTGTCTGTGATGGTCATATGTCCCTTGTTGCAGATGGAAGCGCCTATACTTTCCTTGCCTGTGCCTCCGGCTTGCTTAACTGTGGTGAATATGATGTTGTTTAAAACAACTATTCCGTTGTTTCTGATTGTTGCATCTTCGCGATTGCTGTTGAATTGATTGTAGTTTCCGTAATCGCTAATTAAGACAATGTTGTTCAATGTTAAATTGCCTGTAGTGGTGATGTCGAACAATTTGGTTAGGTTTGTACTGTTGATTGCATGTCCGTTACCGTTGATTGTCACGGTCTTGTTTATTAAGATTCCCTTTTCTAATCCGACATCAATATCCTTATCGAAGGTATAGTTTTTTTCCAGGTTGATTTCATTGCCTTTTTTGATTTCATCATTCAGGTCTTTATATGTTCCTTTGGTATCATCAGCATTTAAAATGCTACAATCTGATGAGGATTCTTGTATTGTCTCTAAATCTGTATTGTCATCAGCAGATATTGTTTGATTTTCCATGTTGGCATCTGCCGCAGATATTGTGCCTATCGCAATGATAAACGCCAATATAATCATCAGAATAATGCTTGATTTTTTAAGCATGAATCTCATTGTCATAATCTCCTTTTATTAAATTTTAATAATATTGTATTAAATTATTCATAAAAAAATAAAATTTATTAATACATTAAATCATTTTTCATTTGATGTATTTAAATGTTTTTTAAGTATTACTGTTTAAATTTGTTATTTTTCAAATGATTAACTAGTTAGCATTTAATTTGTAATTTAAAATAATTTAAATCGAATATGCTATTTTAACGTAGTATGGTTCTATTTTTAAAGTGTTAAAAGGATTAGACGAGGAATCAATATAATTTTTTTCTGATATTTATTACTTAAAAAATAGTAAAAAAATAATGATTGTCAGTCATTATTTTTTAATAATCAGTTTTGTTTTTATGGTTTTGGCATTGTATAAATTATTTCCTGCAAATTTGATTGTTACTGTGTATTTTCCCTTCTTCTTTAGGTTTATTTTAACAGTTGCAACACCCTTTTTGTTGGTTTTGGCCTTGTATGTTTTTCCTTTTATTTTGAAGGTAATTTTTGCGCCGGATATTGCTTTTCCTTTGTTTGTCTTAAGGGTTGCAGTCAATTTTTTCTTTTTGGCTTTGACCTTGTATGTTTTTTTCTTTGATGTTAATTTTGGTGTTGTTTTAATGGTTACTTTTGCTTCTGCAGGTGTGCTTTTGTTTTCCGGATTGTCTGCCTCTTTGCTTTGGGTCTGCATTTCGATTACAATGATGTTTTGCAGCGCAAGGATTGTTCCGCCGGTTGAGATGAATCTTATGGTATTTTCTGATTTTATGCTGTTGTTCAAATCAATTTTGAAAACGCCATTGTGTTGTGTATTTGAATATTGCTCCCAAATGTTGCTGTAGGTTTGATTGTTTATTTTCAGGTCCGCATCGCCGTTGTTGGCGCTGGATGCGAAAATGTAGGCTGTGGAATTTGAAATGTTTTCCGGAAGGTCAACATTGATAGTGCTTACAGATTCAACTGGTCTGTCTGCCAGGTTATATGAATTTAAAAGCAGGTCTGCATTGTTGCATATGATAATGTTTTTCAAGCTGTTGCTGTTTGTGGTATTGTATAGTGTTATCAATGTTGATGGATATACTGCAGTTAATCCGCTTTCCTTTTTAATGGTGAGGGAATTCTGGCCTTTATATATCAAATCGCTCACGTCATATATCAATAGTCCATATCCGTATTTTCCGCTTGTTCCTAAATTAGATTGGTCTTTATATCTTCCAATCACTTTGCTTTCGATGTTTCTTCCATTAAATGTCAATGAGAGGTTTGGGTAATCTGAGGTGCTGGTTTTGTCCCAATTGTATGAAATGTATAGGAATGCGTTTATGATGTTGGAATTTTCTTGAAGTGCTATTTCCCAATTGTCTATTCTGTTTGTCTGTCCGAGCTCAAGATATGTTGAATCTTCCTGTATCTGGATTAAAATGTCTCCACTTATGGTGTTTTGGTAGTTGAACTCAATGATATTGTTTGGATAGGCATAATCCTTTCCGAGATATCCGTTGTATCTAAGTGGGACAATCAGGCTTGAGCTGGCTACACATCTATCGTTTTGATAGATTGCAAGTGTGTAGTTTATGTTCTGGTTTTGTGCTCCTGCAACTGTTGTCTCATCAATCGGCCTGGCTGTTTTGTCGGTTAAATGGATTTTAATCCAATCAGTTGTCAGGTACTGTGTTGCATTTGCGACCTCCTTGCCGTCGGCAAACAATCTGAGGCTATAGGTTCCTGTTCTGTTTATCTTCACATTGGCAGTTAGGGTATTGTTTGTTCCGGCATATGCTGTGTTTACATATTCAGTTTCGAGTTTGATTTGTGTTCTTTCCTTGACTAAAGGATGGGAGAGAATTAAAATGTTTTGTAGGGAAAGGATTGTTCCTCCTGTGGATATGAATGTTATTCTATTTGAAGTTTGAATGAGGCTTGTCACATCTGCAATGAACGCTCCGTGATAGTTTGTGCCGGTTGAGTTTTCCCATATGTTTTTATAGAGTGCATTGTTGAATTTCAAGTCGGCTTCGTCAACTCCCGCTCCTGCCGCAAATGAGTATAATGTTGCTTTGGTAATGTTTGTGAGGTCTGAAAGTATAATTTGGGTATTGGCTTCAATTGGCCTGTTTGCTAAATTATATGCATTATAAAGTAAATCGGCACTGTTTTTAATATAAACAGTTTTTAATGTTTCGCTGCCGGTTGTATTGAAGAAGCTTATTAATGTTGGAGGGTATACTGGTGTCAGATCCTTTTCTTTTTCAAGCTTGAGAGTATTTCTTCCGTTTCTGATGCAATCAGTAACATTGTAGATTAGAACGCCGTAACCCAGTGTTCCATAACTTCCGACATTTGCCTGATCCTTGTATTTTCCAATGACTCTGTTGTTGATGTTCACGTCATTGAAAATTAGGTTAAATTCTGGATATGGTCCTGTGGTGGTCTTGTCCCAATTGTAGGGAACATATAATAATCCTTCTGTAAATTGGGATGTTGAAGATAGGACTGTCCTCCATTCATATTCCTTTTTGGTTACTGATGCGCCGATATAGGTTGTATCATCCTGTGTTTGAATCATGATGTCTCCGTTAATTGTTGTGGTATAGTTGAATTCGACATCGGTAATCGGATATCCGTACTCTTTTCCCAGATATCCGTTGTAGAGTAACGGCACAATGAGGGTCTTGTTGCCAATCAGATCCTCATTTCTATAAACATAAACGGTATAGTTTATTTGCCTGTTGTTTGCTCCGGCAACTGTTGTATCATCAATCGGTCTTATGGTATTGTCAGTAAATATTATTTCTTTTGGTGTTCTGCTCAGCTCCTGAATGCTATTGCCAATTTCAATGCCGTCTGCATAAAATTTAACTTCATATATTCCAAAATCTTTGTTTACAAAAACTTTTGTGATTATGGAGTTGTTTGTTCCTGCAAATGCGGTATTTTCATATTCGGTTATGATTTCAATATTTGCGCTTAAGAAAATGACGGTTACATTTACTTTTAATTTGATGCTTCCGAATGTAAGCATATCCTCTCCCTTATCAATCGGCACATAGATATAGTATCCGATTCCATTGTTGAGAAGGACTGGAGTTGATGTTCCGAGGTTATTTGATTGCACATCAATGTAATAATCATATATTGAATTGTCCTTTATTTTTAAACCTGTGTTAATTTTATTTAGGGTTATATTGTATGTGGTTTCCCTTTCGTTAACTTCTGTCGGGCCGGTTACATTCAGCACAATGTAGGTCGGTGTTGAACTTGTTGAGGATATATCTCTAAAGTCGGGGTCATTTGTTCCCCAGTAATTTTCATCAATGTTTGTTTTGAATGTTGGGGAATCAATCAATTTGGATGGGGCGGTGTTTTTGAGGAAAAGGTTATTGTTTACATTCAATGTTCCAGACCCCTTATTTTGAATGATGTATTTATCCAATTTGTTTGAATCAAACACGCTTTTGACTATTGTTATATTGTCTGCTGATGATGTAATAGCTGCATCGTTAAATTCGTTTGTTTTAAAGAGAGTATTGTTTATTAATAGTTTGTTCCCATTGGCAGATATTATTCCCAAACGCGGAGAATTGCCTGAAAACAGTGCGGTATTGTTTTCAAATAGGCTGTTCTTAATTGTCAAATTTCCGTTTTCGCTTCTTATAAGTCCTCTAAAGACAGGCTGTGCTGAAGAGGTGTATCGGACATCATTGTTTGTGACGGTTATGTTGTCTAGAATAACTGCGGCGTTAGCATCATTAAATAATATTGTTGAGATTTCATGATTGTTTCCGAATCTGTTTGTCGGAGTGAATCTGTTGTTGTCAAAGATAGTATTTGATATGCTTACCTGTCCGTGATTGTCGATGAATCCTCTCACGTTTATGTTATGCATATTTGTAGTTGCCGTTGTGCTTATTTCAAATTCGGAATCGATAAAGTTGCTGTCTGTTATTGTCAGAGTTCCTGCATTGTAGATGTCTCTGAAATAACCGCTGCCAGTTTGTGAAATTGTTCTTGATGATGTGAAATTGACATTTTTGAATATCAGTTCTCCCTGGTTGTTGATTATTGATGTGTCTCCGTTGAATGTGTTTTTGATGCATATATTATTTAAAATGAGTTTGGCATTGTTTTTAATGTTGAATATTGATAGGATGCCATTTCCGTCTATGGTGAAATTGTTTCCGTTTATTGTTGTGTTTTTCACGATGTCAATACCGTTTTTCAATGAAAAATCATATCTTGAGTTGTATGTGTAATTTTTTGATAATGATATTTCGTTGTTGTTGGATATTTCGGTGTTCAGCTTTGTAAACATTTCGTCTCCAGAGGCGGTGTAAATTTCGTTTTCATTTTGCGATATAATGTCTTCATTTGCATTTTCAGCAATTATATGGTCTTCGGTATTGTTTTCCAGACTGACTATTTCTCCTGTTGAGTCGTCTTGCGCAAAAGCAAAACTGGAAAACAATATCAGAATAGTCAATGTTGTCAGAATTAATATTTTTCTTTTCATTTTTTTTCCTCAACAATTTTAGTAATATTATTTATTAATTAATTATTATGAGATTATCTTTGGAGTAATAAGTTATATAATGTTTTAGTTTTTCGTTTATTTTCCCTGTTTGGCTTTATTAATGTAAAAAAGATGTTTTTTTTTAAATAAAATTTAAATATTTGTTATTCTAAGGAAATATTGTCATAAATTAATTTTTTTGTTAAATAATTTGTTTTTTTATATAATTCTTTTTCTTTTGTGTTTGTTTTTCTTTGATTTAAGTAATACTTTTTATTTCTTCTTTTAACTTAAGTAATACTTTAAGGGCTTTTTTTCTAAAAAAAGTATTAAATAGTTATTTAAATGGTAAATAATCATAGTAAATATTAATAACTTATTTAATGTTGGTGAGTAGACTTGTTAAACATAAAACATAAATTTATTTTCTTATTACTTGTAATGCTGATTGTGCTTGCAGTTGCTCCTCAAATTTCAGCACATGAAAACAGCACTCATGAGGATTTAATTTTACAGACTGATGACTTAAATAATGTATCTATTGACGATTCCGATGTGTTATCATCGGATTTGAAAGGTGCCACTTATTATTTCAACAGTTCATCAGATGTTGATGGGGACGGATCTAAGGACAATCCGTATAATCATATTGATTATTCAAGGTTTCAGGTGTCATCAACGCTTTACCTTGCTGATGGGGAATACAATTTCTCTCAGAACAAATATGTTAATGGAATCAATTTGATAGGCCAGAATGTCGATAAGACCATTTTAAGATATACCGGACCTGATAAGACTGGAATATTGTTCATTGATCCAGGAAAGACTTTCATCGTTGAGAATGTGACTCTTATAGGATTCAACATTGATGTTGAAGGAGGAACATTTTATGCAAAAAACACCGTAATTCGTGATGCCACTGCGATTCCAACATACACCGAAGCAACCGATCTTGTTAATTCCGCATCCAATTCATTCGGCGGTGCCATTAAGGCCTACAAGTCAGAATCAAACTCACCATTAATCTCGCTTGAAAACTGTACATTGGTAAACAACACTGGGGAATATGGCGGTGCAATTCATAGCACTGGTGGAAGATTAATCATCAAAAGATCCAATTTTTTCAATAACTATGCATATAACTATGGCGGAGCAATAGTTGCATTATATGGATGTTCAGTAGAAATAGAGAACAGCAATTTCACCAATGACTATTCAATCAACGATGCTGGAGGGGCTTTTTATCTGCTTAAATCCCAATTGAAGGCATCAAACTTGTATGTTTCTAATTCTTCCTCAACTTTTGGGGCAGCCATAACTGCATTGGATTCAAATATTGCATTGACACATTTCACTGCTGAAAACAACACTGCAAAGTATGAGGGGGGAGCCGTTTATGCATTGTATAATTCGGTATCTTTTATAGACTCAGTATTTAGAGATAATCATGCAAGAAATGGGGGAGCCATTTTTGCAGACGAATTGAAATTCTTTGAGCTTGAAAACAACCAGTTCCTGAGAAATACGGCATCCCAATTCGGCGGTGCGGTTCATTCGATGATGAACTCAATAGACAAGATTTTTTATAACATCTATGAAGGCAACCATGCGCCTGTAGAAAATGACTTTTTCGAAACAAATGTTACCATGGTGACCCTTAATGATGCAGAATATACTATGGTTTACAAGGATTACGAATATTATGGATTCATACCGACTTCCTATGATTTGAGGGAGTTCGGAATGGTCACACCCGTCAAGGACCAGCAAAGTGGAGGGAACTGCTGGGCATTTGCATCCATAGCGGCATTGGAATCAGCCATTCTGAAGGCATCAGGCATGAAGCTTGACCTTTCAGAAGAGAACATGAAGAATATCATGCAGAAGTATTCCGACTATGGATGGTCCACAATCGAAACCAACAATGGTGGTTATGATGACATGGCCTTGGGATATCTTGTAAATTGGATCGGACCTGTTTTGGAGGGAATCGATAATTATGATGATTACAGTATGCTGTCTCCACTTCTGGACCCTATCACTCATGTTCAAAACATACTCTATATTAAACGCGAGGGATACACAGACAATAATGCCATAAAGGAAGCGGTAATGAAATACGGCGCAGTTTCTACAGGAATATTCTTTTCAGGATACTACTTTAATGATGTGACAAATGGATATTACTGTCCGATGCCTACATATGCAAATCATGGAGTTGCAATTGTCGGATGGGACGATTCATATTCAAAGGATAATTTCTTTGCCGTTCCGGAGGGAGATGGTGCATGGATAGTCAAGAACAGCTGGAATACAGACTGGGGAGACAACGGATATTTCTATGTGTCATATTATGATAAGGTGTTTGCCGAAGTCGGAATTCCCGATGCAACCTATGCCTTTGTATTCAATGATTCTGCAAAATACGAGAAGAATTACCAATATGACCTAATCGGAAAGACAAATTATTTCGCCACTGGTAAAAATACGGTATGGGTTGAAAACATATTCAACGCAACAGGTTATGACATGTTGGCAGGTGTTTCAAGCTATTTCAGAAAGCCAACCGATTACACCCTATTCATTTTTGTCAATGATGAACTTAAGCTAACAAAAACAGGAAAATGTGATCCTGGATACATAACAATTAACTTGGGAGATTATATTCCGCTGCAGCCTAATGATACCTTTAAGGTAAGGTTCAAGCTTGATGCTAAGGATGGTGCAGAATTTGCAGTATCTGAGTGGGAGATTGCAAGCAAAAAGGATAACACCACTGGAGTTTCATTTTTCAGTAAGGATGGTGTGGAATGGATTGACCTGTATGACTATGCATACACATCCTATTTGGATAATGGCCATCAATTCAATTCTCAGGTGGCCTGTATCAAGGCATTTACGATATCATATGAGCTCCAGCATTTTGTTGACTTGAATGTTGAAAACGAGTTCAACAAGGTCAATATCTCCGCTATGGTTTATGACCAGTTTGACAATCCTGTTAAGTCAGGCAAATTGACATTGAATATTGGCGGCATTGACTACTTTGCAGATATCGAAAACGGCAATGCCACTTTCACCCATATCTTTGAAAGTAAGGGGGAATTCGATATAAATGCAAGCTATAGAAATGGCCATTCCAATTATGTCGTGGAGGTCACAGTCATCGATGCGGACATTGAGGTTGAAGTTCTTAAGGATGGAAATAATGTAATAATCAATTTTGAAAGCCCATTTGACATCAATTCATCATTGAACGTCACAATCAATGGCAATGACAATCGCACAATTGATTTTGAAAATGGCAGGGCGTCATTGACATTAATGGATTTGCCTTACGGTAGCTATACTTTAAATTGCCGGCTTGTTGACGAGTATTATGGCAGCTTCTTCAATTCCAATTTTGTAGTTCTTGTCAATAAGACTAAAATGATTGCAGATGATTTGTTGTCCTATTCTGAGAGTGAAGCAGTTTATTCGGTCATTTTAAGAGATGTCAATGGAAATTCAATTGCCAATCGTCAGGTCTTTTTCATCATCAATGGAATTCAATATATTGGAGTTACCAATTGGGACGGCAAAGCGACAATAACTGCCAAATTGCCTGGTTTCGGCAGTTATGATGTTATGGTTAACTTCTATGGTGATGAAACCTATCTTGATATTTCAGACAAGCGCACTATTCAGCTCATTTCAAGCATCATAACTTCAAGCTCAATCAATGGCAATGAATTTGAAGCGGTTTTATTGAATGGTCTCGGAGCTCCTTTGGTCAATGCGGATGTTGAGGTAAATGTCGGTGAAGTGAAATATTCTACAAAAACCGACAGTTTCGGAAGAATTTCCTTAAAATTAAGCGATATAAAATCAGATAAAAACTATGAAGTAAAGATTGCCAATCCATCTACCGGAGAGACCCTGCAAAGAAATATGAAGGTGGCTCAGGTGATTAGTGAAAATAAGGATGTTGTCATGTATTATGGTGATGGATCTGCATATAAGGTTAAGGTCAGTAATGGCAAAGGTGAAATCGTCAAGTTCATGGTCGGCAAGAGCGTGTATTATGCGGAAACGGATAATTTGGGATATGCATTGGCCAAATTCAATTTAAAACCAGGTAGCTATAAGGTCACTGCAACATATAAAGGCATAAGTGTATCCAATAATCTTGTCATTAAAAAAGTTTTGTTCACAAAGAATATCTCCAAAAAGAAGTCCAAGAAAATCAAGTTCAAAGCAACTTTAAAGCAGGGTAAAAAGGCTTTATCTCATAAAAAAATTATATTTAGGATTAATGGAAAGGTATTTGCTGCAAAGACCAATAATAGGGGCGTTGCAACAGTAACCTTGAAGAATTTGAAAGTCGGCAAACATAAGATTTTCTCAATTTACAGGGGATTAAAAGTTAAAAACACCATTAAAATTAAAAAATAATTCAATTTATTTTTTATTTTTTTTCTTTTCTTTTTTGTAGGGTTAATTTTTGAAAAAAATTTTATAAAATCATTGTTTTTGAATAAATTAATTCAATTAAAAATGATTAAAACTTTTTAAAAGTATTACAATAACCTTATTTTTTCTATAAAAAGTAATACTGCCGTTATTTCGATGAAAAAAGTAAAAATTAAGTATATTAAAATTCATAAATATAATTGTAATAATTTTTTATTTATTTTTATTATAATGTTATTACATTAATTAATTTTATTAATAAAAGGAGAAATGGACAATGAAAATTAGACTTTCGGCGATATTTGCCATAATTATAATTGGTGCTGTTTTGATTTCAGCCGTTTCAGCTGTGGATTTCATTGAAGATTCAAATTCTACAGATTTGCAAGCGGGTAATGTCGAAAATTTGGAAATCGAAACATCAGATTATGGTTATGATGATACAGGTAATGATCCTGAAGAAACAATATTAAATACAGACAATTCGGATTCACTGGCTGATGCTCAATCCAATCAGGTTAAATATGTAAGGCCGGATGGAACTGATGATGCAGGTTATGGAACTTCAGACAATCCATACAAAACCATCAAGTATGCGGTTTCACAATCCGATGAAAATGACACAATATTTGTATATGAAGGAAGGTATGATGAAAATTCAATTTCTTTAACAAAATCATTGAATATTGTCGGTGAAAACAAAAACGTTATTGTCACTTCAAGTTTGAATAGCAGAAACGTATTTGAATCACCATACAATGAAAACGGAAATCACATCAGCTTAAGATTTGAAAATCTGACATTTGACTTGATAAAACCTGGTCAGTTCAATGCGATTCTGTATCTTAGAAATGATGACAGAAACGAAATTGTTGATTGCGTGTTTACAAACAATGACGGTCAATATGGCATATGGAGTGCCGCTGGAGAGACTGTCATTGCCAACTGTGAATTTAGGGACAATACATACACATCATCCGGAAACATTATCTACCTGTCAGGTAAGGGCTTTCAGAATCTTACAAATGTTACCTTTGCTAAGACCTCAAATGTAGGCAACGGTGTTTTAAGTTTGATTTATGTAGTAAATAGGCCGAACAGGGTGTATGTTGAAAATATCAGTATTGAGGATTCATCTGGAATATTATATGGATTCAATATTGGAAATAATGGTTATGGGAATATTAACAATACCTTAACAGTTAAAAATGCTAAGATTGAGTATAATGAATTGCGTAAATCCACTTCTAATCAGGGGGGATGCATATTTTTAATGTCTGGACCTACAAAACTTGAAATTACAAATTCCACAATTGTTAACAATACCGTTGAAAGAGGAATTTTTGCAGGAACCAGCAATGAAACCAAATTCAATGTTAATTATAATTTGATTTATGAAAATGAGGGGAACATATTGTTTAGCGTAAGTTCCTCCAAGCCTGTAACAGAGTATAATATGGATTATAATTATTGGGGAAGCGAAAATCCTGATTTAGGTGATTTAAATGTATATATTATCGCAACAAACAAGTATTTGAATGAAACTAAAGTAATCAAAAATAAAACTGCCCCTACAATGAATGTAAACGTTGTAAATCCAATAAGTTTTGAAGGGGATGATGTGATAATAGATGTGGATTTAAATGATGATGCTACAGGAGATATTGCATTAATCGGCATCGATACAGAACCGCAAATTCTTCAGAACGGTTCAACAACATTCACATTAAAAAATCTGCTTCCAAATTCATATGCAGTAACGCTACACTATTCTGGTGATGACAGATACAGGCAGAATGATTATGAAATTGCTTTTATCGTTAAAAGCATACATGACACTGACATTCAGGTTGGATGTTACAAGATATTGAACGGTTTAATCAATGGAAATGATTTCATTGAATTGGACAAGGATTACGAGTTCAATTCCAGTTTGGATTCCAGTTTAAAAGATGGAATTCCAATCAATAAGAATGTTGTCATTGATGGAAAAGGATTTTCAATAAACACTACCTCAGATGCGAAATTATTCAATATTGGCCAGGAAGGTGATGTGACTCTGAAAAACATAGTTTTATTGAATTACAATCCTCAGTCTGCTTCAGCAATTACCAATGGCGGTAAGCTAATGTTTGACAATGTAACATTCGCCTCTCAAAAGCAGATTGCAGCGGGCAATCTGAATGCTGCAATTGTAAATAACGGTAAATTGATAGTCAACAATTCCAATTTTGCTGATTCTCTCATAAATTGCTCAGGAAACGGCTTATTATATGTATATGGATTGTTGATTAGAAATTCAGGTAATTTGATGATTGAAAATACCAACATTTCCAATAATGGTATTGTCGCAAGGGCAAGCACAGTCCAGATTCATGGGGGCATAATCTACAATTCCGGAAGGATGTCATTCAATAAGGTCAATATGTCTGGAAGCTTCATCCATGTCAAGTCATCCGTATCTACCGTTTTCGGATTTGTTTTAGGTGAATCCAATAATTCAGATATTTCCATATATGACTCCAATTTTGAAGACAATGAAATAATCAATGATGCAACAACTAATTCTGCAATGACAAATGTTCTCAGGGCATCCAATGGAGATTTGGAAGTCTACAATTCAAGGTTTGTTAACAATACAGGATCCCTGAACGGTGGTGCCATAGGATATTATTCACAAAATGAAATGGTTATTGAAAATAATCTGTTCGATTCAAATTCCGCAACAATCCAGGGTGGAGCAATTTTCATATCAGGTAATCTCAAATCCAATAACAATACATTCAGAAATAACTTTGCAGGACGTAACGGTGGTGCAATGTATGTTTATGGATATTATGACACTAAAAATCCTGAACTGGGTAATGTCGTAAGTACCAATGACCTGTTTGAATATAATTGGGTTGAATCCTCTCCTGATGCATACGGTCAGGCCTCAATTTTGTCTTGGGGAGGAGCAATATGTTCCAAAGCAGGAAATCTGACTTTATACAATGACACATTTTATAAAAATAAGGCACTGATGGGTGATGGGGGAGCCATTGCAAATTACTTGAGCAGCTGGCTTCATGCATCACACTGTATCTTTAAGGAAAATGAGGCAACAAGATG
The DNA here is from genome assembly GCA_900320515.1 of uncultured Methanobrevibacter sp. Taxonomy (GTDB): domain Archaea; phylum Methanobacteriota; class Methanobacteria; order Methanobacteriales; family Methanobacteriaceae; genus Methanocatella. The sequence continues at coordinate 17,278 of ONSJ01000014.1, read as the reverse complement.
GGACATCTGGACACATGCTTCAGGATTGGGCGGAGCTATTCTAATCCCTCAGACTGAAATGGTTGATGATGATAACTATGCCACTTTCAACATCGAATATTCAATTTTTGACAATAACATTGCGATTGCAGGTTCTGCATTGTATTCTGTTCCATATCAGGATGTTCCATGTGATTTCATTTCAAACAATAACTATTGGGGCTCAAATAACCCATTCTTCAAGGAATTGATTGGTAAATATCAGCTCAGTGATGTTGTATTTCCGGACAATTATGTGATAATGGAAATTGAAGGAAATGAAACTGTTTATGTTGGCTCTTCAAATACCTATAAGATTACCTTAAACAAGGTCAATGAAAACGGAACCATCAGAGTGTTGGGAGATGTCATGCCTGCCTGGAAAGTGAACCTGTCTTCAACATTAAATCCTCTGTCCGATTCAAGTATCTTAATTAAAGGTAGTGAATCCGATTTCCAATATGACGCTTTAAAAAGTGGTTCAGAAACATTTTCCGTAAATAATCGGTACTATAAGAAAAACATTGATGTAATAAAACAGGATTCCAAATTGGAATTGGACTATGTCAATACCGCTAATGGAGTTTTAGTTAATGTTTATCTGGCTGATGACATTAACGGTACTGTCAGTATTGGTTTGAATGGACAGACATATAATGAATCTGTCAATAATGGTGTTGCATCGTTCAATCTTCCGAAATTGCCGATAGGCAACACAAATATCACTGTTTCATTTGCCGGAAATGGTAAATATAATCCATTTTCACAAGATAAACAAATCATTATTGAAAAGTATGTTATTGATGAAAGTCAAGTCGAAACCGGATTGTCCGGTTCAAATGTGTTTACAGTCACATTGCCGAAAGATGCAACAGGCAGGGTTTTGTTTGATGTTGACGGAAGGAATTTCTATGCAAATATTCGAGACGGCATTGCAAGCTTGGACCTATCCTCTTTAGGTGATGTTAAAAGCATCAAATGGACATATCCTGGTGATGATAAGTATGGAGAAATCAATGGCAGTTTTTCACTCAATACTGCTGTTAAAATCATAGGCAACAAGAATATGGTCGTATTTTACAGTGATAATTCAATATTCAAGGTTCAGATTGTAGATTCCAATGGAAAATCTGTTGGTGAAGGAAAGGATGTATCATTCAAAATCAATAATAAGGTAATCAATGTTAAAACGGACAGGAACGGATTTGCTTCATTTAAAATCAGTCAGGTTCCGAAAAAATACACTATAATAACTAAATGTGGAAATGATGAAGTAAAAAATACAGTTACAGTCAAAAAGGTATTGTTTGCTAAAAATCTCTCCAAGAAAAAATCCAAAAAGATCAAATATACTGCTAAAGTCAAAGGCAAAAAGCCATTCAAAGGCAAAAAGGTAACTTTTAAAATTAATGGAAAGAAATATTCCGCAAAAACCAACAAGAGAGGTATTGCAACAGTTTATCTTAAAAATCTGAAAGTGGGCAAACATAAAATAGTCATAAAGTACATGAACACAAAGGTGACAAAAACAGTCAAAATCAAAAAATAAGTGAATCTTCAATTCATTTATTTTTTTGGAGGATTTAAATGATTAAGTTTAGTAAACTGGCAGTATTGGTGGCCTTCATCCTTTTGGCTTTTATGTCGCCTTCATTCGCATTGGATAACGAAACGGCTGATGCAGTTGATGTGGGCATTGCTGAGGAACCGCTAGCCGCAGACATTTATGTGAATGCATCGAGTGAGGGTATAGGTGACGGTTCAATTGACAATCCTTACCGTAATTTGGAGAATGTTAAAATTGAAAGGGACAGTGTTGTGCATTTAACCGATGGCAACTACTCCTATAAATCATTCAGGTCTTTAAATAATGTTACAATCGTTGGCCAAAGTATGAACGGCACTGTCCTATCATGCAACAGGTTGGAGATAACTTCTAATACTCTGACATTAAGAAATTTAACAATAATCGGTGCAACCTTCAAAAATCAGGGTGATTTCACTGCTGAAAACGTAATATTTAGAGACAGTATCGGACATGCATTGGATGAATATGGAAACTCCTATGGGGGATGCATCTACACTTCCTATAAACAGGATGACGAGAAACATCATCTGATTTCGCTGACGGATTGTCATTTCTTCAACAACACTGCCGAGTATGGTGGGGCAATCTATATTGATGAGGGGTATATGGAGATAAATAACTGCTTTTTCATCAACAATCATGCATATAATTACGGTGGTGCAATCAGCGGAGTGAATGCAAATAAGATTACCATCAAGAAATCAAGATTTGTCCATGACTACTCAACAAATGACTGCGGAGGAGCAATCTATGTCTTGTCTACAGGCTTGTCATTGGATGATGTTGAAATAAGTAACTGCTCTTCCACTTTTGGGGCTGCAATAACAGGCTTGAATGCCCAATTTGATATAAACCAGTTATATTCCATTGGAAATGTGGCCAAATATGATGGAGGTGCAGTTTATCAGATGTATGGGACTGCTCTGATAACTGCTTCAAGTTTCATAAACAATTCCGCAAACAACGGCGGTGCACTATTTTTGGATAACGTAACCAAGTTGCTTTTGATATCCAACAGTTTTATAAACAATTCTGCTAAAATTTGTGCAGGAGCGTTCTATTCCATTTCAAATAAGGAATATAGCAACATCGCAAATGTCTATGAGAATAATCATGCGTCAACAAATGATGATGTATACAATATCACTACAATCAATCCTATAATGCAGTCTTTGAATTATACTTCCTTTATGTATGTTCCTCAAGGAAATATCACTTTGCCCGAGTATTATAACCTTGTCGACGATGGCTTTGTGACTCCAGTAAAGGATCAGCAGGACAGTGGAAACTGCTGGTCATTTGCCGTTTTGGCTGCTTTGGAATCATGCATTTTAAAGTCAAGCAATGTCACTTATGATTTGTCTGAAGAGAACATGAAGAATTTGATGGCATCATTTTCGGATTATGGATGGCAGATTGATGTGAATGAGGGAGGCTATGATGATATGGGTGTCGGATATCTTGTTGGATGGCTTGGGCCGATTTTGGAATCTCAGGATATGTTTGATGACAGAAGCTCATTATCCCCATTGCTGAATTCAATTATGCATGTTCAAAATGTTGTTTACCTTAAAAGGGAAAATTATCTGGATAATGACGGAATAAAAGAGGCGATCTTAAGATATGGTGCTGTTGCAACTGGAATCTATTATTCTGGTCTGTATCTCCTGGGCAGCAGCTATTACTATTATGACACAATCATGCCGTCAAATCATGCCGTGACAATTGTAGGATGGGACGACGACTATTCCAGATTCAATTTCAATCACGTTCCCGAAGGTGACGGTGCATTTATAGTTAAGAATAGCTGGGGGTCCGATTGGGGAGATAATGGATATTTCTATGTTTCCTATTATGATACAAAATTCGCTCAGGTCGGAAAGGATGAGGTGTCATATACATTTATCTTAAATGATACAATCAAATACGATAAGAACTATCAGTATGACATTTCAGGAAAGACAGATTACCTGATTACCGGACAGAGTACCATATGGTATCAGAATATTTTCAATGCAACAGGAAGCGAATATCTGGCTGCGGTTTCCACCTATTTCAATGCGCCGACAGATTGGGATGTTTCAATATATGTCAATGATGTATTTAGAGCGAACAAAAGCGGTCACTCTTCTGCAGGTTATTATACCATCAATTTGGGTGATTTGATTCCAATAAACTCTGGAGACATATTCCGGGTTGTTTTCAAACTTGATTGTGAAGGATATGCCAACGTGCCGATTGTTGAGTCAAGGTATATAAACAAGGTTCCGTTTTCATCAGGCGTTTCCTATTTCAGTAAAGACGGTGAAAATTGGATAGACCTCTTCGATTATACTTTTTCAGATTTCAATCACAGATACATTTCCCAATTGGCTTCTATTAAGGCATTTGTAATATCAAGTAAACTAAATTCAACACTCAAATTGGACGTGTCAGATAAGGGGGTTGATTCTGTCAATATTAAGGCCATGGTTCGGGACCAATACGGAAACATGATCAATTCAGGTGAAGTGATTTTCACTATCGAAGGAAGTCAGTACCATGTCAATGTTTCAAATGGGGTGGCGAGCATTGTGCACATATTTGAAGATAAGATGTCCAATGTGGTTTCTGCCGTATTCAACAGCGAAGGTTACAATCCTTCACAGGACAGTAGTGAAATCATATTTTATGATGCGGACATTTCATTAAGCATTGAAAATATATCTTATGGGGATGATTTGGTTGCAGAAATTACCCTAAAGGATGTTCAGGGTAATTTCCTTAATGATATTGTGACTTTAACCGTATCCAACAGGACATATAACGTTCAGGTAAACGGCAAGAGGTCATATGTCATTCCAGATTTGCTGGATATAGGCTCTTATGAGGTCAACGTTACATGCAGACAACTGAATGACAGCGTTTTAATCAATGTTTCTAAAGTTAAAGTGGATTTGGAGGTAAATGTAACTGACTTGAGAGATTATGTTGTAATAGATTTCATGTTTTCAAGATCAATTGATACAATGGTAAATATATCAGTTTCCGGTAAAAATTATTCTGTAAATGCTGTTTTTGGAAAGGGAAGCCTGATTTTGGATGACCTGGACTATGGCACCTATCAGATTAATGTAACCTTCCAAAATAAAAATTATGAGCCGATTCACAAAAATTATGTCATTCAGACAAGCGCATATAAAAGTAAAATTGTGCCGATTGATTTCAAATGCAATGATGAAGGAATCGTTTATGTGGTAAACTTGTCTAGATGGGATAATTCTCCTATAGTCAATCAAAAAATCAGTTTTGCAATAAATGGCCAAAATTATCAAAATATCACTGATGCTGATGGTTGTGCAAAATTCGTTTTCAATCTGGTCAATGGAATGTACTCAATAAATGTTGATTTTATGGGTTATGGGGATATTCTTGGATGCGAATACCTGGATGTTTTAAATGTTACTAGGGTACCGGTCACAGTCGTTGATGTTTCAATTCCATCAAAAGCCACTGCATTTGATGAAAGAAATATTATTGTATTATTTTCAGATAATGCAAGGGGTAATCTGACAGTTTCAGTTGATGATGTCATTTTCATTGATGGATATTACAATTTAACCCAATTCAATATCCCTCTGTCAGGTCTTGCTGTTGGAAATCATGATGTTGCCGTTTTATACAGTGGAATTGAGGGTTATTCCTATTCCAATGTTTTCAATATTTCACTGACCAAGGCAGTTGCTAAGGTAGATATAAAATCAGAAAACTTGTATGTCGGCCAGACTGCTCAAATCATCTTCAGTTTGCCTGCAGATATTAACGGATACATCTTTGTAGATGTTGAAGGCAAGAACTATTATTCCAAGATAGCCGATGGCAGGGCAATATTTAAAATCGATGATTTGTCTTTCGGCAAAAAAACATTATATTACAGCTATGATGGTGACGATAACTATTTGTCTGCTGAAAGCAGTGTTGTTCTCGATATAATCTATTCTGCAACATTGTCAGGCAATAAGGATGTTGTTATGAGTTATGATGAGGGGTCTGTCTATCGTTTACAGCTGTCCAAAGCGAATGGTGCAAGCCCAAGTGGGGAAATTGTAACTGTGAATGTTGATGGAAAATCCCATAAGGTCGCTGCGGATAGGAATGGATGGATATCCTTTAAGATTACTTTAAGGCCGGGCAGCTACATAATCACTGCAGATTATAACGGTTTTAAGGTATCCAATAAGGTAATCATCAAATCCATTGTGAAGCTGAATTCGGTAAAAATCAAGAAATCCTCTAAAAAGGTAGTTATAAAGGCAACATTGGGCAAAGTTAACGGCAAGTATCTCAAAGGCAAAAAAATCACTTTCAAATTCAATGGAAAGAAATATTCCGCTAAAACAAACAATAAGGGTGTTGCCAAACTGTCCCTTAAGAAAAGTGTGGTTAAAAAGCTTAAGACCAATAAGAGATATTCAATTCAAGTAAGTTATCTGAAAGACATGGTTAAAAAATCAATAATTGTTAAAAAATAAGGTTATTAAGGTGATTATATGAATAAAAAATTTATGGTGATTCTATTGCTTTTGGTAGTTGCTGTCTGCTCGATAAATGCAGTTTCAGCCCATGAAGGAATGGAAAATCCGATTGTTCCTGACCCAAATGAGGTGCAACCTGGTGAGGAGGTTTCAGGAACAGTTAACATGACTGTTGACGTCCATTGGCATAATGAACGCAACTACGTAAATTTCTCTGCAGAAAATATTGAAACAAGGACGGTCTATTGGAATAAGCAGGATTTAAATCCATCCGATGGATGGTCCGCTTCTTGGGATACTTCAGATGCTCCAAATGGGGATTATTGGATAACAATCACTGCGGTTGACGTGAAAAATCTGGAGGGCAAAAAGGAGTTCAAATTGGTATTGAATAATGTTCCTACACAATCAAGCATCGTTTTGGAAAACGTAACGGCTGTCGTTGACAAATCAACTAATATCATTGCAACTCTAAAGGATGCTGATTCCAATCCGATTGCGGACAAATCAGTCGAGTTTATAATTGACGGCAAAACCTGTTCTACAAAAACAACATCTTCTGGTGTTGCGACAATTCCATTCACTCCCTCTGAAGTTAAAAACTATGATGTCATCGTCAAATTTAAGGGGGATAACAAGTACATGCAATCACAGGCGGAGGGTCTGATTAAGGTTATTTCAAATGTCAATGCGACAGTATTGACAGTTGACAATGTCGTTGGAAACAACAGGGAAAGAATCTTGCTTAAGGCAAATCTTTTATGTCCGGGCCTGTGGGACGCAAGCTACAATAAGAAAATTGACTTTTATGTAAATGGTCGGCATGTGGGTTCTAATCTCACTGATGAGAATGGTGATGCCATACTTCATTATGACATAACCGAAATCGGTGGAGATTACATCTATCAGGCAAGATATCAAAATGAAAGCGGTGAGAACTTCACAGACTCTGCATTGCTGCATGTTCCACAATCAGAAGTCTACATTACTATGAATGCCGTTACCTATTCTGCTGACGGTATTTTCACAATAGGCAACAGGTTCAAGTTGAATCTGATCGTCAATAATAATGGGCCGGACAGTGCAGAAGAAACTGTTGTCACATATGTTGTGCCTGCTCAATTGAAGTATATTGAATCCAGTGCTTCCCAGGGAAAGGTGACATACGATTCCGCTAAGGGCATTATCGTCTGGAATGTCGGCAATGTCACAAGGGGAAGTCAAAATATCGAATTGCTGTTCCAGACTCTTGCCAGCGGCAGGATTAGTCTGTCTCCACAAATAACTACTGTAACTTATGATGAATCCATTGAAAATGCGGTTCCTGCAAGATTTTTGACTGTCAATGCTTACGAACTTAAAGGCAATACTTTGACAAAATATTATGGAGGATCTGAAAAGTATAGGGTTTACCTCTACACTAAAGATGGCAAGCCAGTTTCAGGTGCTATCATTAGAATTTCAGTCAAGAAACAGACATTTAATCTCAAAACCAACGCCAATGGATTTGTGGAGTTGGGAGTTAATCTCAAATCAGGCACATATTCTGTGGAGGTCAGTTCTAATAACTTGCATCTCTCTAATAAGATTGTTGTAAAGCCAACATTGATTACCAAAAATATCGTCAAGAAAAAGTCCAAGGTAGTTAAGTTCACAGCAAAGGTTTTAAACAATAAGGGCAAGGCAGTTAAAAACAAGAAGGTCACATTCCGGGTAAAGGGCAAAAAGTATAATGTCAAAACAAATAAGAAAGGTGTTGCAACTTTGAAGCTTAAAAATTTGAAGGCCGGCAAGCATGTCGTCTACACTTATTACGGCAAGTTGAGTCAAAAGAATACAATCAGGATTAAATAATCTTTCATGTGGTGATTGAATGAATAAAAAATGGATTTTATGTTTAATAATGGCAATGTGTGCGACCATATTGGTTTCAGGATTTGCGGTTGCCCATCCTGGCCATGAAGGGGGCCATGATCCCGAGGAGATAACGACTTCTGACGTGGCGGATGCATCAGCTAGTGATTCTTCACAGGCTGCAACAGGGGATTCTTCCTCAAAGGATTCCTCATCAAGTGGTGGAAGTAGTTCCAAATCAAGCTCCAAGGTATCAGATTCATCAAAATCAGAATCAGGTTCCGGTTCATCAGGTAGTTCTTATTCGGGACAATACTCAGAATCATATGGTTCTTCCGATGATTATTCACAATCTGCTGGTGATGATTTGAAGGATTCTTTGAAGGATAACAAAACCAATAAAACCAATTATTCGACCAATTCGACTCAAAACAATACTAACTTATCTGTAGTTGAAAAGAATGGTGATGATAATGGTTTCATGATGATTATACTGTTGGTGGTTATCATTATTATTGCTGCCGTTGTCTGTTATCTTAAATTTATGAAATAGGTGGGCAAATGCATATTCCTGACGGTTTAATACCTTTTGAACAGGCTTTGGCCTATCTGATTGTCAGTCTCGTAATTTTGAGCATTTTCTTTTATTACACTTCAAAAAAAGTGGATATGGAAAAGAGGCTGGTTTTGACTGGAGTTCTGACAGCAATCGTTGTTGTCGCCACTTCGTTTACAATCCCTTCTCCTATGGGTGTTCAGATACACTTTTTCATCATACCTCTGGTCGTATTCATACTGGGTCCATTTAATGCTTCACTGGTTTCCTTTTTGGCGTTGTTGGTGCAGGCATTGGCTTTGGGTGAAGGGGGAGTCACTGCATTGGGTGCCAACGTATTGGATATGGGTATCGTTTTGAGCCTGGTTGTTTATGCAGTGTACAAACTGTTTTCAAGTATTGACAGGAGAATTGCAATCTTTGTTTCAACCGTAATGGGCATTATTGCTGCAACATTCATGCAGATTTTCATTTTGGCCATTGCAAATGCCTCAAGTCTGGAAGTGTTGCTTGCAAGCCTTCTGCCTTACTATTTGATGGTTGCGATTATGGAGGGCATTATGAATATAGTTATTATGGAGTTTATTTCACGAATGGACAATTCCATTTTGGATATTGAAAAGGTTTAAAGGTGTTTATAATGAAATTGAAATATTTTATTTTAGTGAGTGCGGTGTTGGTCTTGTTTTTAGGAGTTTCTTCTGTAAGTGCACATGGTGCGGATTTGACTGAAGATACGATGATTATTGCAAATGAGTCCAATGGAATTTTGGCGAAATCAATAGTCGATAACAATAGCTTTGACATCAAGGTTTACAAGTTCGTGTCTGAAGGTGATGTTGAGCATCAGCTTGAACATGCACTGACAAATCCAAACAAGAGAATCCTGGCCATTGCATATCAGGACACTGTAAACGATTATTTGAAGGAACATCCTGAGCTGAAGGACAGAGTCATTGTCGGTGAAGATGATAATGGGTCAATTACAAACAACGCCCAGAAATTGCTTTTAATCAATGTTGGTGGTTCTTCCAATGACTTTATCATGCCTTTGGGTGTTGGTCTGGTAATCGGAGCAATTATAGGATTGATCTGTGGAGTTTTTATCATGAAAAGAAAATCATGATTTCAAACTCTCCCTTTATTTTTTACCCTTCTTATTTTAATTTTCTCATTGTTTATTTTGATACTTTTTTTATTCGATTCAATTTAATTGAATGTCTGTCTGATATTAGGGTGAGCTTATTTGAATTGGGGTTTAAAATAGTGGGAGGCCTATATCAAATTCTTATTTTAAAAGGATGTGTTGAACTTTTAAAAAATAAAAAAAGTAATAGAGGATTAACCTCTATTTTTTAACTGTAATTTTAACCTTTTTGGTAGCTGCCTTGTAAAGTTTGTTTCCTTTAAACTTGATAACTGCGGTGTATTTACCTTTTTTAGTTAACTTCTTGATTTTAAAGGTTGCTTTACCTTTTGCATTTGTTTTTGCCTTGTAGGTTTTGCCTTTAATTTTCAAAGTAACTTGTACCTTTTTGATAGGTTTTTTGCCGGCTTTCAAAGTTATTGTGTATTTTTTAACTTTTTTCTTGGCTTTAAAGGTTTTCTTTTTAGCAATTATTTTTGAGGCAACTTTTTTGGTTGTTTTTCCGCTGTCGGGAGTGGTTTTTTGCGCTACGGTAATGTTGGATGTTTTGGAGATGCTTTTATAGTTTTCGTCTCCTAAGTAACTAACAGTTATGGTGTGGGCTCCTGCTGAGAGTTTAGGAACTGTCACTGTTGCGCTACCGTTAACCAATGCCTGAGTGTATGTGTCTTTACCATCGACTGTTACAGTCAAGTTACCTGTCGCATCGGAAGGTAAGTTAATTGTGTATGATGGGGAATCGCTTCCTTCAGGTGTGGTCATGTTCAATGCGCTTTCTCCACCTGGAATTTCTTTTTTAGGTATGCTTACAGTAGTTTCCTTGGTAATTGAGTTGTAGTTTTCATCGCCTGTGTAGGTTACGGTTGCAGCATGATTACCCGGTTTTAGGTCTTCAAAGGTAACTGTGGCTGATCCGTTTTCCAGTTTTTTGGTGATTGTTTCATCTCCAATTGTTACTGTAAGGTTTCCTGTTGCATTTTCAGGCAGCTTGATGCTGAATGTCGGAGTATTGGTATTGTTTGAACCGCTTATGTTCAATGCATCTTCTGGGACTATGTTTTTGACGGTTGTTGGGATTGTGATTGTTGCTCCTTTGTAGTTGTTGTCTCCGGAGTATACGAGTGTTATGTCATATGTTTTTGGAGATAACACATTGGTGCTTATTGTTGCCTTTCCGTTTTCAACCGCTTGTCCATATTCTTTGTCGATTGTTGTGTTCATGTCTCCGCTTGCGTTTACAAGTTTTCCATCGGCTTCGATGGAGGTTGTGATTGTCAGGGAGTTGTCGGCGTTGATTTTTATTGTTGCATTGATTGCAGTTTCTTTCTGTTTGATTTCAAATGTATCGCTTACTTTGAAGTCTTCCCATCCTTCAACATCATTTATGGATACGACGATTGTGTAGTTTCCTGCGGAATAATCTTTTTTGTATAAGATTTCTTTTGTTTCGCTGTCAATGAATCCTGATTCCATTGCCAGTCCGAATTTGCTGGATATTGTCCATTGGTAGACGTTTGATCCTGCAGGTCCGCTGGTTATGGTGAATGTGAAGTTCAGTGCTTCGCCGTAGGTCACATCTTCTGCAACAATGCTGAATGATGGAGTGCCTGTTACGGTTATGTTGATTGTTTTTGTCAGCGGTTTGTAGTTGTCGTCTCCTGTGTATGTTATTGTTGCTTGGTGTTTTCCGGAGGTCAAGTCATCAAATGTTACTGTTGCCTGTCCGTTTTCTAGCTTTTGGGTGATTGTTTCATCCCCAATTGTTACTGTAAGGTTTCCTGCTGCGTCTTCAGGCAGTTTGATGCTGAATGTTGGCTTGTCGGTATTGTTTGAACCGGTTAAGTTCAATGCATCTTCCGGAACTATATTTTTGATAGTTATTGTGATAGGTTTTGAGCTTCCGGTATAGTTTTTGTCTCCGCTGTATGCAATGACTGCATTATGGGTTCCGCTGCTCAATATATTTGTTATTATTGTTGCAATGCCGTTTTCAACATTTTTTTCGTAAGCAATGTCAAGTGTGGTATTGATTTTACCTGCTGTGTCAGCGGTTTTGCCGTTGGAAGTTACGGTAACTTGGATGTCAACGCTATTGTCTTCATTAACAGTGATTACTGGAGTCAATTCTGTTTCGGCTTGTTTAACTTCAAATGTGTCGTTCACTTCTAAATCTTCCCATCCTTCAACATCTTTTAGGGCCACTTTAATGGTGTATTTTCCTGTGGCATATTCTTTTGCATAAACTATTTTGCCGCTGGTGGTGTCGAGGTAATCTGATTCTATAGGATTATTTTCCTCATCATAGATTGTCCAGATGTAGATGTCATAACCTTCAGGGCCTTTGGTTAAGCTGAAAGTTAAATCTAATTCCTCGCCGTATGTCACGTCATTTGCTGTAATGTTGAACACAGGGGTGTCAATAACATTCACATTAATGTTTAAAGAGGCTTTTTCATCACCATTATAAAGTACCTTAATTGTGTCTTGACCTTTGTTTTCAGCAAGATATGTGAAAATTGCATTGCCTTCACTGATTACAACAGAACTTGGATTTACCTTATTGATGTTTGAGGTTACAGTGATGTTGTAATCTGGCAATTTTGTAACTATTTCATTAGTGATACTGTCAACAAAGTTAATTACATAATTGTCGCTTTCAACTAAAGTTTCGTTCCCGTCAATAGTAATTATTATAAAGTTTTCAGGTGCATTTCCACTAACTAAGGAATCAAATGTTGGATTATTTGTTCCCCAATAATTGTTGTTTGCTGTGGAAGCTGGAGAATATTTGAAAACGGTTCCTGTAGGATCGTTAATAATATTGTTGTCTATAATGGAATACTCAACAACACTTTTTCCGCTGTAACTTGTTGAAGTGGAGCTACTATATAATACAGAGCCGAGTTTGGCAGCATTTCCTATGAAAATTGAATTTGACAATCTTGCAGCACTGCTACCGGTGTATATTGCACCTCCGTTTTCACTTGCAGTGTTATTTATAAATGTGTTATTTTTCACTGTTGTAACTGTAGATGAAGTTGCGCTGCCTATTGTTCCGGAGTATATTGCTCCTCCGTTTTTAGCCTTGTTTCCAATGAATACGTTTCCGGTGAATGGGTATGAAGGGGATGACTGTATTGTTACAGAACTTCCATATAATGCTCCTCCATTTTCGCCGGCCTCATTATATTTAAATGTATTATTTATAAAAGTGGAAGAACTGGCAAATTTCATCGCTCCACCGTGGGATGAAGCAGTATTTCTCTCAAATGTATTATTTATGAAGGTTGCTGCAACTGAGGATGAAATGGCTCCTCCAGTAGTGGCACCTTTGTTGTTAATAAATTTGGAGTTAGATATAGTGGCTGATCCGGAAGATAAATAAATTACTCCTCCTTCTGCAGTTTTACTGCCTTCGAACTCAACTGTATTATTTTCAAAAATACAGTTGTTGACTGTAAGTTGACTGTTTGTGTATCCTCTTATGAGTCCATAATTTGGATTTTTCATGAAGTTGTTGGTAACATTCACATTGGTCAATATTAATGTTCCCATATTGTAAATCAGTCCGTTTGCATTTGAGGAGCTTGTGGTTTCAATCAATGAGTTGTTGTCAAAAATTGTATTTTCAATAGTTAATGTTCCTCCATCATTGTCTATTAATCCAAGAGCTCTAGGTACAGTTGTATTGATGTTTGAATCAATAAATTTGCTGTTTATGATGTTTAATTTATTTTTATTGTATATTCCGGCAGCAAATGTATTTGCACTGCTTGTTACCTCCTGATTAATTGTGAAAGTAACATTGTCTAAAGTCACGATTCCCAGGTTTTTAAAACTGGCTTCTGGACGTGCATCGTTATAACTGCCTGTTGCAACATAATCGCTTACTAAAATAACATCTTTTAAGGTTAAGTCACCTGTTGAAGTTATGCTGAATAATTTTGCAAGGTCAGTGCCGTTAATTTTAAAGCCGTGACCGTTAACGGTTAAAGTTTTATCAATCACTATTCCGGTTTCTAAACCGGCATCAATTTCAGCGTCAAAAGTATAATCTTTAACTAAATCCAATATGTCTGTTGCATTTTGTATGAATCTATTCAATTCCCTGAATGTTCCAATTGCAGTAGGATCTTCTTCGATAGTGACTTCTAAAACAACTTTTTGCTGTGAATTGGCGCTGGCTATGATGGTGTCTGTTATCTTATCTGCGGTGGAATAATATGTAAATGATGAGGTACCTTTTTTAATCACGACACCATCAACAGATAATCTATTGGTTGTGGCAGATAAATTGACTGCATAATCCTGTAATTCACAAAGGGCATTTGTATCGTTAGTTTTGAAGTTTACTGTGAATGTTGCTTTTGATTCGGGAATTACTATAGGTTTTCCTTCAATGGTTATCACAACATGGTTGTCTGGAGTTAAACTTGTGGTTCCATTGCTGATTAAAACATTAAATTCAGGGCTGTTTGCTCCCCAATAATTGTTATTGGCAGTTGTTTTACTGGACCAGTAAATTGCAGAGCCAGTAGTTGCTGTATTTCCTTCGAAAATGGCATTTGTAACGGTCACATCTGCAGGTGTAACTGTTGTGCCTGAGACATATGTCCTTGCATATATTGCTCCGCCCTTAACAGCACTATTGCTTATGAACTTGTCATTTATGCTGTTAAAAATGACCTTGTAGTTGACATAAATCGCACCGCCGCATCCTCCTTCTGGATTGGCTCCTTCATAATTGTTGCTGTTTTCTATGAAGGTGTTGTTTTCGGAAGTGAATGTTAATGTGCTGGATGGTGTTGCTGAGATTGCGGAACCTGTCCAAGCGGAGTTTTTAATGAAATCACAATTTGTAACGGTTACTGTTCCGCCTTTAATACATAAAGTTCCAAATGCAATGTAAGTTGGCCCGGTTGTTGCTGATTTACTGGATACAATATTTTCTTTGAATGTACAGTTGTCAATTGATGCAATTGTTCCAGTTGCGGCATATATTATACCGTTTATCAGTGAGTTTCCGGTGCCTTCGTAGGTTATAAAGTTATTTTCAAATGTTGTGTTTTTCATGTTTAAAGTTTTTGTATTATATAAAATTCCATTTTGGGCAGATAATGAGCTTCCTTTTGAATAAACTCCATTGTTTTTAAATAAGGAGTTTTCGATGGTCATTGTTCCCTTATTATATATCAAACCGTAAGGCATGACAGTTGAAGTTCCGGTATAATTGGAAATGGAGTCAACAAATGCGCTGTTTTTAATGGTTATTGTTCCCGCAGCATCATTAAATATTGCTGGTGCAATTCCATTATCTCCAGTTGGCCTACTTACTCTTTTACTTGTAAATGTAACATCCTCAAAAATGATGTTTCCTTTGTTGAGGATATTTCCATTTGAAGCCGCATTGGAAGCTATTACGAAATCAGTTATTAAAGTAACATTTCTTAAAGTTAAGTTACAATTTGCCGCAACAGTGAATAATCTTGCAAGATTGGTACTGTTAATTGTGTAGCCGTTACCATCAATGGTTACATTTTTGTTGATTTGAATTCCAGTCTGTAATGAACTGTCGCTTGATTGGTAAACATAATCTCTGTATAATTCAACTTCATTATTTGCAGTAATCAAATTATTTAAGTCAGTGAAAGTGCCTGCTGGAGCTTCAGTTACATTAATGATGTAGTCCACTCCTCCTACAGTAATTGTATCTTCACCTGCAATAGCAGGTAAATATTTGTATTGTCCAACACCGTTTTTGATTTCAACTGTTGTTTCACCTAATTTTTTAGAGTTTACTGTTAAATTATAATTAGGTAATGTTTCAACTATGGTATTAGTGGTATTTAGAGTAAATGTAATTTCGAATGTTTTTTCTTCACCAGTAGTGCCATTTTCTGGGTTGAATCCTAAAATAACATAATTGTCAGGTATTTTATTGTTAGTCAATTTTTTGAAATCAGGATTATTTGTTCCCCAATAAGTATTGTCAAGTGAATAAGTGCCTGTTGCTTCTACTTCATAATTTTCAAAGGTATTGTCATAAATGATGTTATTGTTGAATGTAAGGGAACCTTCAACACTATTGACGATTCCGTTTCTTTGGGTGTTTGCACTTGGGAATTCCATAACATTGTCTTTGATTGTGCTTTTCAGGATTTCCAATGTTCCACCATTGTTATATATGAATCCTTTGAAATTTTTAGGATTTGAATTTTGGTTATAACCCACACGATTGTTGAATATTGAAATGTTGTTTAATAGTGCAGTTCCTTCATTATGAATTAAAGATGCAATAGAGATTACTTTACCGAATTTATATGATGAAAGTAATTGATTATTGTTAAATAAGGCATTATTAATTTCAATATTGGAATTTTTACCGTTATTGATTAATCCGTAATAATAAGTGTTGTATGATCCTATATCTGCTTCAAGTTTAATGGTTGAATCTTTAAAAACACTATTTTTAACAAACATGTTGGCATTATTTACGATAGTGTTGTAATAAAAAGAGCCAGTGCCACTTCTTATTATCGCTCTCTCGACAGTAAAACTAACATTGTCAAAGGTTAAATTTCCATTGTTGGAAATAATCATGTCATTTTCAGTATAACCTGCATAGGTTGAGGTTATCACTAAATTTTTCAATATAAGTGAGCCGGTATTTGATATTGCAAATAACTTATTGTTGTTTCCTGTGATTTTATGGCCATTACCGTCGATTGTTAACTCACGGTCAACAGCAATTCCATTTGCATATGCGCTGTCGGTATCGGCGGAATATGTATAGTCTGATTCCAATGTAACCTCGGTTTTGCCTGTGAGGTTATTGCTTAAATCAGTGAATGTTCCATCACCTTCAGCACTCAAAATATTTTCATCTGATGAGCTTTCAAGTGCCGCATCCGTTGCTTCAAGAGCAATTTCATCGTCTGCGGATGCTGTTTCATCAACGTTTTCAGCATCGGCAGCAGATATTGCGCCTATCGTAACGATCAGCACTAAAAAAATCATCAGGGGTATGAACGATTTTTTAAGTTTTTTTCTCATATTCATTTCTCCCTGTTATTATTTTTTAGAAATTTTGTATTAATTCAATTAATAAAAAAATATAAATTATTAATACATTTATATATTATAAACTCTGGTATATTTAAATGTTTTTTAAGTATTACTCTTAAAAGTATTATTTTAATCAAATAAAAACAAAAATCAAGTATTTCAATATTTTAAAGCTGAATAATTAGTTTTCACAGATTCAAAAGGATAAACAAATGTTGTTGTTCTAAAATAAATTTAAGGACTTGTTTCGCAGACATTTTTTTCATGCAAGTAATACATCGATTTCAATATTTTTTCACGGATTTCGCCTTTCAAATCATTTGACATGAAATATATAATTAAATATTTAAACGTTAAAAATCATAGTTAATTATAATATTGACTTAGTCAATGTAAGATATTTTCAAACCAAGAGGTTATATTTTATGTATGTAAAGAAATTTGAGGAGTTAAGCAAATCCGATATTGGAATTGCAGGTGGAAAAGGTGCAAATTTGGGTGAACTGACTCAAGCGGGCATTCCAGTACCACCAGGT
>ONSJ01000058.1 GCA_900320515.1 uncultured Methanobrevibacter sp. | reverse complement strand
AGATTATCTGGAAAGAATTCTTACATATGACAGCAAAACTAAAAAATACTATAACATTAAAGACAAGGCAGACTGGATAATGGTCTGGTGGAAAAAATAGTTTAATTATTAAAATTAAAAGTAAAAATGAGATATGAAATCTCATTTTACTGTCCGAACGATGTGAAAAAAATATCTTACGTCATGCCATTTTCATGAAGCTTAGCCTTCAATATTTCAATTTCTTTATCCTTTTCAGCTAAAATAGTATCCTTTTCAGCTAAAATAGTATCCTTTTCAGCTAAAATAGTATCCTTTTCAGAAAGTTCCTTCTCATATAATCTTATAATGTAATCAACTTCAAAGTCAATCACATCCCTCAATTTTGATAAATCAAGTTCCGAATCAATCATCTTCAACAACTTTAAGCCTTGCCTTTAATTCTTCAATTTCTTTATCCTTTTCAGCTAAAATAGTATCCTTTTCAGAAAGTTCTTTCTCATATGATTTTTTAATGTAATCAACTTCAAAGTCAATCACATCCCTTAATTTTGATGCATCAAGTTCCGGTTCAATCATCTTTAACAACTCCTTGCCTTTAGGTGTCAAATCAAAGTATTTCCTAATCATAATGGATAACCCAAATGCGATATCATTTCTAAAGGCACCTGTTAGGGAAGTGTCTTCCCTAAACAGCTGAGTAACCTTTTCAGTGATATCGTGCGCTTTGTTTTTGGGAGCAAACATTGGTAAGAATGCAATGTCTAATGCCTCATCGTCGGTTAACTTCTTATGATTAAGTATCTTTTCTTCAAGATTATTTAACCTTTCGATTACTTCCTCTTCGCTCATGCAAATATAGATTGGCTTAAGGATATCTGAAGAAGTCCTCTTAAATTCTTTTACAGAACTCCCATAACCTTCAGTCATGATAATTACAGTTAGAACTGGTCGACCATAATAGATTTTGCTGTAATCTGTGCAATCTGCAATTATTTCGATTTTTTCATCATCAACGGCATATGATTGAAATTCCGCATGAATTAAGAATTCGCCCCGACCATCTTCAACGAGCATTAGCCAATCCATTTCACGTTCGCTTCCATCACGTCTGAAAATTTTTGTTGGAAAATTACTTATGAACTTTCCAGGCGATTTAAAGTAGTCTTTAAGCTTTTCAGGCATGACATTTTCAAAATATTTGTTCATCACATCGTTAGGGTGGTGAATGTCCTTTTTCAAGATCACTTTCACACCTCAAAAATTTATTATTTGAGATTCCATGAAATCTAATCAAACATTACACTAGTGCATATTACTATTAAACTCGATAGTATATAAAGTTTTAACGAGTTTAAAGCAATATTTATCCTTAAATAGCAAAATAAGTTAAAATCAATATTGTTTAGACATTGAAAAAAAATAAAAAAAGAGATTGGGCGAATTTGCCCAATTGTCAGTTAGTTAGTCTGACTTAATCATTGTTAAAATCATTTTATAGGGACTGTTTACAGCCTGAAGCGCATGAGGCTCATTTGCAGGCATGATAATAATCTCACCTTTTTTGACGGTATTCTTAACACCTGAAATTGTGATTTCGGCTTCACCGTCAATGATTTGAACCATCGCATCAAATGGAGCGGAGTGTTCTGACAGTCCTTGACCCTGATCAAAGGCAAAGAATGTGACCGTTCCAAGCTCCTTTTTGATTACTTCACGGCTGACTACAGTATCGTCCTGATACTCGACTAATTTTTGGATATCAAGAGCTTTTGCCATAATATCCTCACTCATAAGCTATTCCCCCATGATTGTTTTGATGTCAGCTATTGCATCGCCTGTTGTTGGAGTCAGGTTATAGTTTCCAACCAAAACATTCAGGATATCATCGTTACACCATGCAGGAAGCACAGGTCCAATCCACATGTCGGTTTTTCCTAAGTATAACAGTGCCCAGAGTACGGCTGCAGCCTTCTGTTCCATCCAGCTTAAGACAATTGTCAATGGCAATTCATTGAGTTCCATGTCAAAGAGTTCGCATAATGCAACAGCAACGTCCACTGCGACAATTGTGTCGTTACATTGACCTACATCAAGAAGTCTTGGGATTCCTTCGATGTCACCGAGATCCAAGTCGTTGAACTTGTATTTTCCGCATGCTAATGTTAATATTACAGTGTCTTCAGGCAGGTTCTCTACGAATTCACGGTAGTAGTCATTGTGTTTGGCCGCCTTGTCACATCCTCCGACAACAAAGAATCTGGAGATCTTGCCATCTAAAACCAGTTCCTTGATTTTCTCAGCGTGTTCAACGATTGCACCTGCGCTCCAACCGGTTGTGATTGTGGTCAGCTCTTCAGCTTCCAAAGATCCGAGGGATTTTGCACATTCGATTACTTCAGAGAAGTCATAATCCTCAACGGTCTTTACGCCTTCGAGCTTTGCGACATCCATGGTGAACATTCTTTCCTTGTATGAGTCAAGTGCCGGCAGGACACAGTTGCTTGTTCCGACAATTGCTGCATTGTATTTCTTGAAGACTGTCCTTTGGTCGTGCCATGCGCCACCTAATTGTCCTGCAAGGTTTTCGTATTTGTTTAAACCAGGGTATCCGTGAGCAGGCAACATTTCAGAGTGGGTGTAGACCTTGATGTCTGTTCCTTCAACCTGTTTTAACAATTCTTCAAGAGCTTTCAGGTCGTGACCGGTTACGATGATTGCAGGCCCTTCCTGTGCACCGACTTTCACTTCAGTCGGTACAGGCTCGCCGTATGCTTCGATGTGAGCATCCTTGAGCAGTCTCATAACGTCAACGCTAACTTTTCCTGCTTCTAATGCTAATGCAACCAAATCTTCAACGTCAAAGTTCACATTGGTTAATGTAGTGTATAACCCTTTGGTCAAAAATGCATCGATTTCAGGGTCGTTTTTTCCTAAAACGTTTGCGTTGTAGTTGTATGCGCTGATTCCTTTCATGGTGAAAATCAGGTTGTCCTGCAGTCTTGCTACAGTTGGTTTTTTTCCACAAACTCCGCTTACTGTACATCCTGTTCCCTTAGCGGTTTGGGAACATTGATAACAAAACATATCTAATCCGTCAGACATAATAATTACCTCATTTTATTGTTAATTATAGTTTGCCTTGAAACGTATATAAAGATTTTGTCACTTTTTAAGGGTTAAAAGTAACAAATTTATATATTATTAAATAAATAATCATAAACATGGACGAGAATATATCTACATTAAAGGGAATTGGGTTGACAATGTATGAGGCTCAAGCATATGTAACGCTCACTTCATTAATTCAAGGGAGCGCTGATGAAGTATCAAAAAACTCCGGCATTCCACGCAGTAAAATATATGATGTGTTGAAGAAGCTGAACGAAAAAGATTTCATCGAAGTTGAAGACGGAAGGCCGCTGACATATATCGCCAAATCACCGGTTGAAGTCTTAAGCCGTGAAAAGGAAAATATCACTTCGCAAATCGATGATACCATAACCAGACTGACAAACATTTATGAAAACGGAATGAGCCAGGTTCAGGCCCCGATATGGAGAATATACGGTGTCGAAAAAATCATCAACCAGGAAGTTGAAATCATAAAGAGAGCCAAAAACACAGTCAACATGAGAATTGGATTTCTCTTTGAAGGCGAAGGCGAGGCGCTGATTGATGCATTCAAAAAGAGACGAAGCTTGAAAGTGAATATTCTGGCATCACCGACATGCCACATCAGCAATGAAGAAATTGACATCATTAAAATGTTTAAGGATGGAGGAATCAACATCCAAAAGGCAGACATCCCCTTCGTTAAGGTGATGATTTCCGATTCAAAGGAAATGATGCACACATATACCAAGTTCAGTGAAGACAAGCGTAACGTAATCCCTGAAACCGCAATCGGCATCTGGAACAAGTACGAGGACGTTGCAAGAAACTATGATGAAAGGTTCATGAACCAATTGGGAAAAATCAGAAACAAAAAAAATAAATAAAAAAAGGAAGTAACTGCCGAAGCAATTACTTTATAGTGATTTTAACTTTTTTAGTTGATTTTACATAGTATTTGTTGCCTTTAAAAGTAATTTTAGCATTAAATTTGCCTTTTTGGTCAGCTTCTTGATTTTAAAGGTTGCTTTTCCTTTGGCATTGGTTTTTGCCTTGTATGTCTTCTTGCGAATTTTGATTGTGACCTTTGCCTTTTTGATTGCCTTGCATTTGTTGTCCTTCAAGGTTACTGTATACTTTTTGACTTTCTTTTTAGCCTTGAATGTTTTCTTTTTGGCGGCTATTTTCGGTTGGGCCTTTTTGACTGCAACTTTAACATCCTTGGTTGACTTGCCATATTTGGTGTTGCCATTGAATGTTATTTTGGCAGTGTATGTTTTTGGAGCCAATCCTTTTGTGGAAACTTTTATCTGACCGTTTTTGTCTGTTTTATATGCTTTAGCACCATTCAAATCAACAGTCAATTCAACACCACTTATTGCATTGCCTTTGGCATCTTTCAAAAAGTAGAGAATTTAAATTCAGAAAACAAATCCATAATAGAAAACCTTTTTTGAATAATTCCATTCAAAAGTCACTTATTTGATGAACCGATATTGATTTTTTGATGACCGAAACTGTTTACATATAAGTTGAGATAAATAATATTGTTTAAATGTAAATTAGTATGGAGGAAAAAATTTTGCCAAATAAAAAGATAATGATGCTGACAGTCATCCTTGCGTTTTTTCTTGCCGTTTCGGCAGTGAGTGCAAATGATGCCAATGATACAGCAATGACCGGTTCAGATGCTAGTCAAATGAAATTGTCCTCAGGCAATGGGATGATTGGGGATAATCTTCAAATTGGTGGAGAGAACCCTACTTTGACACATGTGGATTCAACTTATAATCAACTGAAATTAGAAAACGATAATGAAAAATTAAGCGTATTAAATGATGAAGATAACTTAAGCAGCGCTGAAACTTTTAACGGTACTGCTTTTTCTGAATTACAGAGTAAGATAAATTCTTTAAATAATGGGGATGTTTTAGATTTGACAAATAATGTCACCCAGAACGGAGCCAGTCACATAACCATTTCCAAATCAATAACAATAAACGGAAATGGCATAACAATTGATGCGAAAGGCAAATCCAGAATTTTTTATATTAACGGTGGCGCTACTGTAGTCCTGAACAACATCACATTTACAAATGGATATCAGAGGGAAGACGGTGGAGCCATCTATAATGAAAATGCCAAGGTAACCATTACAGGATCCCAGTTCATTAAAAACACAATATCCCAAAATGGAGGAGCAATCAATAATAAGGGCACCATGAATATTGCTGAAACATGTTTCATCGCCAACAAAGCATCATGGGATGGTGGAGCAATCTACAATACAGGCAACATAAACATTGCAGATTCTTACTTCATCAACAGCACAGTGAATAATGGTGGTGGAGCAATCTATAATTTCGAATCTAACATGAATATTACACATTCAAATTTCATCAACAACATAGCAGGCGCTATTCAAAGTTATAGTGGTGGAGCAATCTATAATTTTTATTCAAACGTGAATATTGCATGTTCAAATTTCATCGACAATACAGCAAATAGAATTGATGGTGGAGCAATCTACAATTGGGGACGTGAAATAAATATTGTAAATTCATCCTTCATCGCCAACAAAGCAATAACATGGGATGGCGGAGCAATCAGCAATTATGATGGTCATATGACCATTACAAACTCATTATTCATCAACAATACAGCAAGGTATGGTGGAGCAATTTATAATAGGGGCAATAGTAATGCGGAAATAACCAACTGCGTTTTCATAAATAATAAAGCAACGGAGGGAAACCATGCATACACAACGGATTCCCAACTTGTAATTAACGATAACTGGTGGGATACAAATGACCCCGTTTGGAACAACTTAATCTATGGGAATAAACCATCAAGCTACGCTGTTTTAAATGTCAATGCAGACAATCAAAACATTCCTTTGAATTCTAAAGTAAAATTAAACTATGCATTCTATAGAAATGGAACCGGCGAATTGTTATCTATTCCAACAAGGCCCATCATATTATCCGCAACTGGCGGACAACTGGATAACACTTCGGGAAATTTAACGGAGGTATTTTCAACCGAATTCAGCTGCGATACTCCAGGCGATTATGAAATTACTGCAATAGTGGACAATCAAGAAATAAAAAATACTGTAAGTGTAGCAATGGTATGGTATGTTAATGCAACTGCCGCCCCTGGCGGAAACGGAAAAAGCGACTCAACAGCATTCAAGACACTGAAAGAAGCATTGGATGCAGCTGCTGAAGACCATACAATCATCAGAATTGCATCCGGAACATACACCGGAACTGACAATATCGGATTGAATATTGATAAAAAATTATCTCTTGAAAAATACGGTGACGGTGAAGCGATTTTTGATGCACAGGGACTTAATAGAATTTTGACCGTTAATGTTGGAAGCGTTAATATTTCCGGATTAACTTTTAAAAATGGAAAATATGCTGGTGACGGCGGAGCAATTTACTTCAATGCTTCAGGGAAAGTTGAAAATTGTAATTTTATTAACAACAATGCTTCAGGAGGACATTTACCTCGTTATCAAGGGGGAGCTATTTATTTCAAATATGGTGCTGAAAGCTATGTGACAAATTGTAATTTCACAGGCAACATTGCCGATAACGGTGGCGCAGTTGATTTTGAGTATGAAAGTCATTTAACCAATTGTAATTTTGTTAACAATATAGCTGAAAATTCAGGCGCTGCAGTTTGCATTGATGCAGCAATCGGAGAAATTTCAAACTGTACTTTCATTAATAATAAAGCCGATGGACCAGGCGGAGCACTTTATATCGGCAATAGTGCCGAATTCACAAAATGTAAATTTATCAATTACGGTGGCGCCATTAGATTTTACAACGGCAACCATTTCAAAACATATACCGTGACAAATTGTAATTTCACCAATAACACAGCAAAACAACAGGGCGGTGCCCTTCAATTTGAATATAACGGTAACGTGACAAACTGCACATTTACCAATAACAAAGCAGCCAAAAATGGAGGTGCAATTTTCATCTACCAGGGAAATACTGAAATAACAGGATGTAACTTCACTTATAACAGTCTAAACTCAACTGGTTATGGTGGAGCAGTTTACTTTGAAACTTCAGGCAAAGTTGAAAATTGTAATTTTATTAAAAACACTGCTTTACTTGAGGGCACTCCTAGATCTGCGGGCGGTGCTATTTATTTCAAATCTGGTGCTGAGAGCTATGTGACAAATTGTAATTTCACAGGCAACATTGCAGATATTGGTGGCGCAGTTAATTTTGAGTATAAAAGTCATTTAACCAATTGTAATTTTGTTAACAATACCGCTGGACATTCAGGCGCTGCAGTTTGCATCGATGCCACAATCGGAGAAATTTCAAACTGTACTTTCATTAATAATAAAGCCGACGGCCCAGGCGGAGCACTTTATATCGATAATAATGCCGAATTTTACGGTGGCGCCATTAGATTTTACAACGGCAACCATTTCAAAACATATACCGTGACAAATTGTAATTTCACCAATAACACAGCAAAACAACAGGGCGGCGCCCTTTACTTTGAATATAACGGTAACGTGACAAACTGCATATTTACCAATAACAAAGCAACCAATAATGGAGGTGCAGCTTACTTTAGAACCGATGGTGAAGTAAACGATTGTACTTTTGTCAATAACAATGCAACCTCCAGTGGAGGTGCACTTTACTTCTTAACTAATGGCCCTATAGCAAATTGTAATTTTACTGGCAATACTGCAATTAATGGTGGTGCAGTTTTCTTTAGCAGTAATGGTACTGTAGCAAATTGTAAATTCACCGGCAATGATGCAAATACCGGCTCTGCAATTTACTTCTATAACGATGAATCTGTCAAGAGCATTGTTTCCAATTCATATTTCTTAAACAATAGGGCAAATGTAGATGATGACCCATTTATTTTAAATCTGACTGGGAACAATGCTGAAATCATATTCATTGGTCGGAACAATCTTATAAATGCAATTTATTCCAATAATGATTGTGACGTTAGTTTTAGCAATGTGACTTACTGGGGTGCAAGGGGCATTACAAATACAGACATTGCCGCTCCAGTCAAATCCACTAGGCAAGCCGGTCAAAACATAACCGTTAAAGCTATTGCAAATGGCAATCTTTTAAATATGGTCATCATCACAGATGAAGAGGGTAAGATTGTTATAAAAGATGTTGAGGATTATCTGATTATTGTTCGCCACGATGAGGATTCCTATTACACAGAAGCTGAAGAAATATTTAAAAACATGCAATTCCATGTAAATGTTACCTCCCAGACAACCCATAACAAGACTGTTAACATCACTGCTGAATCAAACATTCCAAATGAGATTGTAGAAGGCAGATTAGTATTTATATTGTCAGGAGGCATTGAAATCAATGCAACTTATGCTTCCAACGGCACTTGGTGGGCAGTATATACTTTTGATAATTACACTGAATACAATATCAATGCATCATTTACCGGATTAGACAATACCACTGTCAACAATGCAACCGTTAACATCACTAAAGCTGATTCAACAATAAATCTGGACAATATTACTTTGAATTATGGCGATTCAATAAACCTCACTATAACAACTGAAGGTGCAATTGAAATTACTGCAGATATCAATGGCAATAATGTTCCAGTCATTAATAAGTTCACAATTCCTATTTCAGGGTTAGATGCTGGAAATTACACATTAACAGTGACAGCACACCCCGATGAGGACCATAATCCCGTAACTAAAATCGCTACAATTACTGTAAATAAATTAGCCACAGAAATTATTCTAACTAATGAAACTCTTGATTTGAAAGCAAAGGATATCTTCATTGACTTTGCTGCTTTAACTCCTGCTGATGCGGGCGCATTAAATTATACTTCAAGCAATGATGATATTGTTAAAATAGAGAATGGCAAAATTATTGCTGTTGAAGCAGGCAAAGCTACAATCACAGTTAGTTTCGCAGGCAACGATAACTATATGGCCG
The DNA here is from genome assembly GCA_900320515.1 of uncultured Methanobrevibacter sp. GTDB lineage: Archaea > Methanobacteriota > Methanobacteria > Methanobacteriales > Methanobacteriaceae > Methanocatella. The sequence continues at coordinate 11,261 of ONSJ01000058.1, read as the reverse complement.
CCGAAAGTAAGAACATTACTGTTACTGTAACTACACTAGACGCCAGCGTTAGAGTCATACAAACAGAATACCTATTAACTATTGGTGATGAAACATATATTATTGCAAACACTGATCCTAAAGGTTTAGTGATTGATTATGCAACTGATGATACAAATATTGTCTCTGTTGATGATTATGGCCACATTACTGCACTTGGCAATGGTACAGCCACCATTTTCGTTAGTGTTGGAGATAACCGTGTCTATAAATATGATGTTGTCAATGTTACTGTTAGCGTGAAAATACCTACCGAAATTATTCTTGCTAATGAAACTCTTGATTTGAAAGCAAATGACAAATATCATATTTTGGCAAATTTAACTCCTGCTGATGCAGGCAATTTAACTTTCACTTCAAGTGACACAACTGTTGTGACTGTTGATGATGAGGGCAATGTTGAAGCCATTGGTGGCGGCAAGGCTACCATCACCATTAGTTTCGCCGGCAATGACAATTATACTGCCGCTAAAGATGCCTTTGTGACAGTGACTGTGTCCAAACTGGATACTGCAATTGATGTTAATGTCAGTGTTGACGATAATGATGTGGTCATTACTGCTGAAGTCGACAGTTCCGCAAATGGCCTTGTAGAGTTCAATATTAGCGGCAAGACTGTTTATGTTGCTGTTAATGAGGGCAAAGCCGTTTATGATATTGTTTTACTTACCGGCGATTACAATGTTGATGCAACCTATCTTGGCGATTCCAAATTCAATGCAAACAGAACATCCAAAGCATTCACAGTAAAAGACCACGTTAAACAGAACACCACCATTGTTCCCGATGTAGTTGTGGACAGCAGCAACGTGACAATTACTGTTGCCGTTAATAGGAATGCTACCGGATTCATTAAATTTGACATTAATGGCAATGAATTGTTTGCAGAAGTTAATGGTGGAAAAGCCGTATTAAACACCATTCTTCCTGTTGGAAATTACACAGTATCTGTTGCATACTTGGGTGATGATGAGTTTAATGAAAACGCAACCATGGTTTCATTTTCAGTGGCAGGCCATGAGAGTGCTGATGTAAACGTCACTATTCCAAGCGATATTCCTGTTGGGGACAATGTAACTGTTAAAGTTGACATCCCTGATGCCACAGGCAATGTGACTGTTTATGTTGGCGGTGAGGAATATGTTGCACAGCTGGTCAACGGATCTGCCAATGTGGGAATACCTGGATTATCAAGCGGCAACCATACTGTTGTTGTTGAATACACCGGCGATGACAAGTACGCACCATTTACCAAACCGTTTACATTAAACATTCCTAAGACAGATATTCCTGAAGATGAGTTAAAAGTAAATGAAACTCTCCCTATTAGCGGCAAGACACCAGCAATTACAATAAAATTGCCTGAAGATGCTACAGGTTATGTGCTGGTCAGTATAAATGGTTATGAGTACCATATTGATGTCAATAACGGAACAGCAAACATTACCCTGCCTGCCCTCAGTTATGGAAAACACGATGCGAAAGTAACCTATCCTGGCGATGGCAGATATAATTCAGTAATCAAAAACATTACTATTAATGTTCCTGAGCCTAATGTAACGGCTAATGATGTTGTAATCAGGTATTCCGACAACGGCCCGTATAGGATACATGTGGCTGTTGACGGCAAGGCTGTTTCTGGCCAATATGTGACAATCAATTTCAACGGAAAAACATACAAACAGCTTACAAACAGTAATGGAGATGTGCTCTTTAAGATACCTGCCATAAAACCTAACACATATACTATTACAGCAAAATACAATGACGTTTCCATATCTAAAAAGATAAAGATTTCAAATATCATTGTAGTCAAAACCAAAAAGATCAAGAAATCCTCCAAAAAGGTCAAAATCAAGGTTAAATTAATGACTGTTAAAAACAAGTATCTCAAATCCAAGAAATTAACCTTGAAAATCAACGGCAAAAACATCAAGGCTAAAACCAACAGGAAAGGTGTTGCAGTTTTCAAACTCAAAAAGAGCATTGTCAAAAAACTTAAGGCGGGCAAGAGATACAAAGTCAAGGTTTCATTCGGAAAAGATGCCGTAACCAAAAAAATCAAAATTCGAAGATAGAGATTTTCCACTCTATCACCCTTCTTTTTTTTAAGTGAAAAAATGAACTGTTCTAATTACTGTTGATTTTTCTTATTTTACATTTTTATGTCCCGTTAATAATTTTTAGAGCCTATCTAGAACAAATACCTGATGTTGCAAAAACTAGGATGAAATGTTTGTAAATGATGTGAAAATCAGAAAAAAGCAAAAACGATAATGACTAATTTAGTATTAGCGGATTATTTACTAAAAAAGAAAAAGTAAGTAACTGGCCGAAGCCCGGTTACTTGACTGTGATTTTAACTTTCTTGGTGACTTTGTTGTAGTAATTGTTTCCTGCAAACTTGACTGTTGCCTTGTATGTTCCCCTTTTTTTCAGGTTTTTGATTTTGAAGACTGCCTTGCCTTTCTTGTTGGTTTTTGCATTATAGGTTTTACCCTTAATCTTTAAGGTGATTTTGACACTTTTGATTGCCTTTCCATTGGCTTTCAATGTGACAGGGTATTTTTTGAATTTTTTAGCCTTTTTGAACTTTATATTTTTAGCAGCCAGCTTTGTCTTTTCCTTGTTGATTGTTATTTTAACTGTTCTTGAAACAGCCTCATAATTTAAATCGCCAAATTCAATCAAAAGATTCTTATTGCCTGCTTTTGCTGTTTTTAGGATTTTAGCAGTTAAAGTGATTGTTGCAATACCGTTAACATCAGTAGCTGCAGATCCAATGTTTTTGCCATTTATGATAACTATAATATATCTATATCCTTATTACTTATAAAACAATAATTGAATGAAATTAATTTTTTACATGAATATTGAAAAAAATAGTTAAATGTGAAAAAAAATAGTAGACATTTCATAGATTATCTTAAAAAAAAAAGAAAATATGTTATCAGTCCGCAAGGGTCCAATAACATCTTTTGGGAGAAACTATTGTTTCATCCTTTTTCAAATCTTTCATGATTTTGTCGACTTCCTTTTTGTCAACGCCAGATATTTCACTGACCTTTTTGGCATTCAACGGTTCATCGGAACTTCTGAATGCTTCTATTACTTTTTCCTTGTCATCCATGATATCACCTAAAATAATTCTATAATTAAAATATGATCAGAATGATATTTAAAATTCTTGAAAAGAAAAAAAGAAAAAGAGTTAAAAAACTCTATAATTTTTTGAAGTTAAGCAAAGCGGACAATCCCCATCTGAAGATCATGACGCCGGTCGCTCCGCCTTTCATGGAATATTTTGCATCCTTAAAGAGTGCCTTGTATGATAACTTTTTGATGTTTGAATCGGATTTATAGCTTTGCAAACCGGTCCATATCTGGGCGCCCTTGGATTTTTTCACAAAAGCCTTGGTGGTCTTTTTAATCCATTTATCGCCCGCATGATAATTTCCTTTGTAAACCATTGGAACAATTACATCCAGATGCTTGGACATTGTGGAAATGTCCTGAGCGTAATAATGTTTCATGCCGTTCGGTTCAGGCATTACTGCCGAGGATATTATGATTCCAGGCCGCACATCCCTAATGGATGAACTTGCTTTTTCTATAAAGTAATTGACGGCCTTGACTGCATTTTTATATTTATATGCATTTCCCGGAAATCTGGTATAGTCGAAGTGTATTCCGTCAACCTCTTTGAACTTGGCATAATATTTGGATTTCTTGATTACCTTATTCATTTGTTTATAGTTAAAATGGCCTTTTTTATTGCAGGGAAGAACATATCCCCCATTATAGAATGCACAAATCCACATGTGAACTTTCATTCCATACTTATGCGCCTTTTTAATCCATTTTAAAACGGCTGCTTTTCCATGCTTCTTAAAGACTGTATGAAGAAGGAATATGTGTTTTGTTCCTTTTTTGGCAAGCTTTTTAAGGTTAACTTTCTTCATGTCCCACTGGTTAACCCAATAGCCGTGTCCCTTATCCAATTTGGATTTGACAACTATTGTGGATGTGCCGGATGATGCCACATATTGCCCAGTTGCAGAGAAATAATAATAAATAAGGTTTTCCCCTTTTTTAAGGGACAGATAAAACTTTGCAATACCCTTAGAATCGGTTTTTGCACTGTAGGTTTTGCCGTTCACCTTGATTTTAACGGTCTTTCCTGAAATAGGATTGCCATAAACGTCAACCAATTTCAGATGGAAAACTGACTTGACACCTTCACAGTGATTGTTGGTTTTATCAATGAGATTTAAGGAAGTCTTGATATCTGATTTTACGGTAATTGTTAAAGTTCCGTTGGATGAGGTGTAATTGTCATCCCCATCAAAGAAATAGGAAACCCAATATGTTCCAGTCACCAGTTTAAAATCGAAAATCGCTTCTCCTTTTGAATCTGTTGTTTTATTATACTTTACATTATCCAAAATTATTGTAATCGGTTTATCTGCTAAAGCACTCCCATTGGAAGTCAGCTTAACCGTAAAAGTATCCTTATAATCAGTATAAGATGTTTTATCACTAGCAGAAATCTCTGTTGAGGACTTATTCCCTTCATCAGAGATTGGAGTATTCTCCACTGAGGATAACTCATCAAAATCCTCATCAACTGCAGTTAAATTATCACAAGTGACATTTTCACTTGCCGATATTACAGAAACAGATAAAAATAATGTTAAAAGAATAATAAAACTGAATATTATTCTATTTTTCATGTATTCACATCCTTTTAATAAATTATATTTTTCGAGTATTTAAAGGTTGTGCTACATGAATTTGTCTTCAAAATCCATTAAAGTGGCCAAAAGAAAATGGTCCAGACAGTCAATGGTTTCATCATAGATATCATCAGGCACATCCCAATATGCAGATGCTATACTGCCTGCAATTGCCGCCTGAGTGTCTGCATCACCGCCAAGAGAAACGGCATTTCTGATGGTGTCTTCAAAGTCATCGGCCTCCAAAAAGCATATTATGGACTCCGGGACACTTCCCTTGCAGGATATGTCAAATTCATAGCTTGGTCGAATCTCATCAAGGGATTGGGACAGATTATAATCATATCTCAATTCAACATGGTCCCTGATTTCATCCTTGCTTGCGCCGACTCTTGCAAGATAGATTGCATCGGATGTTGCTAGCGCACCGATTACCCCATCCGCATGGTTGTGGGTTACAACAGCTGAAGTTTTAGCCAACTCCTGAGCTTCCTCCAGAGAATCTGCTACCCATGCACAGGGGGAAACCCTCATAGCGGACCCGTTTGCCCAGCTTCCGTAAGGTTCTGGAGATTCCTGATCCAGCCAGCGATAAAACATGCCCCCATAACCTGCATTCGGATACCTCTTTCCAAAATATTTAAGATTCTTAATCAAAACATCCTTGGAAGTCTTGTCTTCACATAACCATTTTGCAATAGCCAGTGTCATTACGGTATCGTCCGTAAATTGGGAATAATAGCTAAACAGATTAAATTCCTTTGTCTTGATGGGCCTGTGCTCATAAACAGACCCGATTACATCTCCACTAATTGCACCAATAATTCCTTTCATGAATATAGATTTGTTTTTAATGTATTAATAAGATATTGTCACCCTATTGGAAAATTGTTTTAAGTGTGTAAAATTGATTTCACTTCGCAATATTTACTTGAGCTGAAAATATTGCTTCTATCTTGTTAAATTGTTCTTGAATCAAAGCAAAAATGTATATAAGATGAGATTAAAACTTAATTGTGATAATACCAGCTATTATCAGAAAAACAAAGAAATTTCTATACTGTATTTTCTCCAAGTCATTGAAAATTCATTTCCTTGAATACAATAATTTAAACCTGTTACTTTGTTATATAGAAATTTCGACTACTTAAAAAACAAGCATAAAAACTGTATTAATACCGAAAAATGATTCCGGAGAAATCTGGAATCATTAAAAAATTAACTGATTTTTCGAATTAAACCCTAAAACAACCTCATTAATCTTTATATTTTTCAAAAAACATTTAAGTATTACTCCCGACCAATACGAGTAATATTTACTTGAAAAAAATTAAAAGCTTATTTAGTAGTAATGCAATATACAATCATAGTGATTAAAATGAGCTGTTGGAAGTACTGGCCAAAAATCGAAGAAATTGCAAATAAACTAGAAAATTATGGTATCGACTCTTTAAATGACTTGTCTTCCCTAAATGATGTTGATTTAGGTGAAATAACCAAATTATTGGACGAAATTGAGGTTATTGCACATGATGAAACAATAGATTTTGATTCGGCGAAACACATTCTGGACGATGAGAAAATGAATAACGCCCTAAAACTGATCAGGAAATTCTATTTATACATCGGTGCCAGACTGGAAACAAGCAACGCAATGGAGATAATCAAATCCGATGACCCTAAGGCAACCCTTGACACATTTCACTTCTATGAAAGATATCAGGGTTTGCTTACCAATGAATCCAAACTTGCCCACTGGCATGACGACAAGACCTTCGTTTTTGTAGGAAGCGGCCCCCTGCCGTTGACACTGATACTCTTTAGGGAAAAATTCGGATGCAAATGCATAGGCATTGAAATACAAGAGGAAGTGGCCGAACTGTCCAGGGAAGTTATCAAAAAATTAGGCCTTGATGACGGCATTGAAATCCTGGTCGGGGACGAAACACTGCTCAAGGACATTGACTTTGACATCCTGATGGTTGCAGCATTTGCCGAACCTAAAGAACGGGTATTTGCAAACGTTTGGGAGATTGTTGATGAAAAAACACCTGTTTTAGTCAGAACATACAGCGGTATGAGAGCAATCCTTTATGCCCCATTAACTGACACAATACTTAGAGGATTCCACAAAGAGATAATGCTTCTCCCAATAGGAAATTCAAACAATACCAGCGTACTGCTGAGAAAAGTAATCTAAAAAATTTCTTTTCATAATTTTTTTAAAAATAAAAAATAGCTATTAAAGTGATGGGCTTCAATAGCTATTGTAGACAGTAAATGAAACCTACATGAACATCATATAACTCTCATTTTTTTAATTAATCTTCCATATTGATGGAGAAAAAATTAAACTACCAATCGGTAATGCTCAATCAACAGTTTAAAGGCTAATGATGAAATATCAATATAGAAAAATTAATCTGAAAGACAATCAAATATTCGCTATTTAACTATCTTTCTAACATCAGCAACGAATCACTGATGTTGGAAAGATAATTAATGAAAGTAAATAGCGATGAGCCATTTACTTCCTTGACATATTTGATTATTCCAATTCCAATGGACCGAGTTTATTCAGTTCCTTACGGAATTCTTCCATTGTCCTTTGGAACTTTTCACCTTCAGATGCTGAAATCCATTCATGACAGAATCTTTCCTTTTCGATTCCGAATTCTTCAAGAATGTCTTCAACGATTTTTGATCTTCTGGACCATTTGTAGTTACCTGCATCATAATGGCAGTCACCAATGTGACAACCTCCTACAAACACTCCGTCGGCACCTTCCTGAAATGCCTTGAATATCATGGAAGGACTGATTCTTCCAGAACACATTACACGAATAATTCTGATGTTTGGTGAGTATTGCATACGTGCGGTTCCTGCGGTATCAGCTCCACCATAACAACACCAGTTACATAATAAACCTACAATTTTTAAATCGTCTGCCATCAAACCACCTCTATAATTCTGTTTTTTCCGGACTGTATAATGGAGGTTTGATATCATCAGAAACTCCAGCTACATAGCCGGTCCTATTAAAGTATTTTTTCTGCAATTTATCGAAAATCAATGATACTGGAATGTCCATTGGACATACATCGTCACACTGTCCGCAATCGACACAGCTGAAACTCATGTGGGACAGCCTTACCCCCTGGAATGCAATCGGGGTTGGAGGAATGTTTGTCTCATCCTTGAAGTACGGCTTGTTCAATTCACAGTTTTCAAAGCACCAACAAATCGGACAGACGTCACGACATGCATAGCAGCTGATACAGCGGCTCCATTCATCCATTTCACTGACTGACGGATAGACTGCCTTTTGAACCTTTTTAGCCATGTTGATCATGATGCCTTCAACTTTAGCCCTTCCGTCAATAGCTCCCTGAGCAGGGTTTTTGGTTTCAAGAATTCCAGCCTTTTTAGCACCGTCAATTAATTCCTGACCTCTTTCATCGTTGATTTCAATGAATGTCCAACCGTCTTCAGCACCCCAGTTACCGCAAGCGATATTTGCTTTTCTAGGGATTTTCACATCACATCTCTGACAGTTGTTACGACGGCCATAACCCTCTTTTTCAAGGTCGTGGATTTTCACTGCCTCTTCGGAACCGTCTGCAAGCTCGATGATGAACTGGCCCTTGTCGATTTCTTCACTTATTACGTCATCAGGGTCTGCCTCATAGAACAAATCAATCATTTTTCTGCCGCTTACAGGTGATACTGTTCCTCCGCAGTTCAAACCGATCATGTAAATGTTGTCTTTATCAATCTTGTGTCTTGTTATAAGCTCCTCTACAGCTCTCATGTCACATGGTTTGACTGTAATTGCAACTTTCTTGTCGAACAGGTATTTTTGGACAAGGTCTCCAATCATGGTTGGTGCACAGTGATAAGAACCTGCAGTCTTTATCAGGTCTTCGGAATCGGTCACAAATGTTGGAACACCATCGTAAACATCATCACAAGGACTTATTGCCAATACTCCATCAACTATTCCTTCATCAAGCAGATATTTGAGAATGCTGGTTACGGCACCTCCGCATTCGCCCGCTTTGTGAATATCCTCATTTTGAGATTTCGCTAAAACATAACTCATATAAATCACCTGCCTATCCGTTTAATTTTTCAATTACCTCAATTTCGCTTAAAACATCTGATTCAATTGCAGCATTGAAAGTCTGGGTCTCACCCATTGCATTAACAAATGATCCGTCTTTTTCAAGCCATGTTTTGATTGGAACAACAATGTCTGAAATTTCAGTTGTTTTGCTTGCACATGGGGCAAAACTGATTATCTTGGAAATTTTTGAAAAGTCAAATTCCAGTTCGTCAACAATATCATCATTGAATACCAAAAGGACTTTGGTGTTATCCAACAGTTCGAACATTTCATCTTTTGATTTTGCATCCAAAATACTTAATGCGCCTTTTGTGTTGGATTTGCTGAATACCGGCAATATTTTGCAGCCGAGCGCTTCGATTTTAGCCAAATCATCGGCATCATCAATCTGATTGAATATTACAACAGAAGATTCATCGACATCATCTTTGCAGGCATCCAAAAATTCTCCAACGGATGCATTGAAACATTCGTCTGCTATATTCGCTGTTACAGAACTTTCAGCTTTAACGAATGCGGAAATTTTGGCCCCGTTCTGTTTTGCATGAACTATTCTTCTTCCAATCAATGGGTTTTCATATAACAGATCTCCAATGACAAAAACTTTTTGGGCATTTTCCACATCCCCATAAGATGCGACTTCATCATAATTTTTCAGGTTATCTGCATAAAAACCGATGTTGAAACCGTTAGATTCTGCAAATTCTTTGATTGCCTCAGCTTCTTCAATTGTATTGTTACCGGAACAGATTACTGTAATGTTTGATGAATCGGCGGATTGCAATTCTTTTTTAATATCTCCAATCAATGCATCCTCATCAGCATTTTCGAATTTGCTTAAATAACAATCAATAGAATTTCTTCCATTCAAACAATTTTTTCCTGCGTTTACAGGGTGTCTTTTATATGGGAATGTTCCCACAACTTCTCCATCGTTTAAAACAACATTAATGCCGCAGCCTACGCTGCAAGATGGGCATAAAGTGTGCTTAATCTCCAACATATTTTATCTCCAATTTTATAGAGCATCAGAATATTTTCATGGCATTAACTAGAACAAATCAAAATTTAACAGATTTTCAAGTTAAAAGAAAAGCTGAAAAACCATTGCAAGATTTTAAAACAGTCAAACATATCAGTTAACAGTCAAGCCTAGCATGAATTTTTATGATTAAAATCTTGTCCTCCATATTGTTCTAATTAATAAAAATTATTCGTATTACTCTGAACAATTTATAATTAGTCAAACTAAATTATCCAATCAAATAAATTTAATCGAATAACCTAATAATACATATTATATTACTAAATATATAAATGTTATTAAAATATCTGAGGCATTAAAAAGATTTAAATTTAATATAAATAATAATAAATACTTATTTTAATCTTATTTTATTAATTTACTATTTAAATAATAAAATTGATATATTTAATATATAAGATAAGTAAAATAAGCATAGACATTCGAGAAACGAAAATAATTAAAAATCGTGATAAATCGTTGAAAATCATGATAAATTTTTTGCATTTTGCCAATGATTTTCCGTCAATTTCATTATGAAGAATGTTCAAATTTCATATAAATTTTTGAACTTCAATATTTTTGGAATCTGAAAAAATCGTTATGCCCGTAATCAATAGTCACAGGACAATTATGAATTACCACTATAGTCAACAAAAAAAAATGTCAACAAGTACCTGTTTAGATGAAGAATCGTCCAATATTTCAAGTACTTCTTTTGCTTTCATCACAGATTCTTGTGCCAAATTGCGAGCATATTCGATGGCCCCACAATTTGTTAAAATTTCAATCGCTTCATCTATCTCATCTTGAGAATTATTGTCAGCTTTTAAGATTTCAAGCAACCGGTCATCATCAGCACTGGCCAAACCATTGATTGCAATAATGGTCATCTTGCCTTTGCCGATATCGGATCCGATCGGTTTTCCTAATGTTTCCTCATCGGAAGCGAGGTCAAGATAATCATCCTGAATCTGGAAAGCAAGTCCAATCAAGCGACCATATTCATACAATGCATCAGTCACTTCACTGTCTGCTCCGCCCATGATGGCTCCAGCCTTGGTGGCAGCTGCAATCAGTGCACCGGTCTTTTTGAAAATCATTTCCATGTATTCATCTTCAGTTACATCGAATCTTTCCTCAAAACCCATGTCCAATGCCTGACCTTCACAGATTTTAACGCATGCATCGGCAACTGTTGCCAAAGCCTTGTTGTTTTGCTCGGAACTTGTTCCCTTAGAACAGATGATGATTTCAAATGCCTTGGAGAATAATGTGTCTCCTGCAAGAATTGCAACATCATCTCCCCATACCTTGTGGACAGATGGCATTCCC
>ONSJ01000007.1 GCA_900320515.1 uncultured Methanobrevibacter sp. | reverse complement strand
AAATGTTTGCTTGAGCCCATTGTGATGAAAGTCACACGATGGGTTCTTAGGAGAGAAGGAGGGGGCGACCCCTCTGACTTATCCGACGAGAGGTTCAATCAAACGAATTCACATCAAAGTATGACTAATTGATCGGCGCTGTCGGAACATACTTCAACAGCTCCGGAATCGCTTACTCATTTGATGTGTATGTCAACGGCGAGAAGGTCCACACGCAAAGTGGTGTAAGCGATTTTGCAGGATTTAGCACAATCGTTTTGAACAGATACATTCCAGTCAAAACGGGAGACAAATTCAAGGTTGTCTTCAAAAGCAATGCGCTTCCTTATCAGGCATATTCAAGACAACACTACATTGCAGGAATGAGTTTTGTAAGTTCTGACGGCAAGTCATGGAGCGATATGGCACTTCAAAACAAGACTGTTTGTCTTAAGGTCTACACCGTCAGGGATGATACAAAAATCATCAATAACAATGACATTTCAGTTGATTATAATGGGGGTTCATACTTCACCGTAAGGGTTGTAACTGCTGACGGCCGTGCCGTTGGGGCCGGTGAAAAAATCACATTCATTATCAACAAAAAGACCACAACAGTAAAAACTGACATGAACGGCGTGGCCAAAGTCAAAATAATTGGTGGTCCTAGAAAATACACAATAACAACCAAATACAATGGCAGAACCTACACAAACAAAGTCACCATAAAACATGTCCTGACAACCAGCAAGGTCACAGTCAAAAAGACCGCCAAGATGTTTACCCTTAAGGCCAAACATAAAATCAACGGTAAATTGGTTAAAGGCAAGAAAATAACATTCAAATTCAAAGGCAAAACCTATAAGGTCAAAACCAACTCCAAGGGAATTGCAAAAGTCACCGTTAAAAAGGCGGTTATCAAAAAGCTTAAGAAAGGCAAAACTTATGCTTTTAAGGTCACTTATCTTAAGGACATCGTAAAGTCAAGTGTTAAGGTTAGCAGATGATATCTCTCATCTGCAGTCCATTTTTATTTTCAATTTTTCCAAAATATTCTCCCATTGAATAATTGATGGAAGGGTCAATATAATCACTGTTTGCATTTGTTTCTTTAATCTGGTGGAATGGCATTTGCATCAGTCAATGGCTATTGCAAGTCATTACAGTTTCAATCGCAATGAGGGTATATCAAACACTTTTTAATGCAGATTTTTGTGGTTTTAAGAATATTGTTAATCATCATTAAAGATTATATATTCCTAAAATCTAACTATAACTATGTCAAATTTAAGTTTTGAAGAAGCAATTAACAATTTATCCGACGATGATGTTAAGGTCAGAAAGGAAGCTGTCGAATCATTGGTTGGAATCACTGATGAAGAAGCTATCGAACCGTTAATCAAAGCCACCACTGACGATAATGCACAAGTAAGATTCAAAGCGGCTGAAATTTTAGGCAGCATGGGAGATGTGGCTGTCGATAAATTAATTGAAGAGTTTACAAATGCGGAAGGTAAGGACAAACGTTTTTTAGCCTTTGCACTTAAAGAAACTGAAGATAAAAAAGTCATTCCTTATTTTGTAGAAGCAACTTCCGATGATGATTTTGGAGTTAGGAAGGTTGCAGTACGTGCTTTGGGTGAACTTCAGGCTGAAGACGAGCTCGATTCAATTGCAAAATGTCTTGAGGATGAGGATTGGGGAGTCAGGCTTGCAGCTATTCAGGCATTGGGCGACCTTGCAAGTGATGAATCAATCAAATTAATCAAGGATGCAAGAAAATCCGAAGAGGATAAGGACTTCAAGAAATCCTGTAACAAGGCAATCAAGAAAGCTCAAAAAAGACAAAAAGCCAAGGCATCCGGTGAAGCGGTTGTAAAGGTTATTCCTATGAGCACAATTAAGGAGATGGAAAAAACCAATCCGCAAAAAGCCATTAAAGAATATGAACGCTATGTAGAGGCAAAACAGACTAAGGATGCTCCATACAAAAGATTATGTATTCTATACAGAAAAGCTGATGACTATGACAATGAGGTCAGGGTCATAGAAACCGCAATTGAAGTCTTTGAAGGCACCAAAAAGGTTGACTACTTCGAAAAAAGATTGGCCAAGTTAAAATAGTCATTTTTCAATGACTTCGTAGAGATCTTTCCTTTTGTTTTTTAAAACGGGAAGCTCTTCTCTTACTTTTTTTATTTCACTCAAATCAATTTCACAGATGACCAGTTCCTCTTTTTCTCCAGCCTGGGCAATTACTTCTCCCCAGGGATTTACAGCGATTGAATGGCCATAGCTGTGATAGCTTGCATTCATGTTAAGTGCCGGTGCAACGCCTATGCAGAAAACCTGATTGTCCAGTGCTCTTGAGCGAAACAGCAGTTCCCAATGTGCAGGGCCGGTTGTCTGGTTGAATGCTCCCGGATAAAAAAGAATTTCAGCACCCTTTTCAGCCATTATCCTTGCAAGTTCGACAAATCGAACGTCATAGCATATTCCAATGCCGATTCTTCCGAAATCAGTGTCTGCAATTGTAAAGTCATCTCCTGCAGTCAAAACATCTGATTCCTTGAAGGTGATTCTGCCTTTGACGTCAATGTCAAAAAGATGCATTTTCCTGTGTTTTGCTATGATCGAGCCTGTTTTGTCGAATAGGTAGCTGGTATTGTATAGCTTGTCGTCTTCCCTTTCGGGGATGGATCCCGCCAGGATGTAAACGTTATATGATTCGGCAAGTTGAGAAATAGTATTTAAGGTGCAGCTGTCATGTTCATTTTCGCCGTATTCGACAAACTTGTCATTTGAATATGGGCAGTTGAACATTTCGGGTAAAACAATAAAATCTGCATTGCGGTCTGCACTGTCGGCTATCAATGAGCCTGCTTTTTTAAGATTCGCCTTTTTGTCATCCACTACGTTCATCTGACAAAGGGCAATTCTGACTTTATTCATGTTAACACAAAAAATAGAAAAAAGTATGAATTAAATCATACTTAAGCGATGTCTGCTGAACTTATTGCGTTTTCAATGTCTTGAGATGTAAGGGAGTTTTCAGCGCCTCCGGTTATTTTGAAAACATAGAGTTTTCCATCACTGAACATTGAAATATATCTGGTGTAGTCTCCATTTGCATTTTCCAGTAGCATATTTGAGGAGTTTCTACCGTCTACGGTTATTGTTTCAACAAGTTCGACATAATCTCCGCCTTCTTGAGCGTGAGTGATTCTTTGTTGTGTTATTTCTTTTAGGGATTTTGCTGTAGTAGTAATGTTATAGTATTCTATAGTTGTATTTTCCGGATTTTTGAAAAATACAGCGCTGCTATGTTCCTCATCACTTCCATTTACTTCTTGCCATGATTTTGGATATTTGAATGAAAAATCTCCATCCTTGTATTCAACTAAATCATTTGATTGAAGTATTGGGTTAGAGTTATTACTGCTTGAAGTATTATGATTTGATCCCATAAGTACAATTCCACAAATAACAATCAATGTTATAATTAAGATAATTCCAATAACTAACTTCTTTCTCTTAATAATGGTAAGAGTGCCTTCGTCATTGGTCTTTTTCTCTGTTTTTGGTTTTTCTTGGAAAATATCCTCTTTTTTAGGTGCTTTAGCTTTCGGTTTGGGGAATTGATAACCGCAATTACCGCAAACGGGAGCACCATCATAACTAGGATTTCCACATTCTGGACATTTTTTCACAGATTTACCTCCATTAAATGTTACATTTAATTTTTATATTATAAAAATATATTTAATTAATGTGATAGTATGGCAGATGAAGAAATTATTAATCTTGATGACATAAATTATGCAGTTTATAAAATTGGCGAATGGAAAAATCATTATGAAATCAATCAGATAGGCCTATCCAGAGAAATACCAGTTACCAAAAATACAATAACTCATATTAAGTTTTCCATGGATGAAATCAGAAATTCACAATTTTCACTTTCAGATAAAACGGTCAACGGATTTGTTGCCATTGCAATGCAATTGAATCCAAAGGTCCAGGAAATGGAATTGGATGATGTCATCGAATTGGAGGAAAAGGAATATCAAAATATTTTATCAGAATTGGACGGTCTTGATGTTTTGAGTGATGATGAAAGCATTCCTCTTGACGGCGAGGAATATCTCATTTACAAATTGGAAAAGGACTGTCATGTAACCACTTCAACTCCGGCAAATGAATTCACTCAGAAATTCTATGAGGCGGAATTGAAAAAGATTGAAGATGCCCTGGATTAGAAGAAATCCAGAGTCACTTTCTTGTCTCTTTTTAACTCACGGGGAGGTTCAACGGATACGAATTCGATTCCTTCCTCTTCAATCATCTCAAGTGCATCGTCCATGATTGACGGCGCAACAAGCAAACCCCTTATCTTTTTCTTTTCGGCTTCAACTTCCCTTAAATAGTCATTGTCGGTATTTTCCATATCCTGAATGTATCTTCTGAGCTGTTTTACTGCGGTCACTCCAGCTTTTCGGGCTTTCAGTTCCAGAATCATCAAATTGTTTTCGCTGTCCTTTCCTAAAATGTCAATGAATCCGTGCTCAACGCTGTATTCTCTTGTGGTCGGCTTGAAGCCCTCTTCGATTATATGGGGCTTTTCCATTATCATGTCGCTCATGTCCTTTTCATATCCTGCCTGTTCAAGCTCCTCAAAGTCCTCCACATTAGCATAGTTGATGAATTGGACATGCTTTATCTCAACGGTCAAAAGCTCTTTGGGGGTTCTTCTGTGGCTTTCCAAAAACAGGTTGTCGTTTTTTATGTAAGCTCTTGTTCGGGATTTTGGAGGCTGCCAGTTTACCGGCTCCACCTTTTTTTCCTGATGGATTAGAAATGCCCCGTCCGGCTTAATCATTATTATTCTCTCTCCCCAGTTCAATTCACTCAGGGCTCTTCCTTCATAGTTTACCTTACAGCATGCAAAAATAAGTATTGTGGCCCTTTTTCTAAGTGCCTCTTCAATCAAATCATAAGCATCTTCACAATTAGGTTTTTCTAAAATTTTATATTTCATCACAATTTACATTGTTTAGATTAATTTAAATAATTTGTTTTTGAAATCAATTATTATAGTTCAGGGGAGGAATTTCCATTTACGATGATGAATATTTTGAAGAAAAGAAAGAGTATTTTACCATGGATTCGTTTGAATTTGAAAACGGTGAGATAATTGATGATGCTGTTGTTGAATATATGACCTTTGGAACTCCTAAATATGATGAGAAAGGAGTTATTGACAATGCAATTCTTTACTGTTCAGGTTCTCTTGGAACATTTGCCGGAATAAACAAGATTTTGCCGCTGACCGAAAAGGGCGATGCCTTTGATGGGGACAAATACTTTTTCATCAGCATGTCCGCTTTGGGGGCTCCAGGATCCTGCTCCCCTTCGACAACCGATTTGAAAAACAGGTTTCCAAAATATTCCCTTGCCGATGTCGTCAATTTCCAAAAGCAATTTTTAGATGAAAAATTCGGCATCGGACATGTTGTGGGACTGATCGGCAATTCAATGGGAGGATTTGTCGGTCTTACACAGGCAATCCTCTATCCTGATTTTCAGGATTTCATCATATGCGGTGTAAGCAGCTACAAGGTTGCAGGCCATGACTATATCCTTTCGAAATTTGTGGACGAAATCATAACCTCCGATCCGGATTATGCAAAAGGCGAAATGACCTATTCATTGATCAGGACTTTGAGGCTGGCAAATCTTGCCGAGTTTAATTTTGGACTGTCCAAGGAGGCATTAAGGGCAATGCCTAAAGAGGAACTGGCCGCTGAATTCGAAACATTCGGAAATGAAATGCTTGAAATTGACATTTACGATTTGAAATACTGCAATGAATCCTGCATGAACTTTGATGTTGAGGATGATTTGGATAAGATCACTTCCGATGTCTTGATTATTTCATGCAAACAGGACCCTCATTTCCCGCCGGAACTGGATGGGGTTCCGATGTCTGAAATGATTGAAAATTCCCGGCTGATTGTAATGGACTCAGAATTGGGGCATCTGTGCTTTAACGAACTTGAAACAATTTCAGATGAATTGAATGAATTCATGGACGGGTTTTGATGAGAGTCAATATTTCGGATTACGGTGACCGGGGAGATAAGAAATTCATCGAATACTCCGTTTCAGGATTGTCTGAAATGCAGTTGGATTACCTTAAAACCAATTTAAACGAGGATATCGTTGTCAATGGGGATGTCCTGGTATTGACAATGTATTTTCGTGATGGATTGTATCCTTTCCAAAGTGATGTTGCAAAAATAAGGTTGGACGATTTCATTGCCCGTGAGGAAATAGAGATGAATGTGTTTTTGTCAAGTTTTCTTGAGGATATGTAATATATTTTATACTTCTTTCTTTTGAATTGGATATAATCTTATTTTTTTGTCAAATATTTTTTAAAAAAAATTTATATGTTCATAATCACTATGTATTAATTAGAAAGAGGTTTTTTATAATGTATTTTGAAAAAAATATTCATGTAATGGATTCATTTGAATTTGAGTATGGAAGGGTGTTGGAGAATGTTGAGGTTGAATATAGGGTTTTCGGCACTCCAAAATATGATGAAGATGGATTCCTTACCAATGCAGTCTTATTTTTTTCTACATTCAATGGAATCTATTCATTTTTAAGGGAATCTCACAAGTACATAATGAGCCATGGCAATTTTACGGATGGATTCTATTTTATTGTAATCAGTCCGTTAGGAACTCCGGGGTCATGTTCTCCTTCATCCACAGGTTTGAATTATCAATTTCCAAGATATACTTATGCTGATGGAATAAATTTTATTAAACAGTTTTTGGCGGAAAAATTTAAAATAAGAAAAATCTTGGGTCTGGTTGGAGAAGGTATTGGAGGTTATGTAGTTTTATCATGGGCATGTGAGTTTCCTGATGAAATGGAATTCATTTTTATTGTAAATTCCGCCGCTAAGGTTTCAGGATACAGATTTATCATTTCAAAAGTTTTGGAACTTATCATAGATTCCACTGAGGATTATTATACCGAGGGGTATAGCATTTCAAAAACTAAGAATATGATTGCAGTAAATGCGCTTCTTTTTGCTCATTCTTCTTCTAAAAAAATATTTAATAATTTAAACAATGATGAAATTACCGCAATATTTGAGGATTTCAATGATGAATGCATCTTCAGCGACATCTATGATTTCAAATTCAGAAATGAATGTTCTATGGAATATGATGTGGTGGATAAACTGGGCAATATTAAGGCCAAATCATTGTTCGTCGCAACCAATGATAACTATTTCAATTTTGAATTGGATATGCTGCCGTTTAAAGAACTGGTTCCAAATTCAATTGTCATAAAACAGGAAGATAAAAAAGAGAATTATTACTTTGAAGAAAAAGATTATTCTCCTGTTGGCGAAGATGTCATCGCCTTTTTAGAGCAATTTAAAAAATAAGGTGTTAAAGCTAGTTTAACTAGCGTTTAACATATGTTCAACTGCTTTTCTGGATTTGTCAGCGACATCCTTAGGCAATGTGACTTCAGGAGCTTCATTGACAAGTGAATCTCTGATTTTTTCAAGGGTGTGCAGTTTCATTGTTTCACAGATTGCCCCTTCAAGCATAGGATAGAGTTTTTTGCCCGGTACCTCTGAGTTGATTCTTGTAATCATGTCTATTTCGGTTCCGATTACGAATTCCTCCTTGTCGCTTGAAGCAATGTGTCTGAGCATTCCTCCGGTTGACATCACTTCGTCACATGCTTTTTGAACTTCAAGCTTACATTCTGGGTGGCAGATTATCTCAGCGTTAGGATATTCTTTTCTTTTAAGCTCAACGTCTTCAACATGGAATAGTCTGTGGACATAGCAATGGCCGTCCTTTGGAACAGGAATGATTTCCTTGTCGGTCTTTTCTGCAACATGTGTTCCCAGGTTCTTGTCAGGTCCGAACAATATTTTGTCATGAGGCAGGCTTTCCGCAATCTTGACCGCATTTGCGGAGGTGCATAATGTGTCTGCGTGCTGCTTTGCCTCAGCAATACTGTTGACGTAAAGGATTACTCCCGTATCAGGATGCTCTTTTTTTGCCTTTAGCAGTTCCTCTTCAGGAAGCATATGTGCCATAGGACATTCTGCCTCAAGTGTGGGAATGATGATTTTCTTATCCGGATTTAGGATAAATGCGGTTTCTGCCATAAAGTCAACTCCGCAGAATATTACCAGATCCTTGTCGTCTATTTCGGAAGCCTTTATGCACAGTTCCAGTGAATCGCCTAAGAAATCAGCAATTTCCTGAACTTCTTTAGGCTGGTAGTTGTGTGCAAGGATTATTGCATTTTTCTCTTCTTTTAACTTTAAAATTTCTTCTTGAAGTGAGTTACTCATATTTTCCACCCATTTTCAACATATTTTCTTATTTCATTTGTGATTATTAATTTATATTTGTCTTTGCTATTAAAGTCTTTTACCCAAAATGATACTTTTACTTTACTTTGTTTAAATGATATTTCCTTTGCATAGACATCAGGTTTCGGTTCCTTTAAGATTTCATCATACTCTGAAATCTTTCCTGTGATATAATCCTTAAACTCCTCAATGTCAATATCCAATGCCAACCCAGTCAATATGTCCACCCTATACTTTTCAGGAGCCTTATACTGCAGGTATGGCTCATTTGTCAGGGTTGAATTTGGAATATGGTCCTTAACTCCGATGTCGTCAACAATGATTGTGGACCTGAGTGTGACTCGCTCCACAATTCCCTTTTTGCCTTTGATTTCAAGTGTGTCTCCGACTTTTATGCTTTTTCCAAGAATCAGTATGATTCCGGAAAACAGGTTTGAGATGATATCCTTTGCAGCAAAACTCACTGCAATACCGACAATACCCAAACTCAATAGGGTTCCGGTCAGATTGATTCCAAAGAATTGCAGAATGACCATCAATGCGATAAAGTAGATAAAATAATTGATGAGGTCTCTGACGAGATAAACTATGGTCATGTCAGTTTTAAACCTTTTCATCTTATTCATTAAAAAGGCAACGACGCGTGTAAGTATTGATGCCGCAATAATGATAATCAAAATATAGATTAGGGTTGTTGTAGGGTCGTCCACTGTTGGAATATTCATGATTTACCTCGAACAATCTCTTCCATACAATCTTTGGCCAATTCAGTATTTTCAAAGATTTCCAGGGCTTCCTTCAACATTACCTGAGCGTATTCCTCTCCATATCTTGTGCTTATGTGGGTGATTATCAATTTTTTGCTGTTTGATTCACGGGCAACAAAAGCGGCATCCTTGGCAGTGGAATGGCCATACTCTTCAGCATTCTGCGCTTCCTTTTGTATGAAAGTTGACTCGTGGATGAGCAATGTGCTGTCCCTTGCAAACATGATCATCTCTTCACAGGGACGGGTGTCTCCAGAATAGGTTATCTTAATCCCTTTTCGTGGAGGTCCGAGAACCTGCTCAGGCTTTATGGTTCGCCCATCGATTTCAATCTCCTCTCCATTGTGCAGCTTTCCGAAGGCAGGGCCAACTGGAACTCCCAGCTCAATGGCCTTTTCACGCAAAAACCTTGGCTTTTTCTTTTCTTCAATAGAATATGCCAATGACGGAACATTGTGCCTTACGCTTTGTGCCCTGATGACATATTCATCTGTTTCTTCAATGATTCCGGTGTCAATTTCAATAAATTCCACAGGATACTCGATTGCGCAGTAACCCAAGCTATAAATGGCATCCTTCAATTTGTTCAAACCTCTTGGGCCGTAAACAGTTAATTTTGATTCCCTTCCATTCAGGCTCATGGATTGAAGCAATCCCGGAAGGCCCAATATGTGGTCCCCATGAAAATGTGTGATGAACACTTTTGATATTTTCATAGGGCTTACATTGGTAAACAATAATTGCCTTTGTGTCCCTTCACCGCAATCGAACAGGAATACATCCCCGAAAGCCTTGAGTGCAATTGAGGGATGGTTGCGGTCTTTCGAATGGACTGCCGATGAGGTTCCTAAAAATGTTACTTCCATAATCTATCACTTCAATATTAATATAGAATTAATTATATATTCATAATTATATTAAATTTTAGGTGATTTTTTGGATAAGATTATTGAATACATGCTGGCTGAAGATGAAGGATTCGGGGACATTACCTCAAATGCGGTGGTTGAAAAGGACAAGATTGTAAATGCGTCTATCGTATCAAAGGATGAGGGCATTTTGGCAGGAATTGACGTCATCCGTGAATTATTTGAAGAATATGGCATTGAAATCACTCTCTGTTTGAAGGAGGGGGTCAGAATCTCTAAAAACGACTTGCTGATATCATTCCGGGGTGATGCAAGAACAATATTGCTTCTTGAGCGTACCGCACTGAATCTGCTCATGAGGATGAGCGGTGTTGCCAGTGCCGCTGCTGAATATGCCGATTTGGTTCGTGATTACGGCGTAAGGATTGCAGGCACCCGAAAAACATCTCCAGGAATAGCGAAATTTGACAAGTATGCTCTCACTGTCGGCGGCGTGGACACTCATCGCTTCAGTTTGGATGACATGGTTCTCATTAAGGACAATCACATTGCAGTTTGCGGATCTCCATTGGATGCGCTTTTGAAGGCCAAGGAAAACACAAGCTTTTCCAAAAAAATAGAAATCGAAGTTGAAACATTGGACGATGCGGTTGAATGTGTTGAAAACGGTGCGGACATTGTGATGCTTGACAACATGTCCGGAAATGAAGTCAAAAATGTCATTGACGAGCTTGAAAAGCTCAACATCCGTCAAAATTCTCTGATAGAGGTTTCAGGAGGAATCACAAAGGACAATATCATGGATTATGTTGAGTATGGCGTCGATATCATTTCAATCGGAGCGCTGACACATTCCTCAAGAAGCCTTAATTTCAGCCTGAGGATAGAGTAATTATCATAACCTCAGAGATAATTTTTCCTTCAGCTCCTCATCGGTCATTTCGGTGATGAATGTTTCATCGCTGCTTATGGCCTTTTCAGCGAGATTCAGCTTGTTTTTGCTCATCTCGTCAATCACTTCTTCAAGGGTTCCCTTTGTGATGAACCTGTATACCATCACATCGCTTTTCTGACCGATCCTGTGGACCCTGTCCGTTGCCTGGTTTTCGATTGCAGGATTCCACCACAGGTCATAATGGATAACGTTCTGTGCGGCTGTAAGGTTCAGTCCGACACCACCTGTCTTGAGTGTGGCAACAAGAATCTTGCAGTCCTTGTTTTCCTGGAAAGTCTCAATCACTTCCGTTCTTTTCTGCTGGGAAAGTGAACCGTGTAAAAAGAGCACTTCGGTTTTCAGCTTTTTGGATACCAGTTTCTGTATGATTTTGCCCATCTGGGCGTATTGGGTGAATATTATCACCTTTTCATCCATATCCATGATGTTTTCAAGGATTGTAATCAGAAGTTCCATCTTTCCGGATTCTGAAATCTTCGGATTGTCAGAACGCAGGAACTGTGCCGGATGATTGCATGCCTGTTTCAGGCCGGTAATGATGTTTAGGATGATTCCACGTCTTTCAATACCTGTTTTTCCTTCCAAATCCTCAAATATGCCGTCCATTATCGCATTGTATAGCTTGATTTGCTTGTTTGTCAGGCTGCAGTAGATGTCATTGACAATCTTGTCTGGAAGCTCGTCCTTGATGTTGTCATCGGTCTTAAGGCGCCTCATGACAAATGGTTTTGTTATTGTCCTGAACTTTTCCAGCGTCTTTGTCTCTTCAAGCCTCTCGATTCTCATCACGTAATTCGCCTTGAAGCTGTCCAGTGATGATAGGTATCCCTTGTTTACAAAATCAAATATTGACCAGTAATCAGTCAATTTGTTTTCGATGGGAGTACCTGTAAGGGCAATCTTTGTTTTTGCCTTGACGTTCTTGATTGCCTTTGTCTGCTGGGTATTCGGATTTTTGATGTTTTGAGCCTCATCAATGACGCATATGAACCAAGTCTTGTCTAAAAACATGTCCAAATCAAGCCTTATGACTCCATAGGATGTAAGCATTATGTCATATTCCTCAAACGGGAATGTCCTGTTTGACCCGTGATAGATGTAATATGACAGTTCCGGTGTGAACTTTTTGATTTCGTTTTCCCAGTTGGATATCAGTGTCGGAGGGACAATAATCAGTGACGGTTCACTGTCCAGAGGATTTACCTCCTTGAAATGGAGTATTGCAGTTAAAACCTGGACAGTTTTACCCAGCCCCATGTCATCCGCCAGTATGCATCCGAACTTATATCTGACATTGGAGACAAGCCATGAATAACCTATCTTTTGATAAGGCCTCAGCTCTCCGGTAAATGACTTTGGAACGTCGTAAGCTTTGGTTTCTCCAATCAGTTTCTTGAATTTCCTGAAATCATTCGGGTTTTTCATCTGATTTTTAATTAACTTTTCAGATTCCTTGTCCATAGTCTTATTTTGGTCATTTTAATTAATAAATTTTCAAAATCAAATTTTTAAATTTGAATTATTTTCTTAAAAAATGGTGATTTCCCCACTAAAAAACAAACTTTAATAATAATCTAAAATAAAATATAATAAAGATAGTAAATTTTTATATTTTATTATGGTGATTTAATGGTAAAAATAGCTAAATTGGCTTTGGAAGATGGAACTATTTTAAAAGGTGAAGCATTCGGTTATGAAACCACCAAATTGGGGGAACTCGTTTTTTCCACAGGTATGGGCGGTTACACCGAATCATTGACTGATCCTTCTTTCAAAGGAGAAATATTAATGTCCACTTACCCGCTTGAAGGTAATCACGGTGTAAGTGAAGAGTGGTATCAATCTGACAATATTCAGGTTGAAGGATTTGTTTGTCGTGAAGTTTGCAGTCAGCTTTCAAACTTCGGACCTCAAAAAACATTGGACGAATTTTTAAAAGAGTTTGAAACTCCTGGAATCAGCGGAATCGACACTCGTGATTTGACACTTAAAATCAGAGAAAGAGGTTCACTTAAAGCAGCAATCACAACAGAAGATATAGATGATGACAAACTCCTGGAAATGGCAAAATCACAGCCAAGCATTGAAGACAGGGATGTTGTGCCTTTGGTTTCCACAAAGGAAATCAAGATATTCAATGAGGATGCAGACAGGAAGGTTGCACTGATTGACTGCGGTGTCAAAAGAAACATCATCAACTCATTTTTGGAACGTGACATTGGAGTCGTACTGTTCCCTTATGACACCGACTACAAGACTGTTCTTGACTACTCTCCGTCAGGACTCATGATTACATCAGGTCCTGGAAACCCTGACAGGGTGTCAGAGACCATCGAAACCATGAAAAAGCTATCAAACAGACTGCCTATTTTCGGTATCTGTATGGGTCAGCAGCTCATTGCCAAATCATTCGGCGCAAGATCATATAAGATGAAATTCGGACACCGTGGTGAAAACCAGCCGGTAAAAGACCTGAACACTGGCAAAGTGTTCATTACCTCACAGAACCACGGTTTCACAATTGACAAGGAATCCTTAAAGGAAACTGATTTGGTATTGACTCAAATCAACCTGAATGACGGCACACCTGAAGGAATTTCCCATAAGGAGCTGCCGCTGCAGTGTATACAGTACCACCCTGAAGCGGGACCTGGTCCGAACGATACAAGATATATTTTTGACGAATTTAACCAAATGATGGATGATTATTAATAGGAGGATTACAAATGCCAGTAGATAAAGATATTAAAAAAGTATTGATTATTGGTTCCGGACCTATTCAAATCGGACAAGCAGCAGAATTCGATTATTCCGGTTCACAAGCATGTAAATCACTAAGAGAAGAAGGTATTGAAACAGTGCTCGTCAACAGTAATCCTGCTACAATTCAAACCGACCTGGGAATGGCCGATACTGTTTACACCGAACCGTTGACTCCTGAAGTCGTTGCAAAAATTATTGAAGAAGAGGAAATTGACGCTATTTTACCAACCATGGGTGGACAAACCGGATTGAACATTGCAACAGGACTCGGAGATCTGGGATTGCTTGAAGGAATTAAGGTAATAGGTTCCGACGTTCAGACAATCAAGGATGTTGAGGACCGTGACTTATTTGCAAACCTTATGGAAGAAATCGGAGAGCAAATTCCAAAATGTCACGCTGTTGAAAGCGTAGATGCAGCCCTTGAAGCGGTTGAGGATATCGGATATCCTGTTATCGTAAGGCCGGCTTTCACATTAGGAGGAACCGGGGGGGGAATTGCCCACAACGAGGAGGAACTCATTGAAATCGCAAATCACGGACTTGACATGAGTTTCATCAATCAGGTTCTCATCGACGAATCAGTACTTGGATGGAAGGAAATCGAATTTGAAGTAATGAGGGATAAGGAAGACACCTGTATCATCGTATGTACCATGGAAAACATAGACCCTATGGGAATCCATACAGGAGACAGTGTTGTAGTCGCTCCTATCCAGTGTCTGTGTGATGAAACCATCCAGAAAATGCGTGACGCATCAATCAAGATTATCAGAGCATTGGGAATCCGTGGAGGATGTAACATTCAGTTTGCGCTGAACCCTGAAACCGATGAATACAAAGTAATCGAAGTAAACCCAAGGGTATCAAGAAGCAGTGCACTTGCATCAAAGGCAACAGGTTACCCAATCGCTAAGATCTCATCAAAAGTCGCATTGGGACTGACTTTGGATGAAATCAAAAACGACATCACAAAGGAAACCCCTGCATCATTCGAGCCTGCCATCGATTATGTTGTTATCAAAATCCCAAGATGGCCGTTTGACAAGTTCAAAGGAATCAGCCGTGAAGTCGGAGTTCAAATGAAGGCAACCGGAGAGGTCATGGCTATCGGAAGAACTTTCGAAGAGGCATTCCAGAAAGCATTAAGATCTCTTGACATGGGATTCGACGGATTTGAATATGTCGAATGGAGCGAAGAAGACCTTGCTCATCCAACAGACCTTATCTACTTCCAGATCTATTCCGCAATAAAGGACGGAATGGATATCGACAAGATCCGTGAACTCACCAAAATCGACAATTTCTTCCTCTACAAAATCAGAAACATCGTAGAGTTCGAAAACGATGTCACAGCTGAAAAACTTGACGATGAGGAATACTTAAGAAAAGCAAAACAGATGGGATGCTCAAACAAGCGTCTGGCGGAACTGTCCGGCCAGACCGAAGAGTATATCAAAAACCTGCTTACCAGATACAACATAAAACAGTCCTATAAGATGGTAGATACCTGTGCTGCTGAATTCGAAGCTAAAACTCCATACTACTACAGCAGCTATGATAAAGGTAACGAACTGACTTCAACAACAAAGAAAAAAGTGGTTATCCTTGGTGCAGGACCTATCAGAATCGGACAGGGTATAGAATTTGATTACTGTTGTGTACACTCCTCTTTAGCATTAAAAGAAGAGGGAATAGAAACAATCCTAATCAACAACAACCCTGAAACCGTAAGTACTGATTATGACATTTCAGACAAGCTGTTCTTTGAACCGTTGACCTATGAGGATGTGATGGGTGTAATCGAACAGGAAAAACCTGACGGAGTCATCGTGCAGTTCGGAGGACAGACCTCAATCAACCTTGCCGTGCCTCTTGCAAATGCAGGCGTCAAGATATGGGGAACACCATACGACAGCATCGACAGAGTAGAAGACAGGGAACTCTTTGCAGAGCTTCTTGAAAAACTTCACATTCATCAGGCACCATACGGAACTGCAAATTCATTCGAAGAGGCAAAAGAGATTGCAGAAAGAATCACATTCCCTGTCCTTGTACGTCCGTCATATGTTATCGGTGGAAGGGCAATGGAAATCGTTTATGACATGAACGAGCTTGAGGAATATATGAAAGAGGCAGTTAAGGTCTCACCTGACCACCCTATCCTTGTGGACAAGTTCCTTGAAGATGCCATTGAGCTTGATGTGGACCTGTTATGTGACGGCGAGGACGTATTCATTGCAGGAATCATGGAACACATCGAGGAAGCCGGTGTTCACTCAGGAGATTCAGCATGTGTGATACCTCCTCAGACAATTCCGGAACATATCCTCAACACAATCCGTGAACACTCAACCAAACTGGCTTTGGAATTGGACGTCAAAGGTTTGATGAACATTCAGTATGCCGTCAAGCTTGATGAGGAAATGGTATACATCATCGAGGCAAACCCTCGTGCAAGTAGGACAGTTCCGTTTGTAAGCAAAGCCATCGGTGTGCCATTGGCAAAAGTTGCAACATGGATCATGAACGGCGCCAAATTAAGGGACTTCGGACTTGAAAAGGAAATCAAGATAGCTCATGTGGCTGTAAAGGAATCAGTATTCCCATTCCTGAAACTTCCGGAATCAGATACAGTGCTTGGACCTGAAATGAAATCAACCGGTGAAAGCATAGGTATAGATGACAACTTTGGAATGGCATTCTACAAGTCACAGCTTTCAGCAAACATGGAACTTCCTAAGGAGGGTAAGATTTTCTTAAGCGTCAAGGAAGCCGACAAGAAGAAAATCAGACCAATCGCTGAAAAAGCTGCCAATTTAGGATTTGATATTGTGGCAACTGCAGGTACCGGTGATGCAACAGGTCTTGATTCAGTTGAAAAAATCCTGAAAGTGTCACAGGGATCTCCTAACATCAGGGACGCAATTCTAAACAATGAAATCGACCTGATTATCAACACCTCTGAAGGTAAGCAATCCGCCAAGGACGGTTATATCATCAGACGTTTGGCCATTGAGTTAGGTATACCTTACGTTACCACTTTGGCAGGAGCAAGAGCAGTCTTGAATGCTATTGAAGCTGTTCAGAATAATGAAATCAATGTAAAATCCTTAAATGAATATGTTGATGGAGAATAATTATTCTCTATCCTTTTTTTAATTATTATACAAATAATCCTTAATGTTAATACCGCATGAAGGACATTCCTCTTCACCGATTTTAAGCCTACTTTTACACTTGGGACAGAAGTTGAGCTGAACCTTATACTCTTTGCTTTGATCAATGACTGCGTTGACCTCAATTCTTTCGGTGATGTTGCTTTTCAGGACACTCAGGTCCCAGTCACTGTCCATCAAAAGCTTCTTATAATAGAATGCTTCAGTCATTGTGTCGTAATGGCCTATGATGTCGTCGCCTTTTTTAATGTAGAATTTCCTTATCTTGTGGTCAAAAAGGATTTCACCTTCCCTTTCCTTTTTATTGAATTTTGTTCCCTTGATTCTGCCTTTTGGGCGTTTTTCGGGAAAAGGAGGCAATTCCATATTTTCATACTTGTTTTCAAGGTCGCATTCGACAAGCAGGTCATAATCGAAATTACAAAAAAACAGCGCATCCCTTTCATATAATGCATCGGATAATTTTCTGAACTCTCCATAATCCTTATTGTTGTATTTGACCCGGTATACGTTGCCGGTTTTAACAATATTCCTGTAAAAGTATCTTATTTCCTGGGAGTTAATAGAAATCACCTTGATGGTTTAAAAAAGAGATTATCGAATTTTAACGATATCTAGTTTATATTATTGTTTTTCAAATTTAATAAATTTATGGAATACAAAAATACTTTAATAAAAAAAATTAGATTTTACTTTAATGTTTACTGTATCAAATGGAATTATATTGAAAGGCCAGGATTTGACTCCAGTCCGTGAAAATATCGTTGTGGACGATGGGAAAATCATTGAGATTGCAAAGGATGCAAAAGAGGGCAAAATCATAGATGTAGATGGTGCCGTCGTATGCCCGTCATTTATCAACGGCCATGTTCACATTGGTGACTCCATAATCAAGGATGAGGGTTATGGCCTTACATTGGCTGAAATGGTTAAGCCTCCAAATGGCGTCAAGCATGTTGCCCTTGCAAATGCCGAAGACGATGATTTAATCGATGCCATGAGGCAATCCATGCAGGACATGATTGACTCCGGAACAACCCATTTCATTGATTACAGGGAAGGCGGAATCAGGGGCGTCAAGCTTTTGATGAAGGCTTCAGAGGGCCTTCCAATCAAACCAATAATTCTTGGCCGTGACGACAGCTTCTATGGCGATGATCCCGATTTGGGAAAGGTTAAAAAAGCCATCCAGAAACTTCTGAAAATTGCCGATGGAATCGCTCCGAGCGGATTCGGTGAAATAACTCCTGAAGTTGCCAGTCTGATTTCAGAGGAATGCAGCAAACAGGGCAAAATCTCATCAATTCATGTGGCGGAATCAGAATCCAATCAGATTGAGTCATTAAACAATGATAGGCTGACTGAAATCGCCAAGGGCGTTAAGAGCAATTTCGACCAGCTTGTCCACTTGACAAATCCGAAATCCAATGATTTGGAACTTGTATCCAGGTCAGGTCAGAATGTTGTGGTCTGTCCAAGGGCAAATGCGACATTAAACGTCGGTGTGGCTCCTTTAAGTAAAATGCTTGGGTTGGGAATAATGCCATTGCTTGGAAGCGACAATGTGATGCTCAACTCACCGGACATGTTCAGGGAATTGGAATTTACTATAAAGCTGATGTCCGTTTATCATAAAAATTATATCGGCCCTAAAGAATTGGTTAAAATGGCAACAACCAATATCTGCGGATTTGAAATCAACGGTGTTGTCGAAAAGCAGGTAATTTCAGAGGATAGTTTTGCCGAGTTCAATGTTTTAAAATCTTTTTCTAAAAATCCATACCTTAATATATGCAATCGTGTAGAAACGAAAAATATATTATATACCATTAACAAAAAGATAAATGTATAATATCATGGATATGAATCCATATATTATGGGAGATGTTAATGATGTATAAAAAGATATTGGTTCCTACAGATGGTTCAGAATTCGCAAAGAAAGCTGGGAAACATGCGTTATTCCTATCAAAGGTTAGTGGGGCTGAAATAGTTGCTGTGAGTGTCACAGAAAATAATTTTGTTAACGGACTTCCATTGGATGATGAGATATACCAGTTAAACCAAATCTTAAAGGAAAGATCAGAAGAAAATCTCAAGGAATTTGATGAATTAAATGATGATGATTTAAAGATTACTCATGTAATCAGGGAAGGGTCACCTGCTAGAGTCATTTTAGAGGTTGCCCAGGAAGAAGATATTGACCTGATTGTAATGGGTAGTTCTGGTAAATCTGGCTTCGATAGATTTATTATGGGTAGTGTGGCAGATAAGGTTGTAAATTCAGCAAAATGCGCAGTACTTGTTGTCCATTAAAATTATAATTATTATTGTATTTTATAAAAGGTGTTTTTATGTTAGTTAAAAGAACAATGTCTAAAAATGTAGTTAGCGTTTCCGTTCCAGGAAACCGTGAAAAAGTTTTAGACTTAATGAGAAAAGAAAACAAGGCAGTACTTCCTGTAGTTAAAGAGGATACTGATATTTTAGTAGGACTAGTAACTCGTTCTGATTTAATTAATAATCCTGATGAAGAACAAATTGCAATGTTAATGACCAGAGAGTTAATCACCGTCAAACCTGGTGACGATGTAGTTGATGCTGCTCGCGTTATGATGGAAAATAATGTTAGAAGAGTTCCTGTTGTAAATGATGATGGTGAATTAGTGGGCATTATCACTTCATTCGATTTAGTGTCTAAAGCTTTAACCAAAATTGAAGTCCACGATGCTGTTGAAAATTATATGATTACTACCGTTCCGACAACCTGGGAAAAAGCTCCTTTGAATGTCGCTTTTGAAACCATGAATCAGTTCGGACTGAAATCAATTCTGGCACTTGACGACGATGCCAAATTGTCAGGTATCCTGACTGAAACCGATTTCATTTCTGAAATTGAAATTATCTCTGAGAGAAGCGAACACAGTTCCACCGTTGGAACCGAAGGTGACAAATGGTCCTGGGACAGTACTTCAGTATTGTACATTGAGAAAAACAGTTTAAAATTCGCTGACAAGACTGTTGCTGATGTTGCTGTAAGCAATGTTGAAGTGGCAAATTCCAAAACTAAAGTTTCCGACTGTGCTAAAAAAATGAAATCCCTAAACATTGAGCAAATTCCTGTAATCGGTGTTGAAGGAGATTTGGTCGGTCTTGTAAGGGCCAGTGATTTAATCAAAGCATTAGTTAAAAACGAATAGTGGTATAATGGCTGTTAGTCCAGTATTAGTCATCAAAGCAGATGAAAGTACTGTTGGCGTTCGTGCAAGATTGTATGATGATTATTCTGAGCATGAAATAGTATTGAACTCTGTAATTACTTATTGGTGGGCTAATGACTTGCCTCCTGCCATAAAATTTTTAGAGCTTTTCGATTCGGTCATCAAACGGACAATCAATGAAATATTGCCTCACAAGACCCTGAACCTGAAATATGAGGTTAAGGCAAACCAGGTTTTGGAGAAGGCTTCTGAAATTGAAGTCAATCTGATTTCTGTCATTGCAGATGATGTCGGATTTAAGATTGAGGGTTGTTCATTTTCTTTGAGTGGAATCCGCAAAGTCGAAAGTGATTTTGAGGCCAAGGAATTTTCAACAAGTTTTGATCATGTTATCGAAACTCCGGACATTGTCCTGAAAAAGTATCGTGAAATGAATGAAAAATAATTCATTTCCCCTTATCTATTTTTCTTTTAGCATTTTAATTTTGTAATGAATTTAAAGTAAAGTTTCATCAACATTATCATTTTAATTAATCATGATTTCATTTTAATTAATCATTCAATAAATTCCCGTTAAAAAGAGTTTTGTAATGTGGATGAGGCTAGTTAGTTTCATCAATTTCTTTTTTAATTACTTTAAGAAGGTCTTTTGCATCTTCCTTTTTGATGTCGGGTGATGTTCTGATGAAATCAATCAGCTCCGATTTTTTATCATCGTCCAATTCGGATTCTCTTAATGTTTGCGAATAGTTTCTTTTGGGATAGAATGTCTTTTTGGCAATTTTAAGCAGTTCGTCCCTTTCATCTTCAGTAATGATGTTTTCCTCAGCAGCATTGGTAAAGACATACTTCATATTAATCAGAGGAACGGAGAGTGCTTCAAGGGTCTCGCTGTCAAGCATCACTGCCACGTCATCGTCGGAGTCAACCTCTCCTGTGGCATATTGGGTATAGACATATCCCACTCCAACCATTCCTAATGTGTCAAGTTCGGATGCCCTTAATGCACCCATGCTTGAAGCGCCGTATACCTTAACGCCGCTTTTCATCACGTTGAGTATTTCCTTGTGTCCCACAGCGGAGCTCTGGTGAAACACTCCGTCAATTATTGCGATGATGTCCGGACGCTCTTTCAGGGCAGATCCCAAATCTCCCCTTTGAATGGGCCTTTTATAAATCACTTCCACATCCTCGGCGGAATCAAGAATTTCTTTTGCCTCGTCAAAGGGAAGTGACAGGCCGGTATAAACTATTATCTTAACCATTTTATCAAACTTTCAAAAATCTGTATCCTGCCCTTGATGGGTCAAGTGCGAAAAGCTCCATTTCAGGAATTATGACACGAACAACACTGACATCAAGCTCAGGACGGGTCAAATCGTGATATAGGATCTTGTCGATATCATTGCCAATCAATTCCTCTTTAACGATTTCCAAATCCTTTGTGATTGAGGTTGTTGACTTGTTTTCAATGCTTGAAAGGGATATCTTTTCAT
Organism: uncultured Methanobrevibacter sp.; assembly: GCA_900320515.1. Taxonomy (GTDB): domain Archaea; phylum Methanobacteriota; class Methanobacteria; order Methanobacteriales; family Methanobacteriaceae; genus Methanocatella. Next base: position 28,136 of record ONSJ01000007.1, on the reverse strand, counting down.
CTTCGTCCCTAAAGTAGTATTTGTTGATGCGTTTCATGCGCTCATATCCTGCCTCACGGGCAAAGTCTGCTCTGACTGTGTCTTCACGGGCACCGTTGATTTGTGTCGCTCTGCTCTGGGCCACTTCAGTCAGTGCCCTCAGGATTGCAACTTCAGGATCAAGATGTGTTCCCATTCCCAGGGTTAAAAGACCCGCATCCCGTGTGACTGTATCGTCTGCTGATGCGGCGATTGTCGGAACATTGATGTCTGCTGTAAAGTCCATCAGCTTGATTTTAATGCCTTCTGATTCGAACTTGTCGATTGTCTCATTGACAATGTCGCTTTCAATGCTTGCTGTATCGATTTGGGCATAGTTCTTGTGGGTCAGCTCGAATATGCTCCATGCATCACGTTCAATCACTTCAAATATCCCATGCAGGATAGCTTCCTCCAGGACATTTCCTGATGCAAGGCCATTGGTATTTGACTTGAAGAGGCTTTCACAATCATTTCCATGGATATAAGGATGGTAAATCGCATTTGTCGGAATGAAATATTCCTTATCTGAAATTATGTCTTTTGCGGTGCTCCATTCCAGCTTCATGGAATCCAGATTCTGCTTTTTAAAATCCTTCGGCAGATTCAGGGATTCGGGATTTATGAACTCTCCCAATTCGGAAATCTCCTCCACTGTAGCAATTTTAGTTTCATCGCTGTCTTGCCTTTCAGCGGAATACCTTTCAAAACCTTCCATCATTGCAGAAGCTCTTGCATGGTCTTTGGCAATTCCCTTTCCACCGTAAATGCTCACAGCACCATCTTCGGCGGTTGGCCTTATTGCAGTATAGATTGGAAGGCCTATTCTGTCCAGGTCTGTAATGTCTGCAATACGTGTGATTCCAGCTGTCTTCAGCTTGTCCTCATTGTTTTCAATGGTCTTTTCGGGAGCGATTACTCTGTGTGTTCCTTTGAAGTATGTCAATTCATCGGTCATGCTATTCCCATAATAATTCTTACGATATTCTCAAAGCCTATTGTCATGGATGCTGCAGTAAGTGCTGCTGCGATAGCTATTGTGACAATCCAGATTCCCACATTCCATCTCAGAACTTTGGACCCGTCAAGGTTTCCAATAGGAAGCAGGTTGAATACTGCCAAAAAGCTGTTGACTGAATAGCCCACCAGACAGACGGTAAATATTATTACTGCAGTCTGTGAGGTAAATGCGGAGCGATAGACCGCAATTCCGATTGCCAGAAATATCAATGCGAGGATGATATTGACAACAGGTCCTGCAATTGAGATTTTACCGTTTATCTCATCGGTCATGTGGTTTGCGTAGGTGTATACTGCACCTGGTGCCGCAAATACAAATCCGAAAAATGAGGTTATGAGTGCAAATATCAATCCTTGAGGCCATAATTTGAATTCTGCCCAGTATCCGTATTTCATTGATACAAGCTTATGTCCAAGCTCGTGGAGGATGAAACCGGTACCGACGCCGACCATAATGTATGGAAGGATGGTCAATATTGCATTCATGTTTCTTCCGGCATTTGCAATTGCAAAACACAGTGAAATTACGATAAATGCAATTATTAAATCTCTCACTTCACTACTTGTAAACTTAATCATAATGTTAAAATATCTAATTTTATATATAAAGTTTTTTCTAATATTAACTATGGAATCACATGTTGACAATATATTAAATGATTTGAGAAAGGATGATTTTCAGGCATATATGCTTACTCAGTTTACAAATGTCGAATACATCTCAGGCTACAGGCCAACAAGCTTTGCATTCTTGATAATAAAGGAGAATCCGATTATTTATGCCTCCAAGATGGATATGGAATTGGCCGGCAATGACTCTTCAGTTGAAGTCAGGGAATATGAATCCTTTGATGTGATGATTGGAGAATTGAAAAGCGAAGGCATTAGTAATATGGCCATTGAACCTACATTGCCCTTCAGCACATATGCCAAATTCAGGGACGATTTCAAAATCGATTCCAGAACTTATGTTGACAAGCAAAGAATGATCAAGACCCCTGATGAAATCGCAAGGATTTCAAAGGCAACCGAAATTGCTCAAAAATCATTCCTTCAATTGGATATATTGAATAATGAAGGAAGCGAAAAGGAAGTGGCCTTTGACCTTGTCCGTCTGATGATTGAAAATGGTGCGGATAAGGAATCATTCGACACCATTGTGACAAGCGGAGCCAATTCAAGCTTGCCTCATGCAATTCCTCAGGCCAAAAGTCTGGACCAGCCAATCCTGATAGATTGGGGTGCTGTTTTTGAGGGGTACTGTTCAGACAACACCCGTACGATGGTTTATACGGAACGCCAACAGGAAATCTGGGATATTGTGGCTGAAGCGCATGACAAAGCCATTAAGACAGCAAAACCAGGCATCAAATGTTGTGAAGTGGATAAGGTTGCAAGAGACATCATTTCCGATTATGGTTATGGCGATAAATTCATACACTCAACAGGCCATAGTTTGGGCCTTGACATTCATGAAACCCCTGGATTTTCAACACGTGATGAAACCGTAATCGAAAAAGGCATGATGATAACGGTGGAACCTGGAATATATCTTGAGGGGGAATTTGGAGTTCGCCTTGAGGATACAATTGAAATTAACCGTAAGGGTAAAGTAATCGGCGATTTGCCTTTGGATATTTCCTAATACAGCTCATCAACATCATATTCGACCAAATCGGATACATTGTAATGGCTTGCAATTCCTATTTTGTAGTCTTTGATGTTGAAGAGATTAAATTTCAAATTTTCATCATCGTTTTTTAGTCTGATTTCATCTTCAATTATTATTTCAAAGCTGTTTAAATTCAGGTTCATTCCGAGGCCTGTGTATTTCATATAGCTTTCCTTTAAAACCCAGTATTTGAAGAACTCATCAGACGGATTGGCGGAATTCATTATGCTTTCATATTCGCTGTTGTAGAAGTAGTGCTCGGCAATGCTTAAGTCAATTTTCGGGTCATTGTATTCAATGTCCGCCCCAACTTCCATATCGGACAGGGCGCATAGGACCATCCTGCCGGAATGGCTCATGTTAAAGTGGATGCCTTCAATGTTGGATATGTAAGCCTTGCCATATTTTGCGGTCTTGAAAATTGGGTCTGTTACATTTTCTTCGGATAACAGTTTTTTTAATAGAAGATATGCTCCGGCGCTTTGTTTCTTATCTTTTTCAAATCGGTAAAAATCAATCTTTTCCTGACGATTTTTTGAGACTAGCCAGTAAGCTTTTTTCAAATCCAGGTTTTCCACATTGCAGTAGGCTAATTTAATCATTTTATCTTCAAATTCAATAATGTCATGTCATCGAACTGTTCGGCATCTCCGGTAAAGCCACGGATATCATTTAATAGAGGCTCAATCGGGTCATCATCACTTTCAAATCTATTCAGGAAGTTTAAAATTCCGTCTTCACCGTACATTTCGCCGTCAATGTTGTTTGCATCGGTTATTCCATCTGTGTATAATACCAATTCCTCGGTTAATGTCATTTCCTCTGTAACATAGTCAAAGTCTTCCATTATTCCAATCACAATTCCTGAATCGATATTTATGAATTTAAATTTGCCATTCTCTTTTATTAGTGGAGGATTATGTCCTGCATTGGAGAATATCAATTTGTTGGTTGATTTATTATATATTCCTAGCCATAACGTGATAAACATTGCCTCGGAATTATTCTCACATAGCTGATTGTTCAGCAGGTATAGGACTTTTGCAGGGTCAGGGTTATGCGTAAGGAGTTGTTTTATCATTACTTGACTTATCATTGCAAGAATTGCTGCGGGAACACCTTTGCCTGACACGTCACCTATGACAACGGCTAAATGATTTTCATCCAAAATATAGTAATCAAAAAAGTCTCCTCCAACTTCCTTGGCAGGTTTGGAATATCCGTTTACAGTGAAGTCATCGGTTTCAATAACTTCTGTCGGCAGATTTTCAGCCTGAATTTTTGTTGCAATGTCCAGCTCGGCTTCAATTCGCTTTTGCTCACCTTCAATTCTGCGGATATTTTCAATATAGTGATTATTGGAATTGATCAGGTGAGTATATGACCTGGCGAGCGTTCCGATTTCACTATTCTCATTGACATATTTGGAATAGACATTCAGCAGTCCTTCAGCTTCGATTTTTTCGTTTTCGCCAACAATGAATGATTCAATTTCTGAAAATGATGAAATGGGCTGAACCACTTTGGTTTCAATATATCTTAAAATAATGACGCATGGAATGAAGAACAATATTAGGGATATATCGGTTATTATGAGTGTAGGCATCAGCACCAGATATTGGTTTATATTCGGTAGGGATTCTAAATACGAATAATTTAAAATGGAAACCAGCACTCCGAAACTGGCTATTATCAATGTCAGTATAAGGAAATTGTTCAAAATCTTTTCTGTCATTGTGTTTTCAGCATTCGGTTGCACTTCATGCTCAATGGGTCTTGTCAGATAAGCAAATAATAAAATCTGCATTATCAATAGATTTGCAATTAGAATAGTCTCGTTCTGGCTTATGAGGAGGGTTATTGATGAAATAACTGTCATGAGCAGCAATAACCGTATTATCAGCCAGTACAATTTTTTATTGACTGGTGTTTTTGTTGCTTTCGGAACCTCAATGAAGTCGAATTTTTTAGAAAGCCAGATGACCAGCACTCCGAAGATAAATCCGATGTTGATAAAGTTCATGAAATATGATACGAATTGGTATTCGTCCACTGCTGTGGTGTAGAAAATACCTATCAGTGTTGCATGGGTGGATGAATAAATAAGTGTGCATATCACCAGACTTGATAAAAACAGCAGAAGGTGGTAAATGTTATCCAATCGGGGTTTTGTGATTTTGTCTGTTTTAAAACCGGAGTACCAAAGTTTGTATGCCAAATATGAAACTCCAAAACTGATAATTGCTGAAGGCAATATTTCTACAGGTCCATAGCCACTCACTAAATCTATAACTATATTTCCTAATACTGCACCTAAAGCGCCGTATGGTCCAAACGCCAATCCCAGAACAAATAAAAATCCGACATGAGGATTTTCAAGTCCAAATCCAGAGAATGGACATAGTAAAATATTTATCAGTATGATTGTTATAAATGATATTGCCACTTTGGCCGGTTTAGATTTCATCATTCCACGTTTTTAATAATTATAAGATGATTTTCATCATTTTCATATTGGTATTCAAGTTCGTCAGCCAGTTCCTTGGTTAAAAAGATTCCAAGCCCTCCAATTTCGGCTTCTTCAATATTTTTTGGAGTTTTAGGACTTTCCTTTAAAAGAGGATTAAATTCAATGCCATTGTCAATAAACTCCACAGTTAGCGTTGGAGTTTCATATTCCACATTGACAGTTATATAATCCGTATTTGAATAATTGACGATGTTGGCGAATATCTCTTCAACAATTAAATTGACTTGAAGGTTTTCTTCTTGAAGTTCATTTGAAATGAACTCGTTTAAGGTATATAATTCCTGTATTTCTGGTTTTAGTGTTATTGAATTCATACTATCTTTAAAATCTTGTCAAGACCGGATATTCCAAAAATTTCACCAATGGTATCATTAACATTTTTGATTGAAAATGGGATATTCTCGTTTTTTAATTTCTTATGGGCTACAATCAGAACTCTAAGTCCTGCACTTGAAATATAATTTACATCGGTAAAATCCATTGTTAATGAATCAAAATTACCGAATTCTTCATCAATTGCATTTTCAAGGTCTTTTGAGGTGATTGTATCAATGCGCCCTTCAATGGATAATGTCAGTTCCTTTTGATTATACTTTTTTGTGATATCCATTTTAATCACATTAAAAAACATTTATTGAATAAACTATTGAATATTATAATATTAAAATATGTTGATTTTTTTCGTTATTTCGGGATTTTAAAGTTGGTTTAATTTAAAAATATAAATAATATAGATAAAAAAAGTATATTGTATAACATTATTTGTAATCTTTTATGAAAATGTGAGAAAATTAAATAATATAAAAGGTGATTAAATGGCAAATAAATATTTGGCGGCGATTTTATCGTTTTTCATTCCGGGATTGGGTCAGGTTTATGCAAGAAACATTAAAAAAGGAATTATTTATTTCCTTGTTGCATTTGTTTCACTAGCGATAATTGGAAATTTTTTTGTTGATTCGATTTTAAATTCATTCTATTATATCATTGATATTCTCATCAGCATTTATGCCGCTTATGACGCTTATCTGATTGCTAAAGATTAATTTTGGAGAGGATTATGTCTGATAATAAGTCATTCATGGCAAAAATAGAAGAGGCTATCTTAAGACGTACTAAACCAGGATATATGGATTCAAAGGAGGAAGTTGATAATTTTTTAAGAAATAAGCCTGATTCTAAACTTCCTAAGGGCATCTTTAAAATGTCTGGCTCTCAAGTCTACACTTTTGGAAATGAAAATGCCAAAAACACCATCATATTCATGCATGGCGGTGCTTATGTCAATGAAATAAACTATCAGCATTTATTGTATTGCCGTAAGCTGTCTCGAAAATTGGATGCTTATGTCATAGCTCCCGTTTATCCGCTGGCTCCCCAGCATCATGCAATGGAAACCTATGGTATGATGACTGAAATATACAAAACCCTAAATCATGAAAATCTGATATTGATGGGCGATTCTGCAGGTGGAGGATTTGTTCTTTCCTTTGTACAATACTTGAAAACAGTTGGACTGCCTCAGCCAAGCAGGATAATTGCCTTTTCCCCCTGGGTTGACATTTCAATGAGCAATTTGCCTTATGATAGTGAAAGTGATCCGATTTTGGGTGATGTTGGCCTTCGTGAAATCGGAAAGTCCTGGGCAGGGGATTTGGATACAAAGGATTACAGGGTAAGCCCTCTTTATGGTGATTTGGAAGGTCAGGTTCAAACACTGATTTTTGCAGGTACCTCTGAGATATTCTACAAGGACATTAAACTGTATGTGGAAAAGCTTAAGGGGAGCAATGTTGATGTGAAATTCATTGAAGGCGAAGGATTATTTCATATTTATCCGTTATTCCCATCATCTGAAGCAAAAAAAGCATTTAAAGAAATAGAAGAGATAATTGATTAATTATCTCATATATAATATATATTTTCCAAATTTAGGGATTCTATAGATAATCACGACAGCAGCATAACTGAATATTATCAGTAAAATCCAAAGAATTATTGCCTTAACAGGTTCTGTGTATGGTAGTTTAACGACAACTGGAAGCAAAGGCAGTCTAAACAGGTTGTGCACTAAAAACACTGCAAATGAATATTTTGATAAAAAGGTAACTATTGGGTAGGCTCTGACTTTGCCCATTCTGGAACACAGTTCAAACAATGCAAATGAACCGGTTAGAATGAATGGGAATTCGTACCATAAATGGAAGTCATATCCTTTTGTAAATGCATAGTATTGGAAGAATAGACATATCATGAATGAGATGAGAGCTATCAATCCTAATTTTATGCTGTCATAGTGCTTAAATTGTCCTTTTTTAACTAAATATCCTAAAATAATATATATTCCATAAACTCCGCCACTGAATCCGAGGCAGTACTGGATATTGACATTTTCAATTCCGTGCATGGACAATACGATAGTGATGAATGGAAGCAGGAACGCCAAAAGTGAAAATACGATTGTGGCCTGCCAGACTGTATCGCTGCTGAATCTTTCAAGGGCATTTGAAACAAATGGCATTGAAAGATACATTCCGATAATCATCGGCATATACCACATATGGCTGAAAAATAGGTTTCCGGCTTCACTTATGTTAACCTGGGCACTTCCAACAGTAATGAACTGCAGGATAATCGCATAAATCGCAGCCCAGATGACTGTAACGATGATTAAACCCTTACAGCTTTTATTCCAAAAATTACGAACACGGTCATCGTCGTATGATCTATCAAGTAACAGGTAACCTGTAATCATTAAAAAGAATGGAACTCCAATACGTCCGATAAATAGGGATGCGAAATTGAATATTCTTGAGAATGTTGTGTAATACATTATTGAATCTGATGAGATGATATAAATCCCGTCTGTAGCGTGAATGTATAGAACAGTCAGTATCGCTATTGCACGTACCAAATCAATCCATTCTACTCTAGTCTTTCCCATTAATTTTTCTCCATGTTTTATATCTGGCCAAGCAAGCCTTCCTGTGAATCGGAAGTTGCAGGTAAAATGAAATTAATGCTCCTGCCGATATGGGAAGCGGCATGGTTCATATTCCATTATATCGCAGATTATTCTTTGTATTAATATATTATTTTTTAAAAGTATATATAATTGACTTAATTTTAAATAAATCATTCAAGGAATTGCAGGATTTGTAAACGGTCATTTTATCATATTCATTGGTGCTGAATTTGATATCACTGGTAAATTATTTATAGTAATCTTTTTAAATAAGATATTAATAACTAATTTTTTTTTTAGTTTATTGAACAAGTAATTAATTGATTTAGGAGGAATGCTTATTAAATCCAAAGTTATTTTTACGATACTGGTCATATTTGTTCTAATCGGTTTGGCATCTGTAAATGCTGCAGATTTCAATCAGACTGATAAGGCAATATTGGAAAATGACCAGGGTACAAGTGAAATTAGCAATTTCACAGATTTAACTGACGAAATCAGTAAAATTCCTGTTGGGGAAAATTTTACACTAAAGAAAGATTATGCATATGACTCCAGCGATTCCGAGTACAAGGGCGGAATCCAAATTACAAAGGATAATATTGTGATTGACGGTGACGGCCACACAATTGATGGTGCAGGACAGGCCCGCATATTCAATATAACCTCAAACAATGTCACTTTAAAAAATATTAAATTTTTAAACGGATATTCTGCCAACAACGGTGGAGCAATATGCGCTTATGGTAGTTTAACCATACTGGGTTGTGAATTTATCAATAACACTGCTGCAGGACAGGGTGGTGCGATATATGTTGGAGGGCCTATTTCAGATTGCAGATTCAATGCTACATTCATTGATAATGCTGCATATAGGGGTGGAGCAATATTCTTCAACAATGAAACTGATAATATCATAATTAATGGATATTTTGAAGGCAATGCTGCTGAAAGAATTGGTGGAGCATTATGTTTCCAAAATAAGTCTTCAAATAACATAATTTCTGCTGACTTTTATAATAATAGGGTAAATGCCGCCAGTGGAGGTGCAATATTTATCCGTGACGTTGCTGAAAACAATCAATTTATAGGTATTTTTGAACGCAACTATGCGGTTAATGGTGGAGCAATATTCTTCTACAATAAGACAAAGAATAACAGGTTTGATTGTGAATTCAGATTTAATGTAGCCAATTCAACCGGAGGGGCATTCGTTTTCTACGGCGCTGCTGACAATCATAATTTCACAGGCTCTTTTATCAACAATGTTGCTTTGGGAAACACATCAGGTGTTATGAACGGTAACGGCGGAGCTATAACATTTGCAAATGTATCAAGCAATTGCTTATTTGCCTGTGATTTCATTGACAACGCAGCTGCTGAACATGGTGGATGCATAAACTACAATCAGACCCCGCATAACATCACATTCAAGGGCAATTTCAAAAATAATTATGCAAAATACGGTGGAGCAATTAACTTCAATGAAAGCTTGGATGATGTCGTCTTCAATGGAAAATTTGTAGGAAATCATGCTGCAAGCCAAGGTGGTGCGATATATGTTAATGGTGCTATTTCAGATTACAGATTCAATTCCACATTCATTAATAACACTGCAAGACAGGGTGGAGCAATCTTTTTCAACAATGAACCTGATAATATCATAATTAATGGACATTTTGAAGGCAATCGTGCTGAAAGAATTGGTGGAGCATTATGTTTCCAGGCCAAGGCTTCAAATAACATAATTTCTGCTGAATTTTATAATAATAGGGCAATTGGTGCCAGTGGTGGAGCAATATTTTTCCGTAACGCTGCTGAAGGCAATCAATTTGAAAGTATTTTCACAGGTAACTATGCTCATCAAGGTGGAGCAATTTTCTTTTACAATAAGGCAAACAATAACAAATTCAATTCTAGTTTCAGCTCTAATGTAGCCAATATATCTGGAGGAGCAATTGTTTTCTTTGGCACTACTGATGGCAATAATTTCACAGGTTCCTTTGTCAATAACTCTGCTCTGGGACATGATCCTGAAATTGATACTAACGGTAACGGTGGGGCGATAACCTTCACTGATGTGTCAAGCAATTGCATATTCACCTGTGATTTTGTTAACAACACCGCTAATCAACGTGGTGGTGCAGTAAACTATAAGAAAACTCCACATAACATTACATTCAACGGTAATTTCATTACCAATAATGCAAGCTATGGTGGAGCACTTGTTTTCTTTGAAAGCGTAGATAATGTTGTATTCAATAATGAATTTATAGGCAATTTCGCCGAGTATGGTGGTGCAATCTGTTTTGGCGATATGGGCGAAGTAGCCAATTGTAACTTCACCAATAACACTGCTTCATTTGGTGGTGCAATCTTTTTCATTAAAAACGGAACAGTTGACAACTCCTCTTTCAAAGGCAATAAGGCTTCTGATGGTGGAGCAATATTAACCTGTGGAGATTTGACCGTATCCAATTCAACATTTGAAGATAATACTGCGACTTCTGGTCCAAACCATATAAGCTTAAAGGAAAATGCTAAACTCACATTAAACAATGTCCGTCCTGAAAATCTTGGTCCGTTCTATACTTCTGACATAACAGTCCTTGATGTTAAGGATATTGTTTATGGAAATGTGATGAAAATTGCCGTTAATGTTTCATACAATGGTATTGCAATAGATAAGGGCATTGTTACAGCTGTTATTAACAATAAAACCTATAATGCCACTATTGTCAATGGAACTGCGACAATTGAAATTCCAAATCTTGATGCAGGTTCATATAACTGTGATATCAAGTTTGATGGCAATGAAAACTGCACCAATTCCACTAAAAATGTCAGTTTCAAAGTTGAAAAACAGAATGTTGTTGTTACTGCAAGCGACAATGCTTATGTGATTAACTATGGTGGAAAATACTCCGTTGTTGTTAAAGACATTAACAATAAGCTCCTTTCTGGCATAAGCTTGACATTTGTATTGGAAGGCAAAACTTTAGGAACCGTCAATACTGATTCCAATGGTGTTGCAGCAATTACATTGACTTCAAATGTGCTTAAAGCTGTAAAAGCAGGTAATAAAAAACTTGTTATCAGAATTAACGATCCAAATTACAATGCCGAGAAAACCGTTAAAATAACAATCAATAAGGAAAAAACAAAAGTCGTTGCTAAGAAGAAAACCTTCAAAAAAGCCAAAAAAGTCAAAAAGTACTCAATAACCCTCAAAAACAGCAAAGGCAAGGCAATTAAAAAAGTACAAGTTACCTTAAAGGTTAAAGGCAAAACTTACAAAGCCAAAACAAACAGCAAAGGTAAAGCTACTTTCAAAATCAAAAAATTGACCAAAAAAGGCAAATTCAAAGCAACAATTAAATTTAAAGGAAACTCAGTTTTCAAAGGTGCAAGTAAAAAAGTCATAATTGCCGTAAAATAGGCATTAAAAATTTAGTTCGGTTCTAAATTTTGAATCCGGGAATCGGTTTGATTTCATTTGAATCCATTCCCGGAATGACTTTTACTTGTTTTTGTTCACTTTCAATTAAGTTTCCTTAAATTTAAATACTATTATTTAAAAAAGTATAAATGACTCATAATTTCGAGTTTTATTAATTTAAAAGGAGAATAAAAAATGGAATTAGGCGAAATAATAAGTGATGCTTTGGTTTATCCATTTCATAATATTAAAGCATTAGTTATATATGTTATTTTGGGAATTATTCTAGGAATTGCTGCTGGAGGAACTATTTTTGCCGTTATGGCAAGTGCTATGGCAAATAATGTCTTTGCAGCAATTGGATCTGGAATTATAGGTATTATTATAGCGTTTATTGTCGGATTTGTAATCTCAGGTTATGAATTAGATATTATAAAATTTGCTGTTGAAAGGGATCCTGGCTCCCCTGGACTTGACTTTGTAAGACAATTCATCAACGGAGTGAAATTTTTCGTTGTAACCATTGTTTATATGATTATTCCAATCATTATCAGTGCAATTTTAGCTGTTATCTTCCAGCAATGGTTATCTTTAATAATTTCTGCTATTGTAGGTATTGTATTTGCTTTAGCATTGATGATGGGCCAATGCAGATTAGCAAAAACTGAAGATTTAGGTTATGCATTATCCATTGGTGATGCAATTGGCGATATTTCAAGAATAGGTATCGTAAAACTTCTTTTATTCGTCATTATTGTCTTCATTATTACATTTGTTCTGTTCTTTATTGTTGGCGCTATTATGAGATGGAATTCTACCGTTGGAGGAATCTTATTTGGTATATTAGGGGTTTACATAACCTTCTTCTCTGCTAGAGCAACTGGTTTATTATACTCTGATGTATAAATAAACCTCCCTTTTTTTCTTTTTAGATATTAGATTTTTATTATTCTCTATCCTTTTTCAACTTTGTTATTTTAAGATTTTTTGGAATAATGGCATAATTTGCTTCTTTGATATACATTCCAAAATTGCTTTCTATTAAAATCCAAAACAACTTTTCTCAATGTTGATGCAGGTATGATTAAAATGGTGTTTAACATCAAAAATTTATTTTAATTGACTCAATAATTCAGTATTATGGAGTGTATTTCGATTGGATTATTTGATTTTTTTTTAATAGTGATGGGGAGGTAAAAATTAAAGGTAAGTAGATGATTGCTCATCTACTCTATCGTCTTTTCAACCTAAGTCATTAATTGCAGTTCCTTTGGTTTCAGGGAATACCCAAATCCAAATACCTACAAGCAGGGCGAATAATGCTGCAATGGCTATTCCGTAACTTAAATCAAAGTATGTCGCAACTGTGGTTATGATTACGGGGGTTATGAATTGAGCTCCACGGGCAAGGTTGAATACCGTTCCAACAGCTGTATTCCTGATTTTTGTTGGGAACAGCTCCGAGAATAGCGCTCCAAATCCTCCAAAGAATCCTGTTCCGAAACCTGTCAGGAACATGAATACATACAGCAATTCGGGAACCTGCACAATCTGATTCCAGAAAATTGTTATCATTGATATTCCCAATGCCATGATGAAACTGTATATGGTAAATGCGGGACGCCTTCCAAGCTTTTCGGCCACGAAACCGAATGTAGTATAACCTGTAAAATCACCCATCTGGATTATGATGACTCCAAATGTGGTACCGAGCAATGCCAATCCTCGTTCCTGTTCAAGATAAGTCGGCAACCATGAATATGTGTACCAGTATGCGGACATTCCGAATATGCATAACACCAATGAAATCAGGAATATTTTTCTGTGTTCTGCTCTGATTAATTCTCGGAATTCCTTTAGGATATTCTTGTTGACATATTTGTCTTTGTTTTGTAACCATACATCGGATTCATCAAGATATCTTCTTATAAAAATTACTGTAAGGGCTGGAATGATTGAAACGAGAAAAGTCAGTCTCCAACCGATGATGGGAGTCACTAATCCTCCCACGATTGAAGCTAGAATCACTCCAATTGGTGCGCCGGATTGCATGAATGCTCCGAATTTGGCTCTCAGGTTGTCGGGGAATGTTTCATTGATGTAGGTCTGGCCTGTAGCCCATTCTCCACCAACACCTAAACCTGTAATGAATCTGAATATTAAAAGAGAATAGAAGTCCCATGTGAAGGCACACAGAAGGGTACCTATCGAGTAGATAATGATGGTCCATTGCAATACCTTTTTACGACCGTATTGGTCTCCTAATGCTCCAAAAATTATTCCTCCAAATCCTGTGGCAAATAATGATAAACCCAGACATAAGGAAAGCATTTCTGCGGAAAAGTGCAGGCTGGATTGAAGCTGTGTTACTAAAAAGGTAAACAAAACCAGATCATAGAAATCAAAGACCCAACCTGCCCAACTCAAAGCAAAAATCCTGTAATGATGTTTATTTAATTTAGTTTGCTCATTCATTAACATAATTTTAACAACCTATAACTTTTTCAGCTATGTAAATATAAGTGGAGCATGATATTTAATATTTTTTCAAAATAATTTGTATTATTCATTATTTTTTTTGAATTTATTGTAACTTTTAGTTAAGTTGATTGTGTTAGTTATGCTAAATTTTGTTATAATTGAAATATATTCATTTAAATAATAGTGTCAACAGAACTAATATTATCCAATTGGAGGAAATTAAATTATCTAAATTTAGAAAAATTTGTCAATTCAAAATTAGTGATGTGGAATCATGTCTGAAGATGATTTGTATAGAAGAGCTGAAAAAAGAGCTGATGAAAAAATTGCTTTCTATAAGCATTTGATGAGTTTCATTATTGTTAATGTAATTTTCATAGTTATGAACTGTCTTACTTCTCCAGGGGAATGGTGGTTCTATTGGATTACAGTTTTCTGGGGAATAGGGTTATTGGGTCATTTCCTTAGGGTTTTTGTTTTCACTGACAAATTGGAGGACAACCGTGATGAAATGATAAAAAAAGAAATGGAAAAAATGAAAAAATAATTCCATTCATAAGTGGTTTAACCAATTATATTAATTAATGTGATTTTTAAAAAAAGTTCGTTTTGAATATTGTGGTGAATATTCAAAACATTCGAATGACTTTCGAGGTTATGCTCCGCCAGGGATGGTGTATTTGTCGTTTGCACCGTAAAATATCCCATCGCCTTTTCTTTTTTCAGTTACATTTAACAGTGCATTATTGAATATTATATTCAATAATTTGTATCCGTCCTTATCAATGAAATCGGTTAGGGCAGTGTTGTTTTCCCTAATTTTCAAGGCATCCTTTTCAATATCGAAGCATGCTCCATATATTATTTGCATTGAATTTTCCTCAACGGATTGCGGAGGGTATTTTTCAGTCAAATCTTTGGATTTCAAATAATCCTGGAACTGAGTCCATTCCATTTTGACGTCATTTCCTTTGCTTGTTAACTTGCCATCATTCAAAATGTCCCTATAGTTTTTGCCGTCATAGTCATTTTCATTTTTAATGGCTTTGACATATTCTGCAAGGTCCTTTTCAAATTTATTGGCAATTGAAGAATTATTGCTCTGTTTTGCCATGGATTTTAGGTTGAATTTTTTATTTTTATTCATATTTTTAAGCAGATTAATAGCATATGTTTCAGAGGTTTTCAGTTCTCCCTTATTTGCTATTCTGAGGGTTATTTTCTTCATAATCTCCATGTCTTTTGGAGTTAACTTTTTACCCACTTCGTATGAACCGTCAAAATCAATATCACATTTGATTTGGTCTTGATTGATTAAATCAAGGATGGTGAGTGATAATGCATTTGCGCCTATCGCATTGTTTTTTGTAAATAATATTGAAATCATAGGATATGAATCTTCACTGGGGATATTTTTTATATTTCGGTTTTCTGGATTGTTGCTTAAGCCCAACATTTCAACCATTCCTTTTTTTTATTCATCAGTTTCATTTAAAGATTCTATATATGATTCATGAATCTCTTCAGCCAGTTCATCGTTTCCTTCAATTATCGGACCGGTATAGTCACAGTCTCTGCAAACGCATTGTGACCAGTTTTGTGGAATGATCCAATCAACATTTCTGGAACCGCATCTTGGACAAATTTTATGCATTTTCATTTTAATTCCTCAATAATTTTTGTAGTGATTTTGTATATTTCACTTTTTAATCCTATGTAATTGTAAACATATAAAGTTTTTTGAATGTGAGCGATTACTTGCAGTAGAAAGATTTTTGACTTCATTACGCTTCCTTAAGCCGGAAAAGGTTGAATTATTTCTTGAATACTTCAAAGATTGCCCTGAATGTGATTAGCACAGGATAAATTTCCAATCTTCCGGTCCACATATTCAGCATGCCGACAATTTTCAATGGCCACTCTATTGTTTGGGACAGCTGTCCGATTTCCAGACCTATATTTCCCTGCATGGAAAATGTGAAAAACAGTGAATTGAATGGATCATGACCATATAAGCATAACAGCGACCATGAAATCAGAATGCACAGGAAATAAAGGGTTATATAGTTTCCGCTTTGTTCAACCAGTTTTTCGGTGAATTTTTTATCCTTGCGGTCCACGGGGATGACGGCTCCTTGAGGAGAAATTATTTCACGCAGATTCTTATATATTCCCTTTGAAAATGTAATGACTCGCATTAACTTGATTGCACCTACGGTAGATCCGGTAGAACCTCCGATAAGCATCAATGTCATTATGATAAATAATACGAATGGTGGCCATGCCGCCATTACTGTTGAATTAGGAATGCTTGCTCCTGTTGTCGTAATTGAGGAAACCACTGTAAACAGCATATCCATTGGAATGATTGTGGATGTGAAATAGATTAGCAGGGTTGATATGGCTATTAGCGAAAGCATCACTTTAAACTGCAAATCTCCAATCAATGATTTTCCTTTGGTTTTGATAATTTGTGAATGAACTAAAAAGCTTGTCGCACCCAGTATCATTAAAAGCATGGTAATGAAATAAATAATATAATCATTATAGTATCCTATATTCGCATTTTTCACGCTCATTCCGCCTGTTGAGATAATGCAGAAGGTATTGCAGATGGAATCAAAAAAGGGCATCCCCGCAAGGGTATACAATGCAATCCCCAGACAGGTATAAAATACATATATTTTAAGGGTTTCTTTGAGTGTTGCTGTAGTGGAAGGTTTAATCTGGTCTTCACGGGCTTCTGAATTATATAATTTAAATGATGAGGTTCCAGGTTGGGCCAGAAAGGCAAGTATCAAAACAATGATTCCCAAACCACCAATCCATTGTTGAAATGCTCTAAAAAATAATATTCCGTATGGCAGGGCTTCCACATCACTATATATGGTAATTCCACTTCCAGTCAAAGCGGACATGCTTTCAAAAACGCTGTCTACCGGACTTATGCCTGTTATGAGGTATAATGCCAGGCCACAGATAAGGCTTGCCCACAGCCATGACAGTGCGGATATTATCATTCCATGCTTTAGGCGCATTTTATTGACTTTATATTTGTCCAGGACTTTTAAGCAGATTAATCCAAGGCCAATTGATATTAATCCCGGTATGAGATAACCTATTATATTAAATTCTAAAAAGAGTAAATCGACAATAATTGGAACTAAACACAAAAGTCCAATTCCAATCATCAATTTGCCGGAATTTCTGGCTATGATTAACACATCATTTTTGTTAATATATCTCATAGGCAACCTGCTAATATTAAATAATTAATATTTGAGAAATGAATATTATAAGTTTTTAGGTAAAAAAATATTTGACGATGGTGAGGGTTTGCATTTCATCACTGTTAAGTGTGTGAATAGTTTAACTATTCAGCACTCTTAAGTGATTCCACCATATCCAACTTTTTAATCTTGCGTGAAAACATCAGGTTTACAAGTATTGATAATGAAAATGTTATTGCGGCAGTTATGACTAAATTCATGAGGGATATTGAAGGGAGAATATAAAATGAGTCTCCTGATGACTCCCACATTACCTTCAATATGTAATAACCGACCGGAATGCCCAATAGATATCCGATAGTCGTAAACCATAGGTTCTGTGTTAAAAGCAGTTTTCTAAGCGCCTTTGTTTTAAAGCCCAAAACCTTAAGGGTAGCTATTTCACGTTCGATTTCTGTAAATGACAGCAGTCCCAGATTGTACAGCACCACAACGGCCAGAAGTGATGCGAAAAATATTAGGATGTATATCAAAAGCCACATGGCTTCTGTAAGCTCGTCCCAACTTGAGGTCATGTCCTTAAGTGAGTTTGTGGTTTTTATGGCAGCGTAATTCTTGGTGACATGTTCTTCTGTCACGACGCTTGTTGGAGTGTAGTTCAAATCCAAGTCCTCTAATTTGTCAGCAGACATTATGAATCCCTGTGAAGTCGGGTCTGAATGAATCTTGTCAATTTTTGTTTTGATCCATTTGTCTGAGCCCATAATGTGCCATTTGACAGTATCTCCAATGCCGATGTCTAACATGTCAGCCATTTTTTGTGAAACTGAAACCTCGTCATCTTCAATTTTAATCCTGTTCCAGTCATAGTCTGTTGGGGTGACAAGATCTGTATGATTCAAGACCAAAAGCGAACCTGGCTTCTTGCATGTATCCGATTCGATTTCTATGGCGGATTCCATGATCTTATCGCCGTTGACCTCGTCTGCCACATCATCAACTTCTGAAATGCTTGCTTCATCATCAATAACCAATTTTGAATCATAATGGTTTATCTGGTTGAATTCCCATTCCTTCAAGTCGTTCATTCCATCATACATTCCGAATGCGGACACCAGTAGTGCAGTGCAGCCTATAACTCCGATTATGGTCATCAATGCCCTGAATTTGTTTCTTTTTGCATCACGATAATTCCAGCGGCTATTGAATGACAGGTGCTTGAAAAACCCTAATCTTTCAATCATTCCTGATGAGGATACCTTCGGAGCCTTTGGCCTTATTGTATCTGCGGGATTTTCATTGAAGATGCTTTTAACTGCATAATATGAAACTAGAACTGACATTATAATCATTGCAAGAGCAATAAAGACAAAATCAATGCTCCATGCAGGTTCCCATGACGGCAGGATGTAAGTGGAGCTCATCGATGGGTAGAATAGCTTCGGCAATGTCATAGGCCCTATAATCAGTCCAAGAAGAGAACCGATTAAAACCAGCCAGAAACCGTATGAGATATAATGCCTCATTATTGTCTTGTCTTTAAATCCGCATGCCTTTAAAATACCGATCTGAGTTCTCTGGTGTGTTATGATCCTTGTCATTGTTGTCAGAAGAATCAGCATTGCAATCAATATGAAGACTACCGGGAAAATTCCCGCCATCATCTGGTGCTGGTCAATCTCTTCTGAAAATTGGGACACGCTTGTGTGTTCTGATCTTTCAACAAATGAGCTATAATATCCGTCCATATGATAGTCCAGCAGTTTGTCATAATTTTCTGCAGTTCCGTCGAATTTAACGTTCAATACATTGTATGGGACTGTATCATTTGGAAATGCCTTATGTGACATATATGCAAAACCTATTTTTGAAAAGTCGGGGATTACGGATGACTGTGATGCATGGTAAACGTATTCGGGGGAATATCCTGTTCCTTTGATTTCCTTTTTGATTTTATAGTCTTCAAATTCAAATGTGATGCTGTCGCCCACTTTCAGGCCCTTTGCATCTGCAAAGCTTTTGTCTAGCCATACTCCGTTTTTGTCATTGATGTCTAGAGGTTCACCGTCAATCAAATAAAATTTGGATATTGTATTGTTCTCTACAAAATGCAGCGTAATTTCGGGGTCATTTGAAAAATCCGCAACGGAATCCACGACCAGCTGCCTTTCCATCTGGTCGGTTGCACCCAGACAATATATCTGGTCCAAAAATAAGTCATTGATAAAATTTGAATAGATCCAACCGTCAGCCAGGTTAGTGTCGTCGTAAAACTTATCGACATTGACTTCAAGGCCAACAGATTCTCCGCCGACGCCGGCAAAGACAAAAACGCCTAGAAATGCCATCAAAAAAATTGACAGGAATTGGGTTTTGTGCTTTCGGATGTCTCTTATCATCTTTTTTTTAAGCATGGGCTCACCATTCCAAATCTGTAATCTTTTTCGGATTTTCATTAACGGTTATGCTTTCGATTTGTCCGTTTTTAATTCTGATTACCTTATCGGCTGCATGGGCCAATATTGCATTGTGTGTCACGATGACTACGGTAGTTCCTTTGTTGTTGCTCATTTCCTGAAGCAAGTTAAGAATTAAAACGCCTGTTTTTGAGTCAAGAGCACCTGTTGGTTCATCACACAAAAGCATTGTTGGCTGTTTAGCCACTGCTCTTGCAATTGATACTCTTTGCTGTTCTCCTCCCGATAACTGTGCGGGAAATTGATTGGCATGGTCTTTAAGCCCAACTGAGTCCAGAACTTCCAGTCCGTTTATGTCTGCATCCACGATGTCTTTCATCAGCTCAACGTTTTCAAGTGCTGTAAGGTTCGGAATCAGGTTATAGAACTGGAAAATGAATCCTACGTTTTTTGCCCGATAGTCTGTAAGCTGATTGTCTGAAAATTTTTCTATATGATTGTCATTTACAATGATTTCTCCGGAAGTTAGCATATCAAGACCTCCCAGGAGGTTTAAAAGCGTTGATTTGCCTGCACCTGATGGTCCTAAGATTACAACGAATTCTCCTTCATCGATTGTAAAATTGACATTATCCATAGCTTTTAAGATGTGTTCTCCGGATTTATAAATCTTGTCAACATTTTTGAATTCAATTATTGCGCTCATTAACAGTGCCTTCCTAAAAATTAATCTAAATGGTTCTATTTTAATATGTTCAATTTGATGAGTGTAGTTAAAAAAAAGAAAAAGATTAAGAAATATCGGCCACTTCAATGGCTTCTACTTCCATACCTTTTGAATAGTCTTCATCTTTTAAAACGGATTTGGTGCTCATCACTCCAAACAACATCGTAGATAGGTTATGTATCATTGATGAGGTTGATGGAGGAATCACTCCTAAAACACCTAAAACAAGTAGACTGCCGTTCACTGCGACAATATTGCGGTAATTGTCGTTGATTTTATCCAACATTCCAACACTTAATTTTCTAAGTGTCACGAGGTCGTACAAATCATCAGACAGCAATGATATGTCGGCAACCTCTCGGGCAATATCAGATGAATGTTTCATTGAAACGGATACATCTGCAGCTGCAAGTGCCGGTGAATCATTAATGCCGTCTCCAACCATTATGACGGTTTTTCCTTCTTGTTTGAGTTCTTCAACGATTCTTGATTTGTCCTCTGGAAGAACTTGTGACTTATAATCGGTAATGCCCAATGCTTTGGCGCTGGCTTTTGCACCGCTTTCACTGTCTCCGGTAAGCATTATGACATTCTCAATACCTAAATCCTTGAGCTCTTCAATGACATATTTAGCTTCGCTTCGCACAGGATCGTCAATGCAAATAAGTCCCTCAAGTTTTCCATCGATAGCCAGATAAACCACGGAATGCTCTGCGGATTCTTTGGCTATCTTTTTCTCCTGGGTCTTTGTCACTTTTACTTTTTCATCATCAAATAAAAAGTGTTTGGATCCGATAACTGCGCGTTTTCCATCATATTCGGTTGCAATTCCGTGTGCCACAATGTATTGCACTTCACTGTGGTCCTCTTCATGCTTCAGACCTTCCTCTTCAGCCTGCTTCACGATGGCTGCGGCAATACTGTGAGCGAAGTGCTCTTCGATGCAGGCGGCCATCCTTAGGATGTCGTCACGCCCATATCGTTTGGACATAGGAACAACATCAACAACTTTAGGTGTTGCATTTGTCAGTGTTCCGGTCTTGTCGAATATGATTGTGTCTGCATTTGCATAGTTTTCGAGGAACTTTCCACCTTTTATCATCATTCTGTTGTCTGATGCTTCACGCATTGCAGATATGATTGATAATGGTGTTGTAAGCTTTATGGCGCATGAAAAATCAACCATCAATACGGATAATGCCTTTGTTGCATTTCCTGTAATCAGATATGTTAAGGCGGTTGCAAGGAAGCTGTACGGCACGATTGAATCGGCGAGCTTTTCGGCCTTGCTTTGTGTATCCGCTTTAAGCTCTTCAGAGTTCTCAATCAAATCAATAATCTTGTTTAGTCTTGTCTCTTTATTCATTGAATAAACTTCAACAATGAGATTTCCTTCTTCTATAACGGTTCCTGCATGAACTGTTTTTCCAGGTCTTTTATGAACGGCTAATGGTTCTCCAGTCATTGAAGCTTCATTAACCATTCCTTCTCCTTCAATTACTTTTCCATCAACTGGTATCACATCGCCCATATGGACTTTGATCTTATCTCCCTTGTCAATATCAACTGCAGCGCATTGCTTTTCTTCACCGTCTTCTCCTACTACCCATACAGTATCGATGTTTAAGGCCAAACTGTCTATAAGTGTGCTTTTGGCTTTCTGCAATGTGTAGTCCTCGAGTGCGCCGGAGATGGACAATAAGAACATCATTGAGCTTGCAGGTTTATATTGCTTTTGAAGCAGTGCCCCTGTTACTGCCGCACCGTCTAGAAGTGCAACATCAATTCTGAAGTCGGTTAAGCTGTCTAAACCTTCCCAAATGTATTCTAATGCATTATAGATTGTTAATGCATTTCTTATTGGTATCGGTAAAAATATCCTATAAATGAATCTATGAACAATCATTTTGGATAGTTTTAAATAGAAATCGTCTGTGATTTCCCTTGAGCTTTGAGCTTGGGTCGGCTCTGCTTCAAACAGGTCATCTAATGTAATGCTGTCCAGGATATTGAAAATCTTTTGTTTGCTTTCGATGTCTCCATCGTAGTATATTAAAATGCTTCCGTTTCTGTGGGAAGTGAATACCTCTTGGACAAAGCTTTGATTTAAAAGTAATGAAGCAAGGCCATAGCCTTCCCTTTTGGTGAAAGCCCATTGGCCTGAACGAACTCTCAGACGGGAGCCGTTATCATACATTACTTGATATTTCATCTTTTTATACCTTGAAAAAATAAGTTTATTCTTTTGATTCTACGTAAATTTCTTTTTTGTCTTCTTGGTGTGCATCAACTACAATGTCTTCTGCGTTTTCTTTCATGTCCTGGAAGCATTCTTCGGCATCCCTTTTAGCGGACATTACTGTAGCCATTCCTCTGGTTGCAGCATTTTTTACGGTCTTGGATTCCAATGCTTTTTTACCAATGATTGCAGTTGCGATTCCTGCTGCGAAAATCAATGCATGTTTATGTTCGTAACATTTGCTTAAAAATTCCTCATGTCTCATTTTTATAACCTCTCTTTATAAATAATTCGTATCCTTTTTTCCAATTTTAAGTCTGTTTTTGAGTTTGTTTATAAATTCAAATTCTTCTTCAAGTTCCGGATGATTGCCAAATCCACAATTTGGGCAATGTACCTGACTGCAGTTGCTGTGTTTTCCACAGCCGCAACAGCCACGGTTTTCCAGTTTTGTTTCATCAAATTCAAAGCCACACATACGGCATTTCATAATAAACACTCAATAAAATAATTTATTCCACTTCGATGTTTTCGGCCTCTTCCTTTCTAAGGCAAACATCATATCCTTTTACACTCATTTCAATAGGATCTCCTAAAGTTGCAACCTTCTTAACAGTAATTTCTGCACCTTTAACAAAACCCATACCTAACAAGTGTCTTCTTAAACCTATGTCTCCAGTATCATGGTATTTTACCAGTTTAACTGTTTCGCCAGGTTTTACTTCCTTTAAAGTTCTTGTCATTTTTAATCACCTTTTTAAAAAAATTTAAGTATGACAATTAGAAATTCTAATCGTCATTTTTAATCTTCAACGCTTTTAATTCACTATCCGTATCCTGCAAGTAAACCAACATTGTAAATCAGGAATGAAACGATGTATGCGGTTACCAGTGTGATACCACACATTGTAAGTGCCCATTTGTAACTGTTGGTTTCCTGTTTGATTGCACCGATTGCTGCAAAACAAGGGGTGTAGAGCAATGTGAATGCCATGAATGAAAATGCGGACAATGGTGTGAATGTGTCATGCACCAAATTGGTAATTCCTTCTTCATCGTCCTCTTCCAATCCGGCTAATGTACCGAATGTTGACACTACTACCTCTTTAGCGGCTAATCCTGCAATGATTGCTACAGCAGCTTGCCAGGTTCCAAATCCTAATGGAGCAAAGATTGGTGCGATAGCTGAACCGATCATACCTAATACACTTTCGGCAGATCCGTATTCGACACCTAATGGGAATGTGCTTAAAACCCATAATACAATTGAACAGGCAAGAATAATTGTACCTGCTTTTCTTAAAAATCCTTTTACTTTTTCCCAGGTGTGCAATAGAACACCTTTTACGGATGGTACTTTATAGGTTGGCAGTTCCATTACGAATGGTGTGGATAATCCCTTAAACATTGTTCTTTTAAGGATGGCTGCAACAATAAGTGCTACAACAATACCTAATACATAGATTGCAAGCAACATTGTTCCTTCGTTGTTGGAAAAGAATGCTGCAATAAAAATAGCATAAATCGGCAGTCTTGCAGTACAGGACATGAACGGAACGAGCATCATTGCAAGCATACGGTCCCCTTCGTTTTCCATGGTTCTTGTTGCCATGATTGCAGGTACACCACAACCGAATCCTAAAATCATAGGAATGAAAGCCTTACCGTGAAGTCCAACAATTTTGTGCATCAGTTTGTCTAAGGTAAATGCTGCCCTTGCAAGATATCCGCAGTCTTCCAATATGCTTAGGAATAAAAACATCAGAATAATGATAGGCAGGAAAGTTAAAACACCACCTACTCCACCGATGATTCCGTCACAGATGAATGATGCTAGGTATTCATTTGCAATGTATCCTGCAACAAATTCCGCTATTGATCCGAATGCCTGGTCAATCATGTCCTGGAAAGGAGCTCCGATTGTGAATGTCAATTGGAACATCACCCACATTATGAAAAGGAATATGAATGGGGCCAATAGCCTGTTGGTTACAATCTTATCGATTCTATCTGTTGTGCTTTCCTTTTCAACTGATGGCTTTTTAACCGCTTCGGCAACTAAACCATCGATGAATGCATATCTTGCATTTGCAATAACCTCTTCGGGACCTTCTTTATAAACATCATGTAAATGTTTGCTTACCTTATCGACTTCAACCAATATTTTTGATCCGTAGCTGGATTGCTGAACCTTGTCTATAACTATTGTGTCTCTTTCAAGTAACTTGACTGCGGTCCAAACTGAAGGGACATCCATTAAGCTTTTGTCTTGTTCGATGACTTCTTGAATTTCTGACAAATGTCCTTTGATATCATTTCCGTATGATAATTTTTTGCTTGTATCGATTGGGTTTTTGGATTGCTTTTCAACAGTTGACAATAGCTTTTCGAATCCGTCACCGGTTTTAGCATTGATTTCAACTACCGGAAAACCTAAAAGTTCGCTCATCAAGTCAATGTCAATAATGTGATCCTTTTTCTTTGCAAAATCGTTCATGTTAAGTGCCATTACCATGTTGGCACCCAATTCCATCATTTGCACAGTTAAATATAAATTACGTTCCAGATTAGCGGCATCCACTACATTAATAATAACATCAGAGTCGTCATCCACAATGAAATCCCTTGATACGATTTCCTCCATGGAATGAGCACTCAATGCATAATTACCCGGTAAATCGATAACATCATAGTCGTAGCTTCCGTGTGCGAAGTGGCCTTCTGCCCTTTCAACAGTTTTTCCAGGCCAGTTACCGACATGTTGTCGCATACCGGTTAATTGATTGAAGACAGTGGTTTTCCCTACGTTAGGGTTACCGGCTAATCCTACAATTAGTTCTGTCATTAACCATTCTCCCGTTTTTATTAACTTTTAGGGAATAATGCCCATTTAAAGCATTATCCCTGACTAAAAAAATTCTTTAGTTTAAGTTCTCAATACCCAAAAAAAAGATTTAGGTTAACCTAAACATATATATCAATTGGTTTTTATAGTATTTAAAGTTTAGGTATGACTAAAAATATTTATATTAAAACTGAATAGATATTATATAAAAGCAAAATAATTTTAATTTTTTAGGGAAGATATGATGAGCAAGTCTATTGAAGCAGCAAAACAATATATTTCTGACAATAATTATGAAGAAGCTCTTAAATTGGCCAGGAAAAGGCATGGAAAGGATGAAGTTGATGATTATCTTGCTATTTTGGATTTATTGATTGATGACGGTTATCTGCCTGCGCTTGAAGAGAAGGGAATATATTATCAGTATTATGATGAATCGCATGACAACGGGGATTACGGTGAAAGATATTTTGATGAGTACCTGCAGAAACGGCCCAGGTCCATAAATGTTATATGTGATAAGGCATTATCCAGATTTAACAAGGGAAACGTTGAGGAATCATTGGAGTATATGGATAAGGCTCTTGAGAAATATGATTCATTTTCACCTATTGAAAAGCCCCGCATCAGTAAAAAGGAAGTCCTGATGAATAAAATCAGATTGCTGATTAAGGCCAAAAGATATGATGATGCATTGGATCATTTGAATCAATATGAAAAGAAATACGGTAGTGACAATGACTCTGACCTGTATAAGGGGCAAATGCTTCAAAAAGCAGGCAAAAACGATGAGGCGTTAACCTATCTCAACAAGTCCCTTCAAAATGAGGATACCATAATAGGTTTCAATGCAAAAGGCGACGCCTTATATGAGCTCGGCCAGTATAAGGAGGCCCTGAAAAACTACAAGTACTGCATCGGCTATGAAAGCAAGGTCGAGGATGATTTGGAACTTGTAACCAATTTCAATTATAAGGCTGCATTCTGCTGCGTAAAGATGGGGAATGAATCTGAAGCGGTTAAACATTTGAACAAAACAATCAACATGTTGAATGAACACGGAAGGCTTCCGAAGGACCTTGAAGCAATCTATCAGAAATGCTCCTTTGAAAAGGAAAGGATAATTAAAAAGGGCGAAGTCAAGGATGAGGAGTTTAGAAAAACCAGATTCTTTTCAGCTAGAACTTCCCTTATCATACTGGCGGTAATATTGGTTCTTTATGTGATTCTCAGATATTTGGGATATCACTGATATCTATCATTTTAATCTATTTTTTTTCAAACATTTTTTTAATTATGCACCTATTTTTTTTAAGTTTGTCACATATATTTTCTATAGCTCAACAAATTGAAACAAATATTGATTTGCATTAGATGAGAATGATGAAGTTTTGGGAATCCGTGATGGAGCAAGCAAAAAAGACTAAAAAATACGCCATAACTTTAAAATCAGGTAAACAAGCTATCAAAAAAGTGAAAGTTACCCTGAAAGTTAAGGGAAAACCTACAAGGTAAAAACAGACAGCAAAGGATACGCAACATTAAACATTAACACCAATGTCAAGCCTAATGCATACATTATAACAGCCGAATACAAAGGAGTTAAAGTATCCAACAGGGTTACAGTCAAAAACATCATCAATGCCAAAAACAAAAAGGTCAAAAAATCCAAAAAGGTTACTAAAGTAAAAGTTTCCTTGATGAAAGTCAACGGCAAATACCTCAAAGCCAAAAAGCTCAAGATCAAATTCAACAAGAAAACTTACAAAGTAAAAACCAACAAGAAAGGAGTTGCAACCTGGAAAGTCAAAAAATCCATGCTCAAAAAACTCAAAGTTGGCAAAAAATATAAATACACAGTAACCTACGGAAAAGACGTTGTAACCAAAAAATTAACCATTATAAAATGGGGATTCATCATCTCTATTTACATTTTTCTTTTTTCCCAAATTGAATTGATCCATTTTTTTAATTGACATTAATATTGTTTTCACCATGTAAAATTTATTTTAAAAGCAACCAACACTTTATATGCTTTAATATCTAATATTATTTCATGAAATTTAAAATAATAAA
This sequence comes from uncultured Methanobrevibacter sp., assembly GCA_900320515.1. GTDB lineage: Archaea > Methanobacteriota > Methanobacteria > Methanobacteriales > Methanobacteriaceae > Methanocatella. The sequence goes on along the minus strand of ONSJ01000007.1, from coordinate 477 downwards.
TGATTTAGCATTATTTATAGACAATATTATACCTGAAAAGCAATTGTCCAAATTGCAGGAATTTTTACTGAGTGGAGCCATTTTTACAGATGCAAGTAAAGTTTTAGCAATGCTTATAATTTTCATATTGGGCTGTGAAATTGCTTTGGCATTAACATTGACAATTTTCAATCTGCCAATTTCAATGTTGATCTTGCCGTTATTTGTAATTCCTGGGCTTTTCACATATGTCATTGTCCAGCAGGAAAGACGAGCGCAGGAAATTGAAAAGACAGCACCTGACTTTTTAAGGCAATTGTCAAGCATGCTTCAGGTTGGGTTAAGCTTTGAAAACGCAATGGAGGACATGTCACAGTACGGAGAAGGACCCATGTATGATGAGTTGTCTTAACGGAGGGTCTCCATTATGATGGTATGATGAACTGTGGTTTTGATTCATCTAAAATTGGTAGTTTTTTTAAGTGTTGGAAAACATAT
>ONSJ01000053.1 GCA_900320515.1 uncultured Methanobrevibacter sp. | reverse complement strand
CCACCTATTTATTAAATTTAACTATTTTTAGATAAAATTAAAAATTCACAACTAATTTTCATCAAAAAATTTTAAATCAACAAAGTTTTTGAAAGAGTCTAAACTCCACATATGAATACTTTTAAATATAAACATCAATAAAATTATTATATTAAAGAAATTTTTATATTTTTGGTGATTTTAATATGAGTATAGAAGATGAAAAAATTGTAATGCCTGGAGATAAGTTAGGAATAATCGAACAATATCTGCCAGGGGACGGTACTTATGACGATAATGGCGACATTAAATCAGCAGTACTTGGAAATGTTAAAATTAATCAAAAAATGAAGGTTATTTCTGTTGTGTCAGATGCAAAACCGGCTCTTTTGAAAGTGGGAGATACCGTTTATGGTCAAATAACTGATATTAAACCTCAAAGAGCAAATGTAAAAATCGAATGTATGAAAGACAATGGCAGACCATTGGCCCTACCTTATATGGGAGCGATTCACATCTCACAAGCTAAAAAGGATTATTTGGAAAAATTGTCTGATGCTTTTAGAATTGGAGACATCGTTCAGGCAAAAGTCGTTAAAATAACTGGAGACAATGTTGATTTAGGAACAGTTGACGAAGATTGTGGAGTCCTAAAGGCAATGTGTACCCGCTGTAGAGATTTCATGCACACCACACAAAAAGATAATGAGCTTCAGTGCAATACTTGTAATAAAAAAGAAAGACGTAAAGTCTCTAAAAACTATGTTAATGATTAATTAAGGTTGATAAAATGGAAAATTTTAAAATTATTGATGATAAAACTTTAGAACTCACTTTTGAAGTTGAGGATGAAAGTCACGGAGTTTTTAATGCTTTAAGACATGTCCTAATGCAAGATCCAGATGTTGAATATGCTGTTTACAATATCGATCACCCTCTTACTGGAAAACCACAAATGACCATTAAAACCAAAAGAGGAAAAAGACCTAGAAGCGTATTGAAAAAAGCAGCAGAAGAATTACAAAAAGAAAGTTCTGATTTTAAACAACTTATTGATGAAGCTTTATAGCTTCAAAACTTTTATTTTTAATGTGGTTAAATGTCAAAATATAAAATTCCTTCCCTGACCGCCGATATCTTTATTTTTGATGATGATTTCAATTTTATTTTAATCAAAAGATTGAATGAACCGTATAAGGACTGTTGGGCACTGCCTGGAGGATTTGTTGAGTATGGCGAAAGTGTAGAAAGTGCAGCAATGCGTGAAGCAAAAGAGGAAACCAGCATTGATGTCGAACTGATTGATTTGGTCAATGTTTATTCCAAACCGGATAGGGACCCAAGGGGTCACACAGTTACTGTTGCATACACTGCAAAAGGCGATTTAAGCACTAGAAAAGCAGATAGCGATGCAAAAGAAATCGGCATTTTTTCACATGATGAAATCGACGATATTGACATTGCCTTTGACCACAGCCAAATAATTGATGATTGTTTGAAAAAAGCCAAAAAATAGGTTTTTTTAGGTTATATTTAAATAGATTAAGAAAAATATTATTTACATATAATTTAATTGAGGAGATTGAATGGAATTTTGTCCAGAATGTGGGGCCATGATGCTTCCAAACAACGGCATTTTAAAATGCAACAAATGCGGATACTCAAACGAGTTAGACAATACTAAAGATTACAAAGTTTCAGAAGATGTTAAAGCTGAAGAAACTGTTAAAATGCTTGGAGAAGATGTGGACGTTGGCCCAGTTACCAATGAAACCTGTCCTGAATGCGGACACGATAAAGCTACTTATAAAATGTTACAAACTCGTAGTGCAGATGAAGCTCCTACCCGTATTTTCACATGTACAAAATGTAAGCATACATGGAGAGCTTATGACTAAGAGGGTTTTTTATGAAAGATTCTAAAGAAAAAGAGCATCGAATTTCCAATCTTAAAGATATGATTGACAATGTCACTACTGAATCATATGATGAAATGGAAGAGGACAGTGAGTTAATCGATTATCTTAATGGACCCAACGCAGATTTGGAAGAATCAGAAATCGATGATGAATTCATTTATCATCCGGGTGACGAATACAATGATGCCCTTAATTTAGAAGAAACCCCAATTGATGAGGACTTCATTATCAAAGCACCAAAAAGCGAAGATGTTAAAAAAGATGAATATACCAATATGGAAGGAGACCTGGTTGGAGACATCAGCGAAAACTTCGATAACGTTATTAATGCAAAAATCAAAGGCAGACCTGTTCTAGCCATCGTCAGTTCCATCATAGGATTCGTATTGATTATCATAGCAATATTCATTTTCGAATCACGCAGTGATAGAGTTATAGACAATGTTGTTGCTGGTGAAAGCAGTTTTATGTTTGTTATTTTCCTAGTAATAGGAGTATTTTTACTTATTTATGGAGTATACAAATTATTTAATATTAAAAATCCATTTGAAAAGATTACAAGCAGTATAAATACTATTGATAGAGATGTAAAAGAAAAAAAGGATAATGCCAACACCAAACCGGAAGAACCGTCACAAAAACCAATACCAAAAAGTGAAATTCCTTTAGATAAGGAATCCTACAAAATAGGTGAATTTGACGTGAATGATTTAAAGACTTCACTTAAAAAACCTACTGTTTCTAATAAAAAAGTGCAATTCAAGGACACCATCGAAGATTTGCCTCCTGCAAAAGAGAAATCCTTGAGTGAAGAAGAAATTGAAGAGATGGAATACGAGCATGCCAAACTTGAAAGCGAATCAATTGACGATATTTTCGCTGAAGTTGAAGAAATCGAAGACATGCCGATAATCTCAGACAATTCAAAAGAAAGAAAAGAATAATAAAAGAATATTTATAATACGGGGCCTGTGGTCTAGTTAGGAATGACGTGGGACTTCGGATCCCAAGATCGAGGGTTCAAATCCCTCCAGGTCCGCTTATTTTTTAACGCGAACAACAGCTTCCTTGAAAAAGTCAGGAATCAGTGATCTATACATCGGACTTTTAAAAAGCATGTTGATGTCGCTGTCGATGATATATGTGTAGCATGAATCGTCTTCTGCCCTCATTCCACGCCCATAAGCCTGCATCAATGTCATGACTGTCTTATAGGCATACCATTTCTTATCCCTTTTCATTCGCATGTTTACCTGCTTGTCACCAAGGTAAGGGAATGGTATTTTATAGATGACCTGGAATCTGCACTTGTCATAAGGCAAATCCACACCTTCACTCATTGATGGGGACACCAAAACCAACGGATTGTCATCCTTTTCAAAGAAGCTCAATACCTGCTCCCTGTTTTGTGAAGTATGGGAGACAAGCCTTGAATTGTAAAGGTTGTTGGTAATGTACTGCTGGCACTTGTAGCTGTGGGTATGAATCAGACCCTTGTCGCCTTCATGCTTTTTTAGAATTTCCTGCAATATCGGAATTGTCTTCGGAGCAGTATTCTTAATTCTGTTTGCAGACATTTTTCCGGCCAGGTTAAGAATGATTGGTCTTTTTTCCTTTGTAAACGGACTGTCAACCTTTATATGATAGACCTCATTGGGATTGAGGCCCAGCCATTTGGAAAACATCTTATGGGACAGAATTGTTGCGCTCATGAAAATGACAACATCACCATATTTCAGCAGATTGCTTTTTGCATACTGATGAACCCTCAACGGCTTGAAGCAGACGCTGGTTTCATCAGTGTCGATGACCCAGTTTTTAGGTTCCTTTTCAAGATTATTCTTAAGAGTCTTGAGGCGGGCTATTGTTGATTTTATTCTATCTGCCTTGTTTTTACTCAAATCCTTCAATTCGATTTCTTCGTAAGATTCCCTAATTGCATCAATTTCCATTATCCAATCTTCAATTTCACCGTCTTTCAAAAGTGATTCGGACATTATCTTGTTAATGTCCTTTTCAAGAGACCTGTTATACAGTGTAAGCTCCATTGTAGACATCAGCTTGTTCTCGATGTTGTGGGCCTCGTCCAAAATAAGCAGTGCGCGGGTTCCGAAATGCTTTACATAATTGAGCTCAACAATTGCATAGTCATAATTCATCAGTGTTATCGGCGAGTTTATTGCATTGGCCTTTTGGTTCCAGTAATGGCAATGAGCGTCTGACTGGTAAAATACGGTTCCACCGAATGAATCCTCAAAAGCGAGTTCCGCATCCAATGTAGGGTTTTTGGCAACTCCGTAAGGGCAAAAAAACTTGCTGGATGTTGGAGCTGTCTTGCAGTCCCCCATGTCACATGTTGTCTCCAGATTGCCGTGCAAACATGCGAAATTTCCTCTTCCCTTAACCAGAGGGAAAGAGAATTCATTTGAATATTGGGACTGGAGCTGCTTGGTCATTGTCAATATATAAGCGGATTCATACATTTTGGCAAGGGTTGTGGCAATTGCAGATTTTCCGGTTCCTGTTCCTGCCTCCAAAATGATGTATTTATACCCTTTTTTAATTGCATCGTTAATATCTTGTATGATCTCCAGTTGCCCAAGCCGTGGCTGTTCAAACGGAAAATTGACTATTATCTCATCATCAATGTGAGGATAGATTTCCTTCAGGTATGCTGCAGTTCCCTCATCCTGCTGATAGTCATCAACCGAATATACCTCAGGAATCTCATCATCCAAAACGGATGATTTTTTAGGCTTGGAAAAACTAAACAAGTTAGTTGGACCCTTAGGTTTCTCTCTATCGTATTTTCCACAAACACAATTACTTTTTAACATTCCACAATTTGGACAAAACATAGAATTTGACATCAAAAATATATTAGTAAAGTAGTACTATAAATAAGTAGTAGACAAGTATTTTGCAAAATTGTATTTAAAATGTTAAAGTGATTATATGGCTAAAAAAGGAAAACTGATTGGAATTGGTGTGGGACCCGGAGATACTGAATTGGTAACCTTAAAGGCTGCTAAAGTTTTAAAATCTGTTCCGGTAGTATTTTCACCAAAATCATCAAAAGAAAAAGAAAGTATTGCATTATCCATAGTTAGACCGATACTTGAAGAGAGAAAAGATTATAAAAGATTGATGATAGTAGAGCCTATCTTTCCAATGATTGAAAACAAAAAAGAGCTTGAAAAGATATGGACCAGCGCTTCTGAACTTATTTCACAATATCTGAATACAGGAAGGGATGTTGCATTCATAACACTTGGAGACCCTTCAATTTTTAGCACATACTCATATGTGCAAAAGAAACTGATAGACAAATATGAAATTGAAACAATACCTGGAATTACTTCATTTACCGCCTGTGCGGCTGCAAAAAACAAGGCACTGGTTGAGCAAAACGATATTTTAACCATTGTACCTAAAATTGACGACAGACTGAATGAAATCCTGGATTACAGCGATTCAATTGTACTTATGAAAGCATCAAGAAACACTTCCAGATTGGAATCAACAATTGAAGATAAAAAAAGACCTAAAGAAATCTATTCCGTACAGAATTGTACACGTGAAAATGAAAAAATAATTGAAGGATTTTCTAACGAAAAACCTTACCTGACAACCACCATCATTCAATTCAGCGATGATTAGTATGCTTTGATGTGTTGAGGTTCTATCTCAAACACACACTTTTCATCACCCATTGTATAGCACTGGGTTTCGATTACGCTAACCGGCAAGTTAAAGAATTCAGAGAATAGGCCTTCCAATATTCCATTGTCTAAAAAGCATGCTGGTTTACCTGTTCTTGGCAGCAATTTGCATTCGAAACAGTCATATGTTGTAATCTTGATTATCTGTCCGACTTTGAAAGTCAGCCTTCCAAGGCCCTTTCTTTGCCAATAGTCAGCAATGTTTTGCATGAAGACATCCAAGTCGTCATCATATAATATGTCAAAAATGGACTTTCCTATGCTGTTTCCGGTTGCCTGAAGTATTGGATCTATGTTTACTCCTTCCTGTATGAGCATTGACTTTAAAGTGTGGAACAGCAATGTTGAGAATTCCTCGTCGTTTTCAATGATGTTTTTGATTATATAATCGGACTGGGTCTGCTCAATTTCTTTCGGCTCGGATATGTTGACTGAACCGAGATATTTTGAATTTATGTAGAATATCTTTTTTCTGTTGTCATTTGGATTAACCCTATAAGAGATTATTCCGCTTTCCCGTAGGTCTTTTAAATGAACTGATACAGTTGATTTTGACTTGCCTGTGTTATTGACGATTTCTTCAAATTCCATTTCAGTGTCTCTCAACATCTCTAGAATTGTTAGCTTTACTGGACTTTTTACAACATTGACACCAATGTTATCATTAACGTTTGAAAATATTTGTATTGGTTTTTGTATGTTCATTCGGCCATCCTCCAATGGGTATAATATAATCTAAAATTATTGCTTAATAAATCTAACTAAAAAATAAAAATTAGCCAGTGTATAAGAAAATAAATAAAATATGAACAATTAATAAAAATAGACTAAAAATAATACGAACTGTTTGTCTAGAGCAAAATAAAATAGTTCGTATACATATTATCGAACAATTAATACGGTTGAGACAATTTGATTATATTTTTCTCATGCCGTGCCCACACATTGCCTAATGAAAAATTTTTTATAAATCTGATGACAAAATAACCACAATGATTAGTTTCGTTATTTGCTTTTTGGTATTGGTTGCATCATACTTTGTTTATGGAAAAGTTGTTGAAAAAGTGGCAGACGTCGATGAAACCCGCCAAACCCCCGCATATAGTCTGCAGGATGGAGTCGACTATATGCCTATGTCCCAAATCAAGAATTTTCTAGTTAATTTTTTAAATATCGCAGGATTAGGGCCAATTTTCGGAGCCATACAAGGTGCATTATTCGGTCCTGCCGCTTTTTTATGGATTACATTAGGAACTATCTTCATTGGATGCATTCACGATTTCTTTTCAGGATTCATGTCCATGAGAGATAACGGATTGACAATGCCCAATATAGTTTCAAAGTATTTGGGAAAAAACACCGAAAGATTTCTTGCAGTCCTGCTGGTTCTCACCGGCATTCTTGTTTCAGCAACCTTTGCAAAGGGGGCTGCGGACTTAATCACCAACTTAACCAATATCCCTATACTTATCTGTCTAATAGTAATATTCATTTACTTCCTGATTGCAACCATCTTTCCAGTTGATAAAATTATTGGAAGAATTTATCCTGTATTTGGCGCATTATTATTGATTATGGCTGTGATAATGACTGGAGGAGTAATCCTGAATCCTGCATACTCCATTCCAGAGTTTACAACACAGGGACTATATCTGACTGAGAAAAGCATTTTCCCATATATGTTTGTTACCATTGCGTGCGGAGCAATTTCCGGTTTTCATGCGTCACAATCCCCAATTGTTGCAAGATGTTTGGAAAATGAAAAGGATGCAAGACCGGTATTTTTCGGATCCATGGTTGTTGAAGGTTTAGTTGCCCTTTGCTGGGCAGGCATTGCAATGGCATTTTTCCACGGCCAACCTCAACTTGCGGTAATTTATGGTGCAGAACCTTCAGTGGCAGTCAAACAAATGGCAACAGCATTGGTTGGACCTGTAGGTTTAGTCCTGACCATTATCGGAGTTGTTATCTGTCCGATTACATCAGGAGACACCGCACTTAGAAGCGCAAGAATAACAATTGCCGACCAATTCCATCTTAACCACGAAAAAATCATTTCAAGAATTAAAATTGCAGTGCCATTATTTTTAGTATCATTCGGATTGACATTCGTTGATTTTAGTTTGATTTGGAGATATTTTGCTTGGTCCCAATTGATAGTGGCTACAATAGTGCTGTATTCTGCAACCGTTTATCTGATTAAGACGAAAAAGCACTACATCATTGCATTAGCCCCGGCAATCTTTTGTACTTTAATCGCATTCGGATATATTCTGCAGGCCCCGGAAGGTTTAAGACTGCCTTCAATGGCCGCCAATGTAATTTCAATTATTGCAACAGCGATTGTCACAGCAATATTCCTTAAGAAATTCAGATAGCAGATAGATTTATTATATTAATAGATATAATTTAAAACAGTAATGCAAGAGGTGTCAAAAATGTCAAAAAGGTCAAAGATTGTAGAAAACATACTGGAGAAAAAACATCGCGATTACATGGATTATCCCGATAAAGCCAATGAATATATACAGCAACGTTCCCTTGAAGAGGATGAACCTTATGAACTGCCGAAAAGGATATACCGAAGCAAAGTTGAAAGCAAAGACATGTTCGGATGCCAAATGGTAATCTTTAATGGTGCCAAAGAGGCGGAACGCTTGGTCATATATCTACACGGAGGAGCATATGTGAATGAAATCAGGCTCCCGCACATTTCATTTTGCGACAAGCTTGCAAAAAAGATTAATGCAAGCGTATTTACTCCTATTTATCCCCTTGCCCCAAACCATACCTATGAGGAAACCTATGAAATTGTTGAAAAACTATATAGTCATTTATTGGAAATGGACAAGCCAATTATAATCATGGGAGATTCCGCAGGAGGAGGACTTTCTGCAGCATTTTGCGAATATCTGGCCGTCAATGATATGCCTGAGCCTAAGAACCTGATTCTGATATCCCCATGGGTTGACATGTCAATGTCAGGGAATTATGATGAGGTTGAGTATGACCCTATGCTTGGAGTGGACGGTGCACGTGAAATGGGAAAGGCCTGGGCAGGAGACCTGGATACAAAAGACTATAAGGTAAGCCCGCTGTTTGGAGAAGTGAGCAATCTTCCAAAAACTACCACATTCATAGGAACCCATGAGATAATATATCCGGATGTTGTCGAATTTCATGAAAAACTAACGGATGCAGGCGTTGATGCTGAATTGGTCGTTGGCGAGGAAATGAGCCATGTATACCCTCTATATCCAATGGTTCCGGAAGCAAAAGAGGCATTTAATTATATTGTTGAAATACTTCTTGAATGATTCTGAAATGAATTCTTTTCAAAGGCAG
>ONSJ01000042.1 GCA_900320515.1 uncultured Methanobrevibacter sp. | reverse complement strand
GCTAACAAAACGTGAAGCTCCAAAAGCATCCCAAAAAGCAATCTTCAAATCCCAATTAGGATTAATACCACATTTACAACTCAAAACCTCAGGCATAAAAATACACACCATCTAATAACCAATAAAAAAACCATTAAAAGATTTTTTAACACTACAAAAAATATATATGAATACACAAATTATATAAACAAAGTGAGAGAGCATTTGAAAAGTAATTATTCAAAAAATATTTATTAAAAAAATGACTCTATGTCTTTTTTGTGAAATTCATCTCCAACCTAAAAGAGGTCGGAGTATTCTTTCACTAATTTGATAAAATTGTGTATTTTTAAAAACGAAAGCATCATCACAGCAATGAATGAAATTTGAAAGAGCTCCATTGTTCTGCAGGATACAGTTATTGAATTGAGTGTTGTTGTTGGCTGTAATGAAGTCATCAAGGTCTGACCCGGAACAGTTTATGAATTTCACATTATCAAAAATAACAGGAGAATTAATCATTATGGCACTGTCTTTGAAATTTTGAAATGTCAAGTTTTTAACAGTGACAACACCTGTAGAATTAAAAGATATTGAGTTATATTCTTTAACTCCATCTAAAACATGATTATTACCGTTCATGGTAAATGAGCCGGGCTTATTGATGGTAATGTTAATTTCACCACCTTCATACTTATAATCATGCTCAAAAGTAAATTCGCTGCCGCTGTTTGTAATGCTTTGATTCAGCTCGGCGAAGGAATGGTAGTTCGGAGTTTCTGAAATCATTTCTGTGTGATTATCCTCGGCAGAAACGCATGTCGAACTAAATATAAATAATAAAGCGACCAATAAGACTAAGAATTTCCATTTCAATTTGCAACACCACTTTTCACTCACTTTTCATGAAAAACAGACACACATTAACGTTAAAGCAAATAATCATAAAATTTTACAGATTAAAAAAAAATAGAAAAAAATAAGAGAAAAATCTCTTATCTAGATAGCTGTCCAACCACCGTCGATACAGATCAGTTGACCTGTACAGTAGGAGGATGCATCAGATGCCAGGTAAATTGCAATACCGTCCAATTCACCAGGTTCACCTAAACGGCCTGCAGGACAGTATGCTGCAATCAAGTCCATGAATCCATCTAGGTCAATGGTGTCTTGGGTCAATTCAGTTGCAAATACTGCTGGTCCGATAGCGTTAACGGTAATGTTGTATTTAGCCCATTCTACAGCTAAGTTTTTGGTTAGGTTCATTACTCCACCTTTAGCTGAGGAGTATGCACTGATTCCTCCACCAGGGAAGATAACTCTTGAGTGGATTGAACCGATGTTGATGATCTTACCGTATTCCTGTTCAATCATGATTTCTCCAACAGCTTTACACATGTAGTATACACCGCTTAAGTCGATGTGGATGTGTCTTTCCCATTCTTCGTTGGATTGGTCAGTGACCATTTTGTTGTTACCCATACCTGCTGCGTTAACGAGGATGTCAATTCTTCCATAAGCATCCATAACTTTTGCAACAGCTGCGGTGATACTGTCGTAATCTCCGACGTCACATACTGCATACATTACATCAGTACCGAATTTATCTTCGATTTCAGCGACATTTTCTTGTAATCTTTCTTCTCTTCTAGCAAATAATGCTACTTTTGCACCTTGGCTTGCGTATGCTTGAGCAATTTGCCAACCAAGACCTGATGAAGCTCCAGTAACAACTGCAACTTTGTCTTTAATATCGAAATAATTTTTCATTTTTATACCACCTTAGTCCTAAGACTATGTATAAATATTTGAAAAATAAACTATTTAACTATTTTTATATGAATTTTTGAGTAATATTCATTAAATCAAATTAAACAAATAAACAAATTTAACAAATAATAAATTTAATGAATAGACTGGCTAAAAAACACTTGTTATGTTTTTTTTGACTGTACAAAAATATTTACAAAAAGTATAACAAAAATATAATAAGAAAAATCAAGCAAGCATATCATGCACAAAAATATTTTTCAAGAGATGAGACAAAATGATTGAAGAGCAGAAAAAGAGCTATTCCAAAAAGGAAATTTTCAAAACCCTTCACCCATGGGTCAGAAAATGGTTTGACTCCCAATTTGAAGATTTCACACCCGCTCAGAAAAGATCAATCATTGACATCCACAAAAGGAACAATATCCTAATCTCATCACCGACAGGGTCCGGTAAAACCCTGACGGCGTTTCTGTCGGTCATCAGCGAACTGACAGAACTGGCCGAAAAGGACAAGCTGGAAGACAAGGTCTACTGCATCTACATTTCACCCCTGAAGGCTCTTGACAATGACATCGAAAAGAACTTAGACGAACCGCTTGACGGAGTGGAAAAGATAGCCGGCAGAAGCCTGGGAATCAGAAAGGCCGTCAGAACCGGTGACACTACACAGTACCAAAGGCAGAAGATGCTTAAAAAGCCGCCGCACATCCTGATTACCACTCCCGAAACGCTGTCAATTTTATTGGTGGCTCCGAAGTTCAGGGAAAAGCTGAGCCATGTGAAATATGTAATCATTGACGAGATACATTCACTGGCCGAAAACAAAAGGGGAGTCCATTTGAGCCTGTCTTTAGAAAGGCTGCAGCATCTGATCGGACAGTATACAAGGATAGGGCTTTCAGCGACAGTAAGTCCCATCGAAGAGGTTGCACGCTTTTTGGTTGGCTATGAATATGGAGTTGAAAGGAACTGCAAGATAGTCAATGTGAACTACCTGAAGGAGCTTGACATGGAGGTCATGTGTCCTGTAAGCGACATCGTCCTTGCAGATGAAGAGGACACCCGTCTGGGAATGTATGACCTTCTGGATGACCTGATACAGGAAAACAAGACAACACTGATATTTACCAATACCCGAAGCGGAACCGAACGATTTGTCTACAACCTGAAAAAAATGTATCCGATGAACTACAATAACAGCAATATAATGGCCCATCACTCCTCGCTTTCAAAGGAAGTTCGTCTGGAAACCGAAAACAAGCTGAAGGAAGGCAAGCTCAAGGCAGTCGTCTCATCAACATCCCTGGAACTGGGAATTGACATAGGATATATTGACCTTGTCGTCTTGATCAACTCCCCAAAATCCGTTGCAAGAGCATTGCAGAGAATAGGAAGAAGCGGACACAGGCTGCATGAAAAATCCAAGGGAAGAATCATAGTCACCGACCGTGATGATTTGGTGGAATGCTCAGTTTTGCTTAAAAATGCCAAGGAAGGAAAGATTGACAGGATTACAATACCTTCAAACTGTCTGGACGTCCTTGCGCAGCACATCTACGGGATGAGCATTGAAAATCCATGGGACATCGACTATGCATATGACGTGATACGAAAGAGCTACTGCTATAAGGACCTCACCAGAGACGATTACGAGGACGTCCTAAGCTATCTCGGCGGAGAATACGAAGAGCTTGAAGAAAGGTATGTCTATGCCAAAATCTGGATTGACTATAAGGAAAATACCTTCGGAAAACGTGGAAAGCTGGCAAGAATGCTTTATTCAACAAACATCGGAACAATACCAGATTCATCAGGAGTGCTTGTCAAATGCGACGGCGAAACCGTCGGAAAGATAGAGGAGTCATTTATGGAAAGGCTCAAAAAGGGAGACACCTTCGTGCTTGGAGGGCGAACATACCGGTTCAACTACGGCAAGGGAATGACCATCAACGTGACTCCGGCAAGCGGACCTCCGACAATACCTTCATGGTTTTCACAGCAGCTTCCATTATCCTTTGACCTTGCAATGGACATACAGAAGTTCAGGTCATTCATGGAAGCCAGATTCGAGTACAGACGAAGCAAAGAGGAGATAATGGAATTCATCTATGATTACCTCTATGTTGATGATTTTGCAGCCAATTCAATCTATGAATACTTCGTTGAACAGTACAAGTATGCAAAGATTCCTTCAAACCGCTGCCTGCTCATAGAATACTACAAAGGATTTGGAGGAAGAAAATTCGTGATATTCCATTCCCTGTTCGGCAGAAAGGTCAATGACGCCCTGTCACGTGCGGTCGCCTATGTGGTTGCCCGAAGATACAATACGAATGTCACAATATCCATATCCGACAACGGATTTTACCTGAGCTCGGACGGCACAATAGGAGGTTTGGAATCATTCAGGGAACTGAACCCCGAAAACTTTGAGCAGATTCTGACAAATTCCCTTAACAAGACGGAAACATTGGCATCAAGATTCAGACATTGCGCCGGAAGGTCACTGATGACATTGCGAAGATATAAAGGCGAATCAAAGTCCGTTGGCCGCCAGCAGGTGAGGGGCAAAATACTGCTTAAGTATGTGCAGGACATGGATGACAATTTTTCAATATTGAAGGAAGCCAGAAGAGAAGCCATGGAAGACTACATGGACATCAAGAACGCATTGAAAGTCATAAACATGATCGATTCGGGAGAGATGGAAATAAAAACCATCAATACAGTAATCCCAAGCCCATTTGCATTCAATCTGGTTTCACAAGGATACCTTGATGTACTGAATCAGAATGACAGGGGAGAATTTACAAAAAGAATGCATCAGGCAATACTTGAACAAATCAAGGACAAATTAAAAGAATTATAATGAAAAAAAGAAGGTAAAGGGAATCATCTGATTCCTATTACTCTTTACTTGGAAAATAGCCTATTTTTAATCGAAAAATCCCAAATCATTCAGATAACCAATAACCCTTGTAAGATAATCGGTATCCGGTTTTACCCATTCAAAGCCTAATGATTCAAGAATTTCAACGGTCTGGTCTGTTTTTAAATCGTATTCATATTCATCTTCCCAATCATCTTCTCCATCAGCCATGGACATGTCGGAAGTGATTAATCCCTGTATGTTTTCGTCCATATTTTCCCTACATATCCTCATAAATTCATCGTCATCGACTTCACGGATGCCATAACCAAATGAATTCAATACATTGATTATATCACTGTTTAACAAATCATTATTGTTTTGACAGTTGAATACCCTGCATTTTTGCGGAGTTTTAGACAATGCAATTATGGCCTTTGCAGTGCAGTCGATAGGACTCATTTCTTCAGCTTCATTATACATTGATGCGGATATTGCCTGAATATTCTTGATGGATTTGATATTGGCTAAAAATGCATTTGTATCATAGTTTTTCTGGAACAGACCGTCCCTATAACGGCCCATAAGGTTTCCGACCCTGACTATTTTCACATCCAAACCATCAACTGCAGCCTCCAATAACATTCTTTCGGCTAAAAATTTACTGTTGACATATTTATTGCTCAAGTCCTGCCTGTAGTATAATGTTCTTTCATCCAATTGAACATCACGGGCAGATTCCATGTCAACAGGATATGAAAGCACACTTGTGGTCGATATCTGAACATATCTAACATCATTTGCTTGCGCATATTTAATTCCATTGATTACACCATCAACATTTACTTTAAAGATATAGTCATCAGCAGTATAGTGTTTTACAATAGCTGCACAATTTATCAATGTATCAATTGGATAATCTTCAAGTTTTTTAAAGTCATCAAGCTCAGTAATGTCGCCTTCAGATAAAATGATTCTAGATCCGATTAAGTCTGTCAATTCCCCATCGAAGTAGTAATCAAATAGATCAGCTAAACGGTCTTTGCAAGAATCAAATCCTCCTTTTCTCAGCATGCAATAAACTGTACCCTTTTCATTTTTAATATAATCATATAAAACATGAATTCCAAGATAACCTGTGACTCCAGTCAGCAATAGGTTGCCAATCTCCTGTTTTTCACCGTTATAGAAGTTTTCAAGTGTATTTTCACTTAAGAGATTGTTTATTTGTGAATAGTCATAGTCATCGGCTATGTCATAGTCGTCATCCCTGACCTCATGTTCACCAGAGAGGAATCTTGCAAGTTGTCTAGGTGTCTGATTGGAAAATACATCATCATATTTTACTGTATAATCACGTTTAAGCAATTCCAAAATGATTTTGGATGCTACAAGTGAAGTTCCTCCAATTTCAAAGAAATTGTCTTCGGCACCAACAGTTTCAATACCCAAGGTGGATGAAAATACTGCGCAAATTAATTGTTCCAATTCATTTTCAGGTGCAACATACTCCAATTTTAATTTTGGTTCAGGCAATTGATTTATATCCGTTTTGCCATTTGGAGTCATCGGCATTTCATCAATTTGCATGAATACTGTAGGAATCATATAACGGGTTAAATATTGGGTCAAGTACTCTTTTAAATCATCAGTGTCTATTTCCTCGTCTGCAGTGAAATAAGCACATAAGTGTTCGTTGTTGTTGATTTCCTTGATTACAACAACGTTTTGCCTGATATGTGGGAATTTAGCAATATTTGCTTCAATTTCCCCAATCTCAATTCTCAAACCTCTTAATTTGATTTGATTATCGATTCTTCCCTTGACGTCGATTTCGCCATTTGGAAGCTCAATTGCATAATCTCCACTCTTATAGTACGGAATATCGTTAATGGTAACGAATACCTCTTCGGTCTTGTCATCAAGATTATGGTATCCTCTACTTACACCAACACCGCCAATGTATAACTCGCCTATTATACCATCAGGTAACAGTTTGCCGTCTATATCACGAACATCTGTAACGTAGTTGTGCAATGCTTTTCCTACAGTAATATTGTCTGGACTGGTAATGTTTATTGAGTTACAGGTTACTGTGGTTTCTGTCGGTCCGTAAATGTTGAATATGTCCGTATCCGCATTATCCAAGATTTTGGATACAACATCCTGCGGCAATATTTCACCACCGACTGCAATATATGAAAATGTGGACAATTCTTCCGCAAACCTGTCATATTCAAGGTATTGCCTTATTCTTGACGGAGTTGTGAATGTAAGGGCATCAGGCTTTTGCCTGTGAATCAGTTCAGTCAAATCCCCAATATTTTTAACTTCAGCATCATCCGCAAGAACCACTTCCAAACCAAATGTCAAACTCATGAAGTCAAGCAGGAATGTATCAAAGGACACTGTAGTAATGGCCAATGTCTTTTTCATTTTGGAATACGCATTATAGATGATGTTATCATCGCTTTCGGCAAATAGATTAGTAATGTTTTTATGACTGATCATTACCCCCTTAGGATTACCTGTAGAGCCTGAAGTGTAAATCATATAAGCCAAATCATCCGGCGAAATATCAACATGAGGATTTGAAATGTCATTTTCCTTAAGCAAATCATTAACATTAAGAGAATCCTCGATGCTTCCCTGCGTAATGATATAGTTTGCCTCACTGTTTTTGTAGATGTATTCCACCCGTTCCCTTGGATATTCCATATCAATAGGAACATAAGCACAGCCGGCTTTTAAGATACCCATAATAGCACAAATAAGACTGCTTTGTCTTGGAAGCATTACCAATACATTGCTTTTTGGCTCGACACCCATCTTAATAAGCGCATTGGCAATACGGTTAGCTCTCTGATTAAGTTCATTGTAAGTTAAAGTAGCATCACCTGCAATCAGCGCAACATCATTAGGAGTTTCCCCAACCTGCTTTTCAAAACGTTTATGGACAAATGGAAGTTCAACTTCGCTGAATTCATGCAATCCGAAATCCTCTTTTAGCTTTACATCACAAAGCCTATACTTGTCCATATCATTTACAAAGAACTGTACCAATATGAATTTCATGGCCTGCAAGAACTTTTTGGCATAATCCTGTGAATATAACTGGTCATTATACTCCAATACCAAATTGATTTCCTCACCGTCGTCATATATATTTAGATTGATTTTATAGTCAGTTGCAATGGTACCATCTATAGCATCCATTGTATAATTTTCACCATCGATAGTGAATTCTTCAGATTGGAAGAATTCATGGAATGCGTAGAAGAATTCAGGTTTTAGCTGATATTCCTCGGCAAGTTTGGTATATGGATAACTGCTGTGAATCAATGATTCCTTCCATGCCTTATCAACTACTTTAATGAAGTCCTCAACCATCATCTTCCTGTTTTCAGCGTTGATAATGATAGGTATTGTTTTAACAAGCATTCCCTGAGTATTGAAGTAGTCGGAGTTTGCCCTTCCATTGAAAATTGTAGTTATCAATGATTTATCTGAAAATGTGAATTTGTTTAGGGCAAGAACTGTAGTGGCCATGAATAAAACGTTTGGAGATATTGCATGGTCATTACAGAAGTGCTTTACAAATGTTGAATTTACATTTTCTTCCACAAGCTTTATTTTGCCTATATCCGGATTTCCATTTAAATCAGGTGTTAAAACTGTAGATTCAATACCCTGAGTCAACTTATTTTGGAAATATTTTTTAGAAACTTCATTATCACTGTTTGCTTCCTCAATAAGGCTGTATGCAAAACCATCGATTTTTTCCTTTTCAATGCTCTCTCCTTTATATGCTTTTGTAATGTCAGTGAAGATATTATCCTGTGAAACACCATCAGTAATTATATGATGGAAATCTGAGAACAATACAGTCTCATCAGGAGTCTTATAAATTTTAAATCTGAATAACTGGTCTTCAGTTAAGTTGAATGCACGAACATTATCCCTCATTAACTCTTCATTAGATACTCCGTCAACCTCAACAATGTCTATTTCATCGATTGCAACATCATCACATCTTTTCTGTTTTAATTCACCGTCATCAGTATTGATTATTCTGGTTTTAAGGTATGGATGAGATTCAATTGCTGTGAAAATGGCCTGCTTAAGTTTTTCAGAGTCGATATTGCTGCCGAATCGTATGCATATAGGCATTGTATATTTTACCTCATCCGGACTTTGCATACATTCATAATAAATACCCAGCTGATTGGCAGTCAATGGGAAGTAATCCATATCCTTAGCCAAATCAATCACCTCATCAACATCAACCGTTTCTATATGATTATCAATGCTGTCTGCGAGATTTTTGATTGTAGGATCTGAAAATAGAGAAGTTATATCCAAATTAACTCCCATTTCCTGATAGATCAATGAATTCAGTTTCATTAATGTTAATGATGAAAATCCAAGTGTGTACAGGTCGTCTGTTGTACCAAATTCTTTTGTATTTGCAATTGATTCAACAAGCTTAATCAGCTTTTCTTCAGTTTCGCTTTCGGCTTCAACATAATTTAAATTCAATGCAGGGTCCGGAAGCCTTTTGATGTCTGTTTTGCCGTTAGGAGTTTGAGGCATCTCATCTATTTGCATGAAAACCGTTGGAATCATGTATTTTGTAAGCTTATTCTTAAGATATCTTCTCAAGAGATTAATATCAATTTTATCATCAGCTGTCAAATAGGCACACAGGTGTTCGTTGTTGTTGATTTCCTTGATTACAACAACGTTTTGTCTGATATGTGGGAATTTAGCGATGTTTGCTTCAATTTCACCAATCTCAATTCTTAAACCTCTTAATTTGATTTGGTTATCGATTCTTCCCTTGACATCGATTTCGCCATTTGGAAGCTCAATTGCATAATCTCCACTCTTATAGTACGGAATGTCGTTAATGGTAACGAATACTTCCTTGGTTTTATCATCAAGATTATGGTATCCTCTGCTTACACCAACACCGCCAATGTATAACTCGCCCATTACGCCTTTAGGCAGCAGTTTGCCATCTATATCGCGA
Source organism: uncultured Methanobrevibacter sp. (assembly GCA_900320515.1). Taxonomy (GTDB): domain Archaea; phylum Methanobacteriota; class Methanobacteria; order Methanobacteriales; family Methanobacteriaceae; genus Methanocatella. Next base: position 3,745 of record ONSJ01000042.1, on the reverse strand, counting down.
ACATCAGTAACGTAGTTGTGCAATGCTTTTCCTACAGTAATATTGTCCGGACTGGTAATGTTTATTGAGTTACAGGTCACTGTGGTTTCAGTCGGTCCGTAAATGTTGAATATGTCCGTATCCGCATTATCCAAGATTTTTGACACTACATCCTGCGGCAATATTTCCCCACCGACTGCAATATATGAAAATGTGGACAATTCCTCTGCAAACCTGTCATATTCAAGGTATTGCCTTATTCTTGACGGGGTTGTGAATGTAAGGGCATCAGGCTTTTGCCTGCTAATCAGTTCAGTCAGCTCTTCAATATTTTTAACCTCATCATCATCCGCAAGAATCACTTCCAAACCAAATGTCAAACTCATGAAGTCAAGCAGGAATGTATCAAAGGACACTGTAGTAATGGCCAACGCCTTCTTCATTTTGGAATACGCATTATAGATGATGTTATCATCGCTTTCGGCAAACAAATTAGTAATGTTTTTATGACTGATCATTACACCCTTAGGATTGCCTGTAGAACCTGAAGTGTAAATCATATAAGCCAAATCATCCGGCAAGATATCAACTTGAGGAGTAGAGGCATCCTTTTCCTTAAGCAATTCATTAACATTAAGAGAATCCCCGATGCTTCCCTGTGTAATGATATAGTTTGCCTCACTGTTTTTGTAGATGTATTCAATCCTTTCCTTTGGATATTCCATATCAATAGGAACATAAGCACAGCCGGCTTTTAAGATACCCATAATAGCACAAATAAGATTACTTTCTCTTGGAAGCATTACCAAGATATTGCTTTTTGGCTCAACACCCATTTTAATAAGTGCATTGGCAATACGGTTAGCCCTCTGGTTAAGTTCATTGTAAGTTAAAGTGGCATCACCTGCAATCAGCGCAACATTATCAGGAGTTTCCCCAACCTGCTTTTCAAAACGTTTATGGACAAATGGAAGTTCCACTTCACTGAATTCGGTATCATCAATCTCATCACATAATGCAATATCACACATTCTTAAATCGTCATTATCTCCATCTATAAATTGATTTAGAACATATATTACTGAATCCAAGAATTTTTGAGCATAATCTTCAGTATACAATTGGTCATTATATTCCAAATTAAATGCTATATCCTTTCCATTGTCTGAAACATTGAAATTGATTTTATAGTCAGTTACAATAGCATCATCGCCGCCGACCTCTTCGGCCTCATATGCAATGCCCTCATCGTCATCTTCTGTGAAACTTTCTTCATAGGTATAGAAGAATTCTGGTTTTAATTGGAATTCTTCAGCTATTTTGGTATAGGGATATTCAATATGATTTATTGTATCCTTCCAAGTTTCATTGACAGATTTAAGGAATTCAGCAACGGTAAGCTGCCTGTTTTCATTATTGATGATGAACGGCAATGTTTTTACAAGGAATGCCTGAGTATTGTAGTAATTAGGATTAACCCTTCCATTGAAGATTGTTGTTATTAATGACTTATCGTTGAATGTGAACTTATTCAACGCCAATATTGTACTGGCAGTTACCAGAACATTTTTACTTATGGAATTAGCTTTGGAAAATTCTGTAACCTTATCTGAATCCAATATTGCCCTAATGCTTTTTAGGCTACCTTCATCAGGATTTCCGTTTAGGTTTGGAGTCAAGACGGTTGATTCAATTCCATTGCTTAATTTTTCATGGAAGAACTCTTTGGATAACTCATACTTTTCACTGTTTGCAATGTCCCTTTCAATGAGACTGTAGACATAACCGTTTACGACTTCCTCTTCAATTTCCCTGCCTTCATAAATGCTTATCAAATCATTGAAGAAATTATCATGAGATACACCATCGCTGATTATATGGTGGAAAACAGATAATAAAGCTGTTTGATCAGGTGTTTTGTATATCTTAAAGGCAAATAACTGATTATTGTCCAATGGTATTGCATTTATGTCATTTTTATTGATTTCATCAACATCAATAGAATCAACCTCAACAATCTCGATATCATCTATTGCAATATCGTCATTTCTCCTTTGTCTGATTTCACCATCATCAGTTGTGATGATTCTTGTTTTAAGATATGGATGCGCTTCAATAGTATCAATAACTGCCTGTTTAAGTTTGTCTGCATCAACACTGCTGTCAAATTTCGTAAGGGCAGGAATGATATAAATTATCTCATCAGGATTTTGAATACATTCATAATACACACCCATCTGGTTTTCAGTTAAAGGATAGTACTCGATTTCTTCGGATAATTCAATCAGCTCTTGCAGGTATGAATCCTGATTGTCATTGGTTTTTATTTCTTTTGCAAGATTTTTAATTGTTGGATTGTTGAATAATGTAGAAATATCCAAGTTTACGCCCATTTCTTTATAAATCAAGGTATTCAGTTTCATTAATGTCAATGAAGTTAAGCCTATGGCATACAAATCGTCGGTTGTTCCGAACTCTGTTGCACTTGTAAATTCGGATACCATCTCAAATAGCCTTTCTTCGGTTTCATTTTCAGGTTTAACGTTTTCAAGTATTAAAATCGGTTCCGGCAACTGTTTTAAATCAATCTTGCCGTTTGGAGTTTGAGGCATCTCCTCAATCTGCATGAATACTGTCGGAACCATATATCGGGTGAGGCGGTCTGTCAGATATTCTTTTAAATCGTCAGTGTCAATTTCCTCATCAGCAGTATAATAGGCACATAAATGGTCATAACCATTAATTTCCTTAATTACAGTAATATTTTGTTTAATATTTGGATATTGGCCAATGTTAGATTCAATTTCACCGATTTCTATTCTCAAACCTCTTAACTTGATTTGGTTATCTATTCTTCCCTTAACTACCAATTCCCCATTAGGAAGTTCTATTGCATAATCCCCGCTTCTGTAGTATGGAATGTCATTGATGGATGTGTATACCTCTTCGGTTTTTTCAGGCATGTTGTAGTATCCTTTTCCAACACCGATACCTCCGATGTATAATTCGCCCATTACTCCCTGAGGAAGAAGTTTTCCATCAATATCTCTCACTTCGGTTACATAGTTTTCAAGAGCTTTTCCGATTGTTATTTCGTTGGCATCGGTTATTTCCTTGTAGTTGGATGCGATTGTTGCCTCTGTTGGCCCATAGCTGTTATAGACAATAGCGTCACAGTATTTCTTAACAAGGTCAAAAGCTTTGGCTGAGAACTGTTCTCCGCCCATTACAATACATTTTGCACATCCGATTGCTTTGCAGAACTCATCAACTTCAAGATAGGAAAGCAGCCTTGATGGAGTGAATTCCATCACTTCAGGCTCATATTCCTTAATCAGTTTGATCAATTCAACGATGTTTTTAATCTGGACGTCATCGGCAAATATAATTTCAATTCCATTTGTAAACCCGGTTAGAATATCTTCCAGGGAGGTATCAAATGCAATTGTAGCAATGCTCAATAAATTATCGTATCCGCATTTTGGATTTACCTCCGTTTGGTTACATGCGTTGATATGGCTAATCATTACCCCCTTAGGATTTCCTGTAGACCCTGAAGTGTAAATCATATACGCCAAATCATCCGCTCCAACATCAACATTAGGATTTTTGACATTACCTCCACTAACCAGCTCATCAATGTCCAGGAAGTTTTCCCTTGATTCACTGGAAATGATATAATCCGCCTGACTGTTTTCATAAATATATTTAATTCTTTCAGAAGGATATTCCAAATCAACAGGGATAAATGCACAGCCGGCTTTTA
>ONSJ01000029.1 GCA_900320515.1 uncultured Methanobrevibacter sp. | reverse complement strand
GATTCATCATACCACCAAATTATCTTTCATATAACTATTTGAAATTCAAGCATATATCTTTTTCCGAAATATTTATATACTAACTTTAACATATACCCCTACAGGTATAGGATGTGATACTATGAAAGAATGTATGGATAGTGAAAATCTACACAGAAGACTCAAAAAAATCATCGGCCAGATCAATGCAATTGACCGAATGATTGATGAGGATATTCCCTGTGAACAAATATTAATGCAGGTTAATGCATCAAAATCAGCATTGCATAAGGTTGGACACATTATCGTTGAAGGACATCTTGAACATTGCGTAAAGCAGGCCATTAAAGAGAATGATGCAGATGAGGCAATAAGTGACATTTCAACAATTATGGAATACTACTCCCGACTTTAATTTTTTTTAAAGTGACCTTATACCCTATGGGGTATACCTATACAATTGGAGTTGATAAAAATGAGATTTACCAAAAAAGAAATAATAGACATTGTACTCATTGCAATTTCAGCAATAAGTCTGATTACAAGTTTTATTCTGTCCATAGATTACATATCATGGATTGCAGTAATCCTATGCGGACTGCCGATTTTCAAGGAATGTGGCGAAGGATTGATTAGAGAATTTGACATTAAAGCAGATTTGCTTGTTTCAATTGCCATCATTGCGTCAATAATCATAGGCGAAGTATTTGCAGCAGGTGAAATCGCAACAATAAATGGAATTGAAGAAAGGATACCTGTTGAAAAAGTGCAGGTTGGAGACATGCTAAAAGTATTGCCCGGCGAAAGCATCCCGACTGACGGAGTTATCGTTAAAGGTGAAACCTCAATCAACCAATCCACATTAACCGGCGAATCCCTGCCTGTTGATAAGAAAGAAAATGAGGAGGTGTTCAGTGGAACAACCAATCTTTACGGATCATTTACAATGAAAACAACAAGAATCAGCCAAGAAAGCTCATTTCAAAAATTAATAAAATTGGTTGAATCCTCTGAACCTGAAAACTCAAGAATCGTTAGAGCTGCAGACAAGTGGGCAACAATGATTGTTGTGATAGCATTTACATTAGCTGTACTGACATATCTGGCCACATTCGAAATAAGCAGATCCGTTACAATACTAGTCGTATTCTGCCCATGTGCACTGGTTCTGGCAACACCCACAGCAATAATGGCTGCCATCGGAAATTTGACCAAGTATGGAATTCTTGTAAAGGATGGGGAATCCCTGGAAGAACTGGCAAAAGTTGACGAACTGGTATTCGATAAGACAGGAACACTGACAAAGGGCACACCCGAAGTCGTTAGGATAATATCTGACAATCCAAAGGAAATGATGCATCTGCTTGCATCACTCGAATCAAAATCAGAACATCCCCTTGCAAAATCAATCGTCAAATATTGCAGCAGCGATAATCTAGCAGAGGTTACAGACTTCAAGATGCACATCGGCAAAGGCATCAGCGGAATCATAAACGGCTCAAAACTAATAGCCGGAAATAAAAAGCTCCTAAAAGCAGAAAACATTGATTTGAAATCATATATGGAACCTCAAAATGGAGAAATTCAAATATTTGTTGCAAAGGACAGTGAAATACTTGGAAACGTGGAACTTGCAGACACAGTGCGCAAAAATTCAAAAAGAACAATAACCAAATTAAAAGGATTGAGAGTCAAAACAACATTGCTTACTGGAGACAATGAAAAAACCGCACAGCATATCGCAAAGCAGGTGAAAGTCAGGAACGTCATATCCAACTGTCTGCCTGAAGACAAATTAGAATATATCAAAAGAGAACAGACTCTCAAACACAGGGTTGCCATGATTGGAGACGGCATAAATGATGCCCCTTCCCTCAAAAAGGCCAATGTTGGAATAGCAATGGGGGATATCGGAAGTGATGTAAGTGTTGAGGCCGCAGACATTGCATTGGCCAATGACAATATTGAAGACATACCACATCTAATCGGAATAGCCAGAAAAACAATAAGAATTATCAATATGGGAATAGGATTTGCATTGGCCCTGAATATCATTGCAATGGCATTGGCGATTTTAGGAATGCTAAACCCGATTGAAGGAGCACTTATCCACAATATAGGGTCTGTTATCGTAATCATATACTCATCAACACTTGTCCGATACAAGCTTTCAAGAAGAGACTGCAGACAGCCTGGAAAATTAGGCATGACTAAACATTTAAATAAATCAAAAGTATAATATTAACTATCGATAACAAGGTGATTTATCATGTCTGAAAAAGAAATTAAAGTAGTGGGCATGCACTGCCCATCATGTGTAAACGCTGTAGAATTATGCTTAAAAGATGTTGACGGAATCGAAGACGCAAAAGCAGACCTAGATTCAGGAATTACAACAATTACAATGTCTGACGACGTAAGTGATGCAGACATTAATGAAGCCGTTGAAGAAGCAGGTTTTAAAGTAGAATAGTTATTCTACTTAAATTCTTTTTTTAAAATATTCAATATTTTTTCATTATTTTCCCCAATCAAAAGATTATGCCTTACATCATCAAAGACAATCAATCTGGAATTTCTAATTTTGCCCTGAAGCTCTTTTTGTGATTTCAATGAGGCTATTTCATCGTATTTTCCTGCAAGAATCAATGTCGGAACATCAATATTGGACAGTTCATCTCCAATGTCAAAATTCAGGCAGGCATCAATTGCCTTGATATATGCCCGAACATTGGCAGATTTTGAAGCCATATCCTTTAACATTTCAATTTCCGCTTTATTGTCTTCAATAAAATCAGGACAGACCACCATGGGCAAAATCAAATCATAAAATTCATTGAAACTAATTTTTAAAGCATCTTTCCACTGATTTAAAATAATCTCCGAGTGCTCATCTGCCTTATAGAAGCATGCCATCAAAACCAATGAGGATACAATGTCGGGATATCTGACCGCAAAATCAAGCGCAACGGCACCACCCATGGAAAAACCTACTAGATTGATTTTATCAATATTTAAATCATCTAAAAGGCCATGCAAGTCTTCAGTATATGATTCAATGGATATCTCATCATCACCCAATTCCGTTTGGCCATGCCCTCTTAAATCAAATCTCACCACACGATAATCATGCCTGAGATTGCTTGCTAAAAATTCCCAGTAAGTCAAATTGTCAGAAAGTCCATGGACGAAAACTATGGTTTCTCCGCTGCCTTCAACAGTGTAATGTAAATCAACATTATTCAAAATAGCACCCCTACTTAATTTAATTTACAATTTTTAAACAATTAAGTAAGACTTTTATAATTTTATGAATATAAATATTAATATGAATTTTAGTAGAAGTTTAATTTTGGTTGCACTTTTAGCGATAGCAGCACTGTTGGTTGCAAACCCCGGATTTGCAGGTAACGACACCTCTTTAGAGCAGCACGATTTTGATTCATATTTCAAGATGGATGTTCCAAAGGGAATCTCATTTGAAAAGACAAACAACACCCCCGACAAAAGCATCAACATCACAATGAACTACAAGAACTATACTGAAAAGATCAACATCATCTATGCGCAATCAGCAGGAGCAAAGGACAATCTGTTGAAATATTATGAAGACCTTGCCAAAAACGATACAAACATAACCGTAAAGTCATTCAACAACACTACAATACTCCATTTCAAAGGAGACAACCTCATTGGAGAAGACAACTACCATGATATGGCAATTTCCGGAGACAATACAAAATACATATTATTGCAGTGCGATAATGAAACCTTAATGAACTCGATGGCAGGCTCCATTAAATTCAATTAACTTTTTATTTTTTTACAATCACCATTTCTAACTAAAAATATCAAATTATATATAATTTAAAAAACAGATTTTTATCCATATAATATCAAATATTATAAAAAAAGGGATTAAAATGAAAACTGTTGCAATTAATGGTTATGGAACCATCGGTAAAAGAGTGGCTGATGCTGTTGCCGCTCAAGATGATATGAAAGTAATTGGTGTAAGTAAAACTAGACCAAACTACGAAGCAAGAACCGCTGTTGAAGAAAAAGGATATCCTTTATACATTGGAATTCCAGAAAGAGAACAATTATTTAAAGATGCTGGAATTGAAATAGCCGGTACCGTTGAAGAGATGATTCAGGAAGCTGACGTTGTTGTTGACTGTACTCCTGGAAGCATCGGTCCGCAAAACCTTGAAATGTATAAGAAAGCCGGCGTAAAAGCCATTTACCAAGGTGGAGAAGACCATGATTTAACCGGTCTTTCATTCAATTCTTTCGGTAATTATGATGACTCATACGGTGCAGACTACACAAGAGTAGTTTCATGTAACACTACCGGTTTGACCCGTACACTATCAACAATCGACCCAATAGCAGACATTAAAAAGGTAAGGGCAGTAATGGTGAGAAGAGGATCCGACCCATCTGAAATCAAAAAGGGACCAATCAACGCAATTGTTCCTAATCCTCCAAAGGTACCATCCCACCATGGACCTGACGTGAAAACCGTTATGAAAGGCATTGACGTTACAACCATGGCATTGCTCGTGCCAACAACCCTAATGCACCAACACAACATCATGGTTGAAATAAACAACGATGTTGAAACCGAAGAAATCGTTGCCGCATTAGAAAAACGTTCAAGAGTGATTGTTGTATCCGCTGAAGAAGGTTTAGGTTCAACCGCTGAGTTAATGGAATATGCCAAAGAACTTGGAAGAAACAGAAACGACCTTTACGAAATTCCAGTTTGGAGAGAATCCATTAATGTTGTGGACAATGAACTGTTCTACATGCAGGCTGTGCATCAGGAATCTGATGTGATACCTGAAAACATTGATGCTATTCGTGCACTTTTAGAAATGGAAAGTGACAACGAAAAATCAATCGCAAAAACCAACAAAGCTATGGGAATATTCTAAATTCCCTCTTTTTACTATTTTTTTAACTGATTTAACATGAAACATAATGTACTTTTTGGACCTGCCGGAAGTCCTGTCGATTATAAGGGAGCAGCATACAAGGCCCCCAAATACATTCAGGATGAAGGGCTGGACTCCTATGAATACCAATCCCCATATGGCGTGAGAATTGGTGAAAAGGCCGCAACCACATTAAAAGAGGAATCTGAAAAGCATGACATTCTAATTTCAATGCATGCCCCATATTACATTAACCTATGTGCAAAGGAAGATTCAAAGCTCGATAAAAGTATTGGGCATTTGATTGCTGCGGCCCGTGCCGGCGAATGGATGGGAGCATACCGTTTGGTATTCCACCCAGGAGCATATCTAAACAGAAAGCCTGAAAAGGCCATGGAAATATCAAAGAATACTGTAAACAGATTATTTGAAGAGCTTGAAGCTGAAGGCATTGAAGAGTTTACCTTTGCGCCGGAAACTACAGGAAAACGCACACAACTTGGAAACGTTTCAGAAGTTGTAGAGCTATGTGCCACATTTGACCACTTCGAGCCGACAATAGACTTTGCGCATGTCCATGCAAGAGGCCGTGGATTTTTGAATGAAAAAGAGGATTACAATTGCATATTTTCAACAATTGAAGACAATCTGGACATTGACATCCTGCATTGCCACTTCACCACCATAGAATATGGAAACGGAGGAGAGGTAAAGCATCACACATTGGATGAAAGTGACGAATACGGCCCAAACATCAGAGATCTGCTTTCAAATCTGATTGAAAACGGGTGGAAGGCAAACATCATTTGCGAAACACCAAAAAGAGATTTGGACGCAATGAAAATGAAGGAAGCATATGAAGAAATAATTTAATAGTCTTTTACAGAATCTATTAAATCATCCATATCCTTAAATAACGCATTTATATCATCATTATCAGTCTTATTGGAGCTTAATTGAATTACCAGTTCATTTATCAACTCTTCCATCTTGTCAACGAAAGTGTTCAATACCCTGATTTTATCTTCGATTTGCCTGTTGACCACGTTACTGCTTTCCAGTTCCATCATCTTTTGAGCAATCTTTAATTGGTTGGCAAACAATTGATTTGACTTTTCGATGGCTGCGGTGAATTTAGAATAGGACATGTGTGAAGGGTCAAACAATTTTTCAACCAATTCCTGTGCCTTGGCTTGTTTTAAATTATAGTCCCGTTCTATTTCCTTAACTTTGGATTCGTATCTTGATGGAGCCATAGTTGATTGAGTGGAATCGTGATAGACTTCCTTACCGCATTGTGAACAGAAATGCTGATTCGGAACTAACCTCGCTCCACAGTAAATGCAAAAATGATTATGATTATCTTCTACCATAAGTAGATATTTGACCAAACTAATTAAAAAAAGTATAAGATATCAGTCCAAATTTTCGGCAATTTCATGACCTAAAGGAGTCAAACGATAAATCCTGTTTTTGCGCTCCTGCTCATTGATGCATTCGGCAACAGCACAATCCTTTAATTCTTTCAAAACTTTGGAAATATGACTCAATCTAATGTCAGAATCATTAGCTATTTGAGTTGGGGTTTCATTTCCTTTTTGCATCGCCTTTATTGCCTTTATCCTATATGATGAAATGCTGATATAGGCAAATGTTTTAAGTGTGTTATCGTCCATAACTACCATCCAGTTATAATTAATAACTACAAAATAATATTTAAGTTTATATACATTCCACTAATAAGATAATGGCAAAGTACATATCTGAATAATATAAGATATAAGTATTTGAACATGACTCTCCAAAATAATGCGAAGAGCATATTCATTAAAAAAAAATTAGAATCTTTTCAATCTTAAAACAACAATTTCGGAATCAGTTCCCCATCTCATAGGAGTTGCCGTAGCACCAATACCTGTAGTTACATGAAGATATCTTCCCAAATCGTTTTTAAACAAACCCTTATTGTATTTGAATATTAAATTTCCAAACCAAACGGCCGGATAAAACTGCCCCCCATGAGTATGGCCAGACAATTGAACATCAAAGCCCATTTCGGAAAATTCATCCCAGTAATATGGAACATGATAAATAAGGACATTTGTCATGTCCCGTTTAATCAGGGATTCGTCAAGTTCGGGCTTGCCTTTATCATCAAAGCTGAATGTAATGCCGTGAATGTTTAAACATCCGAATTTCATTGACTGATTGTCCAAAACTATAATCCCCGCTTTTCTGCAGGCTGCGATTACATCATCAATCCCCATATAGAAATCATGATTTCCCGGAGTAAACACCACAGGAATACCGACATTGCGTAAAGCCATAAAATCATCCCGCTCAACAACCGAAGTGCCGTCAGCCAAATCACCTGAAATGATGGCCAAATCACAGTCAAGGTCATTGAGCCTGTCGGCAATGTCTCGAATGATTTTTCTGTGACGCAGTGATCCGAAATGTATGTCAGAGAGATGCGCAATGCTGATGTCCTTTTCCAGATTAGCCAATTCAATTGTTTTTTCATGAACAACAAGAGTATGGCCATTCCAGTAATTGTAGATTCCTAAAACCGGCACAATCATCAACAATATCAAAATGACCTCAAACGGCAGGGCAATGAATCTTGCGACAATGTATATGAACACTATATCCATCAGAAACATCAGTGACGCCCACATCCAAATTCCATCAATAACCGTTAAAAATCTGGTTATGCCTCTTGATTTTTTAGACTCAAAAATCAACGGCATAAAATGAATCAAACCTATGAACAAAGTCAATATCAATATATAAGCCTCATCAATACCGCCAACTAGCAAAAAGATATATTTGAGAAGAAAAAATTCAAACAGCATGTAAAACGGCGCCATTAACAGTGCCCTCTTTGATGTGAAATTCATTAATAAAACTCCTAAAAAGTAATTTGTTACCACAACTATTTAAATTATTAAAGCTAATGTTTGAATGTGTAACAAAAACATGGAGGTGATTATTTGAAAAGTGACAATAAAATGCATGAAATTAAAACAACCAATCAAAAGGCGTCAAAAATTGAAAATGAAAATAAGGAATATGCCGAATTGGTTGTAGTCAAACCAGTCGGTTACCCGTTCGATTTCACAATGATGGATGAAAACATTGAAATCACAAACATAAATCTGTTTGAAGAATATGCAAGAGAGCAATGGCTGGGCCTGGTTGTTTGTGAAAACTCATTTTTATTTGATCAAAAAATAATCCCTGATTACGGTTTTGAAATAGTAACTGCAAAGCCGAACAATTCAATCATTTCAGACAACACAAAAATCAAGATAATCACTGACAAAATAGAAAACAAGCATGAAAACATCAAATCGGACGTTACCCTAAATGACATTGTCGGGCAGGAAAATGCCAAATCCAAGGTCAAGGTCATAACCAGATATCTTGAAAACCCTGAAAGCTTCGGGCCTTGGGCTCCAAAAAACATCTTGTTTTACGGCCTTCCCGGCACAGGCAAAACCATGCTTGTCAAGGCACTGTCCAATGAGCTTGAGGTTCCGCTGTATCTGGTGAAGGCAACCTCATTAATCGGAGAGCATGTTGGAGATGCCTCATCCAAAATTCATGACCTCTTTAAAAAGGCATCTGAAAATGCGCCTTCAATAATATTCATTGATGAAATCGATGCCATTGCACTTCACAGGTCATTCCAGTCTTTAAGAGGAGACGTGTCCGAGATTGTAAACTCACTTCTAACTGAAATGGACGGCATCGAGGAGAACAAATCCGTCATAACAATAGGAGCCACCAACAATCAGAGCAGTTTGGATCTTGCCGTGAGAAGCAGATTTGAAGAGGAAATCGAATTCAAGCTTCCGAATGAAGATGAAAGACTGGAAATACTTGAAAACAATCTGAAAACAATGCCTCTAGCCCATGATTTGGATTTGGAAAAAATCGTCAAAATGACCAAAGGATTATCCGGCAGGGACATCAAGGAAAAGATATTGAAGACCTCCCTTCACAATGCAATATCCCAAGACTCAGATATCATAACCATGGAAAATATTGAATATGCATTGAATTCATTTAAAATTAAAAATAGTGATGTTAAAGGAATGTTTGAGTAATATTTTAATTGAAATCAAAAATATACTCTGCCGCATCAATAACATCTTTATTTTCTTCTTTTGCAGCTTTTTTAACATTTTTTGAAATGTCATAGAAAATTTTGTTGACAATGGAATTTGTTAGATTATCGAGAATTTTGACACTGCCATCTACATCAGCCAACTTTACTGATGCTTTTTGTGTTTCACGTTGTCTTATCTCTTCCATAGATGCTCTTAAATTACCAAGCATCTCATCAACTTCCATTATTTTAAACGATTCTTTAAGTAGAATGAACTCTTCATTGATGATATTTTCCGCTTCACCGAATTCCTTAATTCTGAGCCGAGTATTTTCATCAGCGATTTCACGCAAGTCATCAATATTGAATGATTTGACGCCCAATTCAGAGACATCATCTGAAATATCACGAGGATTAGCAATATCCACCATCATTATATCCTCATAATCCATATCTATTCCCAAAAGACGTTCTTTTGTAATTATTGCATGAGGTGCACTGGTGGCGCTTATTACCAAATCAGCAGTTGCCAAATACTTTTCCAAATCAGCAAAGAGTATCGCTTCACCGCCCAAATCCTTGGCAAGGTCCACTGCAACATAATATGTACGGTTTGCAACAAAAATGGCATGCAAATCCTTTTCAGCCAATGCCTTTGCAACCAATTTGCCCATCTTTCCGGCACCGATGACAAGAACTGACTTATCATCCAGGCTGCCTATGTGCTTTTCTGCCAAATCGATTGCCGCAGAACCTATGGAAACGGCACCCTTGTTGATATTGGTCTTATTCCTGACAACCTGACCAACATGTATTGCCTTTGTAAATACCGCATCGAGAGATTTTCCGCAATGATGGTTTTTAACTGCCTTGTGCTTGGCGTCCTTAACCTGACCCAGAATCTGGTCCTCACCGACAATCATTGATTCCAGACCTGAAGTCATCCTAAGCAGATGCATCACGGCGGATTGACCGTATTCGATTATGATGCTTTGATTTTCATGGGACAGGAGTTCATCATCTTCAGAAATCAGGTCATTGTTGATATAGTATTCCTTCCTGTTGCAGGTGGAAATTTCAACATATTCGTTTATTGAATATTTTTCCTGTAATTGAGCGAATAATTCATCCATGTCCTTTGAGATATTCTCCATTGACTGAATATCTGCAATCTTGTGGTCAACCCTTAAATTAAGTATCAATTTAATCCCCTTATCAAATTATCAATATATAGTTTTGCTTCATCAATCTGGCGATTGTCAATAAATTCGTTAATCTTTTCATCCTCAAAAATCTCATAGAGATACTTTCTGCGCTCCTTTTGGTTTTCGACAGCACCCTTCAGCTTTGATCTTGCATAATCCTGAAGCTCAATTTCCAAAATGTCTTCCTCAGTGATTATTGACTGAATCTTTTTTCTCAATTGGCGAGCCATCAACGGACTTTTTCCATTGGTAAAAATAGATATTTCAATATCTGCGATATTAAAACTTGTAGGAACGATTACATTGCCCTTTAAAGGATAATCGGCACGATTAATTAATTTATCCCCAGAAATTTTTGAAACATAGTCGGACATCCCTTCATCACCACTGGCAACAACAACCAAATCGGCCCATTCCACCAGCTCATCAACATCATCTGTAGAGCACAGTTGTGCCCCCTTATCTGCCAAATCATCAGACAAATCATTTCCAGCCAATTTGACATGAGCCCCATGGTCCAAAAACTTATTGGCCCTTCTTGTTGCAACTTCACCAGTGCCTAAAATAAAAACATTTAAAGTTGATGTTTTAAGATAAATAGATGTCCAATCCATTTTAATCAGAATTTTCAATAGATTTTGCATGCAGTACTTTTACAGCAGCTCTTAAATCATTATTACATTCAGTTAAAACATTCATGGCTTCAAGTTTGGAAATATTGAATGTTTCAGCCAATGCTTCAGCCCTTTGATCAGGATCAGGTTTTTTAACTCCAACCAGCCTTTCGGACAATTGCCTTTTCAAATCCAAATATTCATCATGGCTCATTCCCATATTCCTTAAAGTCATATCTCTTAACGGGCAAGGTTTTGATGGTTTGCAACACCATACAAGTGAACCGAAACAGGTTCCTGCTCCTTCACCTAATCTGGTTTCTTTACCGAATTGAATCTTGATGTTAATAAACTCCTGAGGAGTTAAATTAACTTCCTGTAATGCGTTTAAAACTGGGCATGGTTTAACTGGCGGACAGCAAAAAGCAAGTCCTCTTACATCTCCCCCTCTACAAATGTGAGATGGTGCATCTTCCCAAGTCATAATATCCTCCAAAAAATAATTTTAATTTCTCCAAATAAATTTACAAAATAATAATATAATTTATTTAAAGTATGAATATATAATCTTTTTTGTAAAAATTCATAATATTACACATTACACAAATTTTAAATATCTTATAAGACTTATTTTTTAAACGAATGTTAATCGAAAATATTGCCGTCACCGTCAAGAGAAAAAACATCAAGAATATGTATATCCGCATATTGGCACCGAATGGAGATGTAAAAGTATCCGCACCGATATTTGTAAGCGATGCGGAAATAATCGACTTTGTCAAATCAAAAAAGGAATGGATTTTGAAAAAGCAAAAATACATTTTGGAAAATGACATCAAAGCCCCACTAAAATACGACAATGGTGAAAAGCACTTCCTGTGGGGCAAAGAATATAACATGCAACTGATTTCAAACAGAAATGTGAAACATGCGTTTATAAATGAAAACACTCTTTATTTGCCAATTCCCCAAAGAAGCACAATAGAAAAAAGAAAAAAGATTCTGGACGAATTCTACAGACAGGAACTGAAAAAGGCAATACCCGAAGTTCTGGACAAATGCACAAAAATCGTTGGGCGAAAGCCTTCAGACGTTACGGTCAGAAAAATGAAAAACTGGGGAAACTGCAAGCAGGACGGCAGGATCACACTTAATTTGAATCTTGCAAAAAAAGATAAGGAATGCCTTGAATATGTGATGATTCATGAGCTGTGCCATCTGATTGAATTCAATCACGGAAAAAATTTTAAAAAACTGATGGACAGATTCTGTCCGAACTGGAAAGAAATAAAAAAAAGATTAAATGAATAAGAAGATTTATCTGTCTTTAAGCATATCTTCTTTTTCATCTGGAGTTAACTGATTAACAATTTCTTCAGGAGTACCAACATCCAAGAGTTTTCCTCCTCTCATTAAAGCTGCCCTGTCACAGACATCTAAAACAAAGTCCATATCGTGAGAAACAATAATGAAGGTTTGTTCCAATTCTGTACGGGCTCTTAAAATTGAGTCAGTAACATTAACACGAGTAATAGGATCCATAGTACCTGTTGGCTCATCCAAAACGATGATTTTAGGTTCTTTGATTAATACCTGTGCCAAAGCAATCCTATGTTTTTCACCTACACTTAATTGGTCAGGATATTTGTCTAAAATAACAGTAGCTTCCTTTTCACCAAATCCGACGGTAGTCAATGCATGAACCGCTTTGATTTTACCAAACTCGGCAGGCAAGTTCAAACTGATTGCATCAGTCAAGTTACCTAGAATTGTTCTGTGAGGATAAAGTGAATATTCCTGGTGCAATAAGCCTAAATAAGGAACTATACGTCCACGGTTGAGAGGACCTCCTTTTGTCATGTCGATCCATTCATCACCAAGCTTGATATCAATTTCACCACTACTTGGTTCGGTTAATCCTATCAGCATTCTGGTAGTGGTTGTCTTACCTGAACCGCTCAAACCAACAATTCCAAATATCTCTTCCTGGTGTATGTTTAGGTTGATTCCGTCAACTGCCTTTACCACACCACGTTCAATGGAATAGTAATGTTTTTTGAGGTCCTTAATGATAATTTCCTCTTCACCAAACTCTGGGATTTCCGGTTTTTCAGGAACAGGAACTGTTTCCATGAAATGGTCTACAACATCCTGAGGAACACCTTCCTCCTTAATTTGACCATCTTCCAACCAGATTACATTGTCTGCAAGTTCTGTCATTACCTCCGGCCAGTGAGAAGTGATAAGCATAGTAATGTTTTTGTCTTTAACACCTTCCTTCAAGGTATTGTGAAGCTTTACAGCAGTCTGAGGATCCAATGTACCTGTAGGTTCGTCTGCTAAAAACATCATTGGATTTTTAGCCAATTGCCTTGCAAGCACAACTCTCTGCTTTTCTCCACCACTTAAATCACGGGCCACGTGAGTAATCCTATGGTTCATTTGAACCATTTCCAATAATTCTAAAGCAAAATATAATCCTTCTTCATACTCTACAGTATCCGGAACGGCTCTCATCACATTTTCTATTACAGTCTCTTCATCATACAAAGCGAAATTACGTTGCAACATGATGGAAATTCTTCTTTTAATGCTTGCAAATAACTTTCTTTCAGCATTGAAGAAATCAACTTCCCTTGCTTCAAAGGTTCCGCCACAATTACATTTTTCACCGTCATGAGATGGAGATTCAACAGCCAAACAATCTGGACAAACAGCAATATTCATTATAATATTACCTGAATCTGGAGTGTATTCTTTTGTTCCCCTAAGCATGTTTATTAAAACAGATTTTCCACTTCCACTACGTCCCAAAATACCTAAAGTCTCTCCTTCACTAATCTTTAAATTAATATCTTTAAGAACATCAACACCATCAAAAGTTTTTGTAATATTCTTAAGAGTTATAAAATCCATGAAATCACCTATTGTTTTATTCTTTATTTTAAACTATTAATAATACTTTCTAATAACAATTGTTTTAAATTTTTTAAAAATTAGCAATATTAAAATCTAAATTTCCAGAAATTACTGAACGAGCTATTGAAAAGCCATCAACACCAGTATTAACCATTTTTTCAAGATTTTCTCTACTGTTGACTGAATTATTCCCAATAACTTTAATATTGACATTATTACAAATTTCACTTAAAAGTTCCCAGTCAGCTTCAAAAACACCCTTCTTCATTGCATCGACATGCAAATAATCAGCACCAGCATCCTCTATTAGCTTTGATATTTCCAAAGTATCGGTTCCTTCAACATTAGCTCTGATTTTAACTGACACTTCACTTTTTACGTTATCAACAATTTCAGAAATAAAATTAGATAAATCCGGGCGATTCAACATTTCCTGACCACAACCGATTGCCAAAATTTCTTCCTGTCTGCAATGACAATTGATTTCTACGATATCCAAATCCCTGATGTTTCCAACATCAATAATCGGCTGCGGAGTTGTTGCCCTCACATTCGCTGAAACTTTTACGCTGCTGTGAACACTTTTAATTGAATTAACTTCATTTTGAATATGAGTAAAAATCTCATCCAAAGGAAAATCGAATTCTGCCCTTCCTCTTGCGATGATCTTTTTACTTGCTTCAATTGCAGGCGCATCCAAACTGTATCCGCCTAAAGTAGCTACATCAAAACCCAATGGAATAACCTTATTTAAAAAATTAGCATTAGTTATTCCAGCCATTGGAGCAACTACTCTAATCATAATATCCCTTAATATTCTTTTTCGATTACCCAAGTCCACATTTCATTGTTATGAGCTCTGATTTCTTCAAGACCAATATCTGCCATGTAAGCAGCATCTTCAGCATTTTTACCTCTACCAATACCTGCTTTGAGTTTAATGCCTATTTCCTCATCTATTTCAACCATGATATCCTCGATTTCCTGTTCGGACAATCCATTACATGGAGACATGAAATTATCCCCACCGATGAAGAACAGTAATGCTCCTTTCTTAATGAGTTTGGTCATCAAATAATGTTGAGCCTTGTTAACCATGAAGCTGGTATCAAAAGCGGATTCAATGTCTGTCAAAGTTTCTGTAACACTGTTGATATCAATATGAGCTGCTTGAACAAAACTGTCTTCCTCACTTACCAAACTGTCTACAGCCAAAATCTCTTTTCTTTCGCCTGATTGAGCACTTCCCGCTTTTTGAAGTGCAATTGTTGCTAATTTTTGTGCTTCATGAGGAGTTTCAGCAGCGCCGACACCCATACTTACAGTGATTGGGTATCTGTTTCTGATGGACCTTTGAATTCTTAAATGGTCTTCTTCATCTAAGCCATTTGAAATAGCAAGCAGATTATCGAATCTAGTGAAGAACACTAAACCTTTCTTGTTTCCAAAATGATTGTTTAAATCTGCAAATAAGCTCGCTTGAAGCATTTGTAAGTCGGATTCAGTTCTTGGTCTTGGAGTTACGGTCCAAGGCCCATAATTGTCAATTTGTATTAATGTCATCTGTATCATTTGATAATCGCCTCTTTCTATTAAGGAATACTATCTATAATAATTTGAGCCAAACTTTTTTTGACTTCTAAACTATTCATTATAGTATTTGTAATTGTTACCTTATTAACTATTTGATTTAATTGTGATTTCAGATTATAATCCTTATCATCAATAACAATATTATCTAGGAAATCATTGTATAGTGATGCAACGCCAATCGCTGAAACATCAATATCCAAAGCATTCATGAATTTATTTGCAGGCCCTGAAACAGCACCCGAACCGATAATTGGTGAAACTGCAATAACATAAGTATCTTTTAAAGCATCACGAACACCGTCAAGAGATAATATGGGTAAAATTGAAGTAATTGGATTGGATGGTCCAATAATTACTGCATCTGAATTTTTAATTGTATCAACAACGCCTTCTGACGGATTGACATTGGAAAATTTGACATCCAGAACTTCAGGTTCTGACTGGTGCTTAATTAAAAAGTCATGGAACTCAAGCTCACCGATATCTGTGACGATTTTTATTTCAGAGTCCTCCTCACTCATCGGAATGATTCTTGATTCGATTCCCATGTTTTTGGCCTGGATTTCACATGCCTTTGCAAGACCATGCTTTTCCATCAATTGGGTTTTCTGTATCTTTGTTGCACGGTCAATATCACCAATTCTAAGCAATTCAGGACAGCCCAGTTCTTCAAGCCTTTCATGAGTTATGAAGGTATCATCCTTAACGCCATACCAGAACTCATCATTTATCATGTCAGACATGGTATACAATACTGTGTCAATGTCTGCTGAGACATAAACCCCTGAAAAGTAATCATTTTCCAATGTGTTTACAACAATTGTCAAATCCTTAGGATCGACAATTTCCTTAAGGCCTTGCAATAATTTTGGAGTGCCAGTTCCTCCAGATAAAACAGTAATCATAATATCAACTATTTTCTAAATACGTCTGCCTCTTTAGGCATCAAAACAGGTTTAATGTTTGAATCAGGATTTCTCAAAATGTCAAAACTGTCAAAACCACGTATAATAACAACAGGAAGACCTTCATCAGCCTGCCCCATAATAAGGGACGCTGCTGCAGACAGCTCATCGCATGTTGCAATTTCAGTTGTTTCAAGTTCCCTTCCATACAAATCCTTTTCACCTACACGTTTCCAGATAGGTGAAATGCCTGAACAACCGATTGCAGTGCCGATTGCACCGAATCTGAATGCCCTTCCCTGGGTATCAGTAATTATAACGGCAATTTCTTCGCCGAACTCATCTTCCAAGTATTCTCTAATTTCACGCGCAGACTTGTCAGCATCCTTTGGCATTGGAGTGGCAAGCCCTTCGCCAACATTGGACTCGTCAATGCCTGCATTGGCACAGACAAAACCCTGTTTTGTTTCGGTAATGATGAAATTAGGGCCAATGCGGACAACCTCGTTTGATTCGTTTAAAATGGCCTCAACCAGTCTAGGGTCTTTGCCTGAATCATTCGAAAGCCTGATTGCAAAATCAGAAGGTGTCAAGTCGTCCAATTTTATGAAATTTTCTTCAGCCTTTGAAATCAAGGTTTCGGCAATCAGAACAATGTCACCATGATTTAAACCACAGCCCTGCTTTTCAATGGCCTCTTTAATAATTTGAGAAATATTACTGTTCCCATCAATAATGGAAATGTCTTCTAAACCAAACAATTCAATACTCATAATAATCATCTAAAAACTTAAAAAAAAAGAAAAATTATGGAACATAGACTGCAGTAGTCCATTTTCCATCAAAAACAGCCGCACTGGATGTGACAGGCTTTTCATAATCAGCAAAAGTACCTTCATCAAAAATATATTTTGCGGCCTCTTCGGAAGTCTTGGCTTCAAAATCAACCTTATCAGGCACCTGACTGCCATATGTTGAAATGAAAGCGGCTTCCCCATACGGCACCTGTTCAACCAGTATCTTGTTGTCATTAACAATTCCAATATAACACTCATATTCGTCTTCGTTATCTGTTGCTGTTACGGCAGCGGCGATCCTTGGAGTGTTATAGTCGTCCTTTTCATAATCCATAGTAAGCAATGAATATGCCATTGCATCTCTGATATTCATTCCTACACGAATCTTATCTGCTATAACATCTGTCTGAGAACCGTTTGATACAACTGCAACATCATTTGCAAAACAGATGCAATTGTAAGAAATATAAGTGCTCTTATAGATATCTTTTTCAAAACCTTCCTTCGGAACAACAGCCACATGGTCATCAAACTTATAGCAATCCCTATTCGGAAATGACCTGCTTGATACCCTGTAAGCCACAAAAGGTTTACCTTCACTATTCATACCTGTTGATAAAATTCTACCAGTATACATTTCATATCTCCTTAATTAACTTCAGGACGTTGTACAGCCACTTCTGGAGGCACACCAGGAGGAGTTTCTATAACGATTTCACCCGGTTTGATGGTAACCTGTCCTTGATCAATAACATTAGCTTGAACACCAACGGCGCTGCCCGATATCGCATCCGACCTGTCCTGACCGTTAACAGTAACCTTATTCAGATGGGCCACCGGCACAACATAATATTCCTGGTCACCGGAAACATCAGTTACATTAGGTTTTCCGCCAGTATCTTTAACATCATCTGCAGCATCCGTTTGAACATCTGTAGCTGAAAAATTACTAGTTACAACTAAGAAAATCATGATAGTGAATAGAATATCGATGAAAGGAACCAAATTGATACTTGGTTTTTGATCTAAAAATTTCTTTTTATGCTTTTTTACATCAATTGCCAATTCAATCACCTATTGTCTTAGTTTACTTTCAGTAATCTCAGCGTTAACATTACACTTTTCTAAAATAATATTTGCAATACTTTTATCTAACATGCTCGGTTTAAAAGAAACCTTGATATTAGCATAAGGATCAGAGATCAGCCTGGCATTTACAACACCTTCAGCTTCCTGAAGAGCCTCAAGTGCGCATTCCACATTAGAATCCACTCTAATATTTACAACGGCATATCCCCAATTGGTCATTTTTGTAGCAAGTTCAATCTTATCCATTTCAGATTCGATAAGACCTTGAATATAAGTATATACAGGCAATAGAACAATAGCCACTAAAAGCCCCATGATTGTAGTTGTCAAAGCAATGTAGATACCTTCTGCCATTGCCGCAGAATCCGGATGAACACCTAATGATTTGAATGTCATCCAAATACCGATAACAGTACCGATCAAACCTAAAAATGGAGCAAGCTCAATAATGGTTTTGATAGTGCTTAAACCTTTGGTCATTTTAGCAACTTCAACGATGAAAATTTGTTCCATACTCTCTTCAACTTCAGTCTTGTTCTTATAACCTATCTTTAAAGTTTCAGAAATAATTCTGGAAATCGGATTCTTAAACCCATTAATCTGTTTTAAGGCTTCTACAGCACCGCCCCTTTCCATTGATGCGGTTACAACACCGAAAATTTCGGTTGTATCAACCTTACTAATTTTTTTAAGATATGCGATTTTTCTTAATGCAATAATTAGACCATAAATACCCATAAAAAGAATTATGTAAGTAATAATTCCCCCTTGCGTAAAAATGTCAACTATCCCATCAACAAATGGCATAATATACTCAATAATCATTTTTATCCCTAAATATATTATATTGAAAATTAATTTATAAGAATATTATATTAATTCATATACTTAAATATTATTTAAAAAAAGATTGATATTATTTCATTTTAGCTACCGTATTCCATGACCTTCTAACGAAATCGGGCATTTCATCATAGGTATAATTTGTAAGGAATTTTTTGGTTGTGGGATCGGATGGATATCCGGAACCGATTCCACCGGATTTGATGAACTCCTTGTTTATCTCAGCAATCTGAGCATCCCTTTCAGCCTTTGCTATAATTGAAGCAGCACTGACCTGAATATAGGTATCATCAGCCTTATGTTCTGCAATAACATCAAAACCGGTGTCTTTCTTAAGGTTTTCCTGAAATCTTTCAGCCTTCACATCAACTGCATCAACAATGGCCTTTTCCGGTTTTAACCTCAAAATCAATTCTTCCATTGCATTTTTTTCAATTTCATTAAGGTTTATTCCGTCTGCCCTCATTTCATCAATTTCACGAGCTGAGATTATGATAATGTCATATTCAAACATTTTTTTTAATTTGCGAGACAGTATCGTACGGCGATTTGCAGTTAACCTCTTGGAATCCTTAACACCCATTCTTCCAAGAACCTTTTCCATCTTTTCAGGAACCACTACTCCTGCAATCACCATAGGTCCCAAAACAGACCCTCTTCCAGCTTCATCAATACCTAAAATATCCATAAAAATCAATAAATATAAAATAAAAAAAAGAAATGAAATAAAATAAATTTATTTCATAGCCCTGAGACGAACTTCAGGTTCTAAAGCAAGAGGTTCAGCAGCAACGATAGCAGTACCCTTTGCCACAACAGTCATCGGATCTTCAGAAATTTCTATTGGGATTCCGATTTCATCGAAAATTCTATTTTTGATTCCACGGAGTCTTGAACTTCCACCAACAGCAACAGCGTTATTGTAAACGCCCATCATCAATTCTGGAGATAATCTTTCTAAAATAACGTTTAAGCCGTCGACAATTTGTTGCATATATGGCTCTACTGCATCTGCAACGAGCATTGAATCAATTACAACTTTTTTAGGCCTGTTAGTTTCAAGGGATTTACCGATTACTTCAACACTTAAGTTTTCAAGTTGTTCGGAACAATGCACCATACCAACTTCAATTTTTGCAGCTTCTGCATCATGAATACCAATTGCTACATCGTATTTTTCTGCTACAAGTTCAACTATCTTAGTATCAATGTCATCTCCACCACATCTAACGGTTTCAATATCATTAATACCACCGAGGGAAATGATTACAATATCGGTTGAACCTGCACCAATATCCACAACCATAGTGCCGTTAGGTTCTGCAATAGGCAAACCTGCACCAATAGCTGCAGCCAATCCTTCACTAATTACCAGAATGTTTTGAGCACCGGCTTTTCTTCCGATCTCTTCAGCAGCATTCTTTTCTACTTCAGAAGCATCACCAGGAATACCAATGACGATTCTACCTACAGTCTCACCTTCATTAATACCGATTTGCATTGCTTTAATTAGCAATGCCTGTGCTTGTACAACATTTTCTATAACTCCTTTTTTCAAAGGTCTTACTGCAAGAATATCTTCAGGAGTCCTTCCGAGCATTTTTTTAGCTTCTTCACCAACAGCCAATACTTCTGAAGGGTCATCTTTTTTAACTGCAACAACAGATGGAATTTGGTATAAATCAAATTTGTCACCTGAAGGCTTTGCAATTACAGTGTTTAAAGTTCCTAAATCAATTCCTAAACTGTTACTAATGACTTTAGTATTTTCAGTTTGTGGTTCTTCCTCTTCATTTCCAAAAATATTCATGATAAATCCTCCGTTACAATATCTCTAAAATCGATAACGAAAACCTTATTAGATGTAGCTATACTTTGAACTTTATTAACTGCCTCTTTTCTTTCAACAGACAACAATACTGTTGATAAAACAACCTCATTAGCATTATAAAATGGTTTGAAGAGAGATTTAATAAAGTTTGGCAATTTAACTTCGTTACTTATATCAATATCTATGAACCCAGTAGTTTGAGATTCCTGCAGAATTGCAAATGATATCCTTGATTTTGCAAGGACGGACACTATGTTTCTTATCACATCATCAGGGGCCACCAATACCATTAAATTTGGCTCATTTAACAGATGAGTTTTAGAAACCTGGACATAAGCTCCACCATGCTTTTGGGTTTCGGCCTTAAATTCATTCAATTTAATGGAATTGCCATAAAACATGATAAAATCAAATTTTTTGTCCACTTTCCCATCAGTCAATATGACATGCTCTCTGAAAAGTATTTTAATTTGATGATTAGAAGCGATGGCTTTATAGGCCATACCATCAACCAAATCAACATTTCCAGCAACAATGCCCCAAGCCTTATCAACTTCAAAGGTTTCACTTGATGTAGCCACTGCTGCTTGTCTGAGCATGCGTATATTATCTTCTATCATTTAACTACTCGCAATATATTAATATAAATTAGTCGTTTAAACAAACAAGAAATATCATTTAGAAATACTAAATTTAAGGAAGATAATTCCCAATTTAATACCTAAATAAAGAAATTTATTGATGTTTATAAAGTCTAACAATTAATATTTATTAAAAACATTATTATATATATTTTATCTTTTATTGGACTTTTTTTAAAAAAAATTGGAAAAAACTTTATTTTAACCGATTAGAACAATAACAATTATATCTAACCAAAATAACTTTATCTAAATGATGCAAGAATACCACGACCTCTTCAAGGTCGTGGATGAATTGCAAGTTGGATTATACCTTTGTGAATTGTTATTTATTGGGTTTCATTTGTCATGATAATTGATTTTAATATTTTTTTTGTATGGGTATTTGTAATTCAGTGTACTTTCAGTTTTTTTGGGGGGCATTGATTTTTGTATTTTTTTTGATATGTATCACTTTTACAATGGAAAATTTGTAGTTTCATTTGTATTTCACGGGTGTTTATTTAATGTTTCTTGTTGTTTTTTAAACGTTTTTTAGTTGATTTTTGTGGCGATATTACTTTTCAAATGCTCTCTGGGTATCTTTATATATTAATGGAGCATAAATTGTACTATTATGTGAAGATGG
This sequence comes from uncultured Methanobrevibacter sp., assembly GCA_900320515.1. Lineage (GTDB taxonomy): Archaea > Methanobacteriota > Methanobacteria > Methanobacteriales > Methanobacteriaceae > Methanocatella. The sequence continues at coordinate 262 of ONSJ01000029.1, read as the reverse complement.
GTTAATAGTGTGGTGTTTTATGTTATGGTGGATGTTAAAAAGGGAATGAAGGTTAAGATTTATCCTACTCAGGAGCAGAAGGATATGTTTCATAGGAATTTTGGTTGCTGTCGAAAGGCCCATAATGTCGTTCTTGACAAATACAATAAAATGCACAGTAAAGATTCCAACCTAAGACCCACATTTACTTTCTTAAATAAACTACTGAATAGGGCCAAGAAGGAATTTCCTTATTTGGAGGATGTAGAATCAACAAGCCTCC
>ONSJ01000001.1 GCA_900320515.1 uncultured Methanobrevibacter sp. | reverse complement strand
TCTACAATAACTCCGCCATCCATAAAAATAATTGTATCGGCGACGTTACGGGCAAAGACCATTTCGTGAGTTACAATAACCATTGTCATATTCTCAGCGGCAAGCTCCTTAATGACTGTCAAAATCTCACCGGTCAACTCAGGATCTAGGGCTGAAGTCGGTTCGTCAAAGAACAGAATGTCAGGGTTCATTGCAAGTGCGCGTGCAATTGATACACGTTGCTGCTGACCACCGGACAATTCACATGGATAAGCATCTTCCTTGTCTTCCAAACCCATTTTTTTAAGCAAACTCCTTGCGTGGGCAAAAACCTCAGTTTTATCTCTTTTTTGAACACGTATCGGTGCATTGGTAATGTTTTTCATCACAGAGTGATGTGGGAACAGGTTAAAGTTTTGGAACACCAGTCCAAAAGTTCCATCAAAATTTATTTCTCCGCTGTCTTCGATTTCCAAATCAGTTATGCATCTAAGCAAAGTGGACTTTCCAGAACCTGACGGTCCGATAATCGCTAAAACTTCACCTTTTTCAACACTTAGAGAAATATCCTTCAAGACCACATTATCATCAAAACTTTTCTTTAGATTTTTAACTTCCAGTAAGCTCATTTTACCACCTATTCATAATAATCCAATCTTTTTTCCAAGTGTTCCATTACAAATGCCACTAAAATATTAAATACATAATAGAATATGCCCGCTACAAGCAATGCGGCAATTGAAGCGTCAGCGGCTGCAATCTGTTTAGCTACAGTAAACATTTCCGGTATTGCAATTACAAATGATAGTGAAGTATCCTTAACAAGTGTAATCACTTCATTAGTTACAGAAGGAAGAATTATCTTAAATACCTGAGGCAGGATAATTATAAAGAATGTTTCAAACTTTGAATAACCGAGCACTTGCGCAGCCTCATATTGTCCGCTGTTGATAGACTCAATTCCTCCTCTATAAATCTCTGCAAAGTAAGCTGCATAATTCATAGTGAATGCAATAATGACTGCAATGAATCTGAAATCAGGCGATAGGCTCATACCAAATACATAGTATGGTGCAAAAAATACTACAATTAGCTGCAACATTAACGGTGTACCCCTCATTATTGAGATATATATCTTCATCAGCCACCTTACTGGTGAAAACTTACTCATCCTCCCTCCGGCTATAAGCAATCCTAAAGGAAGAGAGAATAAGAGAGTAAGTAAAAATATCTCAATAGAGGTAACCATACCTCCAAGTAATTGTGTAATTACATTACTCAATATCATTTAAGAATTCTCCCTCTAAAACCAATTCAATTTATTTTTGTATTAAAGCATCCTGGGAAATACCGTATTTTTGAGCGATTTTAACTACAGTACCATCTTTAAACATTTCATCTAAAGTTGATTGTACTTTATCTTTCAAATCAGTGTTTCCTTTTTTGAATCCGACACCATATTTCTCAGTGGTTATTTCTTTATCCAAAATTGAGAATGCATCAGATTGGTTTTTGTTTTTGATGTCATACTCTGCAACACCAATATCCATAGCTACAGCTTGACATGCACCGGATTCTAAATCCATGAATGCAGTGTTATAATCAGCTACTTCAGTCAATGTTCCAAATTTGTCTGCAATAGTCTTGTTGTCACCTTGAAGTGCTGCTAATGCAGAGGAGTCTTTTTGTGTTTCTACTGTTTTTCCTGATAAATCATCAATTGATGAAATGCCTGAGTCAGATTTGACAACAAATACCTGTTTGTTGTCGAAATATGGATCAGACCATAAGTAGTCGTTTTCCCTTCCGTCAATTGTGAATCCGTTCCAAATACAGTCAATAGAACCGGAGTCCAGTTCAGCATCTTTAGCATCCCAATCAATTGGTTGTGCTTTAAATGTCCAATTGTTTCTTTCACAAACTTCTTTTGCTAAGTCTAAGTCGAAACCAGTGTAGTTTCCACTGTTGTCCTTAAATCCGTAAGGTGGAAATTCTGCATCAAATCCTACAATGAATGTGCTTTCATCATTCGCTGTAGCATTGCCAGAGTTATTTCCTCCTCCCAAAAAGTCAAATAAACCAGCGCTTGCAGTACCCATAACTAAAAAAGCTACTACTACTAAAGCAAATATAATACCTATCTTTTTATTCATTTTAAAACACCAAATAGTTATAACTATATAGTAGAAATTTATCTACCGATATTATTTTTATTTAATTAAATATATTAATGTAATTGTTAATTGTTCAAACATAACTTATCGTTGATTATTGAAAATTAAAAGAAGATTATCTTTTATTTCTAATATCCCTCAATGGTTTTGTCAGTTTCCAGGAATTGGAAGACAATATGTCCTCATTAAGTTCTTTTAATGCTTCATTTTCATCTTTCAGTTTTGAATTCCTTTTAAACTCAAACTCATATAAACGGTTGAGAGCAGTTAGCCTGTGTGCAAAATAATCCTCATTTACCGAACAGCCATCATCCTCAAATCCATAATCCTCAAGAATACTGAGCAACTGATTCCTGCAGGAGTTAAAATCTCTAATGTCTGACTTGTATTTCACTTCAAGCTTGGACAATGCACTTCCATTTTCATAAAGCGCCCAAATATCCCGTGAAGAGCCCAAATAGTCTGAAATCTTTGAAGGCAAATAGGGATTAAATGGCCAGACACCATCGGTTATTACATCATTTACAAGCAATACATCAAATTTTGTGGTCGCATTTAAAAATTCAAAATAATCCAAGGGTTTTTTAACAATGAAACAGTCGCTGGAGGATAATGGGGAAATCAATTTTTTCATTAATGGGACATCCTCAATGAACAGATAGATTCTAATTTTGTCCTTAAATTTATGATTTAAAGATTCGATTGAATAAAACAAGCTTTCAAAATGCCTTTGGCCATAATAATCACGACCAAAATAAGCCAGATTAATGTGATCTTCACTCAAATCCAGCTCGGCGGATTTAACATGATAGAATTCATCATCCAAAGTGGGATGGCTTTCAATTACGCTTTTTTTAAGGACAAATTCCCCAACATCTTCTGAAAATCGATTCAACATTGCATTCCTTTGATTTTCATTGGTGAAAACTAACCTGTCTGCAAATAAATATGTCAGATATTCCGCAAGGAAAAAAACAGAAGATTTATTTTCAATCAGTGGAAATTCACAATTGATTTGCCTGTTAAGCTCAGCTATATGCTCATTAACATTATCAACATAGTTTAGATTGTCAATGAAAAATTTCTTATTATTCCTGACCTTATTTGAGATGTTCAGGATAAGAGGATCTGAAAACTCTGCAATCCAAAAGACATCGGGATTTGAAAATTTATACTCCAGAGCGATGAAATGATTGTTGGCTATCCAAGACCGTGAATAGATTTTTGCGTAATCCCTTTTTATCAAATCCCTAGATTTTTCAAGTGATTTTAAAATGCATGAGGGAGTATCAAGTTCACAGTCGATGTCTAAAAAAATCCTCTCATTGACATATTGATTAAAAATATCCGAGTCCTCATTTGGCAATTCCGATTTAATCTGAACAACATCAACGGGTCTTTTGTTATTCAATATCCTTTTAAAAACATTTATTCCAGACACATAATCTGAAGGTGGAAATAATAAAGAAATAACTAACTCATCACTATCCATAATTTTAATTTATATAATGAGATTAATAAAATTTTAGAAAAATTTCAAGCATTCCTATTAATACGGCCAAGAATCCTTGTGAAAATATTCTTATGAGCCTGATTTTTTTTGGCTGATGAATCTTTTTTTGATTTTTGCTTATCATTAGTGCTTTTCAAATCAAAATCGATTATAGCTGATTCAAATTCATGATAGTCATCTGAATTTAGGGCCTTTTCAAAAATCAGCACACTCCTCTTTGAACATTTATGAAGAGTGCCGTTCTCCTCCAGCTCTTCTTTATAATTAGCAAAACTGTCCTTAAGCTTATTGAAATAGTCCTCCTTATACTCCTCCCTGAGCAGTTTGAATCTGTGAAACAAGTCAAAGCATTGTCTATTGAATATCATGTAATCAAATTCGTCATACTTTCCTATGCTTTTTACAAATTCAATTATCCTCTCGTATATGACTATGCAATCGGAATAATTTGAGTAATAGGAATTGGTAATTGAATCGGGACGTATTCTCCTGTAATAAAAATAATCATCATAGAAATAAACCCGATTGGCCTTGAAAATGACCTTGATGAAAAACAGATTGTCCTCAAATATAAGCCCTTCCGGAAACGCAATATCTGAAATCAATTCCCTCTTGAACAGTTTAGATGTTGCAGTGACCGAAATATCGAAAATGCGCTCCTTTACCTGAACCCACGTAAAAATATCATCCTTGACAATGTCCTTTAAAAATTTCATGTCGAAATATTCGCTGCGGGATTGCTTTCCTGTTTTGTTATTGAAATTTATAATTTTAAACAAAACCAAATCCAAATCATTGTTATTAGCTTCATTATAAAGTTTTTCAAGGGCATCAGATTTCAAATAGTCATCTGAATCCAGAAACATAACATATTCGCCCTGAGCGATATTCAAACCGACATTCCTGCTTGCTCCAAGACCCCTGTTTTCTTGTGAAATGACTTGAACTCTAGTATCCTTTTTCTCATAATCCTTCAATATATCTAAAGAATCATCAGTTGAGTCGTCATCAATGCATATAAGCTCAAAATCAGCCAATGACTGATTCAATACACTGTCTATACATTCATTCAAGTAATCATGTGTATTATAAACCGGAACAATAACTGAAATTTTTGTCAAAATTCATACAACTCCAAACTCTTTGATAATAGTTATGTCTTTACAATTAAAAAAATTATTGAATTTGAAAAAAAATAAAGAAAGTTGATTAATCACCAGATCAATCAAACTATTTAATTCTAACCCAAAACTTGGTGTTTACGTTATATTTGCTATTGCTTAAAACAACATTAATCTTATGGAGTCCTTTAGTTAGATTGTTAGTCTTTAACTTAAAGACACCTTTTGAATTGGATTTTACAACAAATGTCTTGTACTTTTTGCCTGTGTAAACCTTAACTTTAAACTTTGTCTTTTTGATAAGCTTTTTGGTCGCCTTGTTTTTAGCTGTGATCGCTATTTTTGAACCTTTTTTAACTTTCTTGGCATATTTGAATTTAGCGGAATCCTTGATTTTTGTTATGGATTTGACAGACCCCACACCGTTTTTCATGGAAATTGTAATGTATTTTTTAGCGACTGTTACCTTTGAAGGAACAGTTAAAGTCAGTTGACCTTTGGAATCTGTTTTGAGCCATTTGCTGGTATACTTATTTTTACTGGTGAACTTAATCTTGATTTTCTGAGCCAATGACACCTTCCAAGGAGAAGATATCTTAATCTTTATTTTTAGATTCTTTGCATCCTTTTTGGAGTATGTGATTTTAACTAAAAATGCTCCATAAACATTTACAGCAACAGGTGCAGTATTTTTAGAATACTTACAGCCTACGGAGTAAATGTCAGTTTTTTTGGAATATATTGCTCCGCCGGCATCCTTTGCAGCATTTCTAGCAAATCCTGAGTTGACAACTGAACTGTGGTCGCTGCTGATATATAATGCACCACCGTCATTAGCTGAATTGTCACCGAATTTTGAATCGGAAACTTTAATGGAACCGTATTTTGAATATATTGCCCCACCATAAGTGGCAGCTTCATTATAATAAAATTTGCAGTTGGAAACCTCTATTATTCCATATTTTGAAGATATTGCTCCACCATAACTGGAAGCCTTGTTTCTCATGAAAACACAATTCTTCACTATTGAGTTTGAGAGATAATTCACATCAAAAACCTTTATATTGATTGCTCCACCGGTAACGGCAGAATTATCCTCAAATCTGCAATTTTCAACCAGGGAATATGCTGCAGTATCTATCTCCAAAACCCCACCTGAATGTGTAATATTGTTGTTTTTAAAAACGGAATTCAAAAATTCACCTTTTCCCAATTCATCCAGATAAATCACTCCCCGATTTATTGAGGTATTATTCTCAAAAAGGGTGTTATTAACCTTTATTGTACTTAATTTTACTATGACATCATCATATGTAATCAGCAGAATTGTGGCAAGAAATGCATTATTCTTTAAAAATTTGGAGTCAGATATCCTTAAATTGGAACCAATTCGGACACATATTGCACTTCCCATTCCACACTTATAGTCATTCCAAGCCAGTTTACTGACACGAGTACTGGTATTGTTGGAAAATGTGCAGTTATGTATTTCAACGTTTGTTCCAACCTGGGCATTCAATCCCCCACCATCTGAATTGTAAACATGATTATTATCAAAAATGCAATCATAGAGTGTGAGATTAGAATTTTCATTTAAATAGACTCCCCCACCGCTGTTCTTGCTGTATCCGTTTTTAAATATCATATTTTTTAGGATGACACTGCAGTTTGAATCAATGAACAGACATCTGGAGACTTCTCCACCATCGATGCAGGCATTGTTCTCACCAACAATAGTGATGTTTTTTGATATTTTAACACCGTCAATTAACGATTCATCGGAAGTTGAATTATACTCAAAATTTTCATTTAAAACTAAAGTAGATCCATCTTGAGTATCATTCACAAGATTCTGTAAATCAGAATATGTTTTGACAGTGGAATTGCCTGCATCAGCAGTAATATTAGCATTATTAACATCTATTGCCTGAACTGAGCAAACACTCATCAATATTAAAAGCAACAGCGCCAATAGCAGAAAGCTTTTTTTCTTAAAATTTATCAAATTAACACCTTATTAATAAAATTAAATTTATTATAACCTTTATGTATCTCCTCATATAAAAGTTATTTGGAAAAAACAAGGTTTAAAAAATCTCATTTGTCCTTTTTTCAGATTTTTTCGCCAAATCTTTTGATGAATTTCTGCCGTTCATCTGCAGAATGTCATCAAATTATTTTAAAAATGAGTCATATCGTTTTTTAACGAAATTCTTAATTCTCTTTTTAGAGGATACCTTATTGCGATTCATGATATACTCTATAACATTATCGGCAGATTTTCCTTCATGAATTGAGCAGAACTGCTCATAAAATTCCTCATAAAACGGAGCATCACGAACGTCAAGGTTTTCATACAGCTCATCTTCACTTTTACAGAGTATGCCACAGTTGACTTTTCTCATGTCAAAATAAACCCCTTTTATGAAAGTTTCATACTTTTCCAAATCGGGAACAAAGTAAATGACCGGCTTTTTGCTGCAGTACCAGTCAAAAACAATGGAAGAATAGTCAGTTACCAAAATATCCGCAGCACACATCAGCTCAATGGCATCATCCCAATCACTGACGTCAATGATGTTTTCCCCCATATCATCCAATGATTCATCTATTACACTCATATGATGAGTCCTAATCAATAAAACGGAATCATCAGGAGCATTATCCAAAAACTTAACAGGATCAAGCATCAAATCAAATATGAATTTTGAATGGCTTAGGGCATTGTCCCTGTTGTTTCTCCAGGTAGGTGCATACAAATAAACCAAAGTGTCGGGAGAAATGTTTAATTTATTGCGGATTTCCTCCCTTTTGGACTCATATCTTTCCTTATCATAAAATATATCGTTGGCGGGATAACCAGACTCCATAATTTTGCCAGTATATCTGAAACAGGACCGGAATCTTTCAGTGGAATAATGATTTGGACTTAAAAGTACACTCCATCCTGTGGACTTTACATAAAAGTGGGGCGCTGTTTTTCCCTTTTTAAAATATTCCAAATCCACATCCCAATGCATCTTTTTATAGGGTGTTCCATGCCATGTCTGCAAATAGAATGTCTCATCCCTTAAATACCAAATGGGAAAAAGAGTATTGTTAATTACAACAGAAGACTTTGCAAGATACCTGTAATATTCATCGGATCCCCTATCTACAACAATGGGATTTCCAGGAATGATGCTCTTATCGCCGTCATATGACCAAATATAAGTATAATCAGGATACAGTTCCAGCATCCTCTCATAGATATACCTTGGATTGCCAGTGTATTGCCTTGCCAGATTACTCTCAAAAAAGAAGGTTTTCTCATCGGGTTTATATTCCTTACAGGCTTGCTTATATACTTTGGGAACACCATACTTTCTATATTTGGCGACTTCATTAAATAATTCAGGATGGTCCAAAAATAATTCATTTTCCAAATCCTTTTTGGTCTTATCACCCAAATATCTGGAAAAATTCTTCTGCAAATCCTTATATTTACTCATGTTTACACCAACAATTACTTGAGAATCTTTTTATAAGCTTTTTTAATAAATTTGTCAACTTTAGATTTTAATGGAACTTTAGATTTTTCAATGCAATACTCTATTACCCTGTCTGCAGAATAGCCGTCATGGAAATCGCAGAACTCCTTATAGAAATCATCATAAAATGGAGCATCACGAACATCCAAGTTTTCATATAGCTCTTCTTCACTTTTACAGATAACCCCACAATTCACCTCGGTGATATCAAAATAAACTCCCCTTATCTTATTTTCATACCTTTCCAAGTCAGGAACAAAGTAAATGACAGGCTTTTTGCTGCAATACCAGTCAAAAACAATGGAAGAATAATCAGTAATCAAAATATCCGCAGCACACATCAGTTCAATGGCATCATCCCAGTCACTAACGTCGATGGCCCTTCCTTCCAGATTGCCCAATACTTCAGATGATGCACTCATATGGTGGCCTCTTATCAGCAAAAGGGAGTTGTCGGGAGCGCTGTCCAAAAACTTAACTGGATCAAGCATCAAATCAAACTTGAACATTGAATGACCGATATGACCGCCGTCTCTCCATGTAGGAGCATATAAATAAACCAGAGAATCCTCAGAAATGTTCAATTTCTTACGGATTTCCCGTCTTTTGGATTCATACTTCTCATCGTTGTAAAAAATATCATTAGCAGGATAGCCATATTCCAGAATTTTTCCCTTATACTTAAAACATGACCTGAATTTAACAGTGGAATAATGGTTTGGACTCAACAATGCATTCCAACCGGTAGATTTTGCATAAAAGTGAGGGGACGAACGTTTGTGGGGATTTGTATTATTCTCCCTATCCCAGTGCATCTGCTTATATGGTGTACCGTGCCAAGTCTGAAAATAAAATGTTTCGGGTCGGTGGTACCAATTAGGAAATGTAGTATTATTGATTATGACTGCCGCCTGAGCCAAATATCTGTAAAATTCATCAGACCCTCTTTTAACAACAATCGGATTTCCGGGAATGATGCTTTTATCCCCATTATATGACCATACATAAGTATAATTGGGATATAACTCCAGCATTCTTTCATAAATGTATCGGGGATTGCCGGTATACTGTTTTGCCAAATTACTTTCAAAAAGAAATAGCTTTTCATTTACAGGAAACTTATTGCAGGCATTTCTATATCTTTTTGGCATCCCATAATTTCTGTATTTGGCGATCTCATTGAATAATTCCGGATTGGAGTAAAACACTTCATTTTCCAATTCCTCTTTAGATTTATCTGCAAAATATTCTGATATTTCCTTTATCAAATCCTTGTATCCCATCCTAACACCGCCAAAATCAAATCTTTTTAGAAATCCTTTGATAAATGTTTTTAGTCTTATATGCAAACCATCCACGGGTGGTCTTGATTAATTTGACTTCTTCTTTAAACTTTCTATTATCCCTTTGCAGAGTGTTATTTTCACTGATTTGCTCATTAACCTGTTTTCTCAAACTTCTGTTTTTTGCGTTTAATTCCTTGATTCTCATTTTATATAAACGCTCAGAACCTACCAATTTGATTAACAAATCAAAGTCTCCTTTTAAAAATAAGTCATATTTCAGTTTATCCATATCTTTTAGATTACTAAATGACTCTTCAGGAAGTGTTTTGGTAAACGGCCTTACCTCCTTATCCATAACATCAAGGTATCCCTCTTCACACCTGTCAAGTTCATTAATATACTGCAAGATATCAATTTCAACAATTTTCTTATAGAATGTATCCAATAAAGAAGCATTCTTATCACAAATGTTGAAAACATCCAATATTTTGTTTGTAATGATTATCCTGTCTTTTAAATTTTTCAGCTTGAAAACATTCTGTGTAACCGAATAGTTATAGCTGGTTCTGACTCTCCAATAGTAGTTAACGGTCGGCAGAATGCCCAGACATTTGCTTGCGCATAAAATTTGCATTGAAAACAAAAGATCCTCATATAATGTATTTTCTAAAAATTTAAAGCCCAATTCATCAATAAACTCTTTTCTTATGAATTTTGACATGCTTGTATCATAAATCAAGGTCTTATGCTCAAAAACATTGGTTTTTGAATAGGTTTTGTCATATCCCGCTTTTGAATGCAATATACATGGCCATTCGACTCCTTCATCATTGAAACGTATGGCATTGAAAACCACTAAATCATGGCCATTGTCCTTTGCAAATTTATAAAGCTGCTCATATGCATTTTCATCAATCCGGTCATCTGAATCAAGAAAAGCGACATATTCCCCTTTAGCTGCACTCAAACCCTTATTTCTTGAAACAGATTGCCCCTGATTGGAATCATTTTCCACCAATATAATCCTGTCATCTTTTTTGGAATACTCCCTTAAAATTTTAAGGGAATCATCACTGGAGTTGTCCTCAATGCAGATTATTTCAATATCTTCCAGTGTCTGATTGACCAGGGAATCCAAACATTCTTCAAGATATTCTTCCGTATTGTAAATCGGAACTATTACGCTAACTAAAGGGTTTTCAACACTCATATTATCATTTTAAAATTATCGCTATGCTTCCATCATCATCTTCAAATATTCTTATCTTTTTACCATTATATTCAACAGTCTGCTCTTTAAAGTCAACAAAGGCATCCTTCTTTAATTTAAACTTGTTTTTATGAATTTCAATATTGAGATTGTATTTGGTATTCTCCTCAATGGAATATTTCCAAATCAATTCCAGTTCATTCTGCAATCTGATTTTAGGACTTTCATCCTTTTTGGAGAAGTAAACGTTATCATATTTATAGTTAAAAGCAACCTTATAAATAGCTGCACCGTCAGTATGAGGAATTAAAGTCATTGATTGGCTGTCTGCCCTATAATCAAAGAAATTCCTGCAGTATCCTTTTGTAATTGAAAAATTGCCTAATGATGTGAAATAGAACCGCAGATCCTTGTTTTTATTCAATTCGACTATCTCACTATTTTCCTTTTTAAACAGCCTTTCCTTGAATCTGAATATTTCATAATCGTCATCATATACCACTTTCAAATGAACATCATAATTGTTAATGTTTGTTATCTCATCAACATTTACCTTACCCGAATATATATGGTCGCCAACCTCGTCCAATCCGAATTCAAAAATGTTATTCGCCCTTAGGGAATCCCTTTTTGTCAATCCCATAAATGCTACTTTAACTTCATTGATTTTTAAATTCCTAGGCAATTCAATATTGTTGAAGTAAATAAATTTGGAATCCGCTGAAATGTCATCAACATTTATGAAATTATCTTCGGCTTTTCCAATTTCAAACACTTCATCAGGAATGTTATAATCAGGATTGTCAAAGTATTTAACATTCCAATAAAGTTTTCCGTCACGATAAACGGTTGAACGCTCATCCAAATCAAAGTTTAGGAAATCCTCCAAATCCTTATCCATATCGTTTAATATGAAATAAAAGAAGAGGTTGTATCTAATTTCCAGGTTGTTATCATAGATATCATCAATGTCAGATAAGATTGCTTTAATTTCACTTAAATAGGCCTTCTTAAAGTTTTCATCTTTTAAAATACCTTTTATAGGGTAAAAGAATCTTTCAAGATATGTCTTTATGACATAGCTAAAATACTGTTCCTTTCCGGCTTCCTTAAAGTAATCCTTAGCATAGTAATATGTGGAAAGCCTGTCCTTCATGTTAGGTATGTCAAGCAAGCTTTTACTGATTGATGTATCACTGTTTCCCTCAATGATGTCCTCCTGGGCACGTCTACGCCAATAATAAACGACATCAGGGATAATGCTGATTTTATCTGCAAAGGAATATGCCCTATAAACCAGTGGAACATCAGCATAAATCTTTCCGGGAATCATGTAAATGTCATGCTTTTCAACAAATTCCCTTCTATAAATCTTGTTCCAATAAAAAACATCATAGTAAATATCTTTGAATTCATCAACAGTGAATGTTCTCTCTTCATCCCAGATATTATTTTTATAGGTTATCTCCCTTTGATACCTGCTAACATATTTGACGGGTTTTCCGGCGACAATGTCTGAATCGGTTTGCTTTGCCTTATTGTATAGCTTCTCATAGGCATCCTCAACAACGATGTCATCGGAATCGATTATTGCTACATATTCACCTTTTGCAATTTTAAGACCGTTGTTTCCTGCAACAGCCCCGCCCTGATTTTTCTGATCGATGATTGTTATATTATCATATTTTCTTGCATATTGCTTCAGTATATTCAAACTGTTGTCTGTACTTTCATCATTGACACAAATGATTTCCATATCCTCCAATGTCTGATTTAGAAGTGAATCCAAACAGTCTTCCAAATAGTATTGGGTATTATAAACTAAAACAACAACAGATAATTTATATTCATTTGTCATAACTCTCACATTCTCCAATCAATTAATGATTCAACAGCATCCAAATCAAATACAGGTAATTTTAGCTTATTTGAAATAACCATCCTTTCGGAAAAGGAATCGTCGATAAATATCGCAGATAAATCATCATTCATATATTTGTATTTTTCATCTTCTTTTGATAGAGTAATTATTTCATCAAACAGATCAATATCAATTTTCAACTCTTTTAATGTCTCGCGAATATCCTTTATGTGCTTTGTAATCAAAATTATTTCCTTACTCTCATTTACACACTGATATAAAAACATCATAAGAAAAGTGTTGATTTTGCCTTTAACAAAAACTGTATCGTCAAAATCAAGATACACCCTGTCATAATCAATTTCATAATTAAATCTATTGGTCAAAGCCCTATCAATGGTTAACCTATTCTCATTGGTCAATACATTAACATCAATTCCCAAATGCGCATACAATGTTAAAAGAGGGAAGTTTATGCCTGTATTTCTGTGCAATGCCATTGTTCCGGCAATTCTTGGTGCGATTTCCAAAAGCTTATAGTGATTATTCCTGTCCTTCTTAAGCTGGAAAAACCATGCTCCGTCAAAAGTCAATTTTGAATTGATTATCTCAGCAATCTCCTTAATTGATTCTTCAGTTTGAACAGTTATTGCATTCACACTAATTCCATCTTTTACACGAATTCTCTGCCTTTTTTCACAGTACAATAATTTTCCGTTGGCTGAAAAACAATCGATGGTGTATTCTTCATTAGGAAGATATTCAACTGCTATCAAACCGGGATTTTCAGTAAAATGATGTTTCAAATCATCAATATTATTAGCAATGGCAACTCCCTTGGCACCCTGACCTACATCAGGCTTTAAAAAAATAGGGAATTCCCCATCAGTTAGCTTTCCAACATAATCCAAATCATTAAAACTGTCTTTGGAAATGTCATATAATTTAGGAATGAAATCAAATTCATTGAAAAATTTATAGGTTTTGCTTTTGGATCTGCAAACGTCACATGTTTTACTGTTTGAAACTACAACATGGGCTTTCAAATCATCCTTGAGTTCTGAAAGTTTCAGTACGACATCATCATGTGCAGGGTATATCAAATCAATATCATTCTCATCAATAGCTTCATTCAGGAAGTCCAACAATCCATCATCATCTATGAATGGAATGTCTGGAATATAATTTTCATATACAAACTTGCCATGGTCGTCTACACTAGACCCGCCGTACAGCTTAAAATCCTTACTGTATTTTAAAGCGTTATGAATCTCCAAACCAATCTCAGAACCACAGGGAAACACTAAAACATTTTTCATACTATCAACAAATCATTCAAAATTATCATTAATCTCTTCAAACTTAATTATCTCATTTTCAAAGATTTCAACAATGTCAGGGTATTTTCTAAGCCTTCCCATCCTTTGATGGAATGTCAGGACTTTAGGAATATTCCAATAATTTCCATAATAAGTTTTTAAATAATAATCCTTATCATTCGGACCAGGGAATTCGTATTTACCGAATTGAACACGTTTAAATGGCTGCATCTTATCGGTTTCAAAAACCTTGAGTTTTAAAATCCTTTTTGGTCCTTGAGGGCCTTCAACACCATTCAACATGTGGTTGGTTCTATCCCATGTCAGACCCATGTTCTCATGATATCTCTCAACTGTGGCATCATAGTCCCCGATTTCCACAATATCATGATAGAACTTCAATCTTGCGTCCTCATACTTCTGGCCTATATCTTCACCGCCATATTGCTTCATATAGTCATATGGGAAAACATCAAGTGCGGTCAAATCAACTCCACCGCCGCTTAATGTATTGTAATAGAATAACTGTAAAAATGAAGTTGCACCTTCAACAAAGGCGTTTCTTTGCCTGAAATTGATTTTTATATTATCCTTAAGGCCATTTCTTTCAAGCTCTTCGGGAAGAACATCAACCAATTTGTTATAATCCTCCCTCATCATTCCGGAGTCCATATCATCATCCCATGGAATGAAACCGTCGTGCCTGATAGCCCCTAAAAATGTACCTCCCTCAATCATCCACTCCAAATCATACTTCATGCATACGTTATCCATGAATCTCAACAATTCCAAGGACAAGTCCCTGAAACTTTGAAGTAACGGGCTTGGAGTCAGCTCATAATCAAGAAAGATTGTATTAAACAGTCTATTATTGGAGTCATTGGCCTTTTCAAGTCTTTCAACTTTTT
This sequence comes from uncultured Methanobrevibacter sp., assembly GCA_900320515.1. Classification (GTDB taxonomy): domain Archaea; phylum Methanobacteriota; class Methanobacteria; order Methanobacteriales; family Methanobacteriaceae; genus Methanocatella. The sequence continues at coordinate 120,618 of ONSJ01000001.1, read as the reverse complement.
TAGTTAAAACATCAACCTGATTTTTATAATATTTAAGTGAACCGCTATTGTTTATTAATTTTTGTGCAAATTTTTGTTTTAAACCCATCGAAACACCCTAATCAAATATCTTTTTAATAATTTTTTCTGAAGAATCACCATCACATAAGCTACAAAATCTCTGATAAAACTCACCATACTTATCAGCAAAGTCATCTGAGATTTCACCAATATTTTTAATAGTATAAATTAATTGATCATTATCCTTTATAAGAGGTCCTGGAAGTTCCTTTTCCATATTCAAGTATAAACCTCTAACATTCTCAATATAGTGATTTAAATCTGGCACGAAAAATAGAATAGGCCTTCTTGAATGTGCATAATCAAAGAACACTGAGGAATAGTCAGTGATTAATATATCTGACATAATATACAGCTCCTGAATATCATCATAACTTGACAAGTCAATAGCAAAATCCTTCATTTTCTCATCAATTTTAAGATTTTCAGATACCAAATGATGCATCTTTAAAATGATTACATATTCGTCGGAAAATTCCTCATATAACCTTTCCAAATCAATTTCCAGATTGAAATAATGCTGCCAGGAATCATTTTTCTCATCATCCTTCCAGGTAGGAGCATATAAAATAATTTTCTTATTCTCATCAATATTAAGTTTGGATTTTAAATTTTTAACAAATTCATCATTATCCTTAAAGAAAATGTCATTGATAGGATATCCCAACTCCAAAATTTCCTTATTGTATTTGAATGCCCTTTTAAAAATCTTTGAAGAATATGTGTTTGAAGATAACAGATAATCCCAGTTTCTGGACTCATTGAAGAAATTCTGTCTGCCCTGAACTTCAGGCCCAGGAATAGTAATGTCAAAACCTAATTTCTTAAGTGGAGTGCCGTGCCAAGTCTGCAAATAAACATTTCCAGGCCTTTTGGTGTGAATTGGGAATATGATATTGTTTACCCAATACTTTGACAAAGCCAGGTATTTATAATAGTCTCCAGGCTGGAATCTGTCAACGATTATAGGATTTCCAGGAATGATATCTTTATTTTCTCCGGAATAAGCCCAAACAAAAGTATATTTTTTATCCAAACCCATCTCCAGCATTTTTTCATAGATATACTTTGGATTACCACTATAGGCATTTCCAAAAAAGCTTTCAAAGAAAATCATATTCTCATCGATTCTGGTCTTGGAAGCCTCTTCATAAATTGTCCTTCCGCATGCAATCGTATATGATCTCCACCATGCCGCTTCGGTTGTAATCCATAAAGCAAGCGAATGTTTGTTTTCAGTAGCATAATAAGAATAGACATTGCCATCAACATCAAGCTTAATCAAAAATCTGTCTTCATCATTTTCAAAGTATTTGAAAGTTGATAAGACAATTAAAGACTGATAATAGATATCATCATCATAAAGTCTCAGATAAAAATCCATTCTTAAATCGAGGATTGTCTTATCTGAATTATTTATTTTGTCAATTATTCCTTCAAAAGTATATTTTTTATTATTTGATTCATCGGGGCTGAATTTCATGTCGAAAATGTTACTTTGACTGTCCAACCTGTGATTTGCCATGATTGTAACCCTGTCAATGTTTTCAATATCCTCATTTAATATCTCAAAATCCCCTTTAATCAGGATGTTATTATCGTCAACGCTCTCCAAATGAGTAATATTATAATCAAAGTCGATATCGTCAATCTTTATTGACAGGTTCCCGAAATTTGTTTTATATGAATTTAATACCAGATGCTTTTCTCTGGATATTGCCTTAAAGAATTGGTTTGAAGGAATGAATTTTACCCTCTTTTTATAGAACAAATCATTTGATTTGAATTTAAAATAAAAATCCAGTGCTCCGCTTTGAGTCATTTCAACCAGTTCAGAGATTTCAAAAACAGCCTTTGAAGATTTTACTTTACGCAATAATCTTTTACCACTTGACCTATGTTTAATTTCAATGAATGAATTTGGCATGACCCTTTTGGTTGTCTTAACTATTATAGTTCCATCTTGTAAAGACAACTCAACTGTAGGTACTGAATAATAGCTGAAATACTTATTTAAGAGTTTTTTAGCAATTTTTTTACCCTTACTTTTTATACTCATGAATAAAACACCACAATCATTTCAATTCGATTTCAATGATTTTACAAATTTTTTCAACATCCTCAACAGTCAAATCCAAATATAAAGGTAGTGAAAGGATTGTATCACTGACATTTTTGGCAATTGGCGTATTCTTTTCAAAATCGTATGCTGGAAATTCGTTGCATGGAGGATAGAAATATCTTTTGGCATAAACATTATATTCAGGCAATTTATTAAATAAATGATCCTTTTCATCAAATGTATTCAATTTAATTGTGAAATATGCATAATTATAATCAACATTGCTTTTAGGCCTTAAAACTTTTACTTTGCCCTGATCTTCAAGATCTGACAGGCATTCCAAATATTTTTCATAAATCACTTTTCTTTTAGCAATTGCATTTTCAACATATTCCAAGTTAATTAAACCCATTGCTGCTTCAAACTCATTCATTTTAGCATTAACGCCTAAAAATTGCACTTCCTCATTATCTGGAGTGATTCCAAAGTTTTTAATTGATCTTAATTTATATGTTAAATCATCATCGTCATACATCAATGCTCCACCTTCAATGGTATTGAATACCTTTGTTGCATGGAAACTGAACATGCTGATATCACCATAGGAACCTATAGGATTACCATCTATTCTAACATTAAATGCATGAGCAGCATCATAGATTACTTTCAAATCATTCCTTTTAGCAATTTTTTCAATTTTATCAATATCACAAGGATTTCCAAATACATGTACAGGTATAATTGCAGAAGTCTTATCGGTAATCAAATCTTCAATATTGTCAGGGTCAAGATTATAATACTCCTCATCGACATCAGCATAAACTGGAGTCAAACCGTTATTAATAATCGCTTGAGAAGTTGAAGCGAATGTGAATGGAGTTGTAATAACCTCTCCTGTTAAATCCAATGCTTTTATAGCCACTTCCAATGAGGCATGACCATTGACAAAAAATTCAATGTTTTTTACATTCAGGAAACCTTTAAGTTTCTCCTGGAATTCACGTTCCAACGGACCATAATTAGTTATCCAGTTATTGTCCCAAATCTCTTTTAGTCTTTTTTCATATTTTTCGATTGGAGGCAATAACGGTCTTGTAACAAGTATTGGCTCTTTAAATTTTAAATCCTTCATAATATCCTCTATGATAAAATTGATAAAATAATATATTATACTATATATCATTTGTTTTTTATCTTATTAATACTTAAAGAAAAAAGCCCTTTTAAATCATTTAAAATTTGTAAAAATTAGATATTAACTATCAGACAAATTTTTGAGAAAACAACCTTTAAGAATAGGATAGATTTGAAACCAATAATAAAAAAATAGAATTAGTAACCGTAATTACCATATCCGTCATCGATTACTAATGAGTCAACGCCATGATAGGCCTTGTTGAATAGAGTTCCGTTATAATTTGTATGGATTGTATAATTCCCATTATCCAAAGTGGACAAAGCAACTGATGCCTCACCAGAGTTATCTGTAACCACATCATAATAATTAGCCCAACCTGAGTCATCTAAAATTTTAATTTGAACCTTTTCTCCAGGATAAAGATTTCTATACTCATCAGTAAGGACTATTTGGACATTGTCACCATTTTTAAGGGTAGAATTACTAATTACATCCACTTTAGTATTGTGTGAATTTGCTTGGATAAACAGGAATGCTCCAATAAGGATTACTAAAATTATTATCACTACAGTTATGATAGTTTTTGATTTCATATTCCACCTATTCATTGTGAACTAACAATACGTCCACATCACTGTTTTTAAGGACTTTTTCAGTTACACTTCCAAGGACAAATCTGTGAAGTCCGCTTTTACCGGTTGCAGATATTACAATCAGGTCAACACCTTCCTTATTTGCAACTTCATTGATTGCATCTGAAGGAAAACCTCTAACGACCATTTTTGTAACCTTTACATCGTCATCGAATTTGGCCGCCATATTATCCACATATCTTTGGGCATCCTTTTTGAGCTTATCATTTACTTTTTTGACTTTTTTTCTAGATTGAAAAGCGCTAGATGTCAATAAGCCTGCAACAGATAAAACAATTACTTCACCATCTTCTGCGAGTATATTTTTCACTCTTTCCACTTCTTGATCCGCATAGGATGAACCGTCTGTAGGTAATAAAATTTTTTTATACATTTGCTTGCACCTTTACTATGTAAATGTATTTTGTACTTCATAGTTAATAATAGTTAGTGAAAATGAACACTGATAACAATCAAAAATAGAAAAATGAATTTTATTAAATAATTTGAAATGCAAATTTAAAAAAAAATAATTATAAAAGAGCCTTTACAGCTTCTTTTACATCATTTAAATCTTCTGTCGGCTCGAATCTGCGCACAACATTGCCTTCACGGTCAACTAAAAACTTGGTGAAATTCCATTTGATGTCATTGTTGTCCTTGTAATGCCTATCCATCATCTTAACAACAAGTTTAAGTTTTCCAGCCCCCTTACCTGTCAGTTCAACAAATGGCTGTTCATTCTTAAGATATTCAAATAATGGAGATGCATCTTCACCATTGACGTCAACTTTTTCAAAGATTGTGTATGGAACCAACCATTTTGAGCGGCAGACTTCTGTGATTTCTTCAGTTGTTCCAGGCGCTTGTTTTCCAAACTGGTTGCATGGGAAATCCAAAATTTCAAAGCCTTGTTCATTGAATTCTGCGTAAATTTCGTTTAGTTCTGTGTATTGTGGTGTAAAACCACATTTTGTTGCTGAGTTTACTATCAAGAGTACTTTGTCTTTGTATTGGGATAATGAAACTGTATTTCCATCACCATCTTTTACTTCAAAATCATATATTGACATAAAATGCCTCCTTTTAAATTAATTTAACACTGGAGATATTTAAAAGTATTGTAAAAAAAGTATAAATTGCACAAAAATAAATTTTAATATATGACAAGACAAGAAAAAATCATTAAAACAAGCATAATTGGCATTGTGGTCAATCTCATTCTTGTTGCGTTTAAGGCATTTGTTGGAATAGTGACAAATTCCATCGCAATTACCTTGGATGCTGTCAATAACTTAACGGATGCGCTTTCCTCAATCATCACAATAATCGGGGCAAAGCTTGCCAACAGACCCCCTGACAAAAACCATCCTTATGGTTATGGGCGTATCGAATACTTTTCATCAGTGATTATTGCAGTGATTGTGTTATGGGCAGGAATTACTGCATTCATGGAATCCTGGCCAAAAATTTTCACACCGGACGTTACAAATTACAGCACCGTCTCACTTGTAATTATTGCAGTTGCAATTGTTGTAAAACTTGCATTAGGCAAATATGTGAAAAGTGTTGGTGAAGACATCAATTCACAGGCCCTTGTTGCTTCTGGAAGCGATGCGCTTTTTGATTCCATATTATCACTGTCAACATTGGTTGCGGCTTTAATCTCCATATTCTTCCACATTTCACTTGAGGGAATTTTAGGAGTAATCATATCCATCGTGATTATAAAAGCAAGCATAGACATGATAAGGGAAACACTCGACAGCATGATTGGTGCAAGGGTGGATTCTGAATTGTCAAGAAAGATTAAAGACTCAATATGTGAATTGCCTGAAGTTTACGGAGCATATGACTTGAGCCTGCACAACTATGGGCCAGAAGAGATGCAGGGATCAGTCCATGTTGAGGTGGACGACAGCCTGACCGCACTGGAAATTCACAATCTGACTCGCCAGATTTCAATTAAAATCTATAATGAATTTTCAATTATACTGACAGTCGGAATTTATGCCAGAAACAATAAATTCGATGATATCCGCAATGACTTATATGAAATCGCATCAAAATACGAAGAGATCATTGAGATACATGGTTTTATAGTTTACGAGACTCAAAATCTCATTACATTTGACATGATTGTTGATTTCGATGCAGATAGAGAAAAAGTTAAAAGCAGAATTTTAAAAGAAATCGAACAAAAGCATCCTCAATATACATACCAGGTTATTGACGATTATGATGTGAGTGATTAATATATACTAGTTTGGACAAATAATATATCAAGGTGATAAACAATGGAAAAAAATAAGATTATTTTAATTGCTATTGCAGTTTTAGTAATTGCACTTTTAGCAGTTGGAGCATACCTTGTCACCACCAACAGTCATAATGCTTCAGTAAACAACGCTACTGTTGCAAACGATACCTCCAATAATACAACAGCTAATGACACAAATAATGTCATCATGATTGATAAGGAAGGTAAAGATTCAAACAACACTGTTGTTGGAGATAATTCACCAAGACACGACAATAATACCAACAATACGACTGCAAGGGTATATAACCCTCAAACCGATTCATACGTAACCGTAGTCGGCGAAGGTTATGACGTTGAAGTCGACAGATGGTATACCTACGATACAGATGGTGTAAGATACTACAATACAAGAATTAAATAACTTTAATTCTTTCTTTTTTTATTTTATAAATATTGAATTTGTCAGATTATCCCTGTATGTCGTTTCATCCCTAAGCGATTCGATGTGATGAATCACATTCAGTTTCAAATCCTCTAATTTTATACGGGTTTCTATGTCATTGAAATCCACCTGAAACTGAAAAAGGTATTTGACCTCCATATCATAGTCATATATTGCCCAATTAGGCCCGTTAATGTCCAAAAGCTGAATGGACCACATGTCCATGATTGCGGTGATTTGTGAGGTAACCTCATCAACGTCAAAGTTTTCATCAAGAAAAATTTCTTTCATTGATATAGATCCTCGGATTCGTTTTGAGGAGCAAAACTAAGCTCGATTTCCTCACGGTTGAAAATTCCGAATGTGGTGATTTCATTTTTGCGGATGGTCAATGCCTGGCCGACGCTATTATCCTCAATTGATATCAGACTGACATTAAGCCATTCATCATCCTCAGATAAATAGGAGCAAGGCTCGAATAATTGGAATTTGGTTATGATTGTTAAAAGCAAATCGTTAATGTCTGCACTTTTACCTGCGTGTTCCTGATTTAGATTCAAAATTTTGTCCTTTACGTTCATGATTTTATTTTTGTTTTTGAAATATAAGTCATTTTCTGAGATTGACTATCTATTCCCCTGAATGGATGCCAGCTTGCCGATGTTTGAAGCGGCAGCTTCACAGCCCTCATTTAAAATCAGCCAGATGGCCTTAATAAAACCTTCATCATTAAGAATTTGGCAGTTTTCCATTTCCAAAGCCCGGTAATTAGGCCTGTCGATAACCTCCCTTAAAAATTGTTCCTTTATCTCTTCGCGCATTTCCCTGTCAATCAGTGATTCGAGTATCCCCTTGATGGAGAGAGCAAATGTATTCCCGATTGACTTGATGATTTCAATTTCACCAGGAGTCCTTTCCCCTTCCATTTTTTGCTCAATTTGGGTAAATGAGGAGTAATCCTGAAAACCGAAAACGGTAAACCTCCCTTCAACATTGTGGGCGGCATACTCATCGATTAATTGGGTGAAATGATCATATGACAATATGAAAATCAGCAATGATTCTGTGAATGAATTTCTGGAGCAGTCTAATAATTTGCAGAGAACATGAATCAGAATTTCCTGAATTAAAAAATGAGACAGCTCATGAAGTAATGTAGTGATTTGAAGGGAATCGGTTTGCCTGTCATCAATGGATATGACATCTGATTCAAAATATCCCAATTCGCTGCCTGATGATTTATATTCCACTTTAACAAATGATTTTGCAAACAATATTATCTTTTCAAGGATGTCGAGCTCATCAAAGTCGATTTCATTTTCCTTAACCAGATTATCAAAATTCACAAATGCCTGTGATTTGATATCATGAAGAACAGTCGAATAATCGTCGATTGTAAAGTCAAACTCATTAATTTTTAAGAGATTATCCTTATTCAATAAATCCTCAAAGGAGTCATAATTGTTTTGCCCGTTGAAAATGAATTTAGGCTCTGATTTGATATCGCAAACATCTATTTTATCGGAAATCCTTTTTAGATGAACCAGACAAGCAGGGCAAAAAACTTCTTCATTTGGATATTGCTGACCGCATTCAGGGCAATATTTTGCAGGTTCAGGAACTTTCAAATCTTCAATTGAGAGTTTTACGTCACTTAACACAACCGGATGAGACTCATGAGGTTCTTCCCCAACATCATCACATTCCATAGAAGATTCAGACACGTCCATATCAAATGAAGGTTTGCAATAATAACATTTAAGCAAATGATAAGGTTTAAACTCCCTTAAAACCCCTTTAATCAAATCTGATTTTTCCCTATCATCCTGACTATACCTTGACAAATCATTAATATTTCCAGCCATGAAAATCACCACAATTTAATAATATTTTTAACTTAACCCCTTAAAAATTTTTCACAATACATGATAAATTAGAAAAGTTTAATTTATAATGAAACATATATATTTAAATTAATGAAAACAATAGCTATTGGTGTTGGTGAAAACGAAAATATTATACAAGCCTGTCATATTTTCAAAGAAAAACACCCAAAAACGGATATAAGACTAATATATAGTGACGATGACTTGATAAAAGCTATCTTAGATGATAATGTTGCTGCAGTAGTTCGTGGATCACTTCCTGCCTCCAATATTATGCAATATCTCAAAAAACATTACCCTAATCTATCAAGAGCAACATACATCAATGGAAACGGACATGAATTTCTATTGTCCCCGGTTGGAATTGATGAAGGTAATACTGTCGATGAAAAATATGAAATCGTACTGAATTGTATTGATTTTCTTAAAAAAGTAGGCAAAAAACCTAAAATTGCAGTTTTGGCTGAAGGAAGGGAAGATGACTTTGGAAGAGGCAGCGAAGTATCAAATTCAATAATCGACAGCAAAAAATTAACAAAAATAATAAAGGAAAACACATCAGAAGATGTTGAAAACTACTTTATATTAATAGAAAAAGCAATAAACAGCAAATCCAACATCATCATCGCCCCTAATGGACGAGTGGGAAATATCATATTCAGGACACTTGTCCTTCTCAATTCATGGCCAAGTCACGGAGCAGTGACATTCGGCATCGATAAGACTTATATTGACACAAGTAGAGACCAAAGCATTGATGGTTATGTCCGTAGTTTAATTTTAGCTAATGAATTATCAAAATAAGTGATGAACATGGCAGAAAACATACTTTATAGATTATATGAATGGTACATTACTCGTGATTTAAAACCTGAAAAAATGCCAAAACATGTTGCTATAATTATGGATGGGAACAGGAGATACTCCAAACTTCAAGGAAACATAGATGTTGTCAAAGGTCACGAAATAGGAGTGGACACCTTGGAAAAAGTGCTCGACTGGAGTATTGAGCTTGGAATTGAAATTATTACCGTTTACGCCTTTTCAACAGAAAACTTCAACAGACCTCCACACGAAGTTGAAGGATTGATGAACCTGTTTGTAACAAACTTCAAAAGATTGGTGGACCACGAAAAGATACACCGCAATGAGGTTAAAGTAAAAGTGGTCGGCAGAACAGACCTGATACCTGAAAGCGTGCGTGAAGCAATAAAAGAGGCTGAAGATGCAACTGCAAAATATGACAAAAGATTATTCAACATAGCTATTGGATATGATGGACGTATGGAAATCATTGATTCAATTAAAAAGATTATCAACCAGGTTCAAGCCGGTGAAATCACTGTCGATGATGTTGATGAAGACCTTGTAAGCAAAAACCTTTATACTGAAGGACTGGCCGATCCCAACCTGATTATTCGTACCAGCGGTGAAGAGCGCTTGAGCGGATTCCTTCTGTGGCAATCATCCTACTCAGAACTCTATTTCTGTGAAACATTATGGCCTGAACTCAGGAAAGTTGATTTTGTAAGGGCAATCAGATCATATCAGGAACGTGAAAGAAGATTTGGAGTTTAAACAATGATTGATACCCATTGCCACATTGATTTTAAGGACTTTGACGATGACCGTGAGGACGTCATCAAAAGAGCAAAAGACAAGCTTGACCATGTAATCGTTTCCGGATACAGCAATGACAGCAATATGGAAGTATTGCAGCTTTCAAAAGATTACAAAGGTTTCATATATCCGACTTTCGGTTTTCATCCAGTAAGCTCACAAAACGCCACAGAAGAAGACATCAAAACAGCACATGAGAACATTTCCAAATATCTTGATGATATCGTGGCAATCGGCGAAGTCGGAATGGATTACTTTTACGTTACAGACAAGACCTTGCGTGAAAGACAGCAGGAGATATTCAGAGGATTTCTGGAACTTGCAAACGAGTACAAGGTTCCGATAGTAATGCATGTGAGGGACTGTGAGAAAAAGGCAGTGAATATCATTCCAGAATATGAGGACATTCCTTATTTTGTTTTCCATTGCTATGGAGGAAGCCTCAAGACTGCCAAAAAGATAATGAACATGAACAATTGTGTAATGAGCTTTTCCACAATGCTGTGCTATTCAAAACACCACCAAGACCTGATTGAAAAGATAGACCTTGACTATGTTTTAACCGAAACCGACAGTCCATATCTGGCCATGACAAAAGAAGAGAGAAACGAACCTGCAAATGTCGTCAATGCAGTTCATAAAATCGCCGAGATAAAGGATATGGATGTTGAGGCCGTTGATGAAATCACCACCAACAATGCCCGAAAAATTTTCAAAATCTAGAAGTGAAGCGTGAAATTAAGATTAATCAGCACATCCCTGTTTTCCTTAACCGCTTCTATTTCCAATTCAAATTCATCCAAATCATTTTTAACAAGATTTATCAGATGATAATCCAAAAGGGAATCGTTCAAATATACGATGAATTGATTCCTGTCTATTTTTACTGACCTCCGGCAGAAGAGTTTGAAGGCATAGAGATAATACTCAAGTCTAAAGATCAGGTCTTCCTTATCACCCTTGCCATTGATGAAATACTCCTTCAGGTCATTCTGAAGTATCTTTCCCTCGTCGCCGACATCGGCCTTAAATGTTTCCATTTCAACTAAATCATTCATCAGCTGTTGCTTTTCATTATCATTATACATTCAATCACTTAATCGGAAGTTCAATTTTAAAAGATGATATGAATTCGGCAAAAAAGTAATGGTGAACTTATCGAATGCATCATCCAAATCCCTCAATTGAGCGAACTGCAAATCATCGGGGATGATATAGAGAACAAATGAATCCTCATTAATTTCAACACCCAAATCTTCAAACAGAGGAATGCCAAGCTCTGAAATGAATACATATTTGTAGACAATCAGCTCATAGTCATTAACTTCCTTTTCGGATTTGAGTATGTCAACCAGTTCATCCTGTAATTTACTCGATACTGCTTTAAAAGTCATTAGAATCGTTTATATACATTCAACTTGTGGGATTTGTCATGATACTTGTTTGGATCCTGCAGACTGTCAAATGTGCTATTGGGCATGAATTGGCTGCATGTATCAGTTGGACCTGTGCTACCATTTCCCAAGCGGCAAACCACTCCCTGAGCAGGGCCGTTCAACTGGGTTTGAGTTTGCCAATACTTGCAATTGAGACATACCCTGTCGGGGTTGAGTTCTGAAATGTTGATGTCATCAAGATACATTTTCTTTACAGCAAATCTCTTTCGATAAATACCTCTTTCGCAGCCATTACTGCATTTATTGCCTTTGGAAATCCGCAATAGGCACTCATCTGCATCATGATTTCAACAATTTCAGTCGGAGAGTTTCCAACATTCAATGCAGCGTTAATGTGTTCCTTGAGTTGAGGAATTGTTCCAAGAGCTGTCAAAGCTGAAACGGTACAGATTTCACGGGTCTTGAGGTCAACTTCCTCACGGGTATATATCTCAGAGTAAGGATATTCAATGACAAATCTGGACAGATCAGGAGCGATGTCATCCAATTCCTTAAAGATTTCTTCAACTGACTTATTTTGAATTCCTTCAATGCATTTTTTACCTTTATCATATCTGTTCATAGTTATAGTATATACCTAAATCCATTTAACATTAGCGGTCGTGTAGACATAATGGGGAGAAAATACAGGATTGTACAATTTATTTGTTGAAGAGGTAGTGTTGAAGCTTATCGCAATCGCCTTTCTTAAATTATAGTTTATCCGATCCCCAATGGAAACCAAATCGGAACTGCTGAAGCGTTCAGATGTTTTGGCATATACCTTGAACTGTATTCTCTTCTTGTCATAGTTTATGTCATGACCCAAGTCACTATACGAAACATTGACTATTTTAACCGAATAGGGATACAAAAGGCTTGTTTTTGATGCCGAATATTGCCTGAACGTATCTTCCGGATAGATTGCAGATGACGACGTTGCAAGACCTTCATTCACGCCGTTTCGAGCTGCAGCCATCGCAATATTCAATTCCTCTTCACTGGCGAGAAAAACTATTGACATCATGACAACCAATATCAGAACTCCAAAAACGAACAGGAATTCGGCTGAAATCTGTCCCCTGTTATCCATCATGTTATCACAATTCCTTCATCGGTTTTTGTTATCAGATAGCTTTTTCCGCTTACCAATTTATATCTGGAATCCATATTTGCAAGCATCATCAACGTCTCCCCCTTCTTGTCATCATATTCCATCGTCAGCTTATTCCTTTCAACTGTTATCTCAAAATATCCCTTATCAGACGGCAATCTGATGTATTTTGAGTATCCTGCCCCATTTGAGTTCACCTGACTGATCTGGTTGGCGACTTCATCCAAAATCAGCCTGTGAGTTATGCCATCTTCAATATTTAAACTTGATGATATTGCTGAGGATGCAAAAAATAACACTCCTAAAGCAATAATGACAAGAATAAATAATGAAAATAGATATTCTATTGAAATAAAACCTTTATTGTCCATATTTTTTAATTATTTTAGAAATTAATAAACTTTGCTCCAAACCGAAGTCAATTTTGATACCAAATAGTTAAATAATATATGATTTAAACATACTATTATGAAAGGTAAAGTTGTTTTTATTGGTGCAGGACCTGGAGATCCTGATTTAATCACCGTCAAAGGAAGAAATGTAATTGAAAAAGCTGATGTAATTATTTATGCAGGTTCACTTGTCAACAAAAATGTTTTATGTCCTGCAAAGGAGGAATGTGTAATCCACAATAGCGCTTATTTGAATTTGGAAGAAACTGACGCCATAATAACCGAAGCGGTTAATGAAGGAAAATTGGTTGCCCGTGTCCATACCGGCGACCCTTCAATTTATGGAGCCATCGGCGAACAGATACGCGAACTTAAAAAACATGACATAGAATACGAAATCATTCCAGGAGTTAGTTCCCTATTCGGCACTGCAAGCGTTCTTGAAGCAGAATTAACTTTACCTGAAATTTCACAAAGTGTTATAATTACCCGTCCTGAAGGCAGAACTCCAAAGCCGGAAGGTGAAAGTCTTTCAAGCTTTTCAAAGCATCATGCGACCATGTGCATCTTTTTGGGAATAGGAATGATTGACAAGGTTGTCGATGAACTGCTTGAAGGTTACGAAGAAACCACTCCTGTTGCAGTTGTCAAAAAGGCGACTTGGCCAGACCAGCAAATAATTAGAGGAACCCTCGCAGATATTGCACAAAAAGTTAAAGATGCCAATATTACAAAGACTGCAATGATTGTGGTGGGAGATGTGTTGGACCCTGGTGAGTTTAATGCATCCAAGCTATATGACAAAAACTTCAAACATGAATATCGATAGATTTGGGAATTGATTTTTTATCCCAAATACTTATTCTTTAAACCGCACCTTTTACATTGATGTCATCAAAGACGTCATGATTTGAAACGTAAATCATGCATACCTCATCTTTTATTCCGAATACGAATGCATAGCCCTCATTTTCATATTCCAAATAGTAACCTGTATATCCGTACATCTTGGTAGGTGTTCCGCCCAAATCCGCAGCCACCTTCTGGCTGTCTATTCCCTTTCCGGGAGTCCTTGTAACACCTATTTCAATGTAGTTGTCCTTATTGCTCCAGCCCATTGCGCTTGACTTGATGTTTCCGTCATAATTGACATCTGTCCTTAACGGTTCTGAAACATAATCGGCAGGGATTTCAAATTCGACATTGTCAACCTTGACCGTTTGGGTCTGGTTCAGCAAAAAAGTCGCCGATAAAAAAATAGCCAAAATTATAAAAATAATTAATATAATCAATATATGTTTATTTGAAAATCTGTTCTGCTTATTTGGAACCTTTTCACCGCAATTGGCACAGAACAATGCATCTTCCTTTAATTTTTCACCGCATTTACTGCAATAATCGGTCATTTAAACACCTGTGATGGTTAGGTAATTGAATCAATGTTTGAAAATTTAACTGTACTTATCCTTGATTTCATTCATAAGTCTTAACTTTTCAAATGCAACATCCTTTGGAGCCCTTCTCAAACCGCAATCCGGATCCAGCAGAAGATTATCCTTTCCGACAATTTCAATGGCCTGAGTGACAAGACTGTCAACATCACCGATATCGTCAACCGTATTTACAGATGAATCAAGACATCCGAAACCGATTTTTTTATCTGAAACCAGATTGTAATTTTCCTTCAACACATCCAGGTTAACATTATTTCCCGCAAATTCAAAGTCCAATATATCCACATCGAATTTGGAAATGTCCTTGAATGCATCCTTCAGAATACCGCAAACGTGCATTGCCAACGGAATCTCCAAACCATCATGCAATATGCCGATTGCCTCACGGGCGGTTTTCATGTCCACCATTCCTGTTGACAGGAACGGCTCATCTATTTGGATATAGACCGGCTCGACCTTTTTGGCTATTGCATCCACTTCAAATTTCAGTGAATGTGCCAAATCGATGGTTGCATCTTCCTTGCTTTTGTAAAGTCCGGCAATTCTTGAAGAGTGGACAATGGTGTTGGGACCTGTGATTATTCCCTTAACGCCCTTGCCTTCAGGAATGCTGCCGTTAAAGTAATCTTTCATGACCTTTTTTGCAAACAGCAGGTCCTTGACTGAAATTTCCTGAGTCGGATTTCTGATTTTTGAGACTATCTCAGTATTTCCGTCTACAATCCTCATTCCAGGAATGTACTGTGTAAAAATAGAAACCATATCTCCCCTGACCTGACCGTCGGAAATGATGTCTACGCCTGCATCAAGTTGAGAGATTACACTACTTCTGATAGCTTCTTTAAAAGGATCATATGCACCAAATGCACTTAACAATTTGTCTTTGGCTGAAGATGGTTTTTTTACTTCAACCGGAAAGCTTCCTACAACTGTGGATTTCATTTTTTGTTACCGGTATCTAATTTTCTGATTTTTTCAACTTCCTCTTCATCGATTGGAAGCTCAACAACAGAGGTTCCGTGACATGGTTTGGTGTATGGTAGGAATACTGTTCCCTTTTCATGGTCAAATCCGATTGGTATTGGCGGAATTCCAATAACTCTGACTCCCAATACCTCATCGCCGGGTTTGATGTATACCAAATCATCTGCCTTGAATCTTATAATCATTGCACAGTCCTTAAAGCCCGCTTTGGAAGCATGGATTTCATAATTATCAGATTGCTGAAGGTAAGTATCTAAACAAAAAGACATTCTATTCAAACTCCTTTATTGCTCTGTCAAATTTAACTTTAATTGGTGAAGGATTATGGAAAGCCCTTACTGAAGTGATCAATGCATTGCTTCCGCTTTCTTCAATCATAGTTACGAATTCAGCAATTTCATCAGCATCCCTTGAAAATACCAATGCCAATGATTTGGTTTGCAATATCTGGTCAAATGTTACGAAAAATGATGCTGCCGCATCCTTGTGAACAAAACCGACAAGCAAATCATAATCACCTTCATTAATCTCACCTAATGTTCTTTCCAAATCCACTAGATTAAGATTGTAAAGTCCTTCAGGGTCTGATATTTTTACAAGTTTGGAAGCTGCAGGGTTTGCCGCTATGGTTGTATCATAACCCATTTTTGTTAATTTATTAAAAACATAAACTGCCATTGGAGTTTGGGATGGAGTCTCCGGACATCCAAGTAATACTAAAGCTTTCATAAAAAATAACCTCTTATGATCTTGTTTTGAGTGAAACAACATTAGCTAAAATCAATGTACCGACAAATATGAATGTCAGCAAAGCCATACCATTGATTGTCCTGTTAAATACAAACAGACCGATTAATGATTGTGCACAGAATGATGCTAATGCTCCAGTTAATAATACTTCTCTTCCCAGGTATTTCTTGTTGTTTTTCTCCCTTTTTTCTCTGTACATGTTCAGTACTTTAAAACCGATAATGATAGTTCCTAGAACAAATGCGACCAATCCTGCAAGCCCTAATATACCAAAGTCAAAACCATATCCAAAGATACCTGGAAGCATATAGTCAATTGTATCCTTTTGGTTAACAAGTATACCGAAAAACATTGGGAAAGGAAGACCAAAGAATAAAACGAACTGCATAGGCAACGTGATGTAACCTTCCGCAAATGCAGTACCTTCTGCTCCCCAATAGGAAGCCTTTGCATTGTGACCAATTAATTGTATGTTGTGCAATACTGTCTTGATACTTGACAGGGAGTACTGTTCAATCCTGCTGAACCTCAATATAGGTGAAAAGATAGTCATTCCGGTTACTCTTGAGACAGCTTCCAGAAGAACGAAACCAACTGCAGCTGCACCTAAAAATATACCGACCCTTTTCATTGTAATTACGGATTTTTCCCTGAATGATTTGGATATCATCAGATAACCGAAGAACAAACCTATTAACCATAAGATTAAAAAGGACCTGTGCATTAATCCACCGAATACGGTAATGCCCACCAGGAACAATATGACGAATCTTCTAAGAGGTCGTATATCCACTCCCGATTCCTTCATTACCTTCAGCGATGCCAAAGCCGCAACGGTACCCAAAAGAGCAATCGGCCCAAATGGGTGAGTGAATTCCGCCTGACTAGACGACACAATCAAAAGTGCAATATCTGCTCCAAAAATAAGTGTAAAACCACCCATAATAAACAATGATAAAAATGTCACAACACTTAGTGACAAAGGAATAAGGTTTAATGCAAAAATCCAAACGACGAAAAGCATTATTCCTACTTCAATAATCAATTGTAAGTGGTTTTGAGCAATTAACAACATATTCTAATCACAAATTCATTTTTTAAAATAATTAAAAGTGGACTGACCGGGATTTGAACCCGGGGCCTCCGCCATGCCAAGGCGACGATCTACCATCTGAGCTACCAGCCCAAAAATAAAATATTAAAACACCATTCTATATATTTGAATGTATTACTATAAATATTTAATTGCCATTTTTTGCCAAATCATATAAATTATCCAAAATCACCTGGAACAAATCATCGGTTTCAATCTCAATTTTTTCATGAGGGTGGACAATATACTCAAGTGCCTTTTCGATAACATCATCGGTGTCATTAGACCTGTACATCAAACCTTTATTGACATAATACTGGTCAACAGACAAGGTTTCACCAGGATAGCATGATATAACGGGAGTCTGAAGGATTGCAGCTTCCCTGTTCATGGTTCCGCCGGCACCAATGACGAGATTTGATTTTTTAATGATGCTTGATGTATCGACCGGAGGTTTCAATATATGAACGTTCTCGATTCCTTCAAATATTTCAGACTGCTCCTTGAATCTTGGCAATATCAGAATGTTGGCAACATTTTTCAGCTCATCAACAATAGGAGACAGAACAGATTTTCTGCAATCGACATCAAGATATGATGCAAGAGAAGGTTCCGGCCTCATCAATATGGTTTTGGAATGATTCAATTCAAGATTCAAATCATCAAATATATTATCATTATATTCGAAGCTTTTAAAATGCATCAGTTCGGAGGTACCGTCATATGGAATGATAGTATTCGGATCTGCACCGAACTTCATCAGCTGCCAGAAGTCAATGCTGGTTGGAGCAATAATCCTATCACATAACGGAAGAGTCAGCTTGTTGGCAGCCAATGCCTTCTCATTATCCAAAACATACAAACTTGGAATTCCTAAACCGAATGAGATTCTAGGAAGTTCAATGGAATGCTTGCTAAGGGCGACATCAACTCTTTCACCATGTATAATGTCTACGAGATTATATACTCTTTGAGTGCTCTCCCTTAATTTGTCATAAAGACTTACACCATGTTTTCCAACTGATATGAAGTCTATATCATACATTTCAAGTAATTTGTGAATATCTCCAAATTGCCTTGCTGTAACAATTACATCCTCACCTTCCGCCTCCAAATACTTGATTACATCTTTAAAGAACCTTACATGAGGCGCATTTGAGATATCAATCCATACTTTCATGTTACCACCTAAATTAACTTGATTAGTTCATAGCTTCTTCAATGACTTTAATGATTTCGTCTAATCCGCTGCCCTGTTTAAGGCTTGATTTGATTACATTAACATTTGGGTTTAATTTTTTAGCATCGGCAACCATCTTATCTGCATCAGCGCCAACTGCATCTGCAAGGTCAACCTTGTTTATTACAACAACGTCTGATGTCTGGAAAATGATTGGATGTTTTTCTACAGTGTCGTCACCTTCAGTAACACTAACGACGACTATTCTTAAATGGGAACCCAATTCAAAGTCCACAGGACAAATCAAGTTACCCACATTTTCAATGATTACCATGTCAAGGTCATCCAACGGCAAGTCTTCAAGGCCATGGCCGACCAAGTGTGCATCAAGGTGACATTCCTTACCTGTGTTTAGGCCAACTACAGGAACATCATGCTTTTCTATACGTCCTGCATCGAATTTGGAGATTACATCTCCTGCCAAAACACCAATTTTATAATCAGTATTATCAATAATTTCTTCAATAAGTGTTGTTTTACCGGAACCAATCGCTCCTACAAAATCAACACAGAATATGTCCTTTTCCTCTAGATTTTTTAAGTTTTTATCAGCTAATCTCTTATTAGCATCCATAATATTTTTTGCTACTTCCACATCAGCTACCTGGTGCATAATTTCACCTCAATTAATTTAAGCGTCATCTGGCTTTTCTATGACAATATTTTTAACAACAATGTCCTTGCCGTTTAAGGTTTCTACGCTTAAGCTGTCACATTCAGGACATTTTACAAGCGGAGCATAATGATCACTGTCATCAAGTATGGCTTCACCATGGAATTTGCAATCATTACATTCAATTTCTGCGGGAATTTCCTCAAAGACTATCTTTGCATCTTCCATTATTGTATTCTCAATCAGAACACCTAAAATAAACTCCAACTGTTCAGGATTGATCATTGCTAATCTTCCAACTTCAACGGTGACTTCATTAACTTCAGTTGCATTATTTGCCTCGGCAGTTTCAAGAACTGCATTGATAATGCCCTGAGCCATTGATAATTCGTGCATTTTAATACTCCTCTACAAACATTAATATTTTAAGTTTAGTTTTGTTTACATATAAAACTATTTAATATGGCAACATTATTTAAGTAATACTTAAACTGTTGAGTCAAACAACATTTATATATTTAATACCTATAAAAATATTACCCAAAGGAGATAGTATTATGACTTACAAATCAAAATTCGGCTTTGGATGCATGAGGCTTCCGTTAACCGATGAAAAGGACCCCACATCAATTGACCAGGAACTGTTCAATCAGATGGTTGACATCTATATGGAAAAGGGATTCAACTACTTCGATACATCCTATGCCTATCACAATGGCACAAGCGAGATAGCCATTAGAAAAGCTGTGGTTGACAGATATCCTCGAGAATCCTACCAGATTTGCGACAAAATGCCAACATGGGCATTGACTGATGAGAAAGACAATGAAAAATTTGTAAATGAAATGCTTGAAAGGTTGAACATAGATTATTTCGACGTGTTTTTCATACACAACATCAATACGCCATGGTTCAAACTGGCCGAAACACACAATGCATTTGAATATATCAAAAAGATGAAGGAAAACGGAACTGCCAAAAAAATCGGTTTCAGCTTCCATGACCATGCAAGCCTGCTTGAAGAGGTTCTGGACAAATATGGAGACATGCTGGATGTCGTCCAATTGGAGCTGAATTATCTTGATTGGGAAGACCCTGCCATTGAAGCTCACAAATGCTATGACCTATGCGTTGAACATGGGCTTGACGTTTATGTAATGGAACCGTTGAAAGGCGGAGTCATCGTAAACCCGAATGATGAAATCAGAAAGGATTTCAAGGAGTTCAATCCCGACAAGTCAATAGCCAGCTTTGCAATAAGATTCTGCGCTTCACTTGAACATGTTAAAATGGTATTGAGCGGCATGAGCAAAATGGATGATCTGCTTGACAATTGCGATACCTACGAGAACTTCAAACCTCTGACAAGTGAAGAAAACGAATTTTTAGAAAAAATGGCAGCCAAGCTTAATTCAAGCGTTGCTGTGCCATGCAGCGAATGCGGATATTGCGTTGATGCCTGTCCTGAAATGATTCCGATTCCTGAATACTTCAACTTATATAACCTCAGCAAAAACCGTCCGGAGTCAAATATCTACAGGCTGTATTTCGATAAGTTGGCTGACGAAAAGGTCTCAGCAGAGGACTGCACATTTTGCGGAACCTGTCTTGACTACTGTACCCAACACATTGACATTCCTGAAGAGCTTGAAAAAGCATGTGAACATTTCGAGCAAGGATTTACACCTTATGCAGGCTCTCCTTAGGCCACCCTCATCTTCAATTCACGAACCATTTCACCATTCTTATTTATTTTTGAAGCCCTCTTATAATACTCAATGGCTTTTGGAAACATTCCTGATTGATAATAAATAAGTCCCATCAGTGCAAGGGCTTCCGAGTGTTTATCATCAAAATCAAGGAGCTTTTCCAATATTTCAGATGATGTTGCAAGGTCCCCCTGCTCATACAAATCATAGGCTTCCTCATATAATGTGTCAATATCATCCAGGGAGCTTAATTCGACCTCCTGCTTTTGAGGCTTGCTTGTAAGCAATACCTCAAGCTCGTTGGCCATCAGATTTGACCTGTCACAGGACAATGCCTTTCTGGTAAAAAGCAATGCGATATCCTTTTGGTCCTGTTCATATAATATCTGAGCCATAAGTGCAAGCGCCCTTGAGTGTTTCTTGTCATTGGCCAGGATACTGTTCAAGACATCCTTTGATGAGGAATAATCCCCTTTTTCATACAATTCATAAGCCTCATCAAACTCATCCGGAATTACCTCGTTTTCAATGATTATCTCGCCTTCCACTTCCTCATCATCCTTTGATATCAGTTTGGACATGTATTCCAGGATATACTTTGTTGCGTTTTTGTGCAGTGGCTTGTTATCGTTTCCACATTTAGGGGAATATATGCAGGCAGGACATCCGCTTTGGCATTGGCAATTATTCAATAAGTCAATAGTTGAATTCAAAAGCTCAACAAAGACCTCAACAGCCTTTTCACAGATTCCTATTCCTCCTTCATAACCGTCATAGATAAATATTGTTGCCTCTTGAGTATCCTCGTGGTAATTGGTGGACAAGCCTCCAATGTCGAACCTGTCGCACATGGTATGCAGTGGAAAGAGTCCGATCAATGCGTGTTCGGCCCCGTGAAGGCCTCCAGCAAACACTTCCTCCTCATTTGGAAACATGTCTTCTAGAGTGTCCTTTACCTGTTTTGGTATTGTAAACCATAATCCCTTGGTATTGAATTTCAAAGGTGGCAATTCAAGAGGATAGGTTCCTATTGCCTTTGAAAACTGCATCTTTTTATATTTGAAGTAATCTTCGCTTACAGTCAGCTCACCGAAATGTATGGTCAGCCTGCCGTATTTGGTTTTTGACAATTTCTTTTTGATACTGATTTCTGTCTGGTTTAAAACCATTGTATGATAATCGACGGCTTCCTTTGAAACGTTGACAAAACCGTTTTTCAGGTTAACGCTATTTACAACATAGGTATCTCCCTTGTTAATTAGGATGGCGCCTTCATGGGCTTCGCGATAAACCTGTGAACGTTCCATGGTTTCAAGCAATGCTCCATTGTTCATTACCTTGAACTCTTCAGAGGAAATCTGGTCAAGGGAATGGTCCATTGCGGGATGGTCATCATATGGATATATGAAATCACCCTTATGGTTTTCATGCAAATCCTTCCTTAAGACCAGCTCGTCTATCACGTCCTGTGAAATGTCGAAGTATTTTTCCGCCTCTCCCCTTTGAAGAGGAAGTTCCTTGGCTGCGCATAAAAGGTGGGCTTCCTGAAGAATCGGATTAGTCAAATCGATAATGGCATTTTCATGAGGCTTGTCGAAAAAGAACTTCGGATTGTTCATGAAATACTGGTCAAGCTGGTTTTCAAAGGCAATCAATAATGCAAGAGATTTCTGATTGCTTCTTCCAGCCCTTCCGGCCTGCTGCCATGTGGAAATCATGGTGCCGGGATATCCTGAAATGATGACCGCATCAAGGGACCCTATATTTATTCCCAGTTCAAGTGCATTGGTACATGTCACACCCAAGTATTTTCCGCTTTTGAGGCCCTCTTCAATCTCACGCCTTTCAGCCGCCTGATATCCTGCACGGTAAGCCGCAATCCTATGGGCCAGCTGTCCTTTAATCTGGGTCATGTCCTTTTTGGCCCACATTGCAATCAGTTCGGTGGTTTTTCTTGAAACGGTGAAACATAATGTCTGGATGTTTTTAAGCATCATGTACATGAATATGTTTTCCGTTTCCATATGCACCGAAGGGGCATTTTGAGTGTTGACCTTTTTTCTCACATAATTCTTGAACGGGTTGTATAAGATGAAATCCTTTTCGCCGCTCGGGGAGGAGTCATTGTCGACTAGAACAAACTCTTCGCCTGTAAGTCTGTTTGCCAGCTCCAGAGGGTTTGCAAGGGTTGCCGAAGATAAAATAAATTGAGGATATGACCCGTAAAAATTGGCTATTCTCTTCAGTCTTTTAATCAGAAATGCCACATTGGAACCGAATACGCCCTTATAGTAATGTGATTCGTCAATGACTATGTATCTCAGGTTTTTATAGAATCTTGACCACTGGTGATGCCATGACAATATCAGATGCAGCTGATACGGATTGGTCAAAACGATTCTTGATTTTTCACGAATCCCCCTTTTGTCATCCCTTGGAGTGTCCCCGTCATAGGTTCTTGGGCGGATTTTAATGTCCAGTTCATTTTCAAGGCCCTCAAGAACATGCAGCTGGTCGTTGGAAAGTGCCTTTGCAGGATAAATATAAAGCGCAGTGGCATCGCTGTCCTCAATCATTGTCTCCATTATCGGCAGATTGAATGCCAATGTCTTGCCTGAAGCGGTAGGGGTTGTGATGATTACGTTTTCGCCATCCTTAATTGCTTCATATGTGTCTGCCTGGTGTTTGTATAGCTTTACCTGCTTTGATGAAAGATAATCAATAATCCTTTCATTTAAATTATCCACTTTTTTGAAACTTGCCTTTTTAGCAGGTATTGTCTCGATATGGGCAATATTTTCCCTGTATCTCACATCATTTTTAAACATATCAATATTTTCCACATCAGACATAATATCAGCCAAATTTCAGTTCCAATTACATTATTAAATTATATTTTTAATCATGGCAATATAAAAGATTAATCAGAGAGCATTTGAAAAGTAATATTTTGACTTTAAAAGATTTAAGAAATAATTCGAAAATTAAGATAATATTCTAAAAGAATAAGTTAGGAACCGATGGTCCTAACCTATGCATATTATGGAAGATACTTACTCCCATGATTTAACATATGTCTTCAACATAAATAAATGTTTTTTTTGAAAAATCAATCTGAGCCGATTAGTTTGCAAATGCTCTCTCAATTACTTTATAAATGATAACAGTGCATAAATTAAATTATATTAAGATGAGGGAAAAAAATGATTTCAAATGAAGAATTTGAAGAAATTGTAGTTAATGTTCTTGAAAGGGACATCTCTTCAAACGAAGACCAGAAAAATGCAATCTTCTCTCAACCAAACCAATCACTGTTCTTAGTTGCAGGCCCCGGAAGCGGCAAAACCACCGTAATGGTGCTGAAAATACTGAAATTCATTTTTGTCGATGACATCAATCCAAATGAAATATTGGCAACAACATTCACCAAAAAGGCCGCTGAAGAATTATATTCAAGGATTTTGGGATGGGGAGATGAAATCAAAAACCATATCATTGACGGATCGGATGATTTTGAAATCTTTGAAAAGATAGCCAGAATTGATTTCAATCAGATTCAGGTCGGCACAACCGACAAGCTGGCCGAAGAGATCATGAGGCAGCACAAGGAACCCGGTACAAACCATCCAATCATAATTGAAAACTTCGTTTCAAACTCAGCTATGATAAAGATACTCAGCGAAAATGAAAGATACAAGGACGAGAACTTAAAAGAATGCCTCAAAAGACTGACCGGCAAGGAAAAACTGGATGAACCGTCAAAGATGAGCGGAATACTGCTTGAAATCAAGGACAGGATTTTCCATGACCAGATCGATATGGACAGATTATACGAGGAATATGAAAACGACAGGGGCATGACCCTAATCCTCGACTGCATACAGGAGTATGAAAACATACTGATTAGAAGAAACACCATGGACTTCGCAATGCTTGAATCCAGATTCCTGAAATTGCTTAAGGAAAACAGGCTTGACATGTTTCTCGATACCATCAGAATCGTTTTGGTGGATGAATACCAGGACACAAACCTGATTCAGGAAGACATCTACTTCACCATTGCCCAATCAGCATTGAAGAATAACGGAAACATTACCGTTGTAGGCGATGATGACCAGTCCCTTTACAGGTTCAGAGGAGCGACAGTGGATCTGTTCACCAACTACAAGCAAAGGGTCAGGGACAAACTGGGCATTGACGTTTTGGAAATTAATCTGAAAACAAACTACCGCTCAACGGAAAACATCATCAATCACTGCAACCAGTTTGTTGAAATAGATGACGAATACCAGATGGCAAGGGTTAAGAACAAGCCAAAAATCATAGCTCCCGATTTTGACAAGGACCGGATGCCTGTTCTTGGAATGTTTAGAAACAATGTTGAAATGCTTTCAAAGTCACTGTCCAACCTTATTGCAAAACTGATCAACGAAGGCGAAGTCAGGCCAAAAGTCCTGAAGGTGCTTGATGAGGAATATTTCAAGCAGGTCGATGGCGATATAGATATTGCAAGATTGCAGCAGCTCAATGCCGAGCGGGAAAGGGAAGGAAAACATATTGAAAGACTGACCCTTAAATTGGACAGCGAGTCAGGTTCGGCGTCCGACATTGCAATACTGTCCTATTCCCCAAAGGAAAAGCAATTCGGCAACAATTCATTATTGTATTATCTTAGAAGAAATCTCAAAAAGCAAAGAAAACCGATTGAAGTGTTCAATCCAAGGGGAATCGAGCTTCAAAAGGTCGAAATTGTTGAGATATTCTGCGGACTGATACTTGAGTGCATAGACCCTGAAGGCAAAATCCAGCTGAGCGACAAGACCATCCCGAATCTGGCGAAAGTTACAATGACTAGATGGAGAGTGAGGGCAAGGGAATATGTCAAACTTAATCCCGAACCGCATGAGCCTATAAATCTAAGCCAGTTTGTATTATACTGGCAGAATAGGGTGCCTAGAGGAACAAAATACTGGCCCAAAAAGGCCAGCCTGATGGAACTTGCATATAAGCTCATCACATGGATTGAAGAGCTGCAGGAGGATGCCGAAGGAATAGTTTACCTGGAAGCGATTACCAAATCAATTACACAAACTGGATTTTTCAGCAAGTATTACTCACACATATCATTTGCAAACAGGCAGGCCGAGAAGGAATCCATTCTTGAAGCCATATGGAACATATTCATACCTCTTGCAACCGGAGGAATACAGATTGACGAGTCCCTTCTTGAAACCCTTCCAGACGATAGAGTGAACATATTATCGATTCATCAGTCAAAGGGACTGGAATTTCCGCTGGTCATTGTGGATGTTGGCTCCAAATTCAGGGACAACAACATAAAAACACAGAAATTGAGATTTCCAAAAAAGCCGCCTAAAAACATTACAATCGAGGACAGCATAAGGCAGTTCAGTGAACTTGGAGAGTCCGAAAGAAGCGAAAAGGACAGGTCATTCGATGACTTGACCCGCCTTTATTTCGTTGCATTTTCAAGGGCGGAAAGCGTTCTGCTGCTGGTTGGGCTAAACTCCGCAATCGAAGGATATCCTCATAAGAAGAAGCACTTCAACATTCCAAATGTTGCACTCGGATGGAGCAGAGATGAAAAATATATTGGATTTAATGAGATTTACCTGATATAGGAGATAAAAAATGAAATTACCGTCAAGATCAAAGTCATACATGATTCCGGAATACAGCCTAACCGGAGATTTGCTGTCATTTTTAACATGCAATCTGCAATACAGATACCAGAACAAGGGAACCCTCCCACCTTCAAAACCGGTTCAGAGATGGTTTGGAGAGTTCATTCATGGAGTGATGGAAGAGGCATATCTTCAATGGGATTCCGACAAGAAGCAATTTCCGTGGAACTGGAAAAATGACATCCGCCCGATAGAAGACATGATTGACATAAGGCTTCAAGTGGACGGGCTTTATCCTTATGATGAAGACCTGTTTTACAGTCTGTTAAACAGCGAACTAAGATTTGAGGATTTAAACGAGCATGACCATAAGAAACTGGCCAGTGCAAGGGCTGAAAGGGCCATTAATGTTTGGGGACCTCATCTCTTTCCCCTGATTGATTCCACTGAACTTCTGATAAAGGGCATCAGGAACATGCCGAATTATGACGAAAAGATTAGCCGATCAAATTATTATGGAATCAATGGTGTTGTGGATGTATTGAGCTCCATGAAAATCAACAGGAACATCAGTCAAAGCAATCTGGACAACTACAACAATAAAATCATTGAATTTCTTAAAAAAGACCCTGAATTTCGCCAAAAGATTTCCCATTCAGAAAGCGACGAATACGAAATCATAATCGACTACAAGGGAATGAAAAGGCCTCCCGAAAAGAGCGACAACAAATTCAACAACCCCTGGGAAAATCATAAGCAGCAAATCCTGACATATTCCTGGCTTAGAAGCCAGCAGGAAGATGCAAAACCGATTTTTGCGGGAATAATCTTCTATTTAAATGAGCTTGTCCCATCTAAGGAGGACCTTGTTTTGATTCAGGACGAAATCGCACATGACCTGACAGACAATGCAATAGACTATGCCAAATTCGCAGATGATGTTGATTTGATTATGAACTGGACGGAAGACGACAAGGCGCCAAATCTAAGCGATGAGTTCAAGATTGCAAGGTCAATACGCATAATCAATATTAACAATGAAGAGATTGAGGATTCACTTAATAAATTTGACAATGTTGTTTTTAAAATTGAAAGCTCTCTAATTAAAGAAATAAAAGGTTGCAAGATTCAGGAAGCATGGAAAGCTGATTCTGATGAGAGAACATGCAATGCATGTGATTTTAGAACATTCTGTAAAAATAACAGTGTTAAAACAAAAGATATTAAAATTCCATGAACTAATAATTAATTAAGGTGATTGTATGACTGATAATTTAGAGATAAACAAAAAATATTGCGAAGCTATTGAAAGCAAAATCAAGCTTGATGCAAAACCTGTTGCAATGAAACTGATTAAAACAGAAGATGACCTTCCTGAAGGCATTGATTTAATCGATGAAAAAATCAGACATTGCGAAATGGTAAGAAAAGCATCCCTCGGAAAGAAATTCTACTCAACTATCGACCAACAAATGTGTTTAGGCGGAGCAGGAGCAATTGGGCTTAGGGACATGCCTGAAAAATTGGCAAACGGTGAAAAATACTTTTCATTAGGCAGATTCCAGGATTTGGAAACCGCCAAAAAATTAACCGGCAAACTTTCAATCATTAAAGACATCAGCTGGGGAATTATTTATTCACCTTTGGACGAAGCAGATTTCGAGGCTGATGTAATCCAAATCATAACCGAACCTGTAGGCGGAATGAAACTTGCACAAAGCATCGTCTATAAAACCGGTGAAAAGATTACACCATCATTTGCAGGTATCCAATCATTATGCGGAGACGCATTTTCAAATCCGTATCTTTCCGATGGAGTGAATTTCACATTAGGCTGTGACGGTTCCAGAAAAGCGGCAGACATTAAAGACAACGAGATGACCGTCGGAATCAGCAAGGCCAAAATAGAAGAAGTAATTTCAGGTCTTGATTCAATCTAGGAGTTTTAGATAATCATCATAATGATTGATATTTAACAACTCTTTTTCATTTTTTTCTTTTATTCCATAAAAGGCATACCCATCATCAAACATTTTTCTCAAAATGGGATTCAGGTTATCATCCTCATTTTTCAGATATCCCATAAGGTTTTCGCGCGGTGCCACAAAAGGCATTCCAAGGCCTTCGGCAGTATCAAGCCATCCTGTTTTTCTTCTGCGCAAAATGGATATTGTCCTGTATGGATCATGTGATGTCTGGCTTATCTTTATCATTTTTTCAAATGTTTCAGGCAGGACTGTCGGCTGGTCTGCCGTAATGCATAACGCAAAATCGGAAGTGATGTTTGACAAACCATTATACAATGATGTTGACAAACCTACATCAACGGGATTATTTTCAATGAATTTCACATCATCTTTATAATTCTCAAAAATAGCTTGCTTTATTTCACTAGCATAATGACCAACTACCACAATACATTCATCTATATTTAATGAAAGTGCATTGTCAATTGTGGTCTCTATGACAGTCTTATCATTGAAAGGTAAAATAAGCTTGTTTGTTAATTCGATGCCACGGGAAATCTGATCATTTCTCATTCTGGAATTTTTTCCGGCAGCAGTAATTATTGTAGAAACAGACATAAAAAAAGAAGATTAAAGACATGTTCATTTAGGAACATATCTTTCGATTTGGGCATAAATGTTCATTCCGGTACCTTCACCTTCAGTCCACATTTTGATTTTGACAGGGTAGGTATGATTATTGTATACGGTAATGTCCTGTGCAGGATTATATCCAAACAATACTGCATCTTCATCCCAGCACATACCGACTGGAAGGTCAAATCCTTCAGAAGTAACTGCTGCCCTTAAAGCTCTTGCAGATGGACATACACCGTGTGCTGCACTTCCACCAGGAGCCTTAGCGTCACTTGCAGATTCGAAGTATACATAATCCTTACCACTTGAAGAGGATTGAGGCGGAATGACGGTACCATTCCATGCATCCACAAACTGTCTTGCATTTATTTCCCTGACAGAATCACCATATTCAGGGTGGGAACCTAACTCTGTACCGTAAGCTTCCCCATCTTGTGCAGTATAATTACCGGAATATAATAAGATTGGTGAACCTGTTGGATATTCAGAAGCATAATCCACCATTTCCTGACCGAATATTTTAGGCACATCACTTGAACTGATATTGTTTCTTCCGTCTGAAAAGCCAACCATTCCTTTTTCTAAAGTGAATATGGAACCATCTTGAGCATCATAATTATACCAATCTACAATTGTAGAAGCATTATAATAGTCATTTTTATATTCTAAATTCTTAATATCTGCCGCAGGAACAGATTTTACTTTTTTACCATCCTCATAAACGTCAACACCAGATGAAGTTTTCTTCAACCATTTGTATGGTGCACTATAAGCCCATACATAATTATCCGGTGATTTTACAACTAACTTGTCCCCAGCAAAAGTTAAAAACCCAGGACCATCAACATCAACAACTTTACCATAGGAATCTATACCTCCCCCTGCAACAGTGCTGAAATCAAACGGAACAACACCTGTCGATAAGGCCAATACAATTCCCTTCAAATCAAACGCCTGAAGCTGATGGGATAAAAATGCAAAATTACTGACTAAAGGAACATCAACCGGATTGGTAGTACCAGTAATTGATTGATTTTCAAACATTGATTGGCCGATTGGAAGACTATAATCCTTGACTATGGAATCTGCAGTATAATTAGCACTAGCAGAACCAAAAAATGCAAGTACTGCACATAAGGCAATTAGTGCTACAAATATTGCAATAGAAATTTTTCTCCAACCACTACTCATATAATACACCTAAAATAATAATACATATATAATTATACAGTATCTATTATAAAAAGGTTATTACACGAGTTATAATTTTTCTGAAATTTGTTTAATCCTATCTTGAATTTCAATAATTACATCTTGACCGTTGCCGCCTATAAGAATCGCCTCTTCATGAGAATACTCGGCAACCAATTCTATTATCTGGTCAAGAGTATTGACGGTTATAATATTGCCCATATAACCCAGAGAATTGAGCCTGTAAATTGCGATGTCCAATGTATCATCCAACCCCGGAAACAGGACAATGACTTCAGGATTATATTTTACTGCAACGTCCAGTATATCCAATCTGTGGGTTTCATTATGTCTAGGGGTGCCAATGAATAGCGCATAAAAGTTTTTTTCGCCTAAAACTGAAGCCAACGCATCGGAATTATCAGTTTTTCCCACATAAACATCGGCATCATTGATTTTATAGACATCCAATCTGCCTTCAACAGCCTTGAAATCGGCAAGGGTTGTTTTGATAACATCTTTTGGAACCTTGAGCTCACGGCAAATTGCGGTTGCAAGGCCTGCGTTCAGCAAATTGAATTTACCGACCAACTGCAGTTCATCCTGATATGCAAAATAAGGAATTGCGGTTTTGGCGGCTCCCTTAAAGTCAGCCTTGAAATCCTGATCGAATGCAATGAAAATGGTTTTGTCTGAAAAAAACCTGACCAGGGAATTCTTATAGTTGGCAATGGTTTTATGAACGTCCATATGGTCATTGCCTATATTGGTCAATCCGACCATATCAAAGTCAAAGCAATAATTGGCAAAATCGAGTGTCATGTCACATACTTCAACAAGCAGAATGTCATAATCTCCATCTTGAGCCTCAAGGATTAAATCATAATAGCCTGAAAATCCTCCGCCACCGTTTCCGCCAACCAATACTTTCTTGCCGGCATCTTCCAAAATGTTTTTCAGCATGTGCACAGTGGTGGTCTTTCCGTTGGTTCCGGTTATTCCAATTGTGAAGATATCCCTGTGTTTTGTGATTACATCGCTTAAAAGCTCTCCGTCTTCAAGCAGCCTTTCGGCAAATGCTCCTCCAAACATGCTGGGACTGATGGCTATTGCATCACAATTTTCAATTGCATATGAATTGGTAAATCCCAAATCAACTGTGATGTTATCCCCGACAATTGAAACTGTCTCCTTATCCTCAATCATATTCATTGACAACATCGGCAAATCCAAACCGGACAAATCAACATCAATATTCAAATCAGTGGCATAAACTTCCCATCCATGTTTTAAAAGGGAGTTCACAGCCTTTTTTCCTTCTACACCTAATCCAATTACTGCCGCTTTCATATAAAATAATTCCTTTACTGTTCTAATATAATCTTAAATTTTAGAATTAATAAATATTTTTATAATATATGAAAATAAAAATTAAAGCAAGGTGATTGACATGTTTGAAGATGAACGTGATGAGAAAATTTACAATCTAATTATCACTAACGGTTTTGACAAAAACAATGAATACGGCCAATTTACAGAAAAGTTATACTCAAAAGTTGATTTCAGATGGAAGGAATCAATATCAGGTTCATATGCTACAGCCGGCGAAAACTTTTACAATAAGGTAGACAGAATCATCATTTTGGCAGGCCTCTACAATGACAATAAGGAAGTGTTCCACGATTTGTTGGATGCAAGCGAAAAATATGACATTCCAATCGTTCTTGTAAGACCATACGGGCTGGAAGAAGTTCCCGAAATATTGGAAGAGCGTGCCGCAACCATTGTAGGCTGGAATGCAAACTGCATTCTGGACTCAATTAAAGACGCTCCGCAAACTATGTAAAAAAAAGTAAAAGGTAATAATGCGACTACATTATTACTTTTGAAATACCATTCTCTTTTTCGACTTTTATCAGATTTTCAGCAGCATTTTCAAGCTGGGCTTCGTGAGTTACTATAATCATTTGAGGAAGTGAAGACATCTCCTTTAACAGATTGATCAGTTCGTGCTTTCTTGAAGCGTCCAAATGAATTGTAGGCTCATCCAATAAAATGGTGTCCAATTCACCATTGGCCATTGCCTGAGTAATACCCAATCTCAATGCAAGTGCAATTGCAATCTTTTCACCGCCGCTGACCATGCTCATTGATGATTCCCCTTCAGGACCATAAACGGTCACTTCATAATCATCATCAATTGTCAAATCAGAGTAGTTGAAATTGAACTCCTTGAAGTATTCCTTGGTGTGTTTCTGTATGGCCGGACGTGAGATATTTCTTAAATCCTTTTGAATACCTCCACGGCTGTACAGCTCACGGATATGCTTAAGGATGCCTATATACTCATCTATGTTATCATATTCCTGTCTGAACTGGGATGCCATCTTAATCTTGTCGGTCAAATCCTGAAGGCTTACAATTGATTCCTTTGCCCTTCCTTTAATCTCGAAAAGCTCTTCATTGAAAGTGTTCTTCCTTCTTTCATAGCGTTCAAAATTATAGAGAATCTGTTCGTATTTTTCCTCATCGTATAGCGATGCCTTGATTTTGTTTTCAATGATGTCCTTTTGATTGATTGAAACACCGATATCCTCTTTAATGGAATCCAATCGAGTCATGAATGAATTTTTATTTTGAACAAAACCTTTCAATTGGTTGAATTCTTCATTTTTCTTCTTTAAATCCTCAATACGACTTTTAAGTTCATTAGGACCCATATCCCCACTTAAATGAGGGTCCTGATTTATGGCCAATTTAATGTTAGTTACGTGATTGTCAATTTCATTTTGAACCTGCTTCAACTTGTATTGGATTTCAGTTTCACTGCCTAAAACTTCCAGGGCTCCCTTGGATTGAATGTAGGAATCATGATCCTCTTTGAATGATTCACGTTCTTCCTTTTTAGTGGCAATGAGCAGAATGAGCTCGCCGAGCTTATTGCTAATGTACTCCTTACCTTCCAAGTCCTCATCCATCTTGTTCAATCTGATAAGTTCATTTTGAAGATGCTCAAATTTCTGCCTGTACTCAATGATGCTTTTGGACAATTCCGTGAGTTTTTGAAGCTTCTCTTCAAAACTGTTCTTGTTCTTGTTCAATAGACGAACAGCCTCTTCATTTTGGGCAATGAGTTTTTTGTTTTCATTAATCTCATCAGTGTAATGCTTTGTCAATTCGGTTTTCTTATAGGAACTGATATCTGACTGGCAAACAGGACATTTGTTGTCGATTCCTTCCAGATCATCCAAAGGTTTCTGGCATGCCTTGATATTCTGATTGTATACGACAATATCCTCATTTTTTGCGATGATTTCCTTGCCCAATTCGTCAATCTTCTCGGAAGTCTCATTGATGAAATCATTAGTGGAACTTTCAAGATGGCTGAAATCATCTATTTTGGCCAATATATCTTGGTTCAATCCATAATCATCCAGATTATCCTTGGATTTTGAGAAGAACTTGTCGATGTCATTCCTTTCATCCTCAATGCTTTTCAACAATTCCTTCTTATCCTTTTCAAGCTTGGCCATTGTAGCCAATTCCTTTTCAAGGTTATTCTTTTGGTCAGACAACCTGTTGATTTCCTCATCGGATAAAAGGTAATTGTTATATCCTTCTTTTTTGGTTGAAACGATTTCCTTTTGCTCGGCAATTGAATCCAATTTATCTTCAATTTCGTTCTCGTCCTCTTTGAGTTTTTGAATGCTTGTAACAGATTTTTCAAAGTCAAGATAAACATCAAGTTTGGAAACGAATTTTTCCAATCTGTCGATTTCCTCTTCAGCTTCACGGATTTTATCCAATTCCTCTTGAACAACACGCTTTTCATCTTCCAATTTGGCAAATGTTTTTTCTTCAATTTCCAAATTGTTTATTTGTGTTTCATAGATTTCCTTTTCACGCTCCATATTACGCTTGCTTTCAGAAATATCTTTGAGCAATCCATCGACTTCATCAATCTGCTCTTCGAGTTCATGGCCCCTATCCTTAAGGCTTTCCAGTTCATCCTTTTTCTTGTTATAATTTTCCATCAGCTCTTCGGAATTATAGAGCTTACCTTTAAGTTCGGCAAGCTGAGATTCATAATCGGTTATGAAAGGCAATAAATTCTTCCATGCCTTTTCCAAAGAGTCTATTCCCAGCAATTTTCCAATCAGCTGTTTTTTCTCAGCAGGAGTCTTGTCAACCAATTCTGCAATTTCCCCCTGCCTGATATAGATTGCATTGAGGAAGAGGTCTGAATCGATATCCAGGATTTGGCGAATTTCACCGGCAACTTCCTTATCTCCGGTGCAGACATGCACATATCCCCCTTCTGAAGATGTCCTTTTAAACAGGGATGATTTCAAGGCGGATTTTTTTTCGCGAACAATCTTGTAATCCCTGTTATTGGAAGTGAATTCCAGTTCTATGGACATGGAATTTGCATTGTTTCTGACCAGATCATCAATCTTTTTGGCTGTGTGCTGTTTGAATAGGGCGAAGCTTATCGCTTCAAGGATTGTTGATTTTCCCGCACCGTTCTCACCTACAATTACGCTGATTCCCTTATCAAAAGTAATTACGGTATGCTCGTGTGATTTGAAATTGTTTAATTTTAATCTTGTGAAAATCATTCTTCAACCTCCTTTCCAAATGTTACCTGCACATCATCTTTTTTCCTTGGAGGTCTTTCGATTTGCAAATCTTCAGTCCTGAATTCGGAATCCTCACCTTCATTGGAATAATGGTCATCGAAGTACTGATTGATCAGCTCCTGTGACTCATCAAGCTTTTCCTTTGAAAGCAGATGATACAAATCGACGGCAAGGGTTGTGACCTCGCTGTTGCCATATCCTTCAAGCTGACTTTCCAGAAGCTGTTCCGGACCCAATCTTTTGGATTCCACTTCAATAAGCTCAATCTCCTCACCGGCCATTACAAAGGTAGGTCTTATCATCAAAGCCAAATCCCCCAGCTCCTCTTTTATGATTTCATATACTCTGCTGGTATCCGATTCAACATCCCTGATGGTTATTTTTAATATCGGCTTTTTGTCAAATCCCTTGATGATTTCCTTGATGCTTGCAATGCCGCTTTCCAAATCGTTATATTCAATGGTTTTTTCGATGAATTCACGTGGAACATCGACAGTGACCCTCTTTACGACAGGCTTTGAACCGTCAAAATCAACCACGACAAAGCCCTTTCCATTCTTCTTATAATCAGGCAATTCGGATGTCTTCCAGATTTCAGCAGAACCCGGATAAACAAGTCTTCCTTTACCGTAAGCATCATTGACATATTTGTGAATATGACCGAGGGCGTAATAATCGAAGTTATCAGGTATCTCACCAATCTCCAATTCATAATTGATGCTGAAATACTTGTCGATTCCCTGGTGAAGAACCAGAATTGACTTTTCATGATTGCCTGCCTTTTTGGACAAATCGGCCAGCTTGCTCTTCAGAGCCTTTCCGTGTGATGCCGGATAGTAAGGAAGGCCCGCTATAAATATGTCTCCGTGCATATAGATAGGATTGATAGTGCTTATGACCTTAAGTCCCATCTTCTTAAAAATAACATGTGGAGGTATGGAGCCCTTTCTCATCACCACATCATGGTTTCCTGCTATTGCATACATAGGTATTCCTGCACCTTTCAGCTTAAGCAAACCTTTTTGAAAGGTCAAAAGTGCCATAGGTGAAGGTCTTGCGGTTTCAAATAAGTCGCCACTATGTATTACAAAATCTACTTTTTCTTCAATTATTTTGTCAATAACCTTATCAAACACTTCATAAAAGTCCTTTTCCCGTTCAAACAATCCGTATTGACGGTAACCTAAATGAGTGTCTGCCAAATGTGCAAATTTCATTATATTACCTTCTTTTATTTTATGTATATAACCAATTTAAACACTATTTCAAGCATTTAATGTGTAATAGTATATTCTCAACTATTATTTAATAGTTTGCCAAGAGAGCATTTGAAAACTAATCAATATTGATATGAGAGTGTAAAAATCAATATTAAAATTTTAAAAAAAGTAAGAAAAGAATATGATTAGTAATCATACCCCATATCCATCAACTCATCTTCCTGCCTTTCAATCTCTTCAACTTCCTTTTTCAGAGAATCCTTAAAGAAAGACACGATATCCATGTCATCACCGTGAGTTCTGCCCTGGAACTTGTCAATCTTAACGAGAGTAGGCACTTTAGACATAAGACCCAATACGATGGCCTCCCCAACATTCAAGGATGGAAGCTGATTGATCAAATCCTGTGAAAGGCTTTCGCTTGCTGACTGGACATGCCTCTGGTCTTCAGGCTCGACAAGCCTCAATATAATCATGTTGTTCATCTGTGAGAGGGCATCATGGTCAACCGTTTTCGGGGACTGGCTTACAAGGCACAGGCCCAATCCGAACTTACGCCCTTCTCTTGCAACCCTTTGAATCCAGCGTTTGGAATCGCTGTCACGCTTGTTTGGAGCCAGAATATGAGCCTCTTCCAGAATATAGAATACAGAGTTTTCAAGCAGCTCGTCCCTGTTTCCGCTGTGGGCCGCCTTTTTGGAGCGGTTAAGTGAATTTCTCAGGATATGGCTTACAAGCACGCTTGCAACATATTCGTCAACCTGAGACAAATCAAGGACATTCACATGAGCCTTTTTGATGCTGGACAATATGTTGCCGGTATACTGGTCGAACAGGTTTGAGTACTTGTCCATGGAATCGTCAATCTTGTTCATGACATCCACTATCCTCTTGTCTGATTCTTCATCGAGAGATTCAACTTCAAGAATATTGTACATCAGCTGCAGAAAGTTCTTTTCCTGGGTGGTTCCATCTTCAACCTGCTTTTTAGCCTCCCTGAATGCCTTTCTGAAATAGCGCTCCTGAAGATATGCGTTTGCCGGAATGTTTACGAGTTTTTTGATTTCAAGAAAAGACATGTAGGTAGGGTTGATTTTAGGCCTTATCACATTGACATTGCCGTTTGGAAATTCGGCACCCTTATACTCGCCGTGCATGTCAAATACAAACACGGGCACGTTGTATGAGAGAAGCTGGTCAATCAATACGGATACTGTGTTTGACTTTCCCGCTCCTGTCATCGCAAGAATCGCCATGTGCCTTGAGAGTATCGGGTTTGCATCGACATTGACCTCAACTTCATTCTGGTTGACCAGTGTTCCGAGCCTTATCGGATTTTTCACATTGAATATTTCATTGAGCATGTCCGCATCGGCGAGATTGATTTCCGTTCCGGGAAGCACAGGTGTTCTTGGAATCCTCAAATCGTCATTGACATCTCCAAGGATTTTGACCTTGCCCCTGATGTAGTTGTCCTCAACGCCTATCCTGGAGATTTTCTGGATTGCCTTGAAGTCGTTTATGTCAACATTCAGTGCATCGTTTCCCCTGACCAGATTTTCAACCATTCCCAATACCTTTTTTCCGTCATATTCAATTGTTACATATTGGCCAACCTGTGGCATTTCATTTGAGATGAATGTTACTTCGTTTAAATTAGTTTCTCCTACGCAGATTCCCACTACCATGACATCACTTCCCTGTTTGTTGTCTCGTAAATCTTAGCTATTTTCATCAATTCTTTCATGTTCCTATCGGTTATCACCACGTCATTGTGGGCCTTGTTCAAAAGGTAAGGATAACCCTGGACAGACAATACGTTTATCTTTCTTATTATTTCAAAAACCTCTTCCTTTGTTGCCCTGTAAGGCAGTTCAACCTTCAATATATTCTTGTTGTCCTGCAGGCGAACATAAAATACCGTAAATGTCAGACTCTTGAAAAAGTCATTGAAATACGGAAATGCGGCATTATCGTGAACCTGCCTGTACTTTATGAATGTCATTCCCTGCTTTTTTGTGAACTTGTCAAGGAATGCAATGTCCGGAATGTTCCAATGGAACAGATCATTGTCCGATGAGGTCTTGGAGATTGAAATGATTCTTTTTCTGAACTGCAGAATCTCATATAAAAGAATGATTTTCTCAACTGATGCAAGATGGAGGTTGGTTTCGTTGATGATGTTTGTATCATCGCTTTTGGGCATCTCCATCAGCTTGAAGCCGTCCCTGATATCCGGAAACAGCAGCCCGTAATGCCTGACCTTAAGCCTTGAGCGAAATTCCTCAAGCAGCGAATCGTCCATGTGTTCCTTAAGCTTTGAAGGCAGTTTCGCTCCTCTTGGAAATGCGTTCTGCAGGTCTCCAAGAATGGAGCCGTCAAACATGTAATAGTCAACATCATAATCATTCAGAGTTCTCAGGGCGCATTTAAGCTCATATATTGCCATGTAATTGCTTAAAAGCTCATCGAGAAATGAGACATGCGGAATGTCGAAAATATCCGAATCGTCAATCTTTTTAATCTCGCCATCGTAAATTATGGACTCCGCTCCGACAGCGCAGAAATTGGTGGTGAGGAATTTCTTCTTGTTGAAGCTTCCGTCTCCTGCTGCAATCGAAAAGTCGGCTTTGCTTTCGCCGATTGTCCTGTCAAACCATTTATGTTCCAGCTGGGATTCGATATCAGCTGTCGGTTCGATATCGAATTTGAATCCTCTTTTGGCGATGGCTTTTTCATACAATGAATTTAACATAATATCACAAGTATTAATATAACCATTAAATTATTTAAATCAAATGAGAGAGCATTTGAAAACTAATCAAAGAAAAAAAAGTTTAATAAGAGCAGTGGAACTACTCTTTTGAAGCCATCAGGATGGCTCCGGTAATTTCTTGAATTTTGGATTTGACATCGTCAACTTCTTCCACAACGGTTCCGGTAACGATGATGTCCCCGCCAGCCTTTGCTGCCATGTAGGCTGCCTTGCCGTCACGGATTCCTCCTCCGACAACCAGAATGTTTTTAGGAGCTGCCTTTTTGGAGTATGCAACCATTTCGGCAGGAACAGGTTCAGCAGCACCTGAACCGGCTTCAAGATAGAAGAACTTGATGCCGAAAAGCTCTGCAGACATGGCATAGACTGCAGGTATTTTAGGCTTGTTTCTAGGAACCAGATTAGCGTCTCCGACCCATCCGACTGTTCCTCCAGGTGAAACCACCATATAATGCATAGGCAGTATTTCCATTCCGGAAGCCTTCACAGCCGGTGCAGCCAATGCCTGAGCGCCGTTAATCCAATATGAATTTCTTGAGTTTACAAAGCTCATATAAAATATTGCATCAGCATAACTGCTCACACTGCTTGTATTTCCAGGGAAAATGATAATCGGAACCGCAATGTTTTCTGACAGAATCTTACATGTGTTGTCCACATCGTCACCGTTTACAGTGGATCCTCCAATCATGATTCCGTCACTTCCACCTTCAATGGCCTGAGTGGCAATGTCCAAGGCTTCCTCAGGAGTCTGTTCATCAGGATCAATTAAAGTAAAATGAAGTTTTCTTGTTTTCAAAATATCTCTAATATAATTTTCAACGTCTTTCATAAGAATACCTAAAAATAGTTTTGTATAAAATAATATTTAATGTTTTAGAAAAAAATAGTAAAAAGTAAAGAGAATATGTTTATCCTCTTTGTTCTTTTGCTTTGAATCTTAATCCTTTGTAACCGCATTTTCTACAAGTTGTAGCACCAGCAGGGTTACGAGCATTACATTTTAAGCAGATTTTAACATTGAACATTCTGTTTTCTGCTTCTTCAAATCTTGCCATTAATAACTCCTCCTTAATAATCGTGAAAATTGAATAAAACTAAATTGTTATGCTATACATAACTATTAATTAATTATTTTAATTTAATAGTATTTAAAGGTTTAGTTAAAATGAGTTAAAATAAGGAAAAAAGGTTTTTTTAAAAATTAATTTAGACCGGTTTATAAAAAATATTTTTTCATTCCATCATAATTTCATTGACCAACCGGCCACCTTTTTAGCGCTTTTCTTGATGGTTAAGCTGGCGTTCTTGGAACCGCTATACTTGAAATTTACCGGTGCGATTTTAACCTTATGTGTACCTACACTCAACTGGTTAGTTGCATAACCTGCCATTCCTTTAAGCTTATTGAATGTTTTGGTTTTTACAGTTACGGTTTTGTATTTTTTGCCTGTGTAAATCAGCAATTTGAGTTTCACACCATTTACCAGCTTTTTGGTTTTCTTGTTCATCACCACAATTGTCAGAAGAGACCCTTCCTTCATGGTAGTCTTTTTGGCAAATATCTTCAATGGAGTCTGTTTAATCACCTTGATTGATGTTGAAACCACCTTGAAATTATAGGTGTCATCCTCCAGGCTTGCCACAACCTTATGCGTACCTGCTTTTAGTGATTTGGTGTTGTAGGTTGCTACACCTTGGGCATTTGTCCATACTGAAACTTTCTTGAATTTTTTACCGGTATATATTTTTAAAAGGATCTTTGTCTTTGCAATAGGATTTTTCTTAGAATCTACCAATTTGATTTTCCATTTTGTGCTCTTTTTATAAGCGACTTTAGCTTTTGATGCCTTTATGACTGCTGTTGACTTTTCAACAACAGGAACTGGAGTTGTGTTGGTTGGAGGTTCTGTTGAATCATCTTCAGTGCCATTAGCTAAAACATCACTTGCAGCTTCGCTTAATTTCATATCTTCATCAGCATTCTCTTCCAGACTGATGTTTTCTGAGTTGTCAGAAGCGACTGCATCATCAAAAATTTCAGCGGCACTGACATGTGCAACTGCACAAAGGAATACTAATAAAAATAGTATTGATAAAATTTTCTTATTCATATTAAAAACTCCGAATAAGGTATGTAATTGTAGTTTTAAATTTCAAATTATTTAAACATTGATACAAAGCAAAATCTTTCAAAAAGAAAAAAATTAGTCCTGTGAATTAATGCCTT
Organism: uncultured Methanobrevibacter sp.; assembly: GCA_900320515.1. Taxonomy (GTDB): domain Archaea; phylum Methanobacteriota; class Methanobacteria; order Methanobacteriales; family Methanobacteriaceae; genus Methanocatella. The sequence goes on along the minus strand of ONSJ01000001.1, from coordinate 79,425 downwards.
TCTCGGCTAAAAATTCATTTTGAACCTTGACGACCTCTGCACTGGTGTCTGCTTCACTGTATGCCTCAAGCAGGTCATGGTTCAGTTCGATGAAAGTGTGGCCCCACTTATATCCATCCATCAAATCGATGGCCTCCTCTTTAAAACGTGTGATGTAAAGTGTGGCGCTGATTGCCTCAACAGTGGATAGGATACATGCCTTTCCATAGTTTACGGGATTTGTGGCTATCAAAAAAGGTAATGATCGGTGGTATTTTGAAAGTGAAAAGAATTTTTTAGAACTTGACACCTCATTCCAGGAACAGTCAAGCCCTACAATTCCTCTCCTTTGAACATATCTGTAGTCTTCATAGGATACAGCCTTTTCAGCATATGGATTGAGTACGATTGCACCTGAAGGAATCTTGTTGATATTTTCAACTAGTCGGCATTTCCCCATTTTGGCCAGTTTTATGGCTGTGCACTTTTTCTTGTCGCACTCATTTGCATGAAAAACTGTAATCCTCATTCAGCTGCAGCCTCTTGCTGTTGTTGCAAGACAGAAGTGTTTCCCGCCTTATATTGCTTAACCAGATCCATTTGCTGATTAAACTGATCCTTTGTCAATCCGAATTCCTCATAGATTTTAGGAACGTTTTTGCTTTCCTTTAAGGTAATGCTTTTAAGCAGCGGTTCGACAAAGCCTGTGTAGGATTCACCATATGTATTGAGTGTTGCATTCACTTTGGATTTGGCGTCAATAATCATATAGATCAGATATCCCTGTTTTTCACCTTGTGATTGGCAGATGATAATGTTCATCGGCTTGTCTGATGAATTTGAATCGTTTCCTTGAACTGCCTGGGTGAAGTAGATATTCCAGTCATTTCCATTGAAGCTGCGTTTTTCAGGGTTCATCACACCCTGGAGGTAATAGATGTCCATTAGGGCATCCGAATCGTCAACAGTGGATATGTTATATGTTATCTTGTTTTCCTTGTCCTCGTATGAGTGCATGAATTTTTCACTATCGTTTTCTAAGCTAACATTTCCAGCAAAGGTACCTTCCATAAATTCTGTTTTGAATGGAGTAGTAACTCCGGCTGTCTTTTCACCACCGTTCAATATTCCAGTGGCAAATATAACTCCCAAAATAGCAATTATTACAACTACTACTGCAATTATAATTATATTTTTATTTTCCATTGAAAATACTCCTATTATATCTTATGTTATTAATTTTGGTGAAAAGTCTTTATATAAGTTTAGGCAGATATTTAAATAGGTTATATTTATGAACAAAAAATCTCAATATCAGATATTACTGATAGTTTTAATAGTTATTGTAGTAATCAATCTATCTTTTATTATCAGTGAGGTAAATAATAACAATAACCCAAACAATATTTATAATGTTACTGAAGTTGGAGGCAATGTAAACGGTACTGTCTACAAGATAGAGGCCGGAAATCCTTCTTCCAATGAAACCGTCGGCATTATTCTGGGAGTTCACCCAAGAGAGCATGAAATTCACGAGGAGGTCAACAAGACCATCCACAACATTACATCAGAAAACGGCGCCAATAATCTGACAAAACATTATGTCATTTACTATATCAAGACAATAGCGAACCTGACTTCCCATGACGAAACCCGTGCTGCCGGTGAGGAGCTTGCAAATAAATACATCGTTCCGAATATTGCAAAGGACAATCCGTTCATTGTAGTGGATGTCCACGAGATCAACCCTGAATACGAGTATTCAAACTTTGTATTTAGCCTGTCCAACAGAACCGACAAGATCAATTCTTATATTTCCAAGATAACAAATGACGTGAATCTTGTTGATTATAACTTTGATTTGGGAACAAGCCCCGAAAAGGTCACAAAACCAATAGCTGACAAGGGAATTAACACTTTGCTTGTTGAAACATGCATTACAGATTCCCTATCTCAAAAACATAAGACCGCTGAGAACTTAATCAGAAGTTTAGACGGGCTGGCGCCTTAGGTGATAATATGCAGAAAGTTCGTGGAATTCTAATTGGCCGCATGCAACCTGTTCACAACGGCCATATGGAAGTAATCAAACAGATCCTCAATGAAGTTGATGAGATAATCATAGGTATCGGAAGCGCTCAGGCAAGCCATGAGCTGAAAGATCCGTTTACGGCAGGAGAGCGTGTAGTCATGATGAGCCAGGCTCTCGCCGAAAGGGACATTGACCCGTCAAGATACTACATCATCCCAATGCAGGACATCAATTTCAATGCAATCTGGGTATCCCATGTCAAAATGCTGACACCTCCGTTCAATATCGTCTATTCAGGAAACCCCCTGGTCAAGCAGCTGTTCAGTGAGGAAGGCTATGAAGTCAGACAGCCCCCTCTATATGACCGTCTGCACCTGTCAGGCAGCGAGGTCAGAAGACGCATTTTGAATGATGAGAACTGGCAGGAACTGGTTCCGAAGGCCAGCGTTGATTTGATTAGGGAAATCAACGGTGTTGACAGATTGAAAAATTTGTCAGTCAAGGAAATAAGTGATTTATAACAATAGTTATATAATAGTTTTGATATAATATATTACTTGGAGATGAAACAATGGTTGTAAGAGTAATAGAAGCAAAAGAAGACAAAGTTACAATGGCAGACCTAATTGCCGGATTAAAAAAAGACAAAAAGATTGATTATTCAGGTGCAATCTTCACATTTGAAGGAATTGTACGTGGAAAAGAAGAAAACATGAACCTGGAAAAGTTAATCTTGACAACCCCTGACAAGGAAAAGACAAAAAGCGAAATTGAAAAGATTGTGGAAAACGCTAAAATCAAATATAACGTTCACGAAATATCCGTAGTTCACTACATCGGCGAGTTTTACACCGGAGACATGCTGTTTTTAGTTGCAGTGCTTGGTGCCCACCGTGGAGAAACCCTCGATGCACTGAAAGAAGTTATTGAAACCGTCAAATATGATGTTGAATTCAAAAAAGAGGAAATTTCAAAAGAAGGTACCAAAACTATATTAGCAGGCGGATAATCACATGTTGATGCACATCCTAAGGATAATCATTGTGTTCCTTATCATATATGCAATAGTTAAAAACCTTAAAACACTCCTCAAAGCAGGAATCGTCGTTCTTGTTATTTTAATATTATTAGGATTCCTTGGACATTAATCCTACAAAATTAGTATTGATCCATGACTGAAAAAGTCATGGCATTTTTTAATTATTTTTAAAACCCCAGATGTAAAAATAATATTTTGAATCTATTTGCCGATGATTACTTCGGTAGATTTTATGATAGCGGTAACGTCATCGCCTTCAGCCAAACCTAATTTTTCAGCAGACTCTTTAGTAATAACTGCAGTAATGGTGTTAGGTTCAGTCACTTCAATTTTAATGTTAGCCATAACGGCACCTTTGTCAACACTGACAATTTTACCTTCTAACTGATTTCTTGCACTAAGTTTCATATCAAACGCCTCCAATCTATTTACCGATAATTACTTCAGTGGATTTGATGATAGCAGTAACATCATCACCTTCGCTTAAACCTAAGTTTTCAGCTGATTCCTTAGTTATAACAGCGGTAATTGTATTAGGTTCTGAAATTTCGATTTTAATATTAGCCATAACGGCTCCAAGTTCTACATTTGTAATTTTACCTTCTAATTGATTTCTTGCACTAAGTTTCATTTTTTCACCTCAATGTGTTTTACAGTTATAATGTTATATCGAATTGTATATAAATGTTTCGTATTTTGGCAAATAAAGACTTTTTTAATCGATTACCTGAAATGCTTCATATCGAAAAAGTAAGTTTTAATAATGATAATGACGAATATAATAAACATGAATATTGAATTAGAATCAATTGGCACTATCCATACCCAGTTCAAAGAAATTGAGGGAATGCCAATCCAGCCAACAGGCGCAAAAGGAATTAAAGGTACAATTGAAATCAAGGACAAATATGTTGATGGCCTGAAAGATTTGGGTGACTTTTCACACATCCATCTAATCTATCTGCTTCACAAAGTTGATGGATACATGCTTGAGGTAAAGCCGTTCATGGACAACGACACACACGGAGTGTTTGCAACAAGATCACCAAAAAGGCCAAACAGAATCGGAATGAGTGTCGTTAAAGTAAAAAAAGTTGAAGGAAACACCATCCACATAGAAAACGTTGACATATTGGACGGAACACCGCTTCTTGACATAAAGCCCTATGTGCCACAACTATACGAGGACACCATAGATGAGCTGAAAATAGGATGGTTTGAAACCAAACACCAAAAGGCAAAGTCACAAAAGTCAGATGATAGATTCAAATAATCTATCCTACTTAAATTTTTGAGGAAACTCAAGTTTCAATTCATTGACAAAATCCTCAATTATAATGTCCTTTAAGGAATTGCCATCAATACTGAAATCATTAAAACATCCTTTTGAATTGAGAATAGGGAAATTATCATAATAATCCGGCAAATCTTCGATAGACATATCATTTATTTCAACATATTCTTCAATATATTTATTCAACAAATCACTTAATACCAAATTATTATCCCATACACCATCATAACGTCTGATGTTAATGTTTGACACGTTATCTTTCAGCTTGTCAAATTCACGCTTGTCATGAAAGACCAGATCCTTGGCCATGGCAAGCTTAAGGTCATGGACAAATTCATCATCACAATGTCCGCAGGTATAGATTTCCTTTTGGGAATCGGACAATTCATTCAGGTAATCGTCATTCCTAAAGTAGAAAAAGGAATGCCTTACCGGAGGCAATGACTGGGCATTTCCATTATCATATTTTTCAAAGGGATGCAATGCATGCATTACTGTCAATTCCGTAAATGAAGTATCTCCTATATAATCCACAAGTTCGGGATATTCATCCAGAGTCATCTTGTCAATGTCTGCAGGAGTAGGGACACAACCCAATTTCTGGCCCCTGAAACAGATATAGAAAGTCCTGTCGGAATCAATTGAATTGAAATATTTTTGTATGGACCTGCAGGTTTTGAATTCCTCTTCAGACATAGAAAAGAACAGGTCAATATACTCCAAGTCAATGTCATGGCTGTTGCAAATCTCCTTCAATTGTGGAAAAACTTCCTTAATGAAATAATAATGTTCACCAAACATGTCAGGAATGGTACTGATAATCATAATTGTAATATGATTTTTACACATAATTAAACACCTTCAAAATAATGTTGAACATTATCATATAAATAGTATGTGTTTTATGAAAAATCTGATTTATAATATAAAAAGAAAAAAAGAGTAAGCTATAAGTTGTTTATAGCTTCGGTAATTAATTGAATGGTGTTTTCTATATCTTCCATGCTACATACGCTTACAGGAGTGTGTATGTAACGGGTAGGAACGGATAAAACACCTGTAGGAATTCCTTCACGAGTCAAGTGAATTGCAGTTCCGTCAGTGGTACCGCCGTCACTTACCTCCAATTGATATGGAATCTCGTTTTCATCACCCGCTTTTATAAGCATGTCCTTGACGGATTGCTGGGTTAAAATACCTCTTCCGCTGGCATCTGCCAAAATTATGGCAGGCCCTTTGCCCATAACGACAGGTGCCTCTTCAGGCTTGATTCCAGGATGGTCACCTGATAAGGTCACGTCAAGTGCAATTGCAAGGTCCGGATTCAATTTGAATGCTGATGTTTTGGCTCCTTTAAGGCCAACCTCTTCCTGAACTGTACCTACACCATAGACGGTGGCTCTGGTATTGACCCTTTTTAAGACTTCCATCATCACATAACAGCCTACACGATTGTCCAAAGCCTTACCCATGATTAGATTATTTGGATATTCCACAAATAGTGAGTTGAAAGTCATCTTGTCTCCGATTCTCACCATCTTTTCTGCTTCTTCCTTGTCCTTGGCTCCGATGTCAATGAACATGTCATCAGATTTGACAACCTTTTTTCTCTCTTCAGGACTTGTTACGTGTGGCGGTTTTGAACCGATTACTCCAACAATAGGTTTACCTACAGAAGAGTGAACGGTTACAGTTTGGTTCATTAACATCTGATCATTTATTCCGCCAATGTTTGAAAACTTAATAAAACCGTTATCGTCAATGTATCTTACCATCAAACCGATTTCATCCATGTGGGAAGCAAGCATTACTTTAGGCGCTTTCTTTTCGCCTTTTTTGGTTGCAATGAGGTTTCCCATGCTGTCAGTTTCAATTGTATCGGCTACATCTTTTAATTCGCGTGTAATAATTTCAGCTATTTTCTCTTCACTGCCAGATACACCTGGCGCCAAAGATAGCTCTCTCATTAATTCCATCTTATCACCAAATTATTTTTTAAATTTAATATTATTAAATAGTTTCTATACAATATAATATAGGTGATATTATGTCTATTGTTGAAATATTTTTCAGTCCATCAGGAACCAGCCAAAAAGTAGGTGACAGGATAGCTGGTAATTTTAGCCAGGAAAAGGAGATTTACAACCTGCTCATATTCAACTCTGAAAAGGAATTGAAAAGCGAGGATGTTGCAGTTGTAGTGATGCCCGTTTTTGCCGGAAGGCTACCAAAAACCGCACGTGAGAGATTATCAAAAATCAAGGGAAATGACACACCTGCAATTGCAGTCGTCAACTACGGCAATGCCCATGTTACTGATTCCCTGCTTGAATTAACAGATTTGTTAAGGGAAAATAACTTTAATGTAATAGCTGCCGCTTCCACTGTTTCCCATCATTCCATATTTGATGGCGTTGCTGTCGGAAGACCTGATGACAGCGATTTGAAAAAAATTGATGAATTCAGTGAAAAATGCATCAAAAAATTAGAGTCAAACGAATCATTGGAATCCGAAATTCCGGGAAACATACCATACACAGATTACAAGCAGCTGCCATTTGAGATAAGCTGTGATGAGACAGTGTGTGCCTTCTGTTATGATTGTGTTTCAATCTGTCCTGAAAAAGCGATACCCGAAGATGACCCTATTGAAACAGACCTTAATTCATGTTCAAGGTGCACAGCATGCATTTCAATATGCCCAGAAGATGCACGTAAGTTTTCAGGAGCTGCCTTTGAAGCGAAAAAACCTGATTTTGAGAAAGCAAACAGCGAAAGAAAAGAGCCTGAATTCTATTTATAGATTCATTCTCTTTTTGGCTACTTCCCTTACGTATTCATTTTCATCATTCAGTGAGATATCCTTCAGGACTTTCTTACTCACTATCTTTTTAACGGCGACTTCACGGATTCTCCAGGCTGAAGCATTTCTTGCAATGTCTGTCAGCATCTTCTGGTTCTTGATTAAAGATACCGCCCTGACGGAGATATTTTCAGATATACCCTGTTCATAAATTTTAAACAAGCATTTTTCGACTTTGATTTTATTCAATGCCTTAAGGGAGAATTCTTCATCCTCATTTGCAAGGACAATCCTGATTAATGTTTCCAAATCGTCGATATTGTCAAGAGTGGCTTTGCTTATGGAATCCAATTTAGCATTTTTCAAAATTTCAATGAAATTTTTCTCTTCAGTGATGTGGCTTAATGCTTCTAAAGCCACCTCCTCATGTGTTGAATTGATTGCAACATACGTAAAATCATCTTCACTTGTTATTGCAGGGTTTGTTATAGCATGATTTCTTACAAACTGATCATCATCCTCAAGAGCAATCTTAACCAGGTCATCTGGATTGGAAATGCTTTTAACAGCAATCTGGCGGACAAACCTGTCATCATCGGATGCAATGACATCCAGTAAAACCTTTTCATCGGTTATTTTTTTGACGGCTTCGCTTCTGACAATCTTGTCTGAATCATTTAGGGCGATCTGTTTCAGCAAATCCTCATCATCGAGTTTTTTAACCAAATCCAGTCTCACATCTGCTTTTTTGGAGTTTAGGGCAATGTCTCTTAAAATGTTTATATCATCAATCTTATCAAAAATCAGGGTTCTTATTTTTGCGTTGTCCTCATTCAATGCAATGTTTTCAAGACATTTGTCGTCTTCAATCTTTTTGACTGCAGCGATTTTAACGGATTCGTCATTATCCTCAATTACCACCTTTTGAAGCATCTCTTCACTGACGAATGTTTCCTTTTCCACACAGGCCTTTCTGATTGATTTGTCCTTTGCCTTAAAGACCAGGTCATACAACACATCGGCATCATCAATCTTTTCAACGGCAGCATTTCTGTATCGTTTATCCTGCGCATCGATTGCAATCCATTTGAGGGTTTCCTCATCAACCACCTTTTCAAAGATTTCATCAACTTCCGGACCCTTTTTTGTATTGATTACGACTTCGGCAATTGACTTGTTGTTTTCGCCGAGCCTTTCCCATGCAAAGCTTCTCACATCAAAAAACTGGGAGTTTTCAGCGGCATCCCTTAAAAGCCTCTCATCCTTAACGTTATTTATTGCAATCAGTCTGATTGCACGGTCCTTAACGTTTTTGGCCAAATCCAAAGCCACATATTGGTCGGTAATCTGGTCGGCGGCCGCCGCCCTTTCATACCTGTCCTTGCTGTTTATTGCTATGTCCTTCAAAACCAATTGATCCTCATCAATTTCCAAATCATCAGGAATTACCTTCTCTTCCTTTTTGGGTTTTTCTTTTTTGTTATCGCTTTTCTTGAATCTGTCAAATAATCCCATTTTAATTTACATCCCTATACATTTTATCTAAAAAGCTTGCAAGTGAAATAATATCCTGGGCATTGTGCTCTATTATCGGCACTACGGGACCTATATTATTTTCTTCTAAATAAGCATCATAATATCCGGGAATATATTGTCCCGGAACATCTCCAACACGATTTATTCCAAACAATTCTTTTTCTATCGTTTGCAGCTGGCAATTCGGCAGCTTTTCACCCCACAGATTTTTTGCAAAATACATCAAGTCAAGGTGAGGCAAGTCCAAATCGGCATCAATCCTATTGTATCTACATCTATTTTTTATAAAAGGTACATCAAAAGTTTTTCCATTGAATGTCACATGAATTGAATCCTCATCCAAATGAGACAGGTAGGCATCAATGATGCTTGCCTCTTCGGTGTAATCCCTCAGGAAATATTGAGATGCCTCAATGCTATTTTGCTTAATTTCAGCAACACCTATCAATATTATCGGAACATTAGACAATCCTTTTGTCTCAATATCCATGAACTTGAAGTTTTTCTCATCCGTCAGGCTGATGCTTTTGATTACGTTATCCCTGCATTTTTTTGAATACCTGTTACCGTCCAACATGTCAATGATTTCGCAAAACGACATCCCATCCAAATCTCGTAAAAACTCAGATGCCAAATCCCCATACCGGTCATGATTTGTGAGGGATTCTATCGTGTCATAACCTTTGCTTTTAAGGTTTTGCTCAGTTTTCAGACCTATTTTAGGCAGCAATTTCAAATTGCGGTTCATCTGATGCATGAAATCATTGTCCTCAATATTAAAATCTACCCTTTCCCTTTTTGTTATTTTCAGCACATCCCCAAAGGATGTCTTGGATATTTTACAGTCCATTACATCTTTCAAGGATTTCTTATCATATTCAATCAAAAGCTTTTCTTTCAAATCCTGATAATATGATGGAGATAGTTTCCTTGCCTTATTTTTTGCAGTTTCTGAAGGATTCTGTGAGCTTATTGAGTTGGATAGCGTTTTTCTCAAATATTCTTCAAAATTATAATCATGCATCATTCAATTAAACTTTATAAATAACCTAATATAAAGCTTTTTAATAAAGTATACTTGAATTTTTATAAATTACAATAAACTTTATATATGGTTACTTTCAAATAATATAATTGGCTACAAAGTAGCCTAGAGATAGATAAAACAGCCAAATTTTAAAATTCATTTCTCTAAAAGCTTGTTAAAACAAGCAGGTAGATAGTTAATTTAATTAATTATCTACCACCAACTCAAAAACTATTTTTAATTAGAAAAGCGATTCAACTGTTGAAAAACCTTAGAAAAGTATTTAATATTTTAAAATAAAAATATAATTAATTAACATTTAAGGTTTGAGAATGAAACTGAAATTAGGTATAATATGCGGAATCCTGTCATGGAGTATAACTACAATTTTAATTGGAATTTTTAACCCAATATTTAACTCCCATTTTTCAAATATCAATATTATTGTACCTATAATTACAATTATTGTAACAGGATTTTTCGGAATAATTTATATAAGAAATATAGAAAGCAATGAAGTTATTGAAGGATTCCTGGTTGGAGTTCTGTTCACCATTATTGACATTATTTTAGATGCGATATTTTTCGTATTGCCAAAAGCCGGAAAATTGATTATAGGAAAGTATTCCACACATATCCTTTCCATAGCCCTAATTACAATATTGATAACAACCTTTTTAGGATATTTAGCTCAAATGACTATTGATTTAAAGTAAGGAGATAAAATATGATACCAAAATCACATCCTAGGTATGAATCATTATTATTAAGAGACAAAATCGTCAAAGCCTCAAAGGAAGGCTATTTGGCAGAATCAGCCATGATAGCTCATGGCCGTGGCGAAGCGTTTGATTATCTGATTGGAGAGAAGACCACATATCCGGCAAAAAGAGCAATGTATGTGGCAGTGGCTGCACTGCTTTTATCAAACAATCCCGTGATTTCAGTCAACGGCAATGCAACCGCCCTTGCATGTGATGAGATAATCGAACTGGCCAGAAGCGTTAATGCAAAAATAGAAATAAACCTTTTTTATAGAACAGACGACAGAGTGAAAATAATTACTCAATTATATAAAGACCATGGGTATAAAGAAATTTTAGGATCATTAGATGATGATATAGAATATTTAAATGAAATAAAGAATAGCAGATCTTCAGCAAGCAAAACCGGAATATACAGTGCGGATACAATACTTATTCCATTAGAAGATGGCGACAGAGCAGAAATACTGAAAAAAAGCGGCAAGAATATAATAACAATTGATTTGAATCCACTTTCAAGAACATCAAAAATGTCTGACGTGTCAATAATGGACAATATTGTTCGTGCAATACCATTTATGACAAAGATAGCTGAAGACTTAAAGACACAAGATAAGGAAATATTGATGGAATTAGTCAATGAATATGACAATGATGAAAATCTTAAGGAATCATTAGAGCAAATAAGAATTAAAGAGTGAATATAATGCAAGTAATGGGAATATCTGGTATGCCGGGTTCTGGAAAAAGCATAATTTCAGACTTGGCAGCTGAAAAAGGAGCAATTATTGTTAGTATGGGCGACATTGTACGAGAAGAAGCCAAAAAAAGAGGAGAAGGCAGCAAGGAAACTGCCCAAAATCTAAGGGCAGAGCATGGTCCGTACATAGTGTCTGAGCTTACAATCAAAAAGATTAAAAAACTTCAGGACGACGGTGTTGAAAATCTGATTATCGTTGAGGGCATAAGAAGCCATCATGAAGTGGAGATGTTTAAGGAAAATTTCGAAAACTTCATTATCCTTTCCGTATTCACCAATCCTAAAATACGCTTTGAAAGATTGAAACTGAGAATGAGGGAAGACGATTCACAGGAATATTCCGAATTTGAAAGAAGGGACAAAAATGAATTGGGCTTTGGAATCGGAACAGTGATTGCACTTTCAGACAAGTTAATCATTAACGAAAGTGATCTGGAAAGCTTCCAGGATGAAATCAACGAATTCTTTAGTGAAATCGGATTATAATTATTTTTCTTTTAAAACAGCATCTTCGATTACAAAAACACCACTGTCAAGATGCCATTCCTTTTTATATTTTAATATTTCAATTCTTTTTTTAAAAATAGGTCCGTCAATAGCCAATGTTTCGGCTTCACCGCCTTCAAAGGCTATGTCAACATGATATTTTTCATTAAGCCGGACAAGCTCATCGATTGTATCATAGTCGATTATTCTTCCAAGCCAGGATTCATCCAATCCCCATGCAGCGACACCGCAAATCATTATCTTAAAACCTAATGAAACGATTTTGCGCATGTATTCCAGTTCGTCCACATGCCAATAAGGAGAAATTATTTTCAATCCGACATCATCACCCAATTTTTCAATTCTGGACTTCTGATAGACTGAATAAAGTGCACCTGTGTATATTGCCTCAACACCCAAATCCTTAAGGTCTAAAAAAGCGGCCTTCAAATCCTCAAGTTCCTCTTCCTTAACTCCATCTGTTTCAACTGACATTATAGGAATATCAAGCGCCTCGGAAAGCAGATCGGTGACATGAATGTTGGGAACATGAAACATGTATGACTCATCATTTTTGGATTTCATTGAAAGAAGATATTTTACATCTTCTTTCGCTTCCAAAGCGGCATAAACAGCCATGGTGCTGTCTTTGCCTCCAGAAAATAAAATCGCAACGTTCATATCTATCGTTTACGTTTTTTGTTCATGGTTTTTCTAAATCTTCTATATGCCGGAACAACAGTGTCCATATAGATTCCTATCAATGCGACAACAACACCGATACCGCCGCAAACCAATGTAAATTGAAGATTTGACAGCATTGAAGAGTTTGTTGCATTTACGCTATTTTGAACCGGCCCTTCAATATTGCTTGCGACAATTCCTTTATTAAGCAGTGCCTGTTCAAAATCATCCAGATTAGCTGAATCAACAACTAAAACAGCATGAATCTGTGCATAGGAAAGTGTCTCACCATATACCAATTTATACCAATCTGAAAAAGTTTTTAAAGCTTGGGATGCTGTGTAATTATCATCCAACTCTATAATGATTTTATCATCCGCTACGGTATAATTCTTATAGTGGCTGTCAATATTTCCGACTATCTCCTCAAAATAGTCATGCTCCATTTTATTAAAGTGCCACATCGGTATCGAAATCGAAGTTTCATCAAATGATTTGAAACCCTTCATGGAAGATACGTCTTTTCTAAGGGCATCAGTATCTACAGAAGATGACAAATCGAGAGATAATTTTTCTTCATTATTGGGCATGCTTTTTTCAATAGTACTTGCCATATCCGGCAGCTCTTCATAAATCGGCTGCAGGAAGAATGCTCCTCCGATTGAACCGATTAAAAAAGCCACTGCCAGAACCAACAGCACTTCGCGTTTTGGCATGTATTGTCTCAACATTCCTATTGAAAAAACAAAAACCATCATAATAATAAATAAAACAAGGTAAATTATTAGAGTTATAATATCCATATATTTCACACGCCATTTTACAGTATATTAAAATATTAAATTATATACTTAAAAAAACTTTTGTATGAAAAGTGATTATTTTACATATATCTGCATATTTTCACTATTTTCAGGCCATTCAACAGTTATTGAATTTTCACCTTTCTTCAGATATATGCTGGATTTTTCAAGTGTTGACCTGAAATATATTTTTTCAGCTTTATTTTTACCGTCTTTAAGCTTTATATTGCATGAAATATAATCACTTGCAACATTTACCTTCAAATCATTTGATGCGACAACATCAATCGTGTGTTTAGATCCCTGACCCTGTCCGTAAACCTCTTCAATGGCCTGGGACACCTTTGACAAGTCGGATTTCACGTTTAACGTATCAGACACATCCAATGTATTTCCAATCGTCAATTCCGCTAAAGGCAATGTGAAAGCAATCAACAGGATTAGCGACACTACAAATATCAGCAAATATTCAAGAGAAACCTGACCCCTACTGTCAATCATCGCTACACCACCAAAACCAGATTTTTTGCAAAAAGCATGATTATGTCCCCATAAAATACCGCCACAAGCAGGCCTGCAAATATTGCAGGAGTGAACGGATAGGAAATCTTTATGGATATGTATTTGCCGATGAATCCCTGAGCGCTCATTATCTTGATTAGATACATGTCCTTTTCAGTTATTCCACCGGCACTCATGGATTTGAAATAATATTTTCCCTCATCGCTTTTGCTTTCACACACTTCCAGATTGCCATCGACATCATTTATCAACTCAATGATGTACTCTTCATCAAAATAAAAATCATTTACGATGTTTCCTTCCTTCAAATCCTTGATAGGTATTGTCTTATTCAAGGTCGAATGGATTATCTTTCTTAGATTCTCAATATTCAGAAGAGTTATCAAATAAAAGGGATGCTTTTTGAATGTCTCATTTTTAGCGATGAGATGGCAAACAAATATCGCCAAAAACGGAAATGAAACCAGAATGCTGTTTGCAACGACACTGAATGAAAACGGATATATTGACAACTGGGGAAAAACATTCAAAAAATCTATATTGAGTCCACTTGGTATTACTGTAGCAATGGCAGTGAATAATCTTACATCACCACCACCCCACATTTTCAATTTCCACAGCAAATAAGTTATGGCATATGTGATAACCATTGAAATAAATGAAGCTAAAATGAATTTAACGTTATTTGAAATCAATGACAATATCAGATTTGAGGCCAGTCCAAATAACGCCAAAACATAACATAACCTCTCGGGAACAAAATTGTCTCGAATATCGTAAATTGATGCCAAAATACAAAATAGCAATGTAATAATTATTTGAATCAAAAAAATGGTACTAAAATTCATGATAGTACTATTATAACTCAAAATATATTAATTAGATAGAAAATCAACTTGTCAAATTGCTTTTGACTTGTAAAATTGTAACAAAAAGAGAAAAATTAATTTTTAGAAAACTCATAAATAGCTTCTAAAAATGCTTTAAATAATGGATGTGGCCTATTAGGTCTTGATTTAAATTCAGGATGGAATTGACAACCAATAGCCCAAGGGTGATCTGGCAATTCAACAATTTCAACCAGGAAGTCATCAGGACTTGTGCCGGAAATTATCAGGCCTTTTTCCTGCAAATCATCTCTGAAATCATTGTTAAACTCATATCTGTGCCTGTGACGTTCTTCAATATCTATTTCACCATAAGCTTCATAAGTTTTAGTTCCTTCAATGATTTTACAGTCATAGGATCCCAAACGCATGGTTCCGCCCATGTTTTTGATTTTCTTTTGCTCTTCCATCATGTCGATAACAGGATATTTCAAATTGTCATCGAATTCGGAACTGTTGGCATCAGGATAGCCGTTTCTTCTTGCAAATTGAGTCACCATGGACTGCATTCCAAGACAGATTCCGAACAACGGAACATCGTTTTCAATCGCATAATCTATTGCATCCAACTTGCCTTCAAAACCACGTTCTCCAAATCCTCCTGGAATTAAGATACCGTCAAACTCCTTTAAAGCGTCCTTGTCCAGCTCCTCAACATCGGAACTCAAATATTTGATATTTGCCTTTACTCCGATGCTTGCCGCTGCGTGAAGGAGAGATTCGCGGATACTGATGTATGAATCTTCAAGTTCGACATATTTTCCAACGATACCGATAGTGACTTGAGGATCGGTGATTCTTAATGATTCAACGATTTTAGCCCAATCGTCCAATTTGGAAGAGTCTGCCTCAACATCCAAACCGATTCTATCAACAATCAGCTGACCTATTTTGCGTTCCTCCAATACTAAAGGAACCTCATAGATTGTTCCTGCATCAGGAGTGTTGACCACTGCCTTAACGTCCACGTCACAGAAATGAGCAACTTTTCCAAGCAAGGCGTCGTCAATGTGGACCTGTGACCTGCATACAATAACATCAGGATTAATACCGACACTTCTTAATTCCTTTGTGGAGTGTTGGGTAGGTTTTGTTTTGAATTCTCCAGCTGCATTTAGGTAGGGGATAAATGTAACATGGACAAACATAACATTTTCTTTGCCTTCCTCATTTCTGAGTTGTCTTAAGGCTTCAAGGAAAGGTTGGCTTTCAATATCTCCGACAGTACCGCCAAGCTCAACAAGAACAACATCATAATCTGCACTTTCTGAATTTGCCCTAATCATTTCCTTGATACGATTAGTTATATGAGGGATAACCTGTACACATTCTCCAAGATATCCTCCTTCTCTTTCCTTAGCGATGACAGATTCATAAACCTTACCGGTGGTAATATTTGCCATTCCATCAAGCTCAACATCTAAAAATCTTTCATAGTGTCCCAAATCCAAGTCTGTTTCCATACCATCATGAGTTACAAATACCTCACCGTGTTGATATGGATTGAGTGTTCCAGAATCCCAGTTCAAATATGGGTCTATTTTAATAGCTGAAACTTTTAAACCATAAGATCTTAAAATTCTTCCCATAGATGCAGAGGTTATGCCCTTACCTATGGAACTAACTACCCCACCAGTTATAATAATATACTTTGTCAGAAAAATCCTCTCCTAATTAAAATTACATTTATAATTTTAGTATCTCATTGTATATAAAAATTTAATCTGATGTGAAAAATGCATTATAAAGAACAAAATTAATATGTTAAAACACTTATACTTTTAATTAAAAAAAGGTGATAAAATGATTATCGTTAATGCAAATTTACCAGTGAAAGAAGAAAAAAAGGATGAAGTAATTAAACAAGCCGAAACATTAATCAACGCCTCAAGAACACATGAAGGAAACATATCCTACAACCTGTACCAGGATGTCCTTGACGGCTCCCTGATATTCATCGAAAAATGGGAAAGTCAGGAAGCTCTACAGGCCCACATGCAAACACCTGAATTCATAGAATTTGGTGAAGCAATCAAGGAATCCGTTACAGCACCTTTAGGCATCAAACTTATTGTCGGCGAAGAAATTGAAGGAAATTAATTTTTCCTTTAATATCTGCTGTTTCTCCAGTTATTCAACTTGTTTGAAATGTCTCTTGATGTTTCATCAAACTGAAACTGACCTTCATCACCATAATTGGCAAAGCTGTGAGACTGAACAAAGTCAAAACATGAATCGTTAGGTTCGGTCTGGCCATTGCCCCTTCGACAATACATTCCATGAGCCCTGCCATATGGACTTACGCTCCAATATGTGCAGTTCAGACAGATTTCATCACCGTTGTTTACCATGGAATCGAAATCCGGTTCCTCCTCAAAATCAAAATCAGATGAATCCTCATCCAAGTTGTTGAAAAATTCAATGCACTCGTCACAGTAGTTGTCCTCATCCAACTCATTGCCGCAATTTGGACATTTCATAATTTCACCCCAATGTCTTAATGAATTCCTTAATGTACTTATCACAAAATTCCCAAGTGTGTTCCCCTGAAGCCTTAACAAAATCAGCATCAACGTCCATATCCTTCAGAAATTCATGAAAATCTATATTCTTTTCAAATAAAAAGTCATCCTCTCCACAGGCCATGTAAATGTCCGGAACATTCGCACACCCCTCAATCAATGCCTTAGGATCCATATCAGAGCCCTTCAACTCATCCAAGTCACCAAAAATGGACTCGTAGAAATCTCTGGAGCGCAAAACATTGCCGTCCTCTGTGTAGTTTACAATATCATCGGTTATCAGAGCTGCAGATATCATTCCGATTTTGGAAAAGTTTTCATGATACTTCAAACCGTTTCTGACGGCACCGTAACCTCCCATGGAAAATCCTGCAATGAAAGTGTCTTCCCTCCTGTGTGAAAGGGGAAAAATGTTTCTTGTAATGTCAAGCAGTTCCTGACCGACATATTCCCCATAATAGGCATGTGCCTTTGGATTGTCAACGTAAAAGCTGTTTTCTCCACACGGTATCACAATTGCTATTCCGTTGTCTTCGGCAAACTTCTGAATTGAAGTGTTTGCAAGAAATATGTCGTCGCTGCCGTACAATCCGTGAAGCAGATACAGTGTCCTGTATGGCTTTGGAACTATTTCTTCTGCATCCTGCAGGAAGTGAATATTGTCTGCAGGCAATATTACGCTGATTGATGTGCGCCTCTGCAGGCTTTTACACTTGATATCCCCTCTAAATAGAACCATAATTCCACTATTCCAATAGCTTATCCAATTTGGAACTTATATCCGCCAATTGTTTTGACAGCTTTTCCTGATTTTTCAAAATCAAATTCTGATTGTCCAGTATTACCTTAAAGTGTGCATCAGTCAAGTTTGATGAACTGACCAGCTTATTAAATATATCTTCATTATCTATCATCAAATCACCTCCTATGTCCACAATTCAGTTATGAACATCGGACTTGCGTCCTCTGCCTTTTCAAAACCGCAATATTCATAGAATTTCATTTCCTCATCATATGCCACAACTACAATTCTCATATAATCCTTATAATGATTTTTAACTCTCTCAACAAGTTCCTTTCCGATTCCTTCAAGCTGATAATCGGGATGGACCAAAAGATAATGCACATAAGCATTCATTATCCCGTCATCCATTACGTAAATCATTCCAACAAGCTTGTCCCCATCCCATGCGGAATAAACCGTTTCGAAGTTTTTCATAGCGATTACGAGCTTTTCTGGAAAATGACCTGAGGACCAGTCAACCGATAAAAAGAGATCCTGCAGCTGCTTTTTGCTAAATGTATGTGTGTTCTTATATGTAATTTTTGCCCTTATTTAAACCACCCTATATTCTGTCCATTTATTTGAGAAATATCTGTAAACGTAAATTCCTGCCCTTACATACCAATCGATAAACATTGCAATCCAAGTTCCGAACACTCCGATTCCCATCCACTGAGCGATTACATATGAAAGGCCAATTCTACATGCAAACATCACTGCCAAACTGATATACATTACTGATTTTGAATCTCCTGCACCCCTGAATGTTGCAGGAACAGTGAATGACAATGGCCATATTATTATTGCAAAGATTCCATGCCATATAATCATTTCACTGGCCATGACTGCAGTTTGGGCCGACAGGTTGTATATGCCCAAAATCAAAGGCAGGCCTGCAAATATCAAGACATTTATGACAATGTGTGAAATGATTACGATAATCAGGCATTTCTTGTTGTAATATCGGGCCTGCTCATAGTCATTTGCACCGACACAATTCGATATCACTGCAGTAAGACCCAGATTGATTGCAAAACCTGGCAGAACCGAAAAAATTCCAATCGCATAACCGACAGAGTTTGCAGCTATTGCCATTGTTCCGAATGTTGAAACAATGCTTAAAACCAAAACCCTACCCAATTGGAACAGTCCGTTTTCAATACCATATGGAATGCCGACCTGCAATACCTTTCTAAGTATAACAAAGTCAAACTTATGCTTTAATGTCTTTTTGATATGTAATTTATAATTATCGTCCACGGCAAAATGCATTATCAAAACGGCAGCCAATGCCCTTGATATCACGGTTGGAATAGCAACACCCCGAACATCCCATCCCAAATAGTAAATGCAGAATGCATTACCTAAAACGTTCAATACATCGCAAATGAGCAAAATCTTCATTGGAACGGTTGCATTGTTGGTTG
The DNA here is from genome assembly GCA_900320515.1 of uncultured Methanobrevibacter sp. Classification (GTDB taxonomy): domain Archaea; phylum Methanobacteriota; class Methanobacteria; order Methanobacteriales; family Methanobacteriaceae; genus Methanocatella. The sequence goes on along the minus strand of ONSJ01000001.1, from coordinate 60,076 downwards.
TTCTAAAAATAGCCGCTCCTGCATTATAAATTGCCAAAAATGGAATTGACAATGCCACAATATACAAATACATATCCGCATTTGCCCACACGTCCGCTTCGATTTGACCGAAGAGGATTCCAATCAGGAAATGCCTTAACAAAACTACCAAAATCATTAGAACAATTGACAGAATAGTCGAAAACCAAACAAGCTGGGTTGCAGAGTTTTGCGCCTTGTCAATCTGTTTGTCACCCAAATATTGTCCGGCTACGACGGCACCGCCTGTTGCAAGGGCCGAAAATGAAAAAATAAGAAGTTGAACTAAAAAGTCAACGAGAGAAACTCCCGAAATTGCCGCTTCACCCAATGATGCAACCATTACTGAATCGGCAAAGCCTACAAAGAATTCAAGACCGTATTCTATTAAAAGTGGAATGAATAGAGCAAGTAATGCCCTATTTGAATATAAGTATCCTTCAGGAGTTTTAAATATGTTCATAAATTACCTGATGAAGTTTGTACGTGGTTTTTCTTCTTCTGTTATGGTCAAACCTTTCTCTTCACCCGCTTTCATACATTCCAGGAAAAATGCCATGTTATGGGCCAGTTGTCTCATGGTTCCCAATCCCTCTTCATCCTGCATTACCTCTTCGGGAGTGTTTCCATGAACCATATTCCAATAGAATGAGGAAATGATAGGCATCTGGCTGATTCCCAAATACTTGATCAGCTGATCATAGGTTGCGGTTGTTCCGCCACGTCTTGCAGAGCATACCACCGCTCCAGGCTTGTGCTTGAACGCTTCGCCATCAGCACCATGGGAGTTTGAGTAAAATGCACGGTCCAGAAATGAAGTCATGGAACCGTTTGCACTGGCATAATAAACAGGTGAGCCGAATACGAAAGCATCCGCATCATATGCCTTTTTAACGAATTCGTTTACAACATCATTGTCAAATGTGCACTGTCCCTTCTCGCCGCATTTCATGCATGCGATGCATCCTATTATAGGTTTTGTTTTAATCCAGAATATTTCTGTTTCAATGTCATGGGTTTCCAAAGTCTTTGCAACTTCAGTCAATGCTGTATAGGTACAGCCGTTTTTATTTGGACTACCGTTAACAAGTAATACTTTCATTTTAATAATCTCCATCAATCAATCTTTGAACTAATAAATGTCCTTTCCTGAATTCCAATGAGCCTTTTTTCACTCCTTCCTCATCAAAGGATTCGCAATCATCACCATCACGTTCGGAATCGAATATAATTATCGGCACATCATCACGGGTGTGAGTTCCAACGCTTATCGGTGTCGGGTGGTCAGGCAATATTGCTCCCCTGTATGGTGAGCCTTCAAGACTTTCAATGATCGGACCGACAATGAACTCGTCAATCCTTTCGATTGCCTTTACCTTTTCAGTTGTATTTTGAGCATGGCCGGCCTCATCAGGAGCTTCAATATGAATCAATAATAAATCGGTTTCCTTTAATGCTTCAATACCATATTCTCCTTTTTGCTTATAGTCAGTGTCGAAATATCCAGTTGCACCTGGAACATCAATAATGTTCATTCCTGCAAAGTTTCCAATACCTTTAAGAAGGTCCACACCTGTGATTACTGAAGCTGTGATCCCATAGGTCTCTTCAAAGTTAGGCAAGCTTGGAGTTACGCCCTGTCCCCATAGCCATACCATGTTAGCAGGAATTTCCCTTTTCTGATTGATTTCATGGTCTTTTAGGTATTCTCTTGCTTCAAACATTATGTTTTGAATCTCTTCAGCCAATTCACATTCTCCAAACATGTTATCTAAAAGATTTTCACCAACAATGTCATGAGGAGGCATTGTCTTGATGCTTGAGAGAATCTCTGCATCCTCTATGCTGTCACATGAATAAATGAACAGATGCCTGTAGCTTACGCCAGTGTAGAATTTGCCCTTAAAGTCAGGGTACTTTTCGGTGAAATATTCGTTCAGACCTTTCATCAGCACGTCAGCCTCTTCAGTGGAAATGTGGCCTGCATTGAAATCATCCATTGCATCACTTTCGCTGAATATGGTATTGCATCTGAATATCACATCTTCAGGCTTTGTAGGAATGCCTTCGCTTCCTGCCTCTAGCGGTCCACGGCCAGTATAGTAGTCTGCCGGATTGAAACCGAAGATGCTCATGTTTGCAACGTCAGACCCCGGAGTATACTGTGCAGGGACGTTATTGGTAAATCCGCCAAATCCTTTTTTGGCCAATCTGTCAATATTCGGAGTATTTGCCACCATAAGAGGGGTTTTGCCTTCCAATTCATCTACAGGGTAATCGCTGGAACCATCGGGAATAAAAATTACGTATTTCATGTTATCTAAAAAAAGTAAAAAAAAATTAATTAGTTTTTATTCTTTAAAATACTAATTAAATCGGTCAACATCGCAGAAGCAGTTTCAAGGGAACCCGCTCCGAGTCCAATAACGGATACCTCATCAGCCAAATCGGTTTTGATTGTAGCCATGTTTAATGTTCCGCTCACATCATAGGAACTTCCCCTTTTAACCAAACGAGGAGATACCTGCAAATTGTCAGGAGATACTTCAGCTATCAACTTTATCAGATAATCATCCTTTTTGGCAAGCTCGATAGCCTGTGAGTTGATGTTTGAAATGCCTTCAACCTTAACATCACTGTATGTTGCATCAATTCCCAATAATGAATTTGCCAGAATAACAGTTTTACAGGCTGCATCAATACCTTCAACATCCTGGGTCGGGTCGGTTTCTGCAATACCCAATTCCTGTGATTCCTTTAAGATGACCTCATATTCTGAACCTTCAGAAGTCATTCTTGATAAAATGTAGTTTGTGGTACCGTTCAGGATACCTTTGATTGATTTGATTTCACAGGAAGCTAAAGTATCTTTTGTGAAATTGATAATCGGCATTGATCCGCCCACACTGGCCTCATACTTAAATTCAACGCCAGCCTCTTCAGCCGCACCAACAACTTCCTTGAACTTCAAGGCCAAATGTCCCTTGTTTGATGTAACGACATCCTTTCCTTGCTCGAATGCCTTTAGGGTCAGTGAAAGTGCAGGCTGTGCATCAACGATATTTGTAGGAGTTGCTTCTATAAGACAATCGTATTCTACAGCATCCAAAACATCCGCACCGTTTAAATCAGACCCAAATTCGGGATATACTGACAGTTTTCCTTTTTCATTTTTAGTTTTTACAAGTAATTCTTCATCCAAACCTTCCTGTGAGATTGCAGATGAAGATGAATCTGCTGCTGCCACTACTTTCACTGCAACACCAGTTTTATCCTTAATTAAATCTTTTTTCATGGATAGGGCATTGGCAACACCTTGGCCAACTGAACCGAATCCCATAATAATGACTTTACATTCATCCATAATAATCATCACTTAAACTTCATTAATCACTAGCAATTTCTTTTCCTCTGCAATTTCTGCAATTTTATCAAATACTATTTGCTTTTTGCCTATATCCGCTTCGACATTAATCAGTGCGGTGGATTCTTTCTCACCGTTCAACTTAATATCGAATGCCACAATTACAACACCTTCCAATTCATTAATCCTGTCCATGGTGTCCCTTAAATCTTGATCTACGATGTGGCCAAAGAATATTGTAGTGATTTTTTCTTTTCTAACAACACCATCCAATTCAATAATGGAAAATCCTAATTCTTCAAATCTGTCAACCACTTTTTTAAGGTCTTCATGTTCACCCTCTAAAGTAAGCTGAACCGGAACTTTCCCATTTTCGTTTTTATAATCTCTCTTATGAATGACAGTTACTAGATTAGCACCATACACACTTATTGGTTCTAATGCTTTAACTAACTGTCCTGGAGAATCTAAAAGTTCTAGAACCAAGTTTATTCTCATATAAATCCCTCTTAATTTGTCCAATCAGCTCTTTTCACAATAAGATTTCCATCTTTATCAATATTGGCATTTCTTAATATTTTTTCAGGATTTTTCTCATGAGCTTCATCTTCACGAGTTAGGTTTAAATTATCTGTAATGTACCAGGTTTCGTCAGAATCCGGAATGTCTTCCAATATTTTTGAGAATTTTTCTATAATATCTTCTGCATCTTTTTCGATTGTCATTAATATAAACTCCTATTAATTAATAATATAATTATTATGTTTTTTAACATTAATAAAGTTAAAGAAAATACTCTTTCAAAAACTTTGTCGATTTTCAAAATCGGTTTTTCGATTTTGGTTCCAAAATAAATCTCTGCAATATATTCATTTTAAAACACTATGTTTTGTCTTGAATATTCGTTTTCTGAGCAAGGATCGCTTCCTCAATATTGTATATGCTCACCAATTATTTTCACCCAGACCTCCACTACAGCCGAGACAATTGGCTCGCTTATAACATAGGCATGGCAACGTTATTCGGGTTAGAAAATAATTAATATTATATCAAATTAATCAAAAAGATTCATTATGATGACTGAAAATACTTAATTTTTCAAATTAAACCTGTTTGTCCAAATCATAATTTCACGGCATCATTCGGACAACTGTGAACACAATTAAGGCACAGTATACATTCCGTACCGTTTTCTCTTTTTCTGGAATTATTTAACATTTCAACATCCATCGGACATGCCCTTACACATTTGCCGCAACTGATGCATTTATTTTCATTAACTTTAACTCTTAAAAGTGAAAAGTAGCTTGAAATCTTTAAAAATACAGTAATCGGACAAATATATTTACAAAATGCACGATTATCTTTAAGATAAAATGCCAGAGCAATTCCCAGAATATAATAAATAATATTTCCTAAAATAAATAGGGAAAATATTATTGAATCAAGATTAGAAACTTTAAAAAAGAATAGTGAACATACACCACATGATATTGCTGCAAATAATATGTATCTGACATACCCCCAGTTTTTCCTTTCGTTTTGAGGGTTTTTATAAGGTAACAAATCCAATATCATTGCTGTCCAGCAGGCATAGCCACACCATCCACGGCCAAACAGTAATGGACCAAGGATTTTTGCAATTAGAAAATGAATAACGGCACCTTCAAAAACACCTAAACTTAAATAATACCAAAATCCGGACAAGGACAAGTTTTCATGACCTAAAATTCCAACATAAACAAATAGGTAACATCCAACTGCAAGCATAATCATGTTTCTTGCGTATCTGTTATTTTTACTCATCATAAACAGTCCAACAGCTATTGCAGTTCCGATATAGAGGAAATTGAATATGAAAAATGTGTTGGAAGTTGTAATATATACCAAAACAGAAATCACAATGAAAATTAACTCCATAATTATAGGTGCTTTAATGTTCATAAATATCAATTAATTCTATCAAAGTAATAAATATTTATGTTCTTTCAGTGATTCAAAAAAATATATCAGAAAATTATAGTTTCACTCACCATTTAAAAATTTTCACAAACGAGGATTTGAAAAGAATAATCTATCATCATAATCTTAAAATATGTATTATTTAGCATCTAAAATAATATTTAGAGTATCAATTTTTTGGTTTAGCATGATAGAAGCTTTTACTCCACCTATGTATTAAATTTAACAATTTTTAAATAAAATTAAAAATTTCAAATTGACAAAGTTTTTGAAATAGTCAAAGAAAAATAAAATAATAATTTAAAAAAAATAAGTTAAAAGATATTATAAATATTGAGAAATGTCAGTGTCCTTAATAATCTTCTTCCTCAATATCTTGTCGATTCCTGTTCCATATTGGGCCGCCTTTTTAGGCCTGTAGGCTATTTCATAGTCAAGACCCTCTTCAAAGGCCAATTTTCTCAGGATACTTTTCCTCATATCATCATGCATAGAAACTATCTTTTTGTTATCCGGAATGTTTAAAACCAATTCCACCAGGTTCTTATCCAAAAACGGCAGTCTCAATTCAACGCCGTTAAGCATTGAGCATGCATCATCCCTTTCAAGATTAACGTGATACATGTTTGACATGTCCACCCTCAAATCATAGTTGAGTGTTCCGTCAACAAAGCTTTGCAGATAACGTTTGTATCCCCCAAACAGCTCATCGGCACCCTGGCCGGAAAATGCCACCTTAAGACCATCTTCTGAAACCATCTTTGTTGCAAAATATGTGGTGAGGCCAACACCAACCTTCATCAGGTTATCATCGCCAATGGCTTTGACAACTTCAGGCAAAGCTTCGCGAACCAGTTCTTCTGTAACCTCACAGATTTTCAAATCAAGATTGAGGAATTTCGATGCATAGATTGCAGCTTCAACATCCTTTGAGCCTTCTGCGCCAACCGCATAAAGAGTAATCTTCAGGGGAATGTTTTCTGAAATCTCCTTTAAAAGCAGTGCGATATATGAACTGTCAAGGCCTCCTGAAAATATCACGCCGACCTCGCTTAATCCGTCGATTCTTTTGGCGACGCTCAACTTTAACATCTTGTCAATTTTAGCTACATCGCCTTCGAATACCTTTTCATATATTGCCTGTGTTGGAGCTATATCATTCCAGTTAAACAGTATATGTTCAGGCTTTAAGGTTTCTATTTTTTCAAATCCGACTTCCTTTAGTGACTGTCTGGAAGATGCAAATCCCTTCATCTCATCATTTTGTGCATAGAATAGCGGCTTCACTCCAAGGGGATCACGTGCAAGGGCCAGGTTTTCACCGTCCCAGACTGCAAATGCATAATCCCCATCAACCAATCTGATTGCCATCTGAATGGCCTTTATGAGATCATCCTTATTGTAGCAGTCAATCAGATAAAGCAGCGCTTCGGCATCGGATAAAATTTCCTTCTGGACTCCCACTTTGGAAAGAAGGTTAGTTATTGTTTTAAAGTTATAGATTTCACCGTTGAAAACCAGGGTGAGATTGCCATTGCTTACAGGCTGCATTTCAGATACCCTGTCGTTCAAATCATAAATTGAAAGAAGGTTATGGCCAAAAGCTATTGGGTACTCCTTATCATCACTGAATTCATCGAAATCGATGTCAGTGTAAATTTCATCCAAAAAAAGACCTGATGAGTCAGGACCCCTGTATTTTGAGGTTTTCAACATTTTAACAATATCATCTGCTTTTACTCTACCTTGAAGACCTACTATCGAACACATGATATAATATTATTGAATTAATACTACTTAAAATTTAAAAAAAGAATTGACGGGCCAATTAATCATTTGCCCATCTTTTTAATTTAGGAAATACTTCGCCCATCATTGCACTTGCCTGCTCCTTGTCAATTTCCGGATGAACTTCAACCATCTTGTCTATGCAGAAATTCATCATTTCATCCATTGACATGTCTGATGTGAATTCTCCATCCTTAAAGCAGTATATGCAATAATCTTCGTTTTTGCTGCCATCAGCATTGGTTCCAAAGAGTTCTTCATCTGCCATAGGCATTGCACAGGATTGGCAAAACTTTTGATTTTCAAAGTCATTCATAGTATCACGTCCAACCTAATATTTCAACATCACAATATTTAAACTCTTTGAGAGAGCATTTGAAAAGTAAACCTAAAGTGAAACATCGGTCTTTGTAAAGTAAATATATGAGATAACTAATCCAATCGCAAAAGTCGCCAATATAACCGCGTAAGATAGAGTAATGCTTGAACTATACTCTGCAATCTCGCCGGATGCAATCAAATATGGACACACCCATGGAACATATGGTGCCCATGTCTGGCCATAAATCATCATATTGACCAATGCAAGGCCTGCTCCTCCAACCATTGCAGGAACCATATTTGTAATGAACAATGAAATAAATACAAATGGAGAGAATGTTAAAAACAACAACACATTTGCAAAGAGGAGTTGAGCGAAGCTATCGATGAAGAGTTTTAGACTGAATCCATCAAGCCCTGCAACAAAACCCAATACCATAGTCGACAGGGTTGTAACTACTGTCAATATTAAAATCCATACTAAAAACATGACATATTTACTGAGCAAGAATTTTCCTCTGGATACAGGAATGGTAAGCATTGTTTTTAGAGTATGTTCATTGTATTCCCTTCCAAATAGGTAGGAAATCATTATTGCATAAAGCAGAATTGCAAATAATGCTGACATGTACATATTTACATTGCTGAACAGCAATTCGAAAGTGTGGCCTTCATCAAATGCAAAAACTGCAATGAACATTAAAAGTGGAGGTAAAATGGCTCCAATTAAGCTCAACAGGAAAATATTTGATCGTTTTAGTTTTAAAAATTCCATTTCTATGAAAGTTAACATCTTATCACCTCAATTATTGGAAACGAATCTTGTAAAGAACTCTTCCAAGTTCTCTTCACATAAGTTCACCTTTCTAACATCAATTCCTGCCTTAACAAACAATGCATTAAATTTGTCCCTCATGTCCAGATGAGAATAGAGACGGATAGTATTGTTGTCAAATGTATAATCCTCATTTTCCCTAAGCTCCAATCTCTTAAAGACATTGAGTGCAAGACCAATGTCAGATACTTCAAATTCAACAAACTTGTTTAACCTGTCATGTAATTCATCTCTTGAGATTTCATCGATTAAAACACCATTGTCCATGAAACCTATGACATCGGCAAGATTTTCAATTTCACTCAATATATGCGATGAAATGAGAATAGTTATTCCAAAATCATGGGACAATCTTTTAAGCAATGTCCTGATTTCCTTAATTCCAAAAGGGTCAAGACCGTTAATCGGTTCGTCCAAAATCAGCAATTCCGGATTATGCAAAATAGCTGCAGCTATTCCCAAACGTTGCTTCATGCCCAATGAGAAATCTTTGAATCTTTTTGATTTATCATCTGCCAAATTAACCATTTCAAGAACTAACCTAATTTTTTGAGGATTATAGTCTCCCCTTATTTTTCCAATGATTTTCAAGTTCTCGTATGCTGTCAGATTCTCGTAAAATCCTGGAGTTTCAATGATTGAACCTATTTTAGGATAGATTTCATTTGAATATCTTTTAGGATCTTTTCCAAAAAGGAATATTTCTCCACCGCTTGGATATGTGAGATTCAATAGCATGCACATTGTTGTGGTTTTTCCGGCTCCGTTTTTACCCAAAAGACCATAAATCTTTCCCTTTTCAACATGCATATTAACTGAATTGACAACCTTATTTCTGGAATATGTTTTTGACAGATTGTTTGTTTCGATAACGTAGACTACCATATTAAAAACTCCCTATAAAATTAATTAAAAAAATAAATTGGAACGGTTAAAAATGTCCCAATTATTTGACCGCTTCTCTATATATCGATCCGCAAACCCTACTGAAAAATACGCTGCAATATGAGGTTACAAATAATGCTTCAATTACTGATATGACTATTGATATGACTATTGCCTGATTGTTAATAGTCGCCGCAAATATTACAGTCAAAAAGCTCATGACAATTCCTATAGCTATGTTGATAATCATGAACACTATCACTGTAAACAGGATTGTTCCAATATATTTGACCCATCCGAGATTAGAGATATTGCCCCTTATTTCGCTAAAGTCAAATGCCTTTTTAAGGCTGTCATGTGCAATCATGTTGTTCAATGCCATAATCAGGATGAAATAACAGATTATTATCAATAAAACTGAAATTACCATTATGACTGACCATAATGATGAATTGTTTGATACCAGTATTGCTAAAAATGCCACAATCATTGAAGGAATGCTGTATACAAGACATACAAGGAAATACTTTACTCCCTTAATAAACATGCCCACGATGTCCCCAAATCCCGGAAGGTCATCTTTCCTGTTTATTGAGAAGTTGACAACATCATACTGATATCCCATTATAAACAACGATACAATGAATCCCACTACAAGCATCGCAATAGCCAAATATATGTCACCATTAGGCAATTGAGAAAAGTTTAGATTGAATCCAGTTGCATTGGTTTTTTCTAAAGTGCCTATAATCATTTTGGTTACATCAACGGTCTTAATAGTGAAAACAATTGAAATCAAATCAATTATTACACATAATATTCCAACTCCCAAAAGTTTTTTAATGTCATTGAAAGGATATTTCAATCCTTCAACTACGCAGTCAGTAATGCTTGCCATAAAAATCACCTTATATCTGCATTGTGTACAACAATCCGATTGATCTTGAATTGAATATGCTCAAGTACGGTCCGACCAGGAACATTGTAATTAGTATGTTGATTAGAGCGCCTAAAATGAATATTGAACTTGGATTAATACCTAAAATAGCAGTGGAAAGACCGAATGCCGTAAATATTATTCCAATAATCGCTGAAACAACAAATAAAATAACTAAAGTTATGATTATCAACCCCAAGAAGGTTGCAATGCATTCAAACCATCCGATTTCATCTATGACCTCTTTTATTTCACTTATAGCAAATGCCTTTGAGAATGCACCGTCATTGTATGCCATGTGACATATTCCCATTTGAGCCATCAGCTCTGCAACCACAAAAGCGACAAATGTTATTATGCATCCGATAATCATTATTGCAGATGCCGCAACGCCATTTGTCTGTCCTGCAACAAGGGCGAATATCAAAAAGATAATGGCCGGCACGAGCAGATACAAAATCTGAACTATTACAAACTTTACTCCATCAACAAACATGCTTATCAAATCTTCAAAGTCCGGCAGTGGATCCCTACCGTTGATAACCCCATGTACCGCAGTGTTGATAACTCTATAATTATAACCAGTAATCAGAAATGCCGGAAGCAATAAGAAGCTGAAAAAACAGATTACTCCCAATATCACTAAAGTTTTCCAGTCCTTGGCTGAATATTCCAGTGAATCTTTGTATATATCTAAAATCATTTTTTATCACCTAATAGTAATCATCATCGAAAATAAATATTTCTTCCATAACAAAATACTTTTCTCGATCTCCCTTAAACATCATTTTATTAAAAACTTGGGTTATTTCATAAGCTAAAAATAAAGAAGGATTGTACCGGCCATTTTCAAGCGCGTTAATTGTTTGCCGGGTAACTCCAACTTTATCACCCAATTCTTTTTGGCTCATCTTGAGCTCCTGTCTTAAATATTTAATCATGGTTCTCATAGTAATCCACAAATTAATTTTTTGCAAAAAAGTATTTAAGTACTTCAGTAATTATGTTAAAAACTAATTACATATGTTAATGTTATATTACATAGTATATAAACTTTATGGTTTATATAAAAATTAATATAATCCATTAAAAAATAGAATACATATCAAATACTTATTAAATCTTATAAAAAACAATTTTTAATACTTATTATAATAAATAAAATAAATATTTATATAAAATTAATATTTAACAAAAAATAAATTAATTTTTTTAAAAAAATTAAAAACGAAAAGTTTATATATGAGGTAATGTATCTTTAACATATGTAACATTCGTATAACATATTTTGTTAGAAAAAATAGTTCCAAGCAGAAAAAACTTATACAATTACCAAAGCATTTTCCAAAAAAAATGATGCTTGAATTAAGCTCTCACTCGTGTTCTATACCTGTTGACAAGCCATGCACCTAAAATACCGATAACAGCACCTGCCAGGACATCGCCAGGATAGTGCACACCGACATACATTCTTGAAAATGGGATTGTGACTGCAAATAATATTAATACGGCATCAATTATCTTATAATGCTTTTTGGCCAATTCCTTCATGTTCAATACAAAAAATGTTACGAATGACACTGTTGAAGTGGTATGGCCAGATGGAAATGAAAGAGGATCGGTTTCCACAATCAGCAAACGCACATTATCCAAAGTTACAAAAGGTCTCGGTTCCATAATCAGATGCTTTAAGATAGCGGTAACAACATCAGAGCATAAAAACGCAAACAATGCAAACATAGTGATTCTTTTAAGAGTTTTCTTATCTTTTAAATGTGCATATGCTATAATAGCAATCAGCACAACTATCAATACCTTAAATCCTCCAAAGTGGGTCACTATCGGCATTACCGCATCAAAAATCGGATTTTGAAAATTGTGATTGAAAAAATAAAATAAATCTACATTAACATTACCGAACATTATAAATCTCCTTTTTTATCCTATAATTCCCTAAAAGAAGGGTACGATCGAATAGACTGCAATTAGAATTACCACAGTCAATATTACAATGGCTCCAAGGGGAACCTTCTTCCAGGCAAGTGCTGCTGCCACAATGGCTCCTATCAATCCTATATACCACAGCTGATTGTCAACAGTCAAAACCCCCGGACATATCAGTGCCGCAAGGGCAGTGTAAGGAATCAGATTCAGGAATTTCTCGACTTTTGGAGGAAAATCCAACTTATCGATGAACAATGCAGGAATCAGTCTTGGAATGAATGTCACGACCGCACAGCCTAAAATAACCAAAGCCATATAATCCATTATGCATCACCCGAAAGCAAGTATTCGTCATCAACTATATACATTCCAATCGCCGCTCCAACCAAAGTGGAAACGATTAGGGACCAGTTGCCCAAAAACTGACTTAGGACAATGTTTAAAACTGCAGTTACCAATACCAACAGGGCAATCTGTCTGGATTCCTTTACTGCAGGTGTCAATATGGCTACAAACAATGCATATAATGAAATGTTGAAACTGTTTGTGACGATTACCGGAAGCAGATCCAAAAGGACAACGCCTATTCCCGCTCCCAGACACCAGCTCAGCCATGCAGTTATTGCAATTCCAAGATATGTCCAGATGCTTGAATCCTCACTTAATGAAAACATGGCAAATGATTCGTCGACAGTCACATGGGCCGCCAATATGTTTAAAGGAGTGTTGGAATCTTCAATCTTGTTCAATACACATGTGGACATCACAAAATATCTCAAGTTAACTACAAAATTGGTCAGTATGATTGCCATTGCAGTCGCACCGCTCAAAACCATGGATGCCGCAATAATCTGTCCCGCTCCGGCATATACCAGAAAAGACATTGAAATGGTCTCAAGAGGAGTCATGCCCGCTTTTATGGCAATTGCGGCATATCCAATACCCATCGGAACATAACCGAAAGTGATTGGAATACCCTTTTTGGCACCATCAATGAATTTAGCAGTCCTTGAAATAATATCTCTCCAAAAAATTAAAAAAAGTGTAATTTAGCTGAGTAAATTACTGATTTGATCTGTTGTAATCAAGCCTAAAACGACCATGTCCTCATCAACGACAGGAAGACAGGATATGTCGAATTTGCGCATATGCCGAGCAATCTCTTCTATTGTATCTCCGGCATTACAGTACTTGACTGTTGTTGTCATGATGTCAGTCAGATGATTTGAATTGGTAGCGATGGATTTGGACAAGTCCCAACTTGTTACAATTCCTATCAATTTGTTTTCATCAGTGACAACCGGAATGTGGGTAACATGCTTATCCAACATCAATTTAGCCGCTTCAACAACATCTGCATCTGCCTTGATAGTGGCAATGTTTTCCATCATCAGGTCTTCGACGACACTTTCTGATAGGAAATTTGCAAATAGATAATTGAGCTGTCCCTTTTCAAGCAGAAATGCATCGTGCCCATAGTTTGATTTGATTTCTGAGAATGATACATCAACGTTGTTTGCATTCAGGGCAGTCACAATGTCAGTACTTTGTTCAGTCGGATAAAGCCAATCTGAATCGACAGAAAGCACTTGGACTTTGGCTTCAACATTCTTAAACCCGTCAATCAATGAATCGTTTATTGACAAATCAAACAGGTCAACGGCTTTTGTAATGTATAGGTAACTGTTTGCATCAAAACGTTTTACAAAGGTTTCTCCCTGATGCTTCAAGTAGCTTTCAACCTGGAAATCGAGGGAAAAGTCATAACTGATTTCATCCTTATCCTGAAGGCCTCGTCCGAATTTGATGTCCATGGATTCATCGCTTAAATAGGTAATGTGAGCAATCATACGAGCCAAGGACAATCCATTTCGTGGAATCACACCTGATTCATAGTAATTTCCGCCTTTCCAATGAGGATCTGAAAATATTGATTGACGTCCTACAGCATTAAATGCAATTTGCTGTGGAGATGACATGGCGGCTGTTGCTATCGGAATTGCCTTTTTCATCATTGTGGGATATGAAACCATCCATTCAAGAACCTGCATTCCGCCCATTGAGCCACCAATAATGGCAGCCAACTGAGTGATACCGAATGAATCAATAAGCTTCTTTTGAACCTTAACCATATCGCCAATGGTAATGACTGGAAAATCCAAACCGTATTCCTTGCCGGTCTTCGGATTTATTGAACTTGGACCTGTTGTTCCTTTACATCCTCCTAAAACATTGGAACATATTATGAAATACTTTTCAGTGTTCAAAGCTTTTCCGGGACCTATTACAATTTCCCACCAACCGGGTTTCTTGTCTCCTTCATGCCATCCTGCGGCATGCGCATCACCAGTCAATGCATGGCAAATTAAGATAGCATTGGATTTTTCCTTGTTGAGTTCACCATATGTTTCATAGGCTACAGTAACTTCGTCTATAACCTCTCCACTGTCCAAATCAATCGGTTCTTCAATGTGGAAATATTTTGTCTCAACAACACCTACAGATTCTTTGTTCATCTAATTTCTCCCTAGCCTTAATTTACGCATTGCGCCTTTTGCAGCTGCTTGTTCAGCTTCTTTTTTATTTTTACCTCTTCCAACACCCATTTCCTGACCGTCAATCAGACAGGCCATAATGAATGTCTTATCATGAGGAACACCATATTCCTTCAATATTTGATATTCAATAGAAACCTCTTCAGCATCACCGTATTCCTTCATTGCTGATTTGTAATCTTCAAAGAACACTCTTTCCTGATCAATATATTTAAAAATCCATTTGGAAATGAATTCCTTTGCAAATTCTATGCCCTGATCTATAAATATTGCTCCCAAAAATGATTCGAAAATATCCGCAGTTATGGATATTACCTCATTTTTTGTCAAATTGGACTCTTCAGCCGCAACATGAAGGTAATCCTTTAACTTTAACTTTTGAGAGTAATAAATCAATGCATTTTGACAAACATAGTTGGACCTTTTTTTAGTTAATTCCCCTTCCTCATAATGGGGATATTTTTTAAATAAATATTCGGATACAATCAAACTCAAAACTGAATCTCCTAGAAACTCCAGTCTTTCATAATTATAATCCAATTCATGAATGGTTGCATATGAAGCATGTGTAAATGCAACCTCATATAAATGTTCATCATCAGTTTCAATATTAAATTTTTCAAATAAATTCATTTAAAGCCCAGACTTGATATTTAATAATATTATTTATTATATAACTGAACTTATATATAAGTATATATAACAATAGTTATAAATATTACTTTTCAAATGCTCTCGCACTTTTCATTTATATATGAAATGCCAAATTAGAATTAAAAAAGGATTTGGTATAATGATACTTAATTGGCAAGAAGAGATAACAAGAATCGATCCAGACATAAAATTTAGAGCACAAGGCGGATGGTTAAAAACAGTAGATCAGTTAGATAAAAGTGTTAAAAACGGATATTCCTTAGTTGGAGAGTTTGTGCAAGCAGGAAATTTCGAAGAAGAATACAGCGAAGGAATCTATCTTGACTGCAACAAAGAAGGCAGTGCTAAAAAGCCACAACTGGACTACAGGCTGTTCCGCTTTAAAGAAGGAAAAGTAAGATTGCTTGACATGGTAATCGACGGCAAGCAAGGATGGGCAGTAGACCTATGGGATGCCCTGGACGGAGAACTGTAGAAGTTCTCCCCTTTTTTAAATTTCAAAGACTAATCAATATGGCAAAACTCGCAGCAGGCACAGGTCGGTGCGAAATATGAATCTTCCGGTTCGACAATTGCCTTTTGAGCAAATAATGTAATATTGAATTTTGGTTCATATTCCTGACTGACTTCCTTAGTCATTGGAGATAATCCCCTATAATAAACCGGCCTATATCCTGTTTGTGAAATATCAAAATAGAATTTTTCACCGGTAGTGAATTTATTGAAGTATTCTTCAAGTGCCAATGCCTGTTTTGGAGCAATTGAAAAAGTAAAACCCATGGTATCATCACTTCTTTGTCTAATTCCTGCATTGGAAATATCCACAGCTAAAATATCATCATTACCTCTTACAAAAACAACACAGTTTTCTAAATCTACATCATGTTCACGAGCAATTTCATTTAAATCAGTCATATTATGACCTCCTGAAAATCATTTCATCATGCTTAGAACTAAATTAATTAAAAATAGTTAATAAAGTTATCTAAAAAAAGTTCTATGAAATTAAGCATTAATTAAAAAAAAGTATTTTGAAGAAGATTATTAAAATAATCTTCAAAATTTCAACCAATTTATACTAATCTTTGTCTAGTAGTTGATTTTTTATTTTGCCAGCTGTATCTCCTTAATTTGCTGGATCTACCGAATCCACAAGAAGCACAGACTTTTTTACGTACATGGTAAGTGTTTTTACCACATCTTCTACATCTGATATGGGTCTTTTTATTCTTTTTACCCATTGATGGAGTTCCCTTTGACATTGATACACCTCCTTAAGCTATCGTAAAAATATAATCTAGAAAAGTATTGAATAATACTTATGGTGAAATATAAACAATATTGTCTCCTCTAATGAGCACAACACCGAGTTTTCTTGTTACTTCTCCGTCTTGTAACTCTTCTGCATCATTAAGAACTAAGTTCATGTGTAAATCAAAGCTCTTAAGTATACCTCTAAATTCACGATCTCCTTTGAGTTTTAATAAAACAGGAGCATCCACAGATTTTCCTAATGCGTCAAGTGGTCTTTGAACATTTTGTCCGCTCATTATATCACCTTATATTATTACAAATTTTAGTTTTTTAATATGAATAGAGTAAATACTACTCTTTATTAGACATAATATAATCAAGTTAAGATAAGACAAAACCTAATTAAAACTAATACTATTAATTATAGATAACCTACTATATAAAGGTTACCTTAATTTAGGCAAAATATAAGAAAAAACTATCCTTGACAGTAATAATTAACAACGATTACTTTTCAAATGCTCTCACACTTTACTTAAATTGAATCTCATACAAAAATATTTCCATCCAACCATCATCGTGATACCCATGAGATTCAACCGTGAAAAGTATATCGACCTGATAATGTACATATTATCCCAATGCCATCAAAAACCGAATTTTGGAAAGACTGTTCTTTGCAGCATACTCTATTTCATTGATTTCAATTATTATGAGCTTTACGGCGAACTTCTGACAAATGAAACATATATCAAATCAAAAAGAGGAATAAGGCCAACGCATTTCAGGGAAATCAGCGAAGAGCTGATATCAAAAAACTATCTGTTTTTTAGAAAAGAACCCTATTATAACAGAACAATCTACAGATATTATCTAATCATAATACCCGATCTCAAATTCAGCCAGAGGGAACTTGAGATAATCAACAATGCAATCAGCAAGCTAAGCAATGAGAATGCAACCACAATAACAAAATATGCAAAAAGAGATTCTCCAATAAGCGTTGCGGAGTTTGGTGAGCCGATAGATTTCAGATATGTTTTTTCAAGAGATGAGGAATATTCCTTAATTAACAAATAAGTTTATTTATTTTAAATACAAAATATTATTCAATAAAATAATATTGGGATATCATGGTAATTAAAGTCAAAAAAAGAAATTTCTTGAAAAAAAAGAAAATTAAAGAGATAAAAGCCGAATTGGGAGAATATGGAGATTTACTTCAAGGAAAAAAGAATGTTGAAATACTTGAAGCGGAACCTAATTCATTTATTTTGGTAGATGGAGAACCTTACATTATAATTATTGATGATAAACCATTCCCAACACTTAAGGCAGCACTTGCCAATCAGATTGATGCAAAAACCGTTACTGTGGACATGGGAGCCATCAGATTTGTAAGCAATGGTGCCGATATCATGAGCCCAGGAATTGTTGATGCTTCCGAAGGCGTTGAACCTGGAGACATTGTTCTAATAATTGATGAAACCCATGGAAAACCATTGGCCATGGGAGTGAGCCTAATCAGCGGGGAAGAAATGGTTGCAAATGATTCCGGAAAAGCCGTTGAAACCAAACATTACGTGGGCGACGACATCTGGAACTTTGAAATATAAGGTGATGAGATGGCAGAGCTAAGATACAGAGCAGGAAACATCAGAGACCCTGGAGTTCACAAAATCGGAATAATTGCACTAGGATCACATCTGGAAAATCACGGTCCTGCATTGCCAATCGACACTGACGCCAAAATTGGAGCGCACATCGCCTTTCAGTCATCCCTCTTAACCGGAGCCAAATTTTTAGGAATAATATTTCCAGCATATGAACTGGACACAATTGACCATGGAGTCCACGTTTCCCTTGATGAGCTAAAAGAAAATGTCATCACTACATTAAACCAAGCCAAAAAATTCCTCAATATCGAAAAGGCAGTTATCGTCAATGCACATGGAGGAAACATTCCCTTGATGGCAGAATTGTGGGACATCGAAGACAAGACAGACTTAGCAATTACATTCAACAATAAGGTAATCTCTTCAGAAGGCCCTCACGGAGGCAGCGGAGAGCTATCAATGGCTAAAGTTTTGGGCATTGTCAATGAAGAAGAACTTGAAAATCAGGCCAATGTTAATGAGTATGAAGAGGTAGGTCTGCACGGATTTAAACAGGCACGCAGAGATGACCCAAACATTGAAGAAGGTGCAAAAGACGTTGAAGAAAACGGCGTTTACATCGATGAGGAATATGGTCACAGACTATTCAATCTGGCAATTAACTCCGTAATATTTGATATCGAAAAACTGTTAGATTTTTAAAAAAAAAGGAAAAGATGATTATCCAGTTGTGGTTTCAACATCACTTGAGCTACCACCACTTTTGGAAGAAGAATCATCTGTTGTAGTTTCAACATCACTGGAACTACTACCTCCACTATTTTTGGAAGAAGAATCAGATGAAGTTGAACTATGGGTAGAACTAGAATCCGAACTACTTTGATGTGAATTCGAATTACTTGACGAATCATCCGTAGTTGTTTCAACTTTAGAATCATCCTTAGATGAATGATCATCGGAATAATCATTGTAATCTTGATAATTATACTTATTATTGTTTGAATTATCATCAGTGATTGCCGAAAGATTATCCAATACTCCTCCGGATTGACTTTGATTAGGTAAAATTGAAATTGGACCAGTCATGGCTGCAAAGACACTTGCAAGACAAAATGCAAGAACAGCAACTATAAAAATTACTAAAACTGTAGCAGATCTACTTGACACAATTAACACCTTTCATTAAATTAATTAAATTTAATATGTTTGACGAGATATATAAATATATTGATATTATGAAAACTATTAAAGAACCAGTCCAAAGCGAAATTAACATTAAAAAATCCCAGTTCATATGTGGGCTTTACCCAACCAAAAACAAGAAGGAATCAAAGGAAATCATTCAAAGGCTAAACCAGAAGTACAGTGACGCAACTCACAATTGCACCGCCTACATTGTTGGCGACGGAGAGGGCTTTGATGATGATGGAGAACCCGGCGGAACTGCAGGAAAACCAATGATTAATGTTTTAAGGAAAAATGATCTCCATAATGTAACTGCAGTCGTCACCAGATATTTTGGCGGAATCAAACTTGGTGCAGGAGGACTTGTTCGCGCATATTCCAAATCAGTCATGGAAACTGTTGGTCAAGCCAACATTGTTGAAATTGAGGAATATGATGTTTATGAACTTATTTTTGAATATTCAGACATTAAAATAGCTGACACCGAAGTCAGAAACAATTCCCTTGAAGCGATCGACAAGGAGTATTCAGATAAAGTGCATTATCATGTCGTGTCAAAAGACAACAGAGATATAGAAAAGATATTTGGAAAATACTCTGGTAAAATAATAGTTAATTTTAAAAATAAGCAGTTTTTAGAAAAAATTTAAAAAATGAAGAACTTATTGTTCTTCAAAATTTGCTGCGGGTACGCCACAAACAGGGCATACATAATCTTCTGGTAATTCGTCTTCTTCTAAAACGAAACCACAAACTTTACAAACATAAGCCATGTTAAACAACCTTATTCGATTTTTTCAAACATGTCAGCAGTTGCACCGCACATTGGACATTTGTAGTCTTCTGGAAGTTCATCAAACTCGTCAGTGACAAATCCACATAATTTGCATTTAAACTTTGCCATGATTAACAATCTCCTTAAATTTGTTATTACTATTATTATTTATCTTTGTAATATATAAAATTAATCTATTTTTTCAAACATTGCTTTAGCCATTCTACATTTAGGACATTTAAATGAACTTGGCAAATCGTCAAATTTGGTTCCTGCTGGAATATTTAAACCTTCTTCAATGTCATCTTCATCAAAAACATATCCGCAAATCTTACATTTATATTTAGCCATAATTAATCTCCATTATAAATATTAAAATCTGTTAGGAACTTTCAAATGGTCTGGAAGCGGTTTGATACGTGCAGGGGTTCCAATAGCCAAATAGAACGGCGGAACAGAATGTATTACAATAGCTCCAGCGGCTACAATAGACCCTTCACCAATTTCAACATTGGACAGGAATGTTGTGTTACCTCCAATTGAAGCTCCACGTCTGATTTTAGGTCCCTGAAGTTCATAATTGATTCTTACAGGATACTTATCATTAGTAAAACAAGCACAAGGTCCGATAAATACATTGTCTTCAATTACAGAATTGGTTGGAATGTAGACATTAGACTGAATGCTGACATCATTTCCAATGATAACATCACCTTCAATAACAGTATTTGTTCCGATCAGCACATCATCACCGATATTGGTATTTTCACGAATGACAACATTGTGTCCTGTTCTGAAATTATCACCGATGACCACATCATTGTAGATAATTGAATTTGAACGGATTGTATAGTTATTACCAATAACAGGCGGTTTTGAATTTGGGGAATACTCAACACCAAATTGAATGTTCTGGTCAGCAGGGAAAATCAATTCTGGTTTGGAATAATCTGGTTTGATAGATTCTCTTTCAATTTGAGGTTGTTCATGAATTACATTAATCGGTTCATAGGCCTCAGGCTTAACATATTCCTCATCCCTACGAACTGGTCTTTTAACCTGTTTTGGTCTAGGAAACTGACTGTAGACAATATCGTCAATTGTTCTGGAGTCAGCACCACGTTCTTCATAATACTGTCGTTCCCCCTGTCGAGCATAATATTTTTTTTGATTTCTTGATGGTGCATCATCAAGAGTTTGTGAAAACCTAACCATATTATCAAACCTTCATTTAATTAAATTTAATTTGCTATTAAGTTTATTTATGTTTTTCAATAGTATATATATTAAGCGGTCAAAATTTGTGATTTACTTGAAAATTATGCAAAATCCATTGAGTTAAAAAAAAAGAGAGGTAATTTCAAAAAGAAACTACAACTCAAATAAACATTAAAATCATAAGCACCAGCACCAATATCAATACAAATATATTCAAATCCCGCGAATTTTGCGATTCGGTGATGGTTTGATTAATGTGCGAAGTTTGATTGACATCAGTCAAATTATTAGATTGAATGAAAGTTAAAGGTGCATAAACCACTGAATAATAACCAGATCCTCCTGCTTCGGCATTTCCTGCAATGCGACAACACATTGCATCAGCCATAAAGTCAAAAGGAGGAGTATAATTTTCAAAGCTTTCACTTTTGTTCCAGGTATAATTCGCACTTACATTACCGTAATTATTCAAATAATAGATTATTAAAAATTTTAAGAACATTGTCTGATTATTTGTTAAATTATAATCACCAAATGTTGATGTTATTGAATCAAAAATCTTTAAATAGGTATTATAACCTTCTGCACTTTCATTTAATGTATAATCTGATGAATTGGCAAGATATATTTGATATTCATCATGGAAACTCTCAGATTCGGTCCAATTATCTTCACTACAGTTACCATATCTTTCCAGATAGGAAATGATCTTATATTCCAGATAATCATAACTCTTGAAATAATTAGCCCAGTCATCATCAAAATCATCTAAATAATCATCCAACTCAGAATCATCCAAATCCTCATCATCAAAATCATCTAAATAATCATCCAACTCAGAATCATCCAAATCCTCATCATCAGAATCATCTAAATAATCATCCAATTCGAAATCATCATCAGAATCATCAATTGCCTTAGAAGATGAATTATCTGTAGCATGAATTGACCCAACAGCCATTAAGATAATAATTAATATAATCGAGATTTTTAAAATATTTCCAAAATATTTCAATATACCACCTCAGAATATTAAGTCTGAATCTAATGGTAAATAAATAATATAAATAAAATGCTTTATAGTAAAAAAAGTTAATGGGAATTAAATCCCATTAATGAATGATTTAAACCAGTCAAATAATGCGTCAAGAGAAAAACCGCCTGTTGAATTTCCACCATTCAAAAGATTGCCAACTTGGTCCTTGTAATGGTTTACATCACCTTGAACGTTTTGCACTTGTTCAATAGTGTCCGCCAAGTTTTCAATGTCGGAATTTGTAATGTTGAGATTGTTGTTCTGGACATAATTGTTAATGATATTTACAATTGTATTGTGATCTGTCACATTATCTCCGGATACCTCCTGTTTTACATCATCAACCAATTTTGATAATTTTTCCGCATCGACGCCTGAGTTTTCCACGATTTCAGCTTGAGTATAAATCTCATCGTTTGCTGCTTCTTTTACGTTATCTGGAATTTTAACATCAGTAGCTTCCTCATATGCATTCATTATTCCTGCAAGAGCAGATTCACCAGTAGCTTGCATTGGACTTGTAACATAAACATGTCCACTGGTAATACCTGCTGATTTCAATGCGGAAATGTACATGTTACCTGTTACTGTGGTAATCTTTGACTTGTCCACACTGACCTCCAGATTATCATTGTCTTTCAAATCAAGGAATGCTGAGGAAAATATTTGATCTGAGGAGTAAGATTTACCTGTAATTCCGCTTGATACTTTGTTAACCTGATCGGCAGTGATTATTTTTGAGTCCACATTTTTCAAATCAACATTTGCTTGATTTACAAAGAATGCATCAACAGCTGATTTATAATCACTGTTTGCATAAGTGCTTTCACCATATGTTATTACAAGATTGGAATCGGTTGCAAAACCTGTTGGGATTAACAGACCCATTAGGATTAAAGCTAATATTGCTATAGTAATTCTTTTCATTATTTTCACCTCACTGAATTCCTATCATAAATTAGCCAAACTAGTATATAAATGTTATAGTTTTTTGAAATATTTTATGAATTATTTAAGTACAAAAACAATTGTAAAAAATAAACAAAGAAATAAGTAATTATTTTAGAAATTGTTCAATGTTTTAATTTTTTGAAATAATGGCAAATCATTGTTAAGTGAAAATTGCAAAATCAAATTTTTCTCTTCTTGCAGAATATACAAATGAATATATATTTTTAACAATAAATTAATAGTTAATAATTTTAGTGATAATATGGCTAATGAAAACAAATGGGGAAGCAATATTGCATTCATTCTCGCAATGATAGGGTCTGCTGTAGGGCTGGGAAACATTTGGAGGTACCCATATGTACTTTATTCAAACGGCGGCGGTGCATTTTATATCCCATATCTGTTTGCCATCATAACATTAGCCATCCCATTTATAATTTTAGAGTATGGAGTGGGTTACAATTACCAGGCTTCATTTACAAAAGCAATTGTAAAGCTCAAACCTAAATTCGAAGTTTATGGCTGGCTTTTACCTGTCGGCATATTCATAATGACCATCTATTATTCCACAATCATCGGATGGGACGGAATATATTTCTTCTTGAGCTTTTTCAAGGGATGGGGAACAGATCCGAATACCTTCTTAAATGTCAATCTGCTGCAGGCAACTGACTCATTAAGCGGAGTTTCCAACTTCATTCCATTCATTGCCATTTTCATGCTTATAGGATGGTTTTTCATTTGGCTGATATCCCGTAAGAACCTGGATAAAGGTCTGGGAAAAGTCTGTAAAATATTTGTACCATTATTATTCATTGTAATGATCATTATAGTCATATTCTCACTGACCCTGCCTGGAGCATATATCGGCCTTGCAGAGCTGTTCGATCCGGACTGGTCACTTCTATGGCATTTTGACATATGGATGGCCGCATTCGGACAGATTTTCTTTTCGTTGAGTTTGGGAATGGGTGCAGGATTTACCTATGCAAGCTATACAGAGGACAACATCGACCTGATTTCATCAGGGATATGTGTAATCATAGCGAATTGCGCTTTCGAAAACTTCGCAGCATTGGGAGTCTTCTCAATATTGGGATACATGTCCCTTCAATCAGGAGCCCCAATTTCTGAAATCGTTTCACAGGGAACAACCCTGATTTTTGTAGCATACCCCCAAGTGTTCAATATCCTTGGAACCATCGGTTTAATTTTAGGTCCTATGTTCTTCTTTACTGTTTACATTGCCGGATTGACCAGCATACTGTCCTCATTTGAAGTGCTTTCAATTTCCATTCAAAACAAATTTGCCCTTACAAGACGCAGAGCCGCCGGAATACTATGTTTGGTTGGGGCTCTAATCTCAATGGTTTATGCCACCTCTTCGGGAGGATACATCCTTGGAATCACGGACATATTCATAAATAACATTCTCGTCATATTCTCAGTATTTGTGGAATGCATCCTATTTGCCTGGATATTCAAAGCTGAAAGGTTAATTGATTTTATGAACGGCAGGAGCAAAGCATTCAAGCTCGGAAAATGGTGGCTTGCACATGTAAAATATATCATTCCAGTCATATTGGTTGTAATCTGGTTTGGAGGCCTTGGGGAATTGCTTGCCCTTAAAACCACAGACTCCGTGATAATTTTAACAGGGCTTGTGTTAACATTAGTAATTTTCTCAGTGATATTCACAAGACTTCCGGCAAAATCCAAAGAGTGGTTTGTAACCCAAGAAAGAATCAAATAGATATCAGGAGAATCATGAAAAAACTATTAAAACCGATGAAAAATAAGATACCTCAGATATTTTTTATTTTCATCTTCCTATCCATACAGGTTTATTGCGACCTGACACTGCCCCAATACACAGCAGAGATTGTTAATGTCGGCATTCAAAATACAAATTTCCAGTTCATCATAGATATTGGGATTATGATGCTTTTGATGGTGGCGATTTCAGCGCTTGCAACCGTCGCAGTGTCCTATTTTTCAAGCAGAGTGGCTTCAGGCTATGCAAAGGATTTGAGGAAAATCATTTATGAAAAGGTTTTGAAATTCTCAAATCATGAGCTGAATCACATTTCACGTTCCTCACTGATTACAAGGTCCACCAATGACGTAAACCAGCTTCAAAGTGTCTTAGGAATGATATTCATGACACTTATCTTTGCACCGCTTCTTGGAATCGGAAGCATAATCAAGGTTTTTGAACTTCAGACAAACCTTTCATGGATCATACTGGTGAATTTCATTGCAGTGGTGCTGCTTCTAATAATCGTTATCATAAAAGTACTTCCATACTTCAAAATCACACAGGAAATAATCGACAGAATAAACAAGACCACAAGAGAAATATTAATTGGAATACCAGTCATTAAAGCATTTGTAAGGCAGGATTATGAGGCAGACAAGTTTCAAAAGGTCAACCAGGAATTCTACGATGTCAATATCTATGTGTTCAAAACCCTGTTAATCATGCTTCCCCTGATGACCCTGATTATGAACCTTATGGTTGTTTTGATACTCTATTATGGTGCATATGACGCGTTGAGCGGAGGATTGCTGACAGGAGACATAATAGCATTCATACAATATTCAACACAAATCGTGACCTCATTTTTAATGATTGGGGCATTCATGATAATCCTGCCAAGAATCCTCGTTTCAGGAAGGCGCGTAAGTGAAGTCCTGAACACTGAAATCACAATCACCGACGGAGATTTAAAAGAGATATCCTCCAATTCCACGATTGAATTCAAAAACGTTTCATACAGATATCCAGGAAGTGAAAAGGAAACCTTAAAGGACATCAATTTTACGTTAAAGCCCGGAAAGACCACAGCAATCATTGGAGGAACCGGCAGCGGAAAATCAACAATCCTCAATCTGATTCCCCGCCTTCAGGATCCAAGCTCCGGAGAAATCCTTATTGACGGCAAAAATATTAAAAACTTCAATTTAAAAACATTGCGAGACAAGATTTCGTTCACTCCACAAAAGGCCATTCTGTTTCAGGGTGACGTGAAATCCAACATGAAAATCGGCAAAAGCGATGCAAGCGATGAGGATATTGAAAAGGCTCTGGAGCTTGCCCAGGTCGATTTTGTTGAAGACCTTGCAGAAGAGGTTACTCAAGGTGGGTCCAACTTTTCAGGAGGTCAAAAGCAACGTTTATCAATAGCCAGGGCAATAATAGGCACTCATGATTTTTATTTGTTTGATGATTGCTTTTCAGCACTGGACATGAATACCGAGCGCAGGATAAAGGAGAATCTAAAAAACCTGAAGGATTCATCCATATTAATAGTGTCCCAAAGGATTTCAACAATCATGGATGCCGATGAGATACTTGTAATTGACAATGGAGAGATTGTAGACAGGGGAAATCACAATAAACTAATTGAAAGCTGTGAAATCTACAGGGAAATCGTCAATATACAGATTGACAGCATGGAGGCATTGTCATGAGTCCAAGGCCTCTTAAAAGAAAACCTCCTGAAAAACCTGTAGACAACAGAAAAGCAATTAAAAACATTTTAGGTCTCCTTAAAGACCATAAAATAAGATTAATACTGACAGTGATATGTGCAGTCATATCCACCGTGTTTACGATTGTTGCCCCCTTGCTTATAGGCGAGGCAACCACAACAATATTCAACGGGATAAACAATATCATCCACCATACAGGCTCAATCGATTTAGATACGCTGTTCCATCTTTTGACAATTGTGGTTATCCTATATGTTATCAGCTCCATCTTCTCTTATCTGCAAAGCTTCCTTCTGGTGAAAGTATCCACCAAAATAAGCTATGACTTAAGGGAAAGGATGATAGACAAGATTCTTCACCTGCCAATGGACAAGGTTGAGGAAAACAAAAGGGGAGATATCCTTTCAAGAGTTACAAACGATGTTGATTCCCTTCAAAACGGTATTACACAATCATTCATACAGTTGACAACAGCCGTAATCACCCTTATCGGAGTATTCATAATGATGCTGACAATCAATGTTTGGATGACATTGGCAACAGTCATTCTTGTCCCTATTGCATTCCTACTAATCAGGGCAATGACACGATACTCCCAAAAATACTTCCTAAAGCAGCTGGTGTTCAAGGGTTCACTGAACGCCCAGATTGAAGAGACATTCACGGGACATGACATAATCCGCGCATTCAACCAGGAGGAAATCTCCATGGAGAAATTTGAAAGCGACAATGAAAACTGGTTTGGCCACGAATGGAAATCACAGTTCTATTCAAGCCTGAACGGACCGTTAATGAATTTCATCTCAAATTTCACTTATGTTGTGGTTGCGGTCATGGGCGCAGCATTTGTCCTTCAAAGGGCAATAGCCGTTGGAGACATATTGGCATTTTTCCAATATACCCAAAGCTTCAACAGACCTATCCAACAGATTACAAGAGTCATGAGCCAGATTCAGACTGCAATGGCTGCAAGTGAACGTATCTTCGAATTTCTGGAATATGAAGATGAGGAAAATCCTTCAGAAAAATCAATCACTGAAATCAAAGAGGGAATAGAATTTGAAAATGTCAGCTTTGGATATGTGCCTAATGAAAAGATAATTAAAAATCTATCATTCAATGTTGAAAAAGGTCAAAAAATAGCAATCATCGGTGAAACTGGAGCGGGAAAAACAACAATCGTCAAATTGCTCATGAGATTTTATGATATTGACTCAGGTTCCATAAAAATAGATGGTGCAGACATTGAAGAATACGACAAAAACAGCATAAGGTCCTTGATTGGAATGGTCCTTCAAGATTCCTGGCTGTTTTCAGACACCATATCAAACAATATCCGCTACGGCAATTTGGACGCCGGGGACAGTGAAGTCATTGATGCTGCAAGACAGGTTTATGCAGATAATTTCATAAGGCAGTCAAGCGACGGATATGCAAGCGTTTTAAATGAGGATACTGACAATATATCCCACGGTCAAAAGCAGCTTTTAACAATAGCCAGAACAATACTTTCAAAAAAAGAAATCCTAATTTTGGATGAGGCAACATCCAGCGTCGATACAAGAACAGAAAAGTTAATTCAAAAGGCAATGGACAAGCTGATGGAAGGAAAAACCAGCTTTATCATAGCGCATAGGTTATCAACAATAAGAAATGCAGATAGAATTATCGTAATTGAGAATGGTGAAATAATTGAGCAAGGAACTCATGAAGAGCTTCTTGCCCTTAAAGGATATTATTACAATACGTTAAATGCCCAATTGAAGGAAAATCTATAATGAGCATTCATCCCAGATCTCTTTAGACTTATCATCCAACTCTTCAATCTCATTCGCTTCACGGAATGCCTTACTGGCCTGGCCATATTTCTGCCAATCATAATATGTGTATGCCTTTCCCTTTAAGGCTCCAAATGGATCATCATCTAAAACTGAATCATAAACATTGATTGCATCATTGAACTCCTTATTTAATCTGTTAACATTTGCAATCGCTAATTTTGATTCGACATTATCTTCTAAAGCCAAAGAGCAGAAGAACTCTTCAACTGCTTCATCATACATCTCCAAGTTGGTCAATGCCACTCCTTTAAGATAGTAAGCTTCATAATTTTTATTGTTTAAATCAATTGACTTGTCACATAGCTGAATGACACGGGAGTTTATCTCATAAGCTCCATCCACATCATCAGAATCCACTTTATCAAGTTTCCTTCTTGCCACTCGAAGGTATTCCTCATCCCTGTTCAGTGCAATTTTTGCATCACGTGAAGACTGCTTAATGAAGTCAGGAACTCCATCAGGATTGATGACTTCATCCTTAAATTTTGATAAATCGTCAGCAAAATCTGAAAAATGATTAATAACGGTTTCACCAAATCTCTGAACATCCATATCATCAAGATTTTGTTTGAATTCATCTGAATCAATTTCTTTTAACACTTCAGTTGTTTCATCCTTTAAATATCCAATTCCATCATATATGGATTGAACGAATCGAGATTCAAAAACAACCTTATCATTGCTGCGTCTGTTGACTTTAATATCTTCCCAATCTTTAGACATTTTAATCACTATGATAAGATATTGCAAAAATAGTATAAATAATATATGTAATTTAAGATGAAAAAACTCTTTTTTTAAATTTCATATTAAAAATCCAAATAAAAACAAAACCTATAATTGAACCCATATTCATTCCAATGATTGCTCCCAGATACACACCAAAAACGCCCATATTAAATGTTATCCCCATAATATAGGCCAATGCAATGCTCAATACCAGTTCCCGCAGAATTGTTATTGCAAGTGACTTGAAACCGGAGCCAACACCCTGATAGGTATAGGCTGCAGTTGCCCCCAAGGATATCAGAAAATTATAGAACGCCAGTAACTTCAATATTTCCGCAGAACGGCTCACCAATGCGGGACTGCCTGCCTGAATGTTGAATAAATCGCAAAGAGGGTATGCGAATATGAAAAACAATGCACAGATTGAAATTGTAATCGCCAAACCTAACAATGTCGAGTATTTGATTGTTTCATTGAAATTTTTCCAATTTTTTGCCCCATAAGCTATTCCCGAAACGGTTATTGTCGCAATTCCTATTGCCATAGCTGGAATGAATGCGATTGTTATGAATCTCCATGCGATGGTGAATGCAGCCACTTCAGCAACTCCTGCAGTCACTATAATAAGATAGTTAAGGATAATTGCAACCAGGGCAAATATTATCTCTTCTGTTGAGGCCGGAAGTGAAACCACAAGGATTTCCTTATATATCCCCAATTCACGCTTGTAATTTGAGAATTTGAACTGGAAAAATGTGTCTCTTTTAACATATATCCAGTAAAACATCAGAAGGAATCCTAAAAATGATGCCAAAACTGTCGCAAGTCCCGCTCCGAATATGCCCAAATCAAGTCCGTATATCATAACAGGATCCAGAATCATGTTAAATACAGATGTCAAGATCAATGGGTTTGTCGCACGTGCCACATCACCTTCCGCCCTAAAGATGCTTGCGGCAACATTGGGTGCCAGAAAGACAATATTCAACAAAAAGATGATTTGGCCATAACTTAGGCAATATGTGCTGACGCTACCTGCACCCAACAATATCACCAAATCATCTAAAAAGAAAATACCTATCATTAAAACTATAAGTGAAACGACAACTGTTATAATTATTGAGTGCATAACTGCATTATTTGCATCATCAATCCTTTGAGCACCGACATATCTTGAAATCAATGAATTGGCACCTGCACCCACACCACTGCCCATGCCAATTATCACAAGATACAATGGCGAAATAAAACCTAAATCGGCAAGAGCATCTGCATTGATGCCTGAGACCCAAAAACTATCAATAAGATTGTTTAAAAACATTAAAAGCAGTGAAAATATTGTAGGAAACGCCAATTTGTTAATGGCACTGCGGGGATTTCCTCTGATTGATTCGATATTATCGTTAGCCTGCATCACTAATAGTATATGGAAAAAAATATTTAAGGATTATTAAAAAGAACTAATTTTTCTTTTTCTTGGCCAAATCTTCCAACTTATCAAATTTTCTGTCAACATGTTTCACTATAAGGGAAACTGTCAAAGTGGCCGTACCTACACAGGACAGTAAAAAACCGCTCCAAACCAAAAATATTGCATCGGCTTTACCCAGCCCAGTTTTTCCTAAAACGGTATAACCATTACTTGTAAATGCATTGGAAACCATGTTCAATGAATCAAGAGGAGAAACATCTTCAACAACAATAGTGAATAAGAAACTAATGAAAACAATTGAAAACAACAGTATTATTGTTATTCCTAAACTGTTGGTCTCAGTATATTCGACGAATTTGTTAAAGTAGACCTTAATGAAATATGCAAGGGTTATTAAATGTATTGCATCAATTATAACATAATATTCTCCCAAATACAGCACACCCAGTGAACCCAACGGGATTAATCCGAATAACAGTATCTTATTTTTTAAAGAACCCCACTTAACATTTATCGCAAATAGCAGGGATAAAAGAATATCAAAGACAGAAAAGATTATCAAATTTTCATGCCATCCGACAACTGAATACAGGATATCAACAACAATCAGGACTATAATTACCAAATAAAAGACCTGTCTTATGGTCGATATCTCCTCTTCAGGGAAATATTCCAGAGGATTGAAAAGTCTTGAATTTTTAAGTGACTCAGATGATTTTAGTTTTATTAAGACAAACTTGCAAATCTGAACCAGAACGGAAAAGATTACTATAGAAAGTAAAACCATGCCCACAATAATCAATAATGTCATTATCATCTCATCCATCATTCATCACTTCCCTCTTCAATTATTCTTTCCAGCTTCTCAACCCTTTTGTTGAAATGCTTAATCAAGATAGCTGCGGTTAAAGAAGCTGTGGCTACACCAGAAATAACATAACCTCCCCAAACAAGGAATAGGCTATTGATTTTTCCAGGAATTGAGTTGCCTAAAACGGCATATCCATTACTTGTGAATGCATTGGAAACCATTACCAGGGCATCCAAAGGATTTTTACCTTCAGTCACTTGAGTTAGGAAAAAACTGAATAATATAATGACAAACAGCAAAAGTATTGCCAGGGACAAACCATTTGATTCCGTATAATAATTGAATTTGTTATAATAGTACTTGACAAAGTACAAAAATACCGGAACATGAATAAAGTCAACTAAACCGACCAATGTATATCCAAAAAAGAAATAACTCATTGATCCGAACGGAACTATTATTATCAGTAAAATCTTATTCTTTAGAGATGACTTATCCAATGTTATTGCAATATATAATGATAAACATATATCAAAAAATGAAAGATAAGGTATATCTGACTTTGTTGAGATTAATGTATATAAAACAGTGACAAAACAAAGGCTCATCAAAATAAGATAAAATACCTGTTTTAACGTATGAATCTCATCTTTCGGCAAAAATTCCTGAGGATTGAGATATCTGTTGTCGCTGTTCCTAATTTTATCCAAAATAAATACACCAACAGCAGTTAAAACAATGAAAATAATTAATTCTACTGAAAATTGAAAAATTGGTTGATTGACTATATCCACTAAAATTCACCATTTATTATTTATGTAAAAATAATTATTTAAATATTGATACTTAAACATAAAAATCCCCAATTAACAAAAATTTAACTTAATAATCAAAATATTATACAAAAATACATTAAAAAAAATAAAATATAAAAAAAGAGATTAAATTACTTATAATTTAATCATTTTTAACTATTTTTAATCCAACGAACTCATCCGCACACATTTCCGGAAGATACTTGAAAGTATTCCTGTTCGCTTTCTTAACATTTTCATTAAGATCCTTCCATTCCACGAAATTCTTACCGCCGGTTCTATCCAAATTAAGCTTAAGCTTATACCAGCTCTCATGCATCATTTTAGCGAAATGTTCGATTTCCTCTTTGGAAAACTTCTCGATAGGATCCTCTGAATCATTCAAAGGCACCAATTCATATCCCTTATGTTTTAATATTTTAACCAAGTGGTCCGCTTGCTTAAAATTGCAAAACTTGATATGCTTATCCAAATTATTAAATTCCAATTCACCACTGGAATCACCATCAAGCTTACCGTTTTCATAAAACTGATTCATTTTATAAGTCAATGAGCGAAGCCTGCTTCTGATGACCTTTAAGCCTATCTTATCCAAAAGGTTAGGAATATTTCTAATGGCTTCCTTATCCAACTCTTTTGTATACTCATCAAGCGCATCCCATTCAACTAAACTGCTACTGCGCTTATTTTTAGAGTCATCTACATCATTAAAAACCCAGCCGGTTCCTTTTCTTTCTTCACACCAGCTTTCATGTTCATAGACAGCCAAATCGTCAACATCATCCTCACTAAATCTCAAGATTCTTACAACCTTGCCTGAACGCTCAAGGATTTCCTGACGACTATCATAGTTATCATCTGTCCTTTCCAGTTCCGCTACAATTTCATTCAATTTGACCTTAAAGTCTCTTTTATCCGCCTTTTCTTCATCAGTTTTGTGAGCTATCTCACAACCGATCATGCTTAATTTTTTTGGAATGGACTTGGCTTGACGGATATTTGACATCTTGAAGCTTGAACTTAAACCCTCAAAGTTCTCGGTATCTTTAACTTTTTTGGTGTATTTTCGAATCTTTTCCTCATCTTTTTCACTTTCGGCCTCTTCAAGCTTTGCTTTTTGAGTTTCATTGTATTGCCTATTTACTTCAACGGCCAGCTTTTCGATATTCCTCATCAGCACATCCGGAGCCTGAATATCAGACATCAAAATATCCCTTTGAATATCATCTAAATCCACATCAGGGATGATTGTAAATCCTTCAAATATCTTTCTAACATTTAAGACATTTTTGATGAAGTTTTCCTTATCCTCTTCAAATCCGAGACCCATAGAACCATTTTTTAAAATGTATCTAATATTGAAGCATGTGTCATTAATATGGACTTTAAAGTCATTTACATGATTTTTCTGTTTGTCCAAAATACCATATGGTCGCCTATTCCATTCCTGAAGCTCATCACAGAATATTAATAGATATGCAATAGGAGAATCATCAGGATCCATCCTGCCAAGCTTAAATGAATCACCTTGTAGCGTTTTATTGTAATAATTATGCAATAAGATAGCTGTAGCACTGTCTACAATCGGATAAAAGAAGAAATCCTTATTCTTTTCAACATATTTTTGAATTAATTTACCATAGGAGTTCAATACAAGAATCGCTGAGAAATATCCGTGGTCTATAAAGCCAATCTCATTCATATACTTGACAAACCTATTCAAATGCTTAACAAGTCTTTTGAAATAATCATCATCGAACTGGAAGTCCAAAGCAATCTTATGGGCCATGATATCGGTAGGTTTGAATAAATCCAGAACCTTTGTACGGGTATACTTGCTTCTAAACCCTTCGGCATAATCATAAGGATATATCTTTGTAATGGAGTTGAATTCATTGAAATCAGCGAAATCAAAATGTGCATCAACATCATAACTAACAGAAATGGATTTAATCCCATCATCAATGACTTTATTTAACTGTTTTCCGATGATTTCAAAAGGATAACCTATATCATGGAACAGGGATGCAACACCCCAGCGGTATAGAAATTCCTCATGGGAAAAGTTGTTGTTTTCATCCCTATAATATTTAGTATAATTCTTATTTTTGAGGATATACTTCTCAAAGCTGTTACGATAGTTTTTATTTTGGGCATAAATGGCCAAACCTAAAATGAATACATTGACTGAATGAATGAAATGGTCCCTCTGTCTATCAATTAAATCCCCTGTCTTTTCCTCATACAATCTCATTATATCAACTAAATCTAGAAGAGTGTTGGGTTCACTTATAAGGCTATTAGAACTGCTTTCATTGACTGAACTTTTATCTTCAGGAGTGATTTGATAAATCATCAAAAAGGTTTCATAAACTTCATAAGCTGTGTAGGATGATTCATATTCTAAAAAAACATCAATAGCTGCTTTTAAAATACCTTTATAATCATGATAATGTAGATTATCCTGATTGTCATAAAATGCGATTTTATCGTCATAAAGTTCAATCATATTAAAGAAATTTTCGACATATTGACTTAAATTAGACTTTTTAGTTTTAGTATTATCCTCGGCCATAATCCCACCTATATATACTAGTTATATTGAATTAATATTAAATAAGTTTAAGTATTGATTTAAATCCTTGAAAAAAGGAAGGAAAAAATGTTAACTATTCCTAACAATCTTTAAATCTACATTCTTACACATTTGAGGCAAGTTTTTGAAGGTTCTCTTATTGTCATCCTTGTTTTTAACATTCAAAGCGTCCCATTCCACTAAGTTAGGATTTAGTTTTCTGTTTTCATCACGAACAGGTGCAAATCTCCAACCCAAGTTGATTTTAAGTTTATACCATGCATTATGTTCCCTTTTGGCCAAATATTCCAGTGCATCCTCATCGAAATATTCAATTGCCTCACCTTTTGATTGGGAATCAACCACATCATATCCAAGTTCACCCAATATTTTAACCAGGAAATTAGCCTGCTTATAGTTTGAATACTTAATATACTCAGGCAGGTCATCAAAGTCATCTGTTCCTCCATTTTTCTGTTGGTAAAACTTATGCATTTCAATGGTCAGGAGTCTGATTTTGCTTCTGACAATCTTCAAATCAATTTTTTTAACAAGATTAGGAATGTTTTCAACAGGGTCAATATCATATTGCTGCACTTCAGGTGTGAGGTCATCCCATGGCACAAGGCAATCATGGATGAGATTATCATCATCCCTGACTTCCCCATAAGTCCATCCCTGACCTATTTTTTCTTCACACCATTCATCATGCTCATAAATGGCCAGATCAATTACTTCCTCTTCGGAAAACTTGGTTATTTCTTCACGCTTATCGGACAAATCTGCAAGTTCACATCCAATCATGTTCAATTTTTTAGGAATGGACCTTGCCTGGCGAATGTTGGCCAGTTTAAGGTGTGAAGACAATTGGTCAAAAGGTTTGGTTTTTTCTTTAAAGTCCCTTTCGGCGTCGTCATCAATTTCACCCTTATCCTTTTTCTCATTATACTCCTTGGTTGCGGTTTCAATATACTGCTTATGTATTTCCAGCGCCAATTTTTCCACATTTCTAAGTAATGTGGATGGTGCCGGGATTTCTGATTTGACGATTTCCCTCATGATGCTGTCATCTTTCTGCACATTTGTGTAAATCAGGAAGTTTCTATCAAAAATGCTATGTATTGAAAGGACATGATTAATCAGTTCCTCTTTGTCTTCGGAAAATCCAAGACCCATTGAACCGCTTTTAACGATATAGTCAACTTCCATGTTTGAATCATCAATCATCAATTTCAAATCATTCACATGGCTTCTTTTCTTATCTTTAATTCCGAAAGGTTGCCTGTTCCATTCCTGAAGCTCATCACATAAAATCAGCAGAAATGCAATAGGACTTTGTAAAGGATGAAGTGCCGGCAAGTTAAACGGATTTTTTTGCAGCACATTTCTATAATAGTTATGAAGCAGAATGGCTGTGGCACTGTCCACTATCGGATAGAAGAAAAAGTCGTGTTTTTTTGCAAACTTCTGAATTAAATAACCATAGGAGTTCATAACCAGAATTGCTGAGAAGAATCCATGGTCTATAAATCCATTTTCACCCATTACATCTACAAAACCGTCAAGGTGCTTTGCGACCTTGTTTACATTAACATCTGAAAAATCGGTTGCAATCTTATGGGCCATAATGTCTGTTGGCTTGAACAGATTTAAAAATTTGGCTTCAGGATAATTTTTAGTGTATTCATCAGCGAAATCATGGTCTATTTTTATAATGGTGTTAAATTCATTGAAATCCTTAAAGTCAATTGCTGTATCCGCACCGTAAGTGCTTGAAATAGATTTGACATCATCATTTATGAACTTTTTCAACTGCTTTCCTATAATTTCAACAGGATATCCTATATCGTGGAACAGTGATGCCACTCCCCAGCGATAGAAAAATTCCTCATGGGATAACTTTTTGCCAATCCTATAATACTTTTTATATGGACTTTTAAGAATGTATGTTTCAAAGGCTTCACGGTAGCTCTTATTTTGGGCATAAACTGCAAGACCCAAAAGGAAAACATTTACGGAGTGTATGAAATGGTCCCTCTGTCTTTCAATTAAATCCCCAGTATTCTCTTCATACTTCTTCATTATCTTAACCAAATCAAGAATGGTGTTAGGTTCGTTTACAATGCTTTGCTCTGATGATTTTTCGGACTTGTCTTCTGCTGTGATTTGATAGATCATGAAAAATGTTTGGTATATCTCATATGCATTATATGAATTCTCTGTTTCTAAAAATACATCAATGCCTGCCTTTAAAAGGCCTTTATAATTGTGGCCATTGTATTTATCATCATACAATACTAAACTATCAAAAAAATTATCGATATATGGCTTCAAGTTGTTTTCGCTCATGTTTAACACCTCCTATATTACTTTATAATCTTTTTTTAAATAAGTATTTTCAATTGATTTTGAATGAATCATTCAATTATGAACTTCAGCTGCTTCTGCACGTCTTTGATGTCATCAATCTCCATTGCCAAATCTATATCCAAATATGTTTTTACTTTTGTGGCAAAGCTTGAAGACATGATAATCTGGTTTGCAAATACCTTATAAGACTCTACCGGACTGTGGCCCACAACCATAACTTTTGAGCCGACAATATCAAGGAAACTATCGACATCATCTTTTGTATAGTCAGTTGCTCGGTCATGCCTATTCCACAAAAAGTCATGCAAAATTGGACAGGAATATCCGCTGTCAATAAGCTCATTAAATATTTCAATTGATCTGACCTTGTCCGAAGGTCCAGAATGAGAAATGAACATTCCATTAGCAGTCTTGACAAAATAGGGCATTGTCTT
Source organism: uncultured Methanobrevibacter sp. (assembly GCA_900320515.1). GTDB lineage: Archaea > Methanobacteriota > Methanobacteria > Methanobacteriales > Methanobacteriaceae > Methanocatella. Next base: position 22,276 of record ONSJ01000001.1, on the reverse strand, counting down.
AAAGAATTTGATATAATCTGTGAGGTGAGGTTCAATGCATCCTTTCCTATATGAAATGAGATTTTCAAATCCCGAAAGCAAAGGCCTTTGATTTTTGTAGATTTCCCTCTTTGTGATATGTGCCCACTCATGATTTCCAAGCAAAGTGTGGAAATTGGAATATTTTTCTGACCTGGCGATTGCATCGTCAAGAATCTCAACGGACCCGTCTGTATCCTCATCAAGGCCATGAATCAAATCCCCACAAAAGACAATGTGAAAATCAGGGTCTGTTTCATCCCACAAATTCAAATAATGAGCGTAATCATCAAAATTGCCATGCAAATCAGTTACGACAATCAGACGACCATGGTTCGGCAACTCAATTAACCTATCACACATCAGAACCCTCTTCTTTCATTAGTTTTTTGAGTGCCTTGATGACTTGTGATAAATCATCAGGATTATTAAAATCTAAAAATCCACACTCATCCTCTTTATTGAGTATCACTGTCGGTTCAATGGAATTCCGGTTTTTCATAAAATCTCCCTACTGTCCTCACGTTCATCGAGCTCAAATAATGCATTGACCATGTCAAATAAAGCTTCAAAATCATTGAGATTTAATGCATCATGCGCTTTTTCAATTAACTCGTCTGCCAGTTTTTCATTGTTTGTGTAAATTCCTTCAAGCTTTAGATTAAAAAAGCAATTGGTGATTACATCGTTTCTATTTAATGACACATATATTTCAACCAAAGAAGCATGAATGTCTTTAAGTTCATTTAAATCCATATTTTCCAAATCATTGCCAATATCCCCTATGTCAAACAGATTTTTGCTTTTTACCATTTCAATCTTTTTGGCTACATTTTTCAAAAGCATCGAATATTCCAAATCCCCTTTTGCCTTTTCAACAATGGATTCCAAATAATCAATGTAAATTTTAGCATGGTTTAGTGCAATTTTATCCCTTTGAGTTATCTCAAGCAGGGTTTCGATATATTTTTGGACCTCATACTCATTTATTAATGAATATTCATTAAGATATTCGATTTCATTCAGTAAATTTGAATATTGGTTCATCAATTCCCTTAAATCAATATCACTCTTTATGCCAAATTCCCCATTCAAAAATGGGATATTCATTATTTCCCCATCAACACAGCCAGGCGATTTCTCATCAAGCTCTCGCAATTCACCATTTTCATAAATCCTGATGCCATACTTTCGGGGAGGATTTCTAAGATAAAACCATCCGTCAATTTTTAAAGGAACTCTGATTGATTCAATTTCAATATCATATCCCAAATATGAGGATTTCAAGTCGTTTGAAAATACCTTTCCCCTTAAAATTCCATTTTTATGGTCTAAAAGAACTGATAATGCTTCCTTTTTAATGTCGATATGTGGTTTTTCAAGATTTCCTGCATAAATTGCCCCACCTTTGGACACTACAGTCAGCGGATTAATGCTCGATTCCATTTCAATATCAAACTCATCCCGTATGAATTCCTGTACGATTGGACTGAGCGATGAACCGCCAACAAGAATAATCTTATCGATATCCCCATCATCCAGATGACACTGGTCTAACAGATTTCTTGACACATTAAAAGTATATTTGACCAAGGACTCTATGATTTCCTTGAACTCATCTCTGGTTAAATTATATGTAAAGTCATAACCATCAAAAAGATTATTGACGCATATGTCTGTGTTATCAGTTTTGGTTAAATCCAATTTAGCATTTTCGGCAGCATCCTTAAGTTTTGCAAAAACATCCACAAATTTCGGATTGTCCCTTCTAAAATCATCCAGATTCAAATCGCTGGATATTTTAGGTCTGAAAAGGTCATTGACAATCTTCCAATCAAATGAATTTCCGCCAAGATTATCCAGTCCGTCGGTTGCAATTTTTTCAAGTTCCCCATTGCTATTTGCAATTATGCTTACATTGAATGTTCCTCCGCCCAAATCATAAATCATCCAAATTCCATTAGTCCTTTGAAGGCCATAAGCAAGACCAACTGCAATCGGCTCCAATACAAGACTATGTGATCTGAATCCTGCAAGTTCGGCAGCATCATTAACCGCCCTTATCTTGATTGGATTGGAATTTGCAGGAACGCAGATTACTGCATGTTCAATATTTACCCCTGTTTCATCATAAACTGACACTCTTAAATCTTTTAAGACCTCGGCAGACAGTTCTTCCGGAAACATCATCCTGGATGAATTTTCAAACTTAAACGGAATTGAAAAGCCCATGTTATGCTTAAATTCGCTAACTGCATTATTCGTGTTCACCAATAGAGCATCTTTTGCATTTTTACCAACTTCCACATCATCATTTTCATCAACCAACACTGCAGATGGAGTGAATTCTTCTCCTGTTCTGTGATTTTTAATGACAACAGGATTTCCATCGTTATAATAGGATATCACAGAGTCTGTTGTTCCCAAATCTATGGCATAATCTATTGCATCAGCTTTAATTTCATCGGATTGCGTGAAATGCATCACCATATTCTGTTTCCATAGTGACAGTTTATATGAATAATTTTTCCTAATGTCAGCATCCAAAATAACTGCAAACTCCATCAGATTAGCGCCTTCAGACAAATCATTCAAACCTACCAAACGGATTGCCTCTATAACAATTTCATCAACCGAGCATGTCTTAAGCGTTGGGAGAATATTCCTATAAAGTTCTTGAATCTCAACATTTGATTCCATCAACTTTTCAAGCATCTCCACACTTTTAAACAGACTCCCCTGTCTTTCCAAATCTATAAAAATCTCCCATAAATCGACATAATGAGAATATTTCCTTTTAATTGAGGGATTATATGCCATTGCTTCTGCCAACAAGCTGCAAGACAAATGATAATTCCTCCCTTTAAGATTAACGGTGAACGCCTTAGAGATTAATTTCAAATCAGGGCGTTTTGATTTCCAAATTCTGAGTGTTTCAGAGTAAAATTTACGAACCTCATAATCCTTCAAAACTTCATTTTCCAATATTTCAATGGCGTCATCAAGTTTATTTTCGCATTTAGCAAGCCTAAAGGCCCCCTCTATTGAATCGTTAACAATGTATTCACGATAATCATCATCAGAATCATAACCGGCACTGGTTGGGGATAAGTCCCGAACTGCCTCATACTCATCAATGGCATTATTTACATCCAAAAGCAGCTCATTTGCATCACCATACCGTTTATCCGGATTGAATTCAAGACATTTCAAAACGATTTCATCCAACAATTCACAAACATGTCCATTATAATAGCTTGGAGGTTTTAATTCATCAGACCATGGCTTTAAATCAATCAGCTCTTCATTAGTATATTTTCCAACATCATACGGATACATATTTGTCAGCAACTGATAAAACATGACGCCGACAGCATAAATATCACTTCTGGCCGATACATTTTTACTGAAGATTTCAGGAGCCATATATGGCCGTGTGCCTGCTATATCAATGTCTGAAATGGTAGTGGTAATCTCTTTTGCAAAACCAAAATCGGATATTTTAGTGATAATGTCGCCGCATTCATTGAAACTGAGCAAAACATTATTGGGTTTTAAATCACGATGGATTATTGGAGGATTTGCTGAGTGAAGAGTGTTTAATCCATTTAAAATCTGTTTTATTAAATCCAAACTGACTCCAATTGGCATGAACCTGTTAATCTCAGCATATGAATTTAAAAACTGCTCCAAATCCCCTCCTGAGACATATTCCATTACAAAGTAAGCATGGTTTTTTCCATCTTCAAAATTAGTTATTTCGGCGGCATCATAAATGCTTATGATATTTTCATGCCTTAGCTGACATGCAAGTGTGACTTCATGAAAAACTTCTTTTTTATTGGTTGACAGACTCAATGGCTCCTTAATGATTTTCATAGCCATTAAAGTATCTAAATAGTTATGGTTTACCAAATAAACCTTTGCAAATGATCCCTCTCCAAGAAATTTTTTAACTTCAAATTTGCCATTAAAAAATTCTTCAATTAGCTGTTTTGCCCCATCAAAGTCCACTCAAACCACCAATTAGATTTAAAATCTAATTAAAATGAACAATAAATGACTGCTCCGCCATTACCTCTAGATAATTTCAAAAATGAATTTGCCTTAAGCTTTGTTTCAATTCCTGTTGGGACTTTTCTATCGGCAATGTATGTTCCATTGGAACTGCATTCATCCAATATATACCATCCGTCATCCTTATGGAATAACTTTAAATGGGGTTTGCCAACATTGGAAACTGTAGAATAGCTATTATCTAAAAGTATGGTAAATGAAGCTAAGTCATTAGCATTAAAATTAGCTTTTCTTCCAATCAAGATTGTCTCATCCTTGTGAACCTTAAATGTTTTACCCTTATCCTCTCCATTGAAAATAGTTAAAACGCAATGTTCGCCATCGGAAAATCTTTGATTGGATTTATATAAATCGAAAAATGTAAGAAGCTCATCGGACAGGAAACTCACATCTAAAAAAAGTTCATCGAATGCATCTTCCTTTAATGTAAATCCTTTTACACTTCTGCGGCCTATTTTATTAGGAACCTCTTTTTTAACACTTAGCTCTTCAATCATGTCTGATTCGACAAGCTGCTTCAAGTGTTGGCCCAACATTTGAGTAGTAATATTAATGTTGTAATTGTTTAAAAGAATTGAATTGATTTCACGGGAATACAATGGCTCTTTTTTAAATGTGCCCTCACTTGTTTTGTTTACTCTTTCAAAATCCCTTAAGATTTCCAGAATTGAAAATCTGACATTATTATTAACAGCCGCTAATTTAGTTGATAGAATTCTTGAATCTTCCTTCTCAAGAATAACTGTCTTTGAATCATCCATGATAAAACCTTCTTACTTTAATTATTGATTTAAATTGAACTACTTAACACATCATGAAAAGCTTTTAAGTCTTTTTCACGCAGGTTTAAACTTTGCATTAATTCGGCAACCAATGCATCAAGCAATACTAAAGCGGAAATTTCAAAGGCAGTTCCCATTAAAATCAATTCCAATGGACGATAGATATTACTGATTCCCCTAATTTCTCTAGGCAAATCTTCAATATCCTTCCACAGTTTGTTATCACTTAAATCTGCTGCTTTTTTAGGAAGCGCTTCAAGTTTACTTCTAACACTTTCATCACTTTCAAAGTTTATTAAAGCGCCAGGCAAAGTTTCCATAAACTCTTTAACATCATAATCCTCAAGTCTTACTAAAGTTTGAGGAAGGGAATCAATAACAATCCTTGCATCAGCCTTTTGGGCAAGGTCACTTTTTGTATTGCCGCATACAGCTAAAAACTTGACATTGTCAATTTTGGAATCTTCAACGATTTGGGTTATAGAGTTGGATTTACCGGATTTTGAAATAATGATAATTATGTCCCCATCCTTGACTGGAGGAGCTATTGTTTCATTGAATACATATACATAAAATCCTAAATGCATCAATCTCATTGCAAATGATTTTGCAACAAAACCTGATCTGCCGGCGCCTGCAAGAAATATTGTAGTTTTTCTTTCGGACACCACACGCTTGTTTGAAGCTGTTAAAATGACATCTCTAAACTTACAGATAGCCTCTTCCTGGTTTGCCACAACTGATTTGCACATTTGAAGATTTTTTAGAATCTCATCCAAGGATAAATCCATATATTTTAACTCAGACATATTATAACCTTTTTTAAGCTTTAAAATTGTAAAGTGGTTTTACAATATCTATTATTTAAACTGTATCTTCAACATTATTTAAAATATTATCTATTGAATTATATCCTGGAAATTTCACCGATTGTTTTCTTTTTAACTGATGTGTAACAGATTCCTTCCATCTGACGTTGAAATTCTTCAAAGGATAACTCTTCCCTAACTTTAAAACGACCATATTATCGTCCCCGCCCACGAGGAGCAAAATAATTCCATCAGAGATACCTTTACATGACTGACCCATCGCTCACATAATGAATAATGTTCCACCCTAATTGGCTGAAACTTTTCATGAAATGATGTGGAACAATTTCTTTTTTTATAACCGTGAGTGACTTCAGTTCGAAACGCATTGTCGGGTGTTCAAAATCAACTTCATCGGCACCATACCGGTTTAGAAATTGAATGACATGTGCACCTATGCTGTCAATATCATCTGAAAAGACTTAAACAGTCCCATATACTTTCGATTCAAACATGTTATCACATCCACGGATATAGTAATTAAAGTTATATTTTTGATAATATATAACTCGTATAAAGTAAAAACTTTAGATACTATTGAATTGAACCATATATATTATTTTTCAGAATGATTCAGCTAAAAATGACATTAGTTTTAAAAACAATACAGTATTTCGACGAAACATCCATCCCCATAAAAGAAAATATGTGAAAAGTCACTGATCCATAAGTTATTGAGGGCAAAATATCCTAAATTTTTTTCACTTAATGAAAGAAATTGCTTTATGCGATTTAATACTAATGTACAATAAATTCATAATAGGTGTTTGAAAAATGGCAAAAAATAGTCTACAATATTCCTGTCAAAATACTCATAGTAAAACTGATTTAACAGTATTTGATGCTATTTTTTCAAACGACCCCCGATTTACTTTTATATTTCAAAAACTTTATTGAAAAACGATTTGATGGAATTAAAATGAAAACTAATGGAATCAATGATAAAATAGATGAAGCATTGTATTATATGCAAAACGATACAGAAAGGGCGATAACTATTTTTGATGAAATTTTAGAAATCGAACCTGAAAACATTGAGGCCATTAATGGGAAAGGATCCTCATTAATGAAATTAAATCATATGAACGAAGCGGAAAACTATTTTGACTATTCATTATCCATTAAACAAAGCCCTTCTGCATTTATAAGCAAGGGAATAATTTGCAAATGCAGAAAAGATTACAACCAGTCACTGATTTATTATGATAAGGCGATTGAAATTAATCCCGATTTGGACAACATCATAAAAATTCTCAAAAATGAAATAAATGAGCTGATCGGCGATAAGATTGGAATCAATATGGACTACTCTCCTGAAACAAATGAATTAATTAAAAAAGGCACCGACTATAAAAATAACTGCAAATTATGGGATGCATTAGATTGCTATGAAAATGCAATTAAATCAGACAGATCCTGCAAAAAGTCCGTTCAAGCTTTAATCAATGAAGTCAAAGCAATCTTACAAAACGAATTGATGATAAAAACTCCCAAAAAAGGAGATTCACGAAATGACCAGCTAAAAATAAAAAGCTTGAGACTGCTGTTGATTGAAAAGGATCCAAAGCAGGCACTGACCATTATGAATATCATTTTAGATGACGATGAAGAGGACATTGACACATTAAACCAGAAAGGCTGCGTATTGTTCATATTTGACAGATTCGAAGAATCAATTGAATGCTTCAATAAATGTTTAAGCATTGATGAAAACTACATTCATGCCCTTTTTAACAAGGCAATCGTATTAAGAAGAATAAAAGAATTCAATGACTCCCTATCCTGCTTTGATGAACTTTTAAAAACACCACAGAACTATGACAAGGTAAAACCATACCAATTGGAAATATTGGATAAGCTCCATGAAAAAGACATAACCTCATAATTATTAATCTAACAAAATTTTATAGCTTTCCTTGAATTTAAGGTCATTGACTCTTGAAAGTGCCTTATTTCTAATTTCAAGTGGAAAGGTCTCGTCTTTTACTATATCAATCAATTTGTCCTGATTTGACTTCTCATTGATTTCATCCAGTCTGATGTTGAACAGTAACCTTTCAAGCCTTCCTTCAGCTTCACATCTAACATAATAATTAAAGTCTTCATTAATAATTGATTTCAGTTTTTCAATGTCTGAAATCCGGCTGATTTCATCTATGTGCTTCTGGCTGTCAATCCAGTCATCAAATGTCTTTTGAGCAATATAGGAAACATCACTGTCTTTTGATGAAATTAGTTTTTTAAGTAGAAGCTCATTATCAATTCTCTTAATATCTTCAAAAAGAGAGTCCAGTCTTCTTTTGGCGAATTCAGAATCATCATTTTCAAGAGAAGCAATACTGTCTAAAGTTTCCTTGTCATCAAGTTTGGAAATTGCAATATGCCTGATTTCATCATCCTTTTCATTTAAGGCCAATGATTTTAGCTTTTGCTTGAAGTCCAGTGATTGCCTATTTGAATTATGGACAAACAAAAAGCCATCCAATAATCTGGAAGCAGGAATGAGATTTAATGCCAAAGCTCTGATGTCACAATCATCATTTTTATCAGCTATCTCCATCAAATCATAAGGATTGGTTATTGCCCCAGTCGCTTCAAGACATACATTTTTGCTTTCATCTCTCAAAGCAATATCTTTTAAAATGGAATTGTATTCATCTTTGAAATTATTTGAAAATGATTTAATCGCATAAAGACGTATTTTTGGATTTAAATGCCGTGACAATTCCTTTAACAATTCAACATCATTAACCTGCAAAATTGTCTGTAAGGTGGCTTTGTCATCATTCAAATGTCTTTTGATATAATTTATCAGCGCATCTTCATCATTAATTTTTAAAATCGCACAAAAAACAATTTCCGAATCGTCTTCACTTAAAATCAATTCTTTTAAGATTTTCTGGTTTGAAAAATGCTTGTTTTTTATAGCCTGTAGTCGGATTTTATCATCAGATTCATTTAAAACAATATTAGATAAATAGATTTCATCATGAATAAGATATGCCGAAACAAGACGATGATACTCATCACCACAAGTTTCATAAACCTCTTTAAAGTACTCTTCACAATTCAAATTAGAATTAAGTGACAAATCATCCAGACGATGGTAAAATAACTTATTAAAAATTAGTTTGACCAGATAATCCTTGTCAGTTATCTTTTCACATGCCCAGTGGCGATTGAATCCGTCATCATCATTTCTTATCACATCACTCAGGATATCAAAATTAGATAAATTAGGGTTTAAGATGGCTTCCCTGCGTATGAAAACATCTAAATCATTTAATGCAAAATCAGATAAAGCATTCTCATCAGTGATTTTGGAAACGGCCAATTTTCTGATTTCAACATCATGCCCCGACTCGGCAATGGCCATTATGACTTCAGGATTATTAAAATTAGTGTTTTCAACTGCCAGCTTAACTATGAATTCATTTGGGTCATTTAAAGCAACATCATTTAAAAGACTTGTTAAATCAGACGGTAAAAGCAGAGATTCATCGATTATCCTATTTAGAGTTGCAAGACGGATATGTGAAAAGGGATTGTTCAAGCAGACATCTATTAAAAAATCTATGTCACTGATCTGCTCCATAGCCTTAATGGATACGGAATTAATGGAATCGTTGATTAAAATATCTTTTAATGCTTCATCATCTTCAATATAGGCAACTGCAAATTGGCGGATATGCCAATCGGAATCATTTTGAGCTATATCAATTATTTCTTCTTGATTGTCCGAACGTTTAATGAGTTCCATAACATCATAGGATGTCATAATACCTTATTCTATGTATAACTCATCCAATCTATTCAAACAAGCTTTTTTAACCTCTTTATCCTCATCATCTTTAGTAATTATACTGGTTAAAACAGCAGGATTGACGATTTTTTTAATTGCAGCTATCCTTACATGAGATTCAGGATGATTCAAAGCAAGATCTATTAACGGATTTTCATCCCTGCCTGTTGTGACCCTAAGTTTGACAACCTTCACGTCCTCGGTTTCAATATCTCCGCCGTGAGCCTTTTGTCCATCACCAGGCACCTGACGTTCAACAACTGCTTCGCCAAGATATTCATAAGCCCAATTAGCATCATCACATGTCAAATGGTCTAAAATTGATTCATTGCCTAAATATTCATCTTCTTTTGGCCAATGAACATGAACCTTATTATCCAATGATTTTGAAATGATTTTCTGACCGGAATTAACATTTTTAATAGAAGTTTTAACTAAATCGATACGTCTTTCATCAAAATCCATCTTATCACCAATATAATATATTTAGTATTAAAAGTTAAAAAGTCTTTTTAATTTTTATGATTATCTTTGAAAAAGAAAAAAATGGGAAGTTTAAAAAACTTCAATGTTTAGACTTTATCCAATGCCTGGTCAACATCAGCCAAAATATCTTCGATATCCTCAATACCAACTGAAAACCTGATTAAATCAGGAGTTACGCCAGTGGACAATTGCTGTTCTTCAGACAGCTGGGAGTGAGTGGTTGACGCAGGATGAACGACCAGTGATTTAGCGTCTCCAATATTTGCCAAAAATGACAATAACTCGACATTTTCAATGAATTTCAAAGCACCGTCATAACCTGCCTTAAGACCGAATGATACTATTCCTCCATAACCCTTTTCAGCATACTTTTTAGCGACTTCGTGGTTTGGGGAAGATTCCAAACCGGAATATGTTACCCAAGCGACTTTAGGATGAGCTTCAAGGTGTTGTGCAACAGCCATGGCATTTGAAGCATGCCTTTCAATCCTTAAGCCCAGAGTCTCAAGACCCTGCAACAAAAGGAATGATCCGAATGGTGACGGAACGGCACCGGTATCCCTTCCGACAACTGCCCTAATTCTTGTTGTAAATGCAGCTCCCTTGAAAGTCTCAGCAAATACCAACCCGTTATATGTTGCATCAGGCTCTGACAATGTTGGGAACTTGCCGTTCATCCAGTCGAAATCGCCCTTTTCTATGATGATTCCGCCAAGAGTGGTACCGTGACCTCCAATGTATTTTGTTGCAGAGGAGGATATGATATCTGCTCCATGATCAAATGGCCTTACGGAACCGATTCCAACGGTATTGTCAGCAATCAATGGAATTCCATGTGAATGTGCAATTTCGGCCAACCTGTCAAAATCAGGAATATCCAATTTGGGATTTCCAATTGATTCCACATAAATGGCTTTTGTCTTATCGTCTATAGCCTCTTCAAACAATTCGGGAGATTGTGAATCGACAAATGTAACTGTTCGTCCCAGTTCTTCTAAAGTGTTTTCGAACAGCTCATATGTTCCGCCATAGAGGTTATCCGCTGAAACTATATTGTCCCCAACCTGGGTCAGGTTAATTATTGCATAAAAAATTGCTGACATTCCGGAAGCGGTTGCATATGCTGCAGTTCCCCCTTCAATAGCAGCCATCCTCTTTTCAAATGCCTCAGTTGTAGGGTTGGTTAACCTGGTATAAATGTTTCCTCCCTCTTTAAGCGCAAATCTGTTTGCAGCCTGTTCGGGTGAGTCAAATACATAAGATGTAGTCTGATAGATTGGTGTTACTCTTGAACCGGTTTCATCAACTTCTTCCTGGCCCGCATGTACACCAATTGTTGATATATTTTTTTTGTTTTTAATTTCATAAGCCATAATAATCACTTAATAGTTTTGTTTCCTCAAAGTATAAACATTATCAAAATCCGAACAAATCCTGCGAATCCAACATCACATCGACTATATGAACATCGAATGGACATCTCGGTTCACAGTCTCCGCAAGCGATACAGTCAGTAGCATTATATTTCAGGTTATTATAATGTTCCTGTACACTTGCAGGAACTTCATCATGGTTTTTTGCAAGGTCGAACAGTTTATTCACCATTGCTATATCTATTCCTGAACTGCATGGCTGGCAATGCCCACAATATGTGCACTGGCCTTTGAACGAATGTTTTGGCGCATTCTTCAGAACTTCAGTGTAATCCTTTTCTTCTTCGCTTGCTGTACAATATTTCAGGGATTCGTTTAATTCGTCAACTGTCTTGACACCGACAAAAATGCTTGACACTCCTTTTTGCTCCAAAGAATAATGAATGCATTGGACAGGTGTCAGCGCCACTCCAAATGGGGAAGTGTCATCAGCCAGCAAATTTCCTCCTGCAAATCCTTTCATTACAGTTAATGCAGTGCCGTTTTTTTCGCATAACTCATAAATTTCTGCCCTTAAGGGATTGATTGAGGAAAAATCATTGTCATAGGCATCCTCCTTTCGATACTCTTCAATATCATCCATTGCTCCAAACATGTCAAATGCCGGATTGATTGAAAACATCAAAAGCTCGATTTCAGGATTTTTGGCTGCCAAAAGGCCAATATCAGGATTATGGGTGCTGAGCCCGATGTGTGCTATGGTCCCTTCATCCTTTAGCTTTCTCACGTATTCGATGAAAGGGCCGTTCATTATGTTGTCATAATCCTCAATCTGGTCGACATAGTGAATCATACCGAAATCAAGGGTGTCGATTTGAAACCTTTCCATGAAATCCTCAAAGGCAGGGATTACCTTGTCCATATCACGTGTTCTTACATACTGGTTGTTTTGCCAGGTCGAACCGATATGGCCCTGAATCACCCAGTTTTCACGATTCGGCTTGATTGCACGGCCCAGGTGTGAGCGCACATCAGGTTCGCTCATCCAACAGTCAACAAAATTAATTCCGTTTTCCTCACAGGCTTTAATTAATGCTTCAGTATCTTCATAAGGCCTTTCCACTAAAAATTCAGCCCCAAAGGCTATTTCAGATACTTCAATATTGGTGTTTCCTAACTTTCTATATTCCATTTAGTTCCCTCAATGTAATATATGTTTTAAGAAATCTTTAAAAGTTTCTAAATTAAAGATAATTATTAGATGTATACTAAAGAATTTATTTTGAATGAAGTAAATGCCATTAGAGCTGAAATAGGTCATGATGAAGTGAATATTTTCATTGAGGAGATTTACTTTGAAAACAATGAAATGTGGATTATTACAGAAGACAGGCCTGACAAATCAGCTATAATTGGAAAAGGAGGATGGGTTGTCGGGAAACTCAAAGAGAAACTGGGCCTTGACAGTATACATGTTGAATCATATGGAGATTTTTTAAACAAGAATTATAAATTGAAATTATCCAAAAAGACCGTGCATAACGTCAATTTGGATTCTTCTGGACTGAAAAACCTGGAAAGAACCATTGACTGCAAACTGGAAAATATCTACAGTTTCAATTTCGACAAATATTTCAGCGAAAACGAGTTTGAAGAATCTTCAAGGACTGAAGCCGTCGTTGCACTTTCGGGTGGTGTGGACAGTAGCTTTTCACTTATTCTGGCCAAAAAGCTTGGTTTTAATCCTGTGGCGGTTACTGTTGATCCTGGAACCATAATTCTTCCGAACCAATTCAAAAAGAACATCAAGGTTCTGGTTGAATCATTAGGCGTCAAACACGAGTATATTGAAGCCGATTATTCAGATGTCATCAGCGAATCTTTCACAGGCAATGTGCATCCTTGCGGAAGATGCTCCAAAAACACAGGTCAGCTAGTAAAGCAATATTCAAAAGACAATGAAATTCCAATAATTATATTCGGAGATATGCTTGCAACAGGCAGTCAATGCATAAATTTACAGGAGGATTCATTATATCGCCTGAACCTTCCAGCAAGTTTAAGTGTCGGCAAGCAAGAGATTAAATCCTTAATCAAAAACTATGATTTGCAGACATTCAAAGGATTTGGCTGTCCTCTGCTTTATGAAGTTCACAAGAAATTTCCACATATGCGAAAATTCTCGATTCAAAGGATATTGAGGGAAACCCGTTCAGGCGCACTGGAGCCTGGTGAAGCTCTTGACTTAATTTGGAGTTTCAATAAGGTGAAATAAATAGATGTGAGATATTAATAGAAGCTGAGCCTTACTTAATAATTTATTAAGTAATTCTAATAACATCTCACAGTGCCACATAACCAGTGATTATGTTGGCAATACTATTTTTGTAACTTAGACTATTTAAATTTTAGGTAAACCTAAAAAATTTTAAAACTAAAAAAAATATAGGAATGGTTAAATTCCTTTCTTTTCGAATTCATCATTTAAGAATGATTTAATATTATCCCTTGCCATTTCAACCATTTCCGGTGCAGGACCGCCCGGAACGGATCTGATTCTGACATTTTCAGCAGGATTTAAAGCATTTTGAATCAAATCATCTGACAAATTCAGTTCATCAAAACCTAAATCAACTGCAATATCATCAATGAATGCGGAAGTGATGTCTTCTTCGGCCATTTCGTTTGCTGTGGCTTCATTAACAATCCTTCCAACAATCTTATGAGCGGTTCTGAATGGTATTTCCTTTTCACGAACCATGATATCTGCAAGGTCTGTTGCAGTTGCAAAGTTTTTACCTGCAAGCTCAGCGCATCTGTCGATTTTGAATTCGACGGAAAGAAGCATTTTGGTTACAATAGACAAAGTATCCTGAGTTACCTTAATTGAATTCCATAAATGCGGAGTGATTTCCTGCAAATCCCTGTTATATGTATAAGGAATGGCTTTCAGGATTGTCAAAATTGTTACCAATTCACCATTGACAATAGTACATTTTCCCCTTGCAAGCTCTGCAACATCAGGATTTTTCTTTTGAGGCATAATAGAAGAAGTTGATGAATATTCATCAGCCATTTCAATGACTCCGAATTCATAGGTGCTCCATAAAACCAGCTCTTCACAGATTTTGGACAATGTGGTGCAAAGTGAAACCATATCAAATACGGCTTCGGCAATGAAGTCCCTTGCTGAAACCCCATCCATTGAATTTTCCAGATATGCGTCAAAACCGAGCAAGTCAGTGGTCAACTGCCTGTTGATTGGAAAGCTAGTGGTTGCCATTGCAGCTGAACCTAATGGGTTTAAATTAACACGCTTATAAGTATCCTCAAAACGTTCATAATCCCTTTTTAAAGCCTGCACATGAGCCATCAAATGATGAGCAATAGTAATCGGTTGAGCATGCTGCAGGTGAGTGAAACCGATGAAAACATCTTCCAAATGCTCGCCGGCCATTTCATTTATTCCTTCAATGAATTCCAAAATACCAATCTGGAGCTCTGTGATTTTTTGCCTTAAAACCAATCTGACATCACATGCAACCTGATCGTTACGTGATTTGGCAGTGTGCATAAAACCCGCTTCAGGGCCGATTTTAGAAGTTACATAGTTTTCAATAGCCATGTGAACATCTTCAACTGAAGGATCAAATACCAAAGCTTTGTAGCCTTCCTCTTTAAGGCTGTCAAGAGCGCATAAGATATTATCTGCAATTTCTTCATCAATGATTCCCTCATGCTTTAACATTGAAGTATGTGCAAAATTAGTTTTGATATCCGCTTCAAAAAGAAGTTTATCCGCTTCAAGTGATGAAGTATAAATAGCTGCTTCATCAGTCATTCCAGTTTTAAAACGACCGTTTCTAATATTATCCAAAAAAATCCCTTCTAAAAAATAATTGAAAATAAAATAAATAAAAAAAGAAATAAAAAGATTTGAAAAAATCTATTTTTTCATTTCGGTGTATCCGCATTTACCGCAAGCGACTCTGTCACCGTGGTCAGCCATGAATACGCCTTCACCACAACGAGGACAAATTTGGTTTTTTCTAACGATTTTGTCTCCGTCCACTTCATATAAATCAGATTTTCTTACCATTTAAATCACCTATTCTTCTGCTTCTGCTTCTTCTTCAGCAGGTTCTTCTTCAGGTTCTGCATTTTTAGCAATTACATGTTCAGTTTCAATGTAAGTCAAATCATCTACAGTGTCGTAGACTTTAGCATAACCTAATGCTCTAGGTTCACCGTAGTGTGGTTGTACATTGTCGACAACGATTAATTCTTTTTTAGTGTTTAATAAAGCAATTAATTTAGATTTGATATCTAATACTTTAGGAGTTGCTTCTCCATCGTAATCAACATAAAATTTAATTTCCTTTCTGTTAAATAATTTATTTTCTTTTTCTTCAATAAATTCAATTTCCATGATAAAACCTCATTTAATTTATTCATTAATAAATCCGTCAATAAGCTTTTGAGCTTTATTTTTTAAATCACCAGCTTTTAAAAGCACCAATCCTTCATTAGGCTGACCATATAGAATGGTAGTTTCAGGATTTGCCATCAAGATGCAAGGAAGAACTGCAAGATCTTCTTCCCCAGCCACTTCAATTACATAACATTCGCCATTGTCAGATAATTCAAGAGCCTCGCCTATGGTTTCCCATAGATCATCAGTGAGGCATCCGGCGGGATTGTCAGCTTTTAGAATGTGATTTGCAAGTATAATTTCATGAGTATGATTTTTTCTTTGAATTAAATTATCAATTATACCAATATTAGGATATAATTTGTATTTTGTAAGATTGGCAAAAGTCGCATCCCCAACAGAAATTAAAAACTCTGAAGCCTTGATTTCATCAATAGCATCTTCAAAGTCAGGATATAATGTACCTAAAGGCTTTTTGAGCTCAATTATTATATCTTTATTTAATTCTGCATCTAATCTTAACACGAAAACACCCTTATCTTACTCTTAAACAATATTCGCCTGGAATTTCAATATTTAATTCACGAGCAATTTTAGAATCTTCAGGATCAGTTATAATCAAAAGACCGCTCCAATTATCTGAAGTTGGGTTTCCACAACTAGGACACTGGTCTTTACTTGAAATCATTTTACAAACAGTACAAGCTTTCATTATTAAACCTTCTTACTTTTTTGTTTTGCTTCTTCAATCCATTCAAATTTACCTAAGTTATTTTGTCTCATAGTAAGCGGAATTTTAGAATTTCTATGATTTTCCATACTGTTAGTGGATTCATCTTTAATAGAAACGCTAACTGCTCTAGCCCTTACTAAGTCACCAACACCTAAAGTCTTATTAGATTCTTTTGCTATTAAAGCTCCTCTTTTACCATCATGATTAATATAATCATCAGTGACTTGAGAAACATGAATTAAACCATCCATAGCTCCAATTCTAACAAAAGCACCATAATCTGCAATATCAATTACTTCACCATTAAAGATCTCATGTTGCTCCGGTTTAAAGAAAATAGCATCAAAAACAACATTATGATATGAAGCTCCATCACCCATAATGAGTTTTCCTTCACTAATGTCATCTATTGAATTAACACAGATGAGTAAACCGAGTTTTTTGTCTAAACGACCTTCATAGGTTTCATTTAATGTCTTAATTGCAACTTCTTTGAGAGGCTCTTCAAATCTGTAAGGAGGAATCCTTACAATGTCTTTAATTTTTGTTTTATAATACAAAATAATCCCTCATTTTTTTAATAAGTTTAATTAATATTATATTTTACCCTCAACAGCAATATATTTTTTTTGCCTCAAATATACGACTGTAATTCCTTTATCTTTTGCACGATTTTTTAATTCAATATCGTTTGTAGCTAAAACTTCTGAAACTCTAAGTAACGCATCATCCACAGTTTCGTTTTCAAGTAATGAAATATCCTTTATTTCAACTTTTGAAGAATTAGCTAATTTTAAGGCCAAATTTGCATTTAACCTTACTTTTACTTTATTATTATTTTTTAAACCCTTCAATTCATTGATAACAAAGCTTGGAGTAGTTAATGTATAAGAAGGTAATTTATTTTCAAGTTCAGTGATGATATCCACATTGAACTGAAAAGGAACCATAAAAAAATTGGTATCAATCACAACTTCTTTAGAGTTCATTATTTACCTCTACTTAATAATACCGTAACCAATTAATCTCCAACGAGCACCGACTCTACGACTTAAAGCGACTCTATCACCAGGGCTTGCGCATACCGGCAATTTAAGAGTGACATCTACATTGTTTTTCTTGGTTGAAGTAACAACACCAATAGTAGTTGTAGTACCGCAATTAATCATTAATGGCTCTTTAATCTTAATTGGAGCAACTTCACGTTCCTCTTTAGTACCGACAACACGGTCAAGTAAATTGGCTTCCATTGTAAAAGCGTCCAATACTTCAGGCAATGTACCTTCTTCACCAGCAACGGTTCCAGATAATGAATCTGATTTGGTTAAGGATGGATCCAATTTGGTTGCAATACCAACAAGTCCTCCAGGACCAATCTCTTCAACTTGCTTACCGTTGGCTTCAAGACCAATAATCTCTGATTTTAATGTAACCCTTTTTCCATTATTGGTAGGGCCTGGTCTGATTTCAATGGTATCGCCAAGTTTGAAAGTCCCTTGAACTAATGTACCACCTATAACTCCACCTTTGATTTTATCAGCGCCGGAACCAGGTTTGTTGATATCAAATGATCTTGCAACATGCATTAATGCAGTATCATCAACGTTCCTTTCAGGAGGTTGAATTTGCTTGAGCATGTTTTCGATTAAGATATCCATGTTAGCGCCTTGTTGAGCGGATACAGGTATTATTAAAGCATCCTCTGCACAGGTACCTTTAACAAATTCCTTGATTTCATTATAACTTTCAATAGCTCTTTCTTTTGAAACAATATCAATTTTATTTTGAACTACAATAACATCCTTAACACCGATTACATCAAGTGCCATTAGATGTTCTTTGGTTTGTGGTTGTGGACAAGACTCATTTGCAGCAATTACTAACACTGCACCATCCATAATTGCAGCACCAGATAACATAGTTGCCATAAGAGTTTCGTGACCTGGAGCATCAACAAAAGATACTTTTCTTATTAATTCAGTTTCGCTCCCACAGATTTCACATTTATCAGAAGTAGTGTAACATTCAGGTTCATCGCAGTTAGGACATTTCTTGAATTCAATGTCTGCATAACCCAAACGAATTGAAATACCTCTTTTTGTTTCCTCACTGTGAGTATCAGTCCATACACCTGATAATGCCTTAGTAAGAGTAGTCTTACCGTGGTCTACGTGACCAACTAAACCTATGTTAACATCTGACTGTACGTTCACAGATAACCACCTTTTTATTATAAGTTAAAGTAATGAGAAAAATAGTAGAACTATTCTTCCTCTTCTTCACCAGCACCAAGAATATCAGCTATTGATTTGCTACCAGCTTCAGTAACTACAGTATTGATTTGTACTATATCATCAGCAATAGTGTTTCCTCTAACGGTTTTTCTTCTTTTAACACCATCTGCTTTTGGATGATATCCTGTACCACCAGTTAATAAACTTTTTATTCTTCTGGTACCTGGAACATCTTTTTTCATGGTGAAACCGTTTTTATCACTACCACCAGTTATTTTTAAAGTGTAACCATCTAAACCAACAATAGAACCATCAAATTCATCGCCGATGACTAAACCGTTAAGTGCTTTAGCATCTTCAACTTCCATTTGATAAGTTTCAGCTTTTTGAGACACAACAATTTTGAATGCCATGGTATTCCTCCATAATTTTTATAATCATAATTTATTATTCGAAAAGACCAAATTTACCCCAATCTGGATCTTGTTTACGTTTTATTTCAACAAATTCATATAAAGTTTCAAATTCATCTTCTGTTAATTTCTCCTTGAATTCCCTTTCAATGAATTTATAATGCTTTTCTGGAACATCAACATATAATTCGTCCCCTTCATCAAAATGTTTTCCAACAACAGCATCTTTAATTGCCATAGCCACCCTTTGACCTCTAGGGATAGAAGGTAATGTTTCACCCTTATCTTCCATACTTGCTATAACACCAACATAGTCACCATTCTTATTGATTAATGTTTGACCCTGTTTAACTGTACCGCTAATAGATTCAATTCCAATAATGGCGGGTTTGCTTTGACGGAAAACCAATTTAGGCAAAGACATGAATTTAGCAGGCTTAATGATAGCATCATAAAATGCCTTTTTCTTTGCTTGTTCCATTTCATCAATCCATGCTTCATAATCTTCAATAATCTGATAGATTACATCGCCCTGGAATAGTTTAACATCTGAATTTTCTAAGTCCTCAACAGAATTAGAGTTAACATTTACATTGAAAGCAATGATAGCACCGTGTGCATCATTTTCGTTTAAAGCAATAGATGAATTGATTATATCTCTACGATTTACATCACCGATGTCCGCTTCACGAATAGGAATATCCAATTCCTTAAGCAATTTAACAATAGCTTCAAGAGAACCTAAAGTATCCGCTTTAACCAAAACACCTTCATCATCAGTGCTGATTGTGATATCTTCAATTTCCTTTAGGATTTCCTCTTCCACATCCTCCTCATCATTCAATACTCTTAAAGGAGAACCGGAAATAACATCATCCAAATTAGGAGCAGCTATCTTAATACCTGCAGCCGCAACAACTTCGTCGAACTTTTGGAATTTCTTTTTGGAATCCCTCATTTCTTCAAGTGGAAGTGGCCTTAAGATAGACCTAATCTTAGTTGTTAAAACCTCATTTGAAGAGGTCATTAAAGCTATTTCATCATTAGTTCGCAAAACACCATCGTAAATGATACTGTCAATAGTAAGACCTAAACCGACTTCTTCCTTGATTTCAAGTACGGTACCTTTAGCCGGAGCATCTTCATTAATTTCAAGCTGTTCTGTTAAATATTCCTGAGCAAGACCCAAAAGCATTGCCAGAACTTCAATAATCCCTTCACCAGACCTAGCACTAATCGGAATAATACTGATTTGTGAAGCGAAATTACTGATCCTGTCAAATCTTTCGGACTGGAATCCCTCTTTGTGAAGAGTACCAACAATCTCATAAATTTTGGTGTCCAAAGTCTGCTGTACGCTTGGAGCCTGTTGATTAAAGGATTCCTTAAAGGATGCCCCTTCATGTGTTTCCCAACCGAAAATCATGTCGATTTTATTTGCAACAACAATAAAAGGAGTCTTATACATCTTAAGAATATTTATTGCCTCATAAGTTTGTGGTTTAAAACCATCATTAATATCAAGAATTAAAACAGCTAAATCCGCTAAAGCGCCACCACGTTTTCTTAAACTGGTGAATGCAGCGTGACCCGGAGTATCAATGAAAAATAATCCTGGTATTAAATCTTTGATAGACAATCGTGATATAAAATTCCCACAGATTTCTTCAATTGTATCATTCGGGATTTCTGTAGCACCAATATGTTGTGTAATGCCTCCTGCTTCCTTATCAGCAATAGCACTACCTCTAATATAATCTAATAATGTAGTTTTTCCATGGTCTACATGTCCTAAAACTGATACGATTGGGGATCTGATTCTCATAATATCTTCTTTAATAATAAATGCTTTTAAAATCTAAATTTATTCATAAATTAAGTCATTATCGATAATTTGATAATCACAAATTTCGTCTTCATTAAAGAAAAGACCAATTTCTCTTTCTGCAGATTCAGGAGCGTCTGATGCATGAATAATGTTTCTTCCGGTATCCATACCAAAGTCTCCTCTAATTGTTCCAAGATCTGCTTCTAAAGGATTGGTTGCTCCAACGATTTTTCTGATAGTGGTAATAGCTTCTTCTCCTTGAATTACCATTGCAAGGCATGGTGAAGAAGTAATATACTCAACTAAACTTGGGAAAAATGGTTTTTCAGCGTGTTCTCCATAATGAGTTTTTGCTAAATCTTCATCAATTTGAATTAATTTACATGCTACGATTTGAAGACCTTTATCTTCAAAACGGGATAATATTTTACCCATGAGACGTCTTTGAACAGCGTCTGGTTTCATCATTACAAAACTTTTTTGAATCATTGTTTAACCCATTTAACTTTTCTTGGAACTCTTCCGAGTTTAATCATATTTTTTTCGCATTTGCTGCTACAAAAGAAATAAATTGAACCGTCTCTTTTAACGTACATTTTTCCTGTACCTTCTTCTATTTCTTTATTACAGAATGAACAAGTTCTCATGCTTTTACACCTTCTTAAGGAGTTCTAATTTCTTTAGCTTCTCTAATAGTATCAAGTAACATTAAAATGTCGCCTTTTCTTACAGGACCCATAATGTTTCTTGTTAAAATTCTTCCTTTGTCTCTACCATCGAGGATTCTGCATTTGATTTGCATAACCTCACCAGTCATACCAGTTCTTTTTAAAACTTCAATGACTTCAGCAGGAGTTCCTTCTTCCATTTAAATCACCGTAAAAATCCTTAAAAGAATTTATCTATTCTTTTAATTCAGCAACTTTTTCTACGATTTCAGTTACAGCAGCTTCAGCGTCACCAGCATCAACAATACATGCGGAAGCAGTACCAACAGTTAAACCAGCAGCGATACCCACTTGTTCTTTGGTTGGTAAGTAAACATAAGGAATTTCTTTTTCATCAGCTAATACAGGAATGTGTGCAACGATTTCAGCAGGATCAACATCTTCTGCGATAACAACTAATGCTGCATCTCCTCTTTCGATAAATTTGGTTACTTCGTTAGTACCTTTTGCTACTTTACCAGTAGATTGTGCGGTTTCTAATGCTTCTTCAGCTTGTTTAGC